>CAWDWO010000031.1:0-104776 GCA_963806035.1 Candidatus Krumholzibacteriota bacterium | reverse complement strand
ATCACCAGCCTGCACCGCGATTTCATGCCCTCTTCGTGGGACATGTACTATCCCACGCGTTGGGACTGGGCCATCTTCATTGGATCACTCGGTCTCTTCTTGACCCTGATGCTCGTCTTCATCCGGGTGCTTCCCTCGATCTCCATCTTCGAAATCCGCATGCTCTTGCCCGGAGCGAAGGGAGGGGAGGAGTAGCATGGACATGCGCAACGCGCGTCTGGCCGGTGTCATGGCCGAATTCGACGGACCGGATAAGGTCCTCCGGGCCGCCAAGGCGGTCAAGAAGGAGGGCTACCGGCGCTTCGATGCCTTCACCCCCTATCCCATCGAAGAACTCAACCACGTGATTGCGGGAGAGGGGAGCCGTCTCCCCCTGATGGTGTTCTTGGGAGGGCTCTTCGGTTGCATCGGCGGCTTCTCTTTGCAGTACTGGATCAACGTTTACGCCTTCCCCATGAACATCGGAGGACGTCCTCTGAATTCCTGGCCGGCGTTCATCGTTCCCACTTTCGAGATGACGATCCTCTTCGCGGGGATCACTGCCGTGCTGGGGATGTTCGCCCTCAACGGTCTGCCCCATCCGCATCATCCCGTGTTCAACGTCGACCGATTCGCCCTGGCGACCAACGACAAGTTCTTTCTCTGGATCCAGGTGGAGGACGAGAAGTTCGATCTGAAGAAGACCCGCACTTTCCTCGAGGGACTCTCCTCGGTCGCAGTATCGGACGTCTACGATGATTGAGTGGTTGCGCACGAACTCGAAGGCGCTCTCTCGCCGGAGACGGTGGGGGGTCGGCCTGCTCCTTTTGGTGTTGCTGGTGAGCGGAGGCTGCACCCAGGACATGAAGAACCAGGCCAAGGAACGGCCGCTGCGCGAGAGCAAGTTCTACCGCGATGGCGCCTCTTCCAGGCCCTTGCCCAAGGGGACGGTGCCGCGCGGTTTTCTGCGGGCGGACGATGCCTACTATAAAGGCATCGGCCCCGACGGCACCTTCGTGAAGGAATTTCCGCTGAAAGTGGACGCGAAACTGCTGCAGCGCGGGCGTCAGCGTTTCGAGATTTTCTGTACTCCCTGCCACGGTCGCTTGGGCAATGGGCGGGGCATGGTGGTGCGTCGAGGCTTCAAGCAGCCCCCCAGCTACCACATCGATCGCCTGCGGGGCATGCCTCCCGGCTATTTCTTCGACGTGATCACCAACGGTTTCGGTCAGATGTCGAGCTACGCCTCTCAAGTTCCGCCGAGCGACCGCTGGGCCATCGTTGCCTACGTCAAGACCCTGCAACTGAGCCGCCATGTCGAGCTCTCGAAGCTGGATCCCGCTGAGCGGAACCAAATCGAAAAGGCCATCGCGGCGGAGGACGAGAAATCCACCCAAGAGTCGAGTGAGCATGATGAAGGTCACTGAGGGAACGCAGGCAGCATATTTTTCTCCCCCGGAGAGCATCACTCGTCTGGGCCGGATCGGCCTTTTCATCGGAGTGCTCGGTCTCGTTTTGACCGTGGTGGGAGCCGTGCTCTCTCCGGGCGCGTTCTTCAGCTCCTATCTGGTGGCCTTCATCTGGGTCGCCGCGATTCCGTTGGGAAGTCTGGGCCTTCTGATGCTCTACCATCTGGCCGGAGGCCGCTGGGGCTTCATGATCCGCCGCGTGCTGGAAGCCTCCACGAGGACGATCCCCCTCATCGCCCTGCTCTTCGTGCCCCTACTCTTTGGACTCTCCCGCATCTACCCCTGGGCCGACGCTTCCATCCTGGCCAGCGACGAAGCCATCGCCGCCAAGGCGAATTACTTGAATCCGCAGGGATATCTTCTTCGTGGTGTCCTCTACTTCGCGCTGTGGCTGGTTTTCGCGTTCATTCTGGACCGACTCTCCGCCAAGCAGGACGCGGGGGCGGTTCCCGAGCGAGACAAGCGGATGGCCGCCTTCAGCGGGCCCGGGATCATCGTATGGTGCCTGGCGGGAACCTTCGCGAGCGTCGATTGGCTCATGTCGCTCGATCCCAAGTGGTACTCGAGCATCTACGGCATCTATTTCTTCGAGTCGATGGCACTGGCGGCCCTTGCATTCACCGCAATCATCGCGGTGATGCTCTCGCGCACGAAGCCAATCGGTGATCTTTTCACGAAGCGGGACTTTCACGACTACGGCAACTTGCTCCTGGCTTTCATCATGCTCTGGGGCTACTTCGCGTTTAGTCAGTTTCTCATCATCTGGTCGGGTGATCTGCCGGAAGAGATCCCCTGGTATTTGGAACGAATCACGCCCGAGTGGAAGCTCTTCACCACTCTTCTCATCGTCGCGCAGTTCGTGGTTCCCTTTCTTTTGCTTTTGACCCACGCGGTGAAGGGCCGACCGGGGCGCCTGGTTTTCGTGGCTCTGCTTCTGATCGCGGTTCGTTATGCCGATTATTTCTGGCAGGTCATGCCGCCGCTGCACCGCACCACCCTTTCGTGGCTGGATCTGGCCAGTCTCGGAGGGCTCGGCGGTATCTGGTTGGCGGTCTTCTGCTGGCAGCTCGGCCGCCGGAATCTGCTCGCGGTGAATGACCCCAGATACCAGGAGGTCGCGGGCAATGCCTGATCCGAAGTGGAGCTATGAGGGCGCGGGCAAGCCGATCGATGAGGAGCTGCAGAAGAAGGCGCTCGTGGGTTTTCTGGCCGTGATCGCGTTCCTGTGCGTGATCGCGGGTATCGTGGCGATGCTCTATTATGGCTTCCTGAGAAAAAACCTGGAGTCCAAGGATCCGCCCGCGCTGCCGGTGGCCACCACCGGCGTGCAAGAGTTGCCGCCAGAGCCGCGGCTCCAGGCCAATCCGCACGCGGATCTCCGTGCGATGCACGCGGAAGAGGATTCGATCCTCACCAGCTACGGCTGGGAGGAGAAATCCGCGCAAGTGGCACGAGTGCCCATCGAGCAAGCCATGAAAATGGTCGAGCGCGATGGCGTGCCCAGTTGGCCCCAGCCGACTCAGAGTACCGCGCCCAAGGGTACCGAGGGAGCATCTTCCCAAGGAGGAAAATGATGCGGAATCAACGGCGTGGTCTGCGCGTAATCTTCGTTCTTTCACTCTTTGCCGCCGGCCTGGTTGCAACGCAAGCTCGAGCGGAAAGGCCCATCTTGCAGAAGAGTCCCACCAAGGACGTCTCCTTCGAGCAGCACCTGGGTGAGCCGGTGAATCTCGGCTTGCAGTTCAAGGACGAGAACGGACAGGAAATCAAGCTGGGCGACTACTTCCACGAGGACAAGCCGGTCATTCTCGCTCTGGTCTACTATGAATGCCCCATGCTCTGCACCATGGTGTTGAACGGAGTGGTTCGCAGCCTCAAGCCCCTGTCGCTCTCGCCCGCGAAGGATTTCGAAGTCGTCATCGTGAGCTTCAACCCGAAGGAAGGCCCGGAGCTGGCCAAGAAGAAGCGCGAAGGGTACCTGGAGACCTACGACCGTCCGGGGACCGAAGCCGGCTGGCATTTTTTGACCGGTGAGCCTGCCGCCATCGACTCTCTCACCAGCGAATGCGGATTCCACTACGTCTACGACGAAGCGAGCGGACAGTACGCTCACGCCACCGGAATCATGGTGCTGACACCGAAGGGCGTCCTTTCGCGCTATCTCTACGGGATCGACTACGCCCCGAAGGACCTGCGTCTCTCCCTCGCTGAGGCGAGCGACGGAAAGGTGGGAGGCCTGGTGGCCCAGGCCCTTTTGTTGTGCTTCAAGTACAACCCCGCCACTGGTAAGTACGGAGCCACCATCATGTTCTTCATCCGTTTGGCCGGGATCCTCACGATTCTCGTCATCGTGGGTTTCATTCTCTACAGTCGTCGTCGCGATCGCCGCGCGCATCACCAACAAGCCGGGGGTGTAGCCTAGGCATGCTCGCGTCCCTTCGCTTTTTCCCCGAGCGAGCTTCCACCATCGCGGGTCAGGTGGATGCCGTCTTCTTGTTCACCCTGGCGGTGGCGGTCTTCTTCATCGCGTTGATCTCGGCGGTGATCATCTTCTTCATGATCCGCTACAAGAGGCGCCGCGAGGATTCCATCGGAAAGCCCACCCGGGAATACGCGGTTCTCGAATTGACCTGGACTATCGTTCCCCTGGTCATTCTGCTCTTCATCTTCGCCTGGGGAGCGAAGGTCTTCTTCGCCGCCTCGCGTCCTCCCAGCAATGCCGTGGAATACTATTGCACCGGCAAACGCTGGATGTGGAAGTTCCAGCATCCGGAAGGCAACCGGGAGATCAATACCCTGCACGTTCCCGTCAACACCCCGATCAAGGTGTCGATCACCTCGGAGGACGTGATTCACTCCTTCTTCGTGCCCGCGTTCCGCGTGAAGATGGACGCGGTTCCCGGCCGCTATACCACCGCCTGGTTCCAGGCCAAGAAAGTCGGGACCTACCACCTCTTCTGCGCTGAATATTGCGGCGCCGGCCACTCGAAGATGATTGGCCACATCATCGTCATGGAACCGCACGACTACGAGCAGTGGCTCCAGGGCAGTCTCCCCGAGACGAGCATCGCCAGCAACGGCAAACAGCTTTTCTCGGACAAGTCGTGTATCACTTGCCACCGCGCGGATACCAATGCGCGGGCGCCGTATCTGCAAAACGCCTACGGCAAGGACGTGAAGTTGACCAACGGCGATGTGGTGAAGTTCGACGACGGATACATCCGTGAATCGATCATGAACCCTCAGGCGAAGGTGGTGCAGGGCTATCAACCGATCATGCCCACTTTCAAGGGGCAACTCAGCGAGGACGAACTCCGAGAGCTCATCATGTACATCAAGTCCCTCAGTGACTCGACGGCCACCGAGAGCAAAGCGGGAAACGGATCCGGGGAATAGACCATGACGACCATCGCAACTGCGCCCGAGGCGCAAAGAGAACAGCCAGATTATCTCCACGATGGCTACGGCGTGAAGTCGTGGTTGCTCACCACGGACCACAAGCGGATCGCCATTCTCTACCTTATCTCGGTGACTCTGTTCTTTGCGCTCGGCGGAATCATGGCCGCGCTCATCCGAATCGAGCTGGCGACCCCGCAGGGAGACCTGGTGGAAGCCGCCGTGTACAACCGTCTGTTCACCATGCACGGCGTCCTGATGATCTTCTTCTTTCTCATCCCGGCCATTCCCGGCGTGTTCGGCAACTTCTTCATGCCGATCATGGTGGGAGCGCGGGACATGGCCTTCCCCAAGATCAATCTTTTGAGCTGGTACCTCTACATGGCGGGCGGGATCTGCGCCTTTTACAGCATGGCGAGGGGAGGGGTCGATACCGGCTGGACCTTCTACGCGCCGTTCTCCACCGGCTATTCCAATTCCTACGTGGTCTCGACCGCGGTGGGCGCCCTGCTCGTGGGCTTCTCCTCCATTCTCACTGGCCTGAATTTTCTGGTGACGACGCATCGTATGCGCGCGCCCGGCCTCAGCTGGTTCCGTTTGCCTCTTTTCGTCTGGGGACACTACGCCACCGCCCTCATCATGATTCTCGGAACGCCGGTGCTGGCGATCACCCTGATTCTGGTGGCCCTGGAGAGGGTCTTCCAGCTGGGGATCTTCGACCCCTCGATCGGGGGCGATCCGGTCCTCTTTCAGCACCTGTTCTGGTTCTATTCGCACCCCGCGGTCTACATTATGGTCTTGCCGGCCATGGCCATCATCAGCGAACTCATCGCCAATTTCTCCCGGCGGCGGATCTTCGGTTACCGCATCGTCGCCTACTCCAGCGTGGGGATCGCGATCTTGGGCTTCTTGGTCTGGGGACATCACATGTTCGTGAGCTCCCAGTCCGTCTACGCCGCCACGGTCTTCTCGATTCTCACCATGCTGGTCGCGGTGCCGTCGGCCATCAAGGTGTTCAACTGGACCATGACGCTCTACCAGGGAAGCATCTCCTGGGAGACCCCGATGCTCTATGCCATCGGCTTCATGGGGCTGTTCATGATTGGCGGATTCACTGGCGTCATGCTCGGAACCCTCGGCATCGACATGCACGTGCACGACACCTACTTCGTGGTCGCCCACTTTCACTACGTGATGGTGGGAGGGGCGCTGATGGCCTATCTGGGAGGGCTCCATTACTGGTGGCCCAAGATGTTCGGAAGGCTGTACCCGAAGTTCTGGTCCAAAGTCGCCGCAATGCTCGTGTTCGCCGGCTTCAACCTCACATTCTTCCCTCAGTTCATTCTGGGTTACATGGGGATGCCGCGGCGCTACCACGCCTATCCGCCTGAATTCCAGGTTCTGAACGTGCTCTCCAGCGCGGGCGCCACCATTCTGGCCGTGGGCTACATCATCCCGATCATTTACTTCGCCTGGTCGCTGCGCTTCGGCAAGAAGTGCCCGCCGAATCCCTGGGGCGCGGTGGGCTTGGAATGGCAGGAGACTGCCTCACCGCCGATCAAGCACAACTTCGATCATCCGGTCATCGTCGACTACGAGGCCTACGATTTCTCCCGCTCCCCCGCGGTGTCCCCCGGTGAGGAAGGAGCTTGAGTTGACCGCAATCGATCCAACCAGCTCTCACCGTGGAGCAGAGCCAAAGGTTCGCTATTACTTCTGCGACGCCGAACAGCAGAGTCAAGCCGTCCAGCAGGGGATGTGGATCTTCATCGTGCAGGAGATCATGTTCTTCGGCGGGCTCTTCATGGCCTACATTCTGTATCGAACTCTGTACCCGCACTCCTTCGCCGCGGGGAGCTACCACCTGGACGTGCGTCTGGGAACCGCGAACACCGCGGTGCTCCTCGTCAGCTCCTTCACCATGGCGACGGCGGTGCGATGCACCCAAGTGCGGCAGCGCGCGGGCACGGTGATCTCTCTGCTCTTGACGGCGCTTCTCGGCGTGGTCTTTCTGGGCATCAAGGGGCACGAGTACGCCGTCAAGTTCCACGAGCATCTGGTGCCTGGCCCTGATTTCGTTTGGCACGGCGCCGGCAACCCGCATCACGTGGAGATGTTCTTCAATCTCTACTTCGCGATGACGGGGCTCCATGCCCTGCACATGGTGATCGGAGTGGGACTCGTGCTCGTTTTGGTCGTGCGCGCAATGCGGGGCACCTTCAACGAGGGTTACAACGATCCGGTGGGAGTGGTCGGACTCTACTGGCACTTCGTCGACCTGATCTGGATCTTCCTCTTTCCCCTGCTGTATTTAGTGGGCAGACATCACTAGGAGCGAATCATGATTCACCACGTGGTATCGGGAAAGACGAACGTCTTGGTTCTCTTGGGGCTTCTGACGCTGACTGCGCTGACGGTCCTCGTTGCTTACCAGGACCTGGGCGCCATGAACAACGTGGCGGCCATCGGCATCGCCTGTCTGAAGGCCGCGCTCGTCATCTGGTTCTTCATGCACGTCAAGTTCGCCAGCACACTGGTTCGTCTCGGCATCGCCACCGGGCTCGTCTTCATGCTGATTCTCTTCGGTTTCACGATGGCCGACGTGCTCACCCGCGGCATGTTGGGCGTTCCCGGCAAGTAGGAATCGCGAGATCTCAGGCGTCTTCCAACACGCCACTCTCCGCGAGCCGCGAGAGACAGGCGTCGATTCCCGCTTCATCCAGGCAGACACTGAGACGCACGAAGCCCTTCCCCGAGGGTCCGAAGGCGGAGCCGGGCACCATCAGCACTCCGCTGCGCTGAAAGACCTCCTCCTGGAATCCGAGCTCATCCTCACCCCACTTCGGCGGGATTCTTCCCCAGAGAAAAATCGTCGCCGGCGATGCTTGAAGCTCCCAACCCATCGACGCGAGTCCCGCGCAGAGCCGGTTCTGCCGGCGGCGCAAGGATTCACGCTGTTCGGCCAGGAAGGAATCGTCTCCCAGATAGGCCGCGGCCGTCGCCTTCTGCAAGAGATAGGCGGGGTCCGTTCCCAGGTGGCTCGCCAGATCGCTCAGTCTCTCGATCCGCGCCGCGCCTCCCGCCAGTATTGCGGGCCCGAAGTCCCAGAGCCGGTGGCTGCAGGCGAAGGTGGAGATTTCGAGCGCGCCCTCACGCGCTCCCGGGAGCTCGAAGATGGAACTCGGCAAGTGCTTTTCACTGAGCGCGAACTCGCTCCAAGTGATCACGGAGACGAGAGTGATCTCGTGATCGCGGCATAGGGCCAGCAGCTCCCGCAGCTGGGAGATCTCGCACACCGCGCCCGTTGGGTCCTGCGGATGGCCGAGACAGAGGAGCTTGGCTTCGCGCAGAACTTCCTCATCCAGGTCCTCCAGACGGGGCGACCAATCATGTTCTTCTGAAAGGGGGAGGAACTCGATCCGCGCTCGCGCGCATTGTGCGGCCGCGATCCAGGCCGGTGGACACAGCGAGGGGAGAATCACCAGCTCGTCGGGCTGAAGCGAGTTTCTCATCACGAGCGCTAGCGCATCGACTTCGCTGCAACGGACGAGGATCTCCGCCTTGGGATCGAGGTGTACGGTGAAGCGCCGCTCGTACCACTGGGAGACGGCCTCCCGCAACTCCATGATTCCGCGGGTCGGGACCGTTCGTTGCGCCGAACCGGGACGCGGCTGCAGGCAATCCTGCATTGCTTTCAGCGCGTGGGCGGGAAGCACGCCGGTCGGGCAATTGAGACTCAGATCGAAGACCCTCTTTCCCTCGGCCAGGGCGGCGGCGGAACTTGCACGAAGTCGTTCGAAGATGCCCGGCGACGAGAGGGAAGGGGGGGTGAAAGGGCGCGCGTGCATGGGCGGTTTCCTCTTGGGGCGTGAAGGACGGCCGAGATCCTGCTGGCAGCCTAGCATACAGGCCGCCGGCGTCAAACGGTCTCCTTTGCTCGCAGCCGGGATTCGTGGTAGGATACAAAACGAGATATGCCCTGGGCGTATCAAGTCACCGCTCACTCACGAACTGTGCCCGAACCTCTCGATTGCCAGGGGAGGGGGGGTGCAAGCGGCTCTTGATCGGTGTTGAAATCGAGGCTCCCTAGATGAGGTCGAATCCGGTTCGCACTGCGGCCGAGCTGAGGCCGTCGAATATCCCCATCGTCATTGCCTGCCCGCGCGTGCTGGAGCACACCGGTCTCGCTTCTTCGTGCATCTCCGCCTCCTGCCTGGAAAAGATCCTGGACGATCTGCTGGCTGCAGGGCGGCGTTTCCTGGATCTGGACCAATTTCGGGCCGCGGCGGAGGGCCTGAACGACGCGCCGGACGGGCTTCTCCTCAGCTTCGATCACGATGGTGTCGATTTTCTCGATTCGACACTGCCCATCCTCCAAGAACGCAAGATCCCCTCGGTGCTCTTCTTGCCCATCGCTTTGGTCGGACGGGTGACGAGTCGGGGGTTCGGACCGCTCCGCCAACAGACGAGACATCTCAGCTGGTCCCAACTGCGCAGCGTGATGCGAGCGGGCGTCCGTGTGCAGTCCGCCGGCTTCGAGGCGGTGGGACTTCATCAAGTGACCCCTGAAGTCGAATTCGGAGACTTGATACGCTCGCGCAGGGAGCTGGAGCGGCGACTCCACGAAGAGGCCGTCGCCCTCCGCTATCCCGAGCCGTTTTCCGACGAGCGAATGGCCGATCTCGCGCGCAGAGCCGGATTCTCCCTGGCCTTCGGCACGGTAAAGGGCGGGAAGGTCGATCCCCTTTTCGCATTGCAGCGAGTTCCCCTGCGGCGCGGTGATTCGCTGGATTCCGTCCTGCGAGGGAATCCTGACGCGGGCCTCGGATCCAAGCTGAAGAGAGCCTCGGCTATTTTTGGTCTTTGAATGCCAGCAGGTAGTGGTCGGCCCCGTCACGCGTGTAGCGGAAGCGGGCCAGCTGGTCCGAGCTGAGATCGAGCGTGAGAGGTTTTCTCAGAGCATTGAGGCTCGCGGGGTACTCCGATTTGTCCGCGTGATACAGCTCGAGCGCGTGTTGCACGCGACTCTTCATTTCGTCTTGCCTGAAGGCTTGCTCCCGCTCCACCGCGGGAGTTTTGCGTTCCGCGTAGGAGCGCATGGGCATGAGCCACCAGCTCGCGGCGAGCACCGCCAGAGAGAGCAGAACCAGGACCACCGAGGAAAGCGTAGTGCGACGAGTAGTTTCTTCCGCGACGATCAGTTCATCCTCGTCCACTGCGGCCTGCGGCAAGTCGAGCACTCGGATGAGTCCCAGGTCGCGCAGCATCTCGAGAGTTTGCAACACGTCGAAGTGCGAGATCTTCGCGCGGGCTTCCACGAATCCTACGGTGGCTTCCTCGCCGAGGATTTGCAGCACGTTCAGCGGGCGGTGTCCGAGAGGAAGACCCTCGGTGCTCTTATCCGTTCTTTTTACTCGTACGTCGCCATCGAAATAGCGCTCTTCGAGGGTGGCGATCTCGTCGATGCGGCGAGCGGCCTCCATGAGAAGGCCCTCCACCTTGACCCGGACGCGAGCCCGAATCCCATGCAGCAACTCGCGGCCGGATTGGAAGTGGTAGCGGCCGTCGCGCAGCAGCATTCCCTTGAAAATGTGCTCCTGCGCCACATCGTGTTGGACTCGCAGCAACTCCTCCGGGCTCATGTGGCCTTCATTGATGATGATCTCGGTGAAATCGAGCCCGCTGTTGCTTTGGATGAACTTGAGATGTTCCCAGTTCTCCGCGGTGAAGAAGCCGTAGCTCTTCAGATAGGCCCGGAGCGGATCGGGGGCGGCGCCGCGCCGGTCTCGATAGCCGACGAGCTCCCCGCCCTCGAAATAAAGCACCATGGGATAGGAGGCTTCGACAGTCAAAACCCCGGTCTTCTGTTGAAGAGCGATCAGCTGGAGAATCTCTTCCAGCGTGAAATCATTGAGACGGCCTTCCAGTGCCATCGGGCCTACCTCGTCAGGCTCTCATCTGCTTTTCGCCGCGACTGTCCATGAGATCGGCCAGCCGCACCATGCTCGCAGGATGAAGGTGGAAGCTCCGGCTGCGCCAGCTCGAGCGGCCGAAACGGGAGTAGAGATACAGAAGCAGCAGGCCGGCGGCCCCGAGGAGCCTGGGCCACGCCAGCAGGGGGAGTGGGGCGACGGGCCGCCAGGGGTCGTTCAAGAGCCCGGAGGGGAAGACCATGCCGAAGATGCACCAGGCGCTCAGGAGCGTCAGCACCAGGCCACGCTTCCGCAAGCCGGAGTAGAGCTCACCGGCCCCGATGGACCAGTTGTTGAGTCGGCGTACCCTGGAGCGGAAGGTGAATTCTGTCGACCGGCGACGATTTCTCAGTAAGGTGCTCAGCACCATTTCGGATCTGGCCCTGCGGGCGGTTCCGTGACAGGCCGGGCAGAACACGTTCCCCTCGTGTTCTCCACTGCAGCGAGCGCAGCTCAAGCGGCCGCAGTTCGCGCATTCGTAAACGAGTTTCTCGCGCGGGAAGATCTTCATCAGAAGCAGGCTGAGCACCAGGGTCAAGGCCAACCAGAAGTGAATTTGATCGGGGGGAACTCCGAGCCACTTGCGCCATGGCGCCAAGAAGTCCAGAGGCAGAAGTGTCTTCTTTTCGTGCCAGGCCATGAGCCAGGAGTCCCAACTGCCGGGCGACTGGTAGTACACCGCACCAGTGGGCAAGCGTACTCCACCGGTTCCCAACTCGAATCCGGCCCGCGAAGCCAGCTGCATGTGCTCTCCGCTCTCCTTGAAGAAGAGCTTCTTGATGTACGCCTGCGCCAGATTGTAATGCGTCGAGCCCTGCAGTGAATCCAGAGCCGCGCTGTGTTGGTATCCGGCGACCGCCCGGTCGTAGTCTCCGCGGAAATAGTGATCGTTCGCCAGGTTGTTCACGGCCATCGGGTCTTTGGGACGCAGTTTGAGAACCTTCTGGAAATCTCGCGCGCTCTCGTCGAATCGCGCCTGACGCGCGTACACAAGGCCACGCGCGAAGAGAAGGTCGGCATCCTCGGGATTCTTCGTGAGGGCCTGGTCCAGGTCATTTTGCAGCGCGGGACTGGGGCTCTCGTGGGTCGCGCGCTGGACCAAACTGCTGCGGCTGGTTTCCCGCAAACCCACCAAGGGGGTGGAGAAGGCGCCCAGGAAGCCCTGCGCCGAGAAAAAGAGCAGAAACACCGTCACCACCACGCGTGCTCGTCTTCCCCCGTAGAGCCAGACGATGAGCGAGCCCGCACAGAGGCTGGGCACCACCCCCAGGCACAAGAGGAGGGGAGCGGTCACCGGGATCCAGAGCAAGAGGCCGCTGCCTTCCAGATGGCCCGGTCCCTGGGTCAGCCCGCGGATCTGATGGTGCAGAAAGGGCAGATAGCGCAGAAGCAGGATGAGGAGAATCCACAGGAAACTGGCCGCCAGGATGAGATCCGTGCTCAAGAGCAGATTGGCCGCCAAACGGCTCTGGTGCGCGAAGCTGCGCAGACTGGCCTGGCTGCCTTCCAGAAGGTCCGTCAGAAACGCCGGGTTGGAATCCGCCAGATGAACCCGGGCCAGGGCGAACCAGGCGCCGGCATTGCTGGCATCGGCCAGGGTGGCGCGATCCAGCCTCTCCTCGGCCACGGAGTTCTTGCCCTCCTCGCGCGCCAAGTCCCCCTCGCGCAGCAGCAAACGCGATTCCATCGGCCTTTGGGCCCAAGCCTGGATGATCGGCACCCAGTCGGGTTGGTCCTGCGTCTCCTCCGAGGAGTCCGCTTTGGCTGGCAAATTTTTGCCCGCCGCCCGCGCCAGCTGAGGGCCAAGGAACAGCACGAGCAGGAGAAGGCAGACGAGCGCCCCTCGCAGTCGATGGTCCATTCCCAGACGTCCAAAACTCCCCAGGGATCGATTCACGTGCGCGCCTCTTGGCTGCGTGGTTTTCGAGGGATCCTCGTTGACACGGGTACCCTGCGGTTTCTCCGCAAGGATTGTGCCGTCCCGCGCGGCGGGTCCAGGGGCTCCAGAGGCTCGAATTCGCCGCCGCTGGGGCCGGCAGGCTCGCAATTCGCGCTGCGAGAGCCGCCGGGCGGGAGGGGCGGTTGTCGCCGTCGGGACGAGGTCCTATACTCCTGCGTTCCGCGCAGAGGCGCTCGGCCGGCGGAGAACTCGGGGGAGGAAACGCAGATGCAAGCTCAGCGTTGGATCAGTGAGATCGCCGAGAGTGAGGGCCAGAGCGCCCTCGTCAGGGGCTGGATCTATCACCTCAGAGCCATGAAGAAGTTGGTGTTCATCGTCCTGCGCGATGGCACCGGACTTCTCCAGGTGGTGGCAGCCAAGGCGGATCTGCCCGCGGAACTCTTCGAGACGGCGTTGAATCTCAGTCAGGAAACGGCGGTCGAGATCGAGGGAACGGTCACTGCCGATGAGCGCGCTCCGGGCGGCTTCGAGATGCAATTGAGTTCATTGAAAATCATCGGAGCGAGCGAGAACTATCCGATTACACCCAAGGAACACGGCACCTCGTTCCTCATGGATCATCGGCATCTCTGGTTGCGCAGCAAGAAGCAGCATGCGCTCATGAAGGTGCGTCACAGTGTGATCACCGCGATTCGGGATTTCTTCGATGGAGAGGGTTTCACTCTCATCGATGCGCCGATCTTCACGCCGAACGCCTGTGAGGGAACGAGCACGCTCTTCGAGACCGAGTACTTCGGTGACAAGGCCTATCTCACCCAAAGCGGACAGCTCTACATGGAGGCGGCTGCGGCCGCTTTCGGCAAAGCCTATTGCTTCGGTCCCACCTTCCGGGCCGAGCGCAGCAAGACCCGGCGCCATTTGACCGAATTCTGGATGGTCGAACCCGAGATCGCCTTTGCCCGGCTGGACGAAGTGATGGAACTCGAGGAACGTTTCGTCTGTTACGTGGTACAACGAGTGCTCGAGGAAAGAGGCGAGTTGCTGGCGGATGTGCTCGAACGCGATCTGAGCAAGTTGGAGGCGGTGAAGGCCCCGTTTCCCAGGCTCCATTACGACGACGCAGTGAAAATGCTCCAAGCCGGTGGGATCGAATTCGAGTGGGGGGGCGACTTCGGGGCACCCGACGAGTCCTACCTGGCCGAACAACACGATCGGCCCTTCTTCGTGCACCGTTTTCCCGCTGCCATCAAGGCGTTCTACATGGCGCCGGACCCGGCCGATCCCCGTCTCTCCCTCTCGGTGGATCTCTTGGCTCCCGAAGGCTACGGAGAAATCATCGGCGGAGGAGAGCGAAGCGCCGACCTGGACTTTCTCCTGCGGCAGATCGAGACCCACGGCCTTCCCCAAAGCGCGTTCGAGTGGTACCTCGATCTACGCCGCTACGGCAGCTTTCCGCACGGCGGATTCGGTCTGGGTTTGGAGCGCATGGTCACTTACATCGCGGGCGTCCCGCACTTGCGGGAGACCATTCCCTTCCCGCGGCAGATTCATCGGCTCTCTCCCTGAGAAGCTTGGCTGGAGGACTCATGTCTTCGACCCTGTCCATCAGAGCAACCGGTCTGGCTACCGGCTTGCTGCTCCTGTTTCTCTCCGCCTCTGCCGCGGTCGCGCAAGACCCGGCTCAAATCGGCGCGACTCCCGCGCACGGTACCAGTCAATCCCAAGCCGCCGGCCCCGCTTCGCTGAACGCCGATCGCGATTGGCAGTTCGTGAAGAAGCTACGGGACGACGGCATGGAGGACGTGGCGGCGCGCCAACTGCTCGAGTTCGCCAAGAACTACCCCGAGGATTCCCGGGCCGCGTCCGCGCTCATGCAGGCGGCGGGCATCTATCGGCACCTGAGTCAGCCGCTCGCAGCCCTTCAGGCTTACGACCAGCTCCTGCAGCATTTTCCTTCCTCAGCTCAAGCTCCCAATGCGCTGCTGGAGAAGGGGGCACTCCTGGCGGAAGGACACCGCGATCAGGAAGCCGCCGAGGCCTATCGCAGTCTGCTCAGCTCCTTTCCCGCCAGCGATCAAGCCGATGCCGCGCGCTTGGGGCTGGCGGAGTCGGTCATGGCGCAGGACCAGGACGAACAGGCCAAGGGTCTGCTCCGTGCTCTGGTGGGCGGCCGCGCGGCTCCTCCGCTGGCGGCGCGGGCTCGCTTCGACCTCGGAGTTCTGGCGCAGAAGGCGGGGGACGATAGTCTGGCCATTGCGCACTTCGACGCCGTGCACTCGAGCTATCCGGCCGAGATCGTGGGGGCCTTTGGCCTCCTTCGCTCCGCGGAGCTGCTGCGCACGCGGGAAGCGCCTCAGGCCGCTCGTGAGCACTATCAGATGGTCATCCAGAAGTATTCGGATCCCTATCTGCACGCGCGGGCCAATCTGGGATTGGCCATCCTGGACGAGGCGGCTCAGTCGTGGAAGCAAGCTGCAAAACGTTATCGCGAGGTGGCGGATCGTGGCGGAACGCCCGAGCAAATCCAGCGTGCTTTGTTGGGGCTCGGCGAGTGCGAGCTGAGGTCCGACAACTACGACTCGGCCCGAGATGCCGCCAACGCTTACCTGAAGAAGTACCCGGACGCCGCCGGGACGAGCCATGCCCGCTTGATTTTGGCGCGAGCCGATGCGAGGCAGAACAAGGAGGGCGCCGAGCAGGAGTTGCTCTCGCTCGCCTCGAGCCCGGATTCCACCGTGGCCTACAGAGCGCTCTCGAGCCTGGCCACCCTCGTTGAATCTGCCAAGCAAGTCGATCAGAAGGAACACGAACGAGCGCGGTTGCTGTGGCAGAGGGCAGCCAGTGTGGCTCCCGGCGATTCGCTGCGCTCTCTGGCCTGGGCCAACGCCGCCCAGATCACCAGCCGCGCGCTCGCGCGTCATGCCCTGGCGGCCGACCTCTATCGCGAGGCTGCGGCAGCGCAGCCCCAGAGCGAGATGCAGGCTCAGTATCTCCTGTCCCAGGTGCGCGAGTTGCGGGCCGCCGGACAAAAGGACGAGGCCAGGCAAGTGGCCGAGGGCCTCATTCGCCAGCATCCGACGAGCGAGCAGGCCGCCGACTTGCGTCTCCAGCTCGAGCTCGATGCGCGCCGCGTCCAGAAACAGCCCGATGAGGCGGTGCGTCGTTTGAGTCAGCTCGCCCTCACCCCTGAAGAGAATGAAAGCCTGCGCCGCATGAAGGTGGGGACGGTGCTGCGCGACGTGGCCGGTGATGCCGCGGCTGCCGCGAAAGTCTTCGAGGAACTGAGCGCGGCGGCCTCGGACTCGCTGGGTGCCGCCCGGGCCTCACTGGAGTTGGGCAAATGCCGGCAGCAGCTCGCGCTTCAAGCCAAGCTCGATTCCGCCACGGACACCTCCTGGAAGGAGCAATGGAGTGCGGCGCGCAAAGCTTATGCGCGCGCCGTGGAGCTCGCGCCTTCCGGGACCACGAAGAGCGCGGCCCAAACCGCCCTGTTGAAACTGGAACTTTCCGAGAGGGCACAAGCTCCAGCTCCGCCGCTCTTCGATGCGGAGCACACCCCCTTGCTCGGCGGTTACGGCGCGCAGGAGGGGCTCGATCTCGGCCAATCGGCGTGGACCGCGCTCGGTGCCAAGATGCGCCTCGCCCTGAAGCAGAAGTCCGCGAACGAGGCGCGAGTCTGGCTCCTGTGGCGCGCCGCCGAACTCTCCACGGATCTTCCGGATTCACAACGCATCGTCTGGCTGAAGGAGGGGCTGGCCCAAAAGCCGGAGCCGCTGAGGGACCAGACCCTGCGCTATGCCCTGGCGTGGCTCTATCACCAGCAAGACAAGGACGAACTCGCCGCGGCAGAACTGAGGCGGATCATGGACGCTCAGGACGCGGGGAATCTGGCGGCCGCGGCCCGCTACCTGATGGCGGAGATTCAGCGCGGGCAACAGCATTATGCGGCCGCGAAAACCCTCTACGAATCCTACGCCAGGACCTTCCCGTCGAGCCAACTGGGACAGCGCTCGTTGCTGTTGGCCGGTGACATGGCGCTGTACGGAGGAGATCCCGATGCCGCGGCCACTCTGTATCACGCGCTTTTGCAGCGCTACCAAGACGGGGTCTACACCGATGACGCCAACTATCGCCTCGCGACGGCTCAGATGCGCAGGGGCAGAATCGAGGATGCTCGACGGCGCTTTCAAGCACTCGCGGCCCAGACCTCGAACAGTCGATACGCCGGGCGCAGTTTGCTGAAAATTTCTCAACTCGAGAGCAGCGCGGGGCACGACAGCCTCGCGACGGATGCCCTGACTCGTTTGAGCGAGTTGGATCCACAACTTGCCCAGAAGGAGGACGTGTTCCGGCGTCTGGCCGAGCTGCAGCTGGAGCGGAATCGGCCGGAAGCGGCGCTGCGCTGGCTGGACCGCTTTCAGGAGGATCCCGTGACTGCGCGGACTCTTGCCCTGAGGATCCGGGCTCTGGCCATGGCAGCAAAGCTCAAAGCCGCCGCCGAAGAGTTGAAGAAGCTCAGCGAGGGCTATCCGCAGGCTGGGTCCCTGGTACCGCAAGCGCGGCTCGATCTGGCGGACGCCGAGCTGGAGCAGGGCAGGGCGGACGATGCCCTCGAGCTCTATCAAATGGTGGAGAAGGAGCCTGTCACGAAGGAGCTGCTGTCGCGCGCGAAATATGGCGAGGGGATGTACATGCTGAAGGCGCAGCGCTTCGATGATGCGAGCACGGCCTTCAAGAGCGCGGCGGCCGCGGCATCGAACAGCGAATGGTCCGCGCAGGCACTCTTCAAGGTCGCGAATCTCGCGGCCCGGGATGGCGACGACGAGGCGGCGCGCAAGGCCTACCAGCAACTCGTCGACGAATACCCCAATCACCCTCTGAAGGTGAAAGCGATGAAGGGCCTGGCGATGAGCTGGCGCAGACTCGAACGCTACGACAAAGCGCTGGAGGTCTACCACTCTCTCCTGGAGGAACAGGCGGATTTGCCCGACGCCGAGCAGATTTTGAGCAACATCGCGTATTGCTACCACGAATCGGGCCGCTACGAGCTGAGCATCGCCGCCTACCAGCGAGTCATGCCTCTGTTGAGCGAGGAGGATCAGGCCTACGGCCAGTTCTGGATTGCCGATTCTCTGGAGAAGCTGCGGCGTCTCGACGAAGCGGCAGCCGCCTATCTCAAGATCCCTTATCTCTATCCCAAGAGCGGACAACTCCCGGTGACGGCACAGCTCAAGGCGGCCGAGGTCTATCAAAAAATGGGCGAGTTGGACGCGGCCACGAAGCTCTACGAGAAAGTGATCAAACAGTACGGTCCCAAGAGCCAGTGGGGAGCCGAGGCGGTGCGTCGTCTCGACGCCTTGCAGAAAGAGGCAAAGAGTAGTGGCTCTTGAGCGGATGGCCATTCACCTGAAGGGCGTTCGAGAACACAACCTCAAGAACATCGAGGTCCGGCTTCCCCGGAACGAACTCGTGGTCATCACCGGACCGAGTGGTTCGGGAAAGAGCAGTCTCGCTTTCGATACCCTGTACGCGGAAGGCCAGCGCAGGTACCTCGAATCTCTCTCGGCCTACGCGCGCCATTTTTTGGAGCAGGTCCCCAAGCCGGACGTGGATCGAGTGGAGGGGCTGAGTCCCGCGCTGGCAATCCAACAGCGCGGCTTGGGCCGCAATCCGCGCTCGACCGTCGGAACCATTACCGAAACCATACCCTTTTTGCGTCTCCTCTATGCCCGGCTCGGCGAGCCCCATTGCCCCAAGTGCAAGATCAAAGTCGCGGCCGGACATCCCTCGCTCATCCTGAAGGAGTTGCTGCATCTGCCGGAAGGGACAGCTTACCTGGTTCTCGCTCCGGTACTCAGAGGCAGGCGTGGCGAGCAGCGCTCACTCTTGGCCTCCCTGCGCAAGAAGGGTTACGCGCGGATTCGCGTCGACGGCGAAATCCTCTCGCTCGACGAGCTGGAAGCGTTGAAGAAGGGCGCGCGCCACGACGTCGATCTCGTGGTCGACCGACTCAAGGCGGGCAGCGGATCCCAGCAGCGCATGACCAGTAGCGTGGAGAGGGCACTCGCCGAAGGGGAGGGCAGCCTCATCATTGCAGCTCTCTCGGGGGGCCGGGAGAAGGTCTACAGCGATCGGCTCGCCTGTCCCAAGTGCGGAACCGGCTTCGCGATCCTCGAGCCCAGGCTCTTTTCCTTCAACTCGCCGGCCGGCGCCTGTCGCAGTTGCCGGGGCCTGGGGTCCACGCGCAGCGTCGCCGAAAACCTGCTCGTTCCCGATCCCTCGCTGAGCCTGCGCGACGGCGGATTGGCGCCTCTTCGGGGCAAGAATCAGAGCTTCATCAACGAACAGGTCGAGTACCTCGTGCGGCGACTCGGCTTCGACGAAGAAGCTCCTCTGGCCGAGATGAGTGAGCAACTCAGGCGCGCTCTGTTCTCGGGGACGATGGGGAAGGAGTTCGACTTTCTCCGTGAGGGCATCTCGGGTCATGAACGATTTCTGGCGGATTTCGAAGGTCTGGTGCCGATGCTGACGCGGCGGGCCCGCGAGACCAAGAGCCAGAGAATAAGAAATTGGTGCGAGGAATTCATGGAGGAGCGGCAGTGTCCCGATTGCCACGGGACGCGTCTGAGACCCGAGGCGCTCAGCGTCGAGCTCTGTGGCCGCGACCTGGGCACGCTTTCCGATCTGCCCCTCGTCGAGCTGCTGGCGGAGCTGGAGGAGTGGCATTTTTCGGGGAGCGCGGCGCTGATCGGGGAACCCTTGAAGAAGGAGATCGTATCGCGTCTGGGATTTCTGGTGCAGGCCGGGTTGGGATATTTGACTCTGAGCCGACCCACGAGTTCGCTCAGCGGCGGCGAAGGTCAGCGCGTGCGTTTGGCAACCCAGGTCGGGGGGCGGCTCACCGGCGTGCTCTATGTTCTGGACGAACCCAGCGTGGGATTGCACGCGCGGGACAACGCGCGGCTCATCGAGCTGCTGCGCCGTCTGGTGGACCGCGGAAACAGTCTCGTGGTGGTCGAGCACGATCGCGACATCATCGAAGCGGCGAACCATGTGGTGGATCTCGGTCCGGGAGCGGGGGATCACGGAGGTGAGATCGTCGCGGAAGGCACGCCGCGGGAAATCGCGCGCTGCGAGGATTCGCCAACGGGTCGCTGGCTGGCCCGGCCGCTCGAGATCCCCCGCAAGCGCGCCAGCCCCGATTCGAAGAGCGCTCTCGTGATTCGCGGAGCGCGAGCCAGAAATCTGCGCAGCATCGACGTGACTCTGCCCCTGGGCAAGTTCATCGCGGTCACCGGGGTCTCCGGCAGCGGCAAGAGCACCCTGGTGCACGAAATTCTCTATCGCGCGCTCGCCAAAGAGCTCCACGGGGCTTTGGCCAAGCCCGGAGAACATGACGGCATCGAGGGGGGCGAGGCGCTGGACAAGGTCATTCTCATCGATCAGCAACCGATTGGCCGTTCTCCCCGCAGCACTCCTGCCACCTTCACCGGTCTGTACACCTATCTGAGAAAAATTCTGGCGCAGACTCCCGCGGCCAAAGCTCGCGGTTTCGATCAAGGCCGCTTCTCCTTCAACACCAAGGGCGGACGTTGTGAAGCTTGTGACGGGGCGGGCGTGCGCACACTGACTATGGATTTTCTGCCCCAGGTGCGGGTAGTCTGTGACGTCTGCGAAGGCCGGCGCTTCAACCGGCAGACCCTCGAGGTGAGCTACAAGGGACGTTCGATCGCGGATTATCTGCAGATGACCATCGAGGAGGCCACAGAACTCCTGGATCCGGTCCCTTCGATGAGGCGCATCCTGGGGACTTTGCAGGAGGTCGGGCTGGGCTACCTTCGATTGGGCCAGGCGGCGGACACCCTCAGCGGCGGGGAGGCTCAGCGGCTGAAGCTGGCAAAAGAGCTCAGCCGGCCCTCCACGGGGCGCACTCTGTACCTCTTGGACGAACCGACGACCGGACTACATTTCCAGGATGTGGAAATGCTCCTGGCCGTTCTCGCGAAACTGGTCGACAAAGGCAATACGGTATTGGTCATCGAGCACCATCCGGAGGTGATTCTGGCTGCCGACTGGATCGTCGATCTGGGGCCCGAGGGCGGTCAGCAGGGGGGAGCCATCGTGGTGGAGGGAACTCTGGACGCAGTGATGAACTGCGGGGAGTCGCACACCGGACACATGCTGAGGCGGCAACTGAATGCGGCTTGAGCGCGGACGATTGCCGTGGGCGAGAGAACCACGGCGGGATCTTGCGAGAGGGAATGAAGTATGACGGAGCCACGTCGCACCCCATTGAGTTCGTGGCACGAGCAGCACGGCGCACGCATGGTCGATTTCGCCGGTTACTTGATGCCGGTGCAGTACGAAGGCGTGCTGGCGGAGCATCGGCGCGTGCGCGCGCATGTGGGGCTGTTCGACATCAGCCACATGGCGGAATTTCACCTGCGAGGAAGCGGTGCGCGTTCCGCTCTGGACTCGCTGATCACCAACAGTCTCGCGGCACTGCATTCGGGGCGCGTTCTGTACACCGCGCTGTGCCGCGATGACGGGGGAGTGCTGGACGATCTTCTGGTCTACTGCCTCGCCGAGGATCATTTCCTCGTGGTGGCCAACGCCTCCAACCGCGGGAAAGTCGCGGCCTGGTTGAAGGATCGCCTGCCCGCCGCGGTCGAATTCGCGGACGAAAGCGATTCCACCGCCCTCATCGCCATCCAGGGCCCCTCGAGCCTCGAGCTTCTCTTGCGCTGGCCGGGCGCGGCCGCCTTCAAAGAAGAGCTGCGCGGCCTGGAGTACTACCATACATTGCAGCCCGAGATCGGCGGGCAGGAGTGCATTCTCTCGCGCACCGGATACACCGGGGAGAAGGGCTATGAGCTCTATTTGCCCGCGAAGTCGGCTGTTTCCTTCTGGGAGGAGCTCCTGCGGGCGGGAGAGGAACTCTCGGTGGGGCCGGTGGGACTGGGCGCGCGCGATACCCTGCGCCTGGAAGCCTGCTATTCCCTCTATGGCCACGAACTCGACGAGGAACACTCTCCCTACGAATCGAACATCGGCTGGGTAGTTCGTTTGAAGTCGCCGGTGGACTTTACGGGCAAGAGAATCTTGGCCGCGCAGAAGGAAGAGGGCGTGGGCACTTGCATTGCCGGTTTCGAGGTGCAGGGGAAGGCGATCGCCCGGCAGGGGGCGCCCATTTTTGCCGGTGGCAAAGAAGTGGGGCGGGTCACCAGTGGCACCTTTTCACCAACTCTGGAGCGAGGCATCGCGCTCGCTCGCTTGGAAGTCGACGCCCTTCAGGGCGAACTCGAAGTGGAAATCCGCGGCAAGCGGCATCCGCTCGCAAAAGTGGAGATTCCCTTTGTTCCGCTGCACGTGAAGGACTGAGTACTCAACGATCGGAAGCGACAGGACTCGGATCAAGGAGTTGAGAATGAGACCCACGGACATCCAGTACACGAAGGAGCACGAGTGGCTCCGCATGGAAGGGGACCAGGGAGTCATCGGGGTGACGGATTTCGCCGCCTCGGAGTTGGGAGACATCGTGTTCATCGAACTTCCCAGCACTGGAACCAAGATCAAGGCCGGCGAATCGCTGGGGAGTATCGAGACGGTGAAAGCGGTGGAGGATCTCTACTCTCCGGTGAGTGGTGTGGTGGTCGACATCAACGTGAAACTCGAGGACAACCCGGAGCTGGTGAACGAGGATCCCTTTGGCGACGGTTGGATGGTGCGGCTTCAAGTGGAGAATCTCGAGGGCGCCGAATTGCTGAGCGCGGACGAATACGCCTCTGAAATCGGAGAGGAATGACAGTATGGCCTACGCGCCACACACCGACCGCGAAGTGAAGGCGATGCTGCAGAGGATCGGGCGGCCCTCCGTCGAGAGTCTCTTTTCGAGCATCCCCGAGGAGCTGCGGCTGAAGTCGGGCCTCGAACTTCCCGACGGCATCAGCGAAGCGGCACTCCGGCGCGAGTTTGCTCGTATGGGGAGAGCCAACCGGAGCGCGGACGAGCTGGTGTGTTTCGCCGGCGGGGGTTGCTACGAGCACGACATCCCCGCCATCGTTCCTTACCTGGCTCTTCGCAGTGAATTCGCCACCGCCTACACGCCGTATCAAGCGGAGGTCTCCCAGGGAACCCTCCAGGTGATCTATGAATTTCAGAGCTACATCTGCCGTCTCACCGGTTTGGACGTCAGCAATGCCAGCCTCTACGACGGCGCGACCGCGTTGGTGGAGGCAGTGCTCCTCGCGGTGAACCAGACGCGGCGCAAGAGAGTCCTGGTGCCCGAGACTCTGGGATCGGGATGGCGCAGAGTTCTCACCACCTATCTGCAGGCCCGCGACCTGGAAGTGGTGAACATCGCCCGTGCAGAGGACGGGCGCCTGGACCTTGGCGATCTCGATGCGCAAATGGATGAGGATACCGCCTGCGTGGTCCTGGTTCAGCCCAACGGTTTGGGAATCTTGGAAGACGCGCGCGCGGTGGGCGCAAAGGTCGAGAACAGCGCCGCGCTTCTGATCGCGGCGGTGAACCCCACCACTTTGCCTCTCGTGGATTCGCCGGGATCCTACGGGGCGTCCGTGGCGGTCGGGGAGGGACAGCCGCTGGGCTTGCCCATGAGCTTCGGTGGACCGGCCTTCGGTTTCATCGCGGCGCGCGACGAACTCAAGCGGCGGATGCCGGGGCGAATCGTGGGAGAGACGGTGGACAAGGACGGCAAGCGCGGCTTCGTCCTCACTCTGCAAACGCGGGAACAGCACATTCGCCGCGAGAAGGCCACTTCGAACATCTGCACCAATCAGGGTCTGGCCGCCACCATGGCAACCATCTACATGTCGGCCCTGGGCAAGAAAGGCATGGTCGCGGTGGCGCGGGCGTGCCACGCAAAAGCGCATTACCTGGCCGCGGGACTCGGCCGCATCGAGGGCTTGGAGCTGCCCTTCAGCTCACCCTTCTTCCACGAGTTCGTGCTGCGGACCCCTCTCAGCGCGCGTGAATTCCTGAAGTCCTGCGCGGCCGAGGGCGTGCTGGCGGGGATCGCGCTCGCGGAGTTGAACGAGGGCGCCGACGAACGGGATCTCCTGGTGGCGGTGACGGAATTGCGAACCCGGGAGGAAATGGACCGTTATCTCGAGCTGGCCCAAAAAATCGTCACGGGTTCAGGCGCAAGCACCGCGGGGAGGTCGCGATGAAGCAGCAGGAGGTCCTCACCGTTTTCGAGCGCTCGCGGCAGGGAAGGGTCAGCTACAAGACTCCGGAGCTCGACGTGCCCGCCGCCGCTCTGCCTGAAGAAATTTCCCGCCAAGACGAGCTGGATCTGCCGCAGCTTTCCGAGAGCGAGGTGGTGAGGCACTACACCAACCTCTCGGTGAAGAACCACCACATCGATCGCGCACTTTATCCGCTCGGCTCGTGCACGATGAAGTACAACCCGAAAGTGAACGAGCAAATCGCGCAGATGCCCGGCTTCGCGAAGATCCATCCCCATCAGAATCCACAGCAGGTTCAGGGCGCGCTGGAAGTGATGGTGCGTCTGAAGGAGGCTCTGGCCGAGATCACCGGGATGGACGAAGTGAGTCTTCAGCCGGCGGCCGGCGCGCACGGAGAGTTGTTGGGAATGATGGTCACGCGACAGTGCCATCTCGCGCGCGGTCAGAAGGAGCGCAAGAGGGTTCTCATTCCCGATTCCGCGCACGGCACCAACCCGGCCAGCGCCACTCTGGTCGGATTCACCGTGGAGTCCGTGAGTACGGAAGCCAACGGGAAATTGCGAATCGACAGACTGAAGGAAAAGCTGGGTGAGGATCTCGCGGCGCTGATGATCACCAACCCGAACACCCTCGGCCTCTTCGAGCCGCGGATAAGCGAAATCGCAGAACTGGTTCACGAAGCCGGGGGACTGATGTACATGGATGGCGCCAACATGAATGCCATCATGGGCCAGTCGCGTCCGGGGGAAATGGGCTTCGACATGGTGCATCTCAACCTTCACAAGACCTTCAGCACGCCGCACGGCGGAGGCGGTCCGGGTTGTGGCCCCCTGTGCGTGGTGAAGGAACTCGCACCTTTTCTACCCTATCCCCGGGCGATGCGCGAAGGCGAAGGATTCGCGTGGCAGCAAGCTCCGCAAGACGGCGGCGTGCACCAGCGCATCCACGGTACCTACGGCAATTTCGGGGTGATGGTCCGCGCCCTCGCGTACATCCTGCGTAACGGCGGGAACGGTCTGAAGCGGGCCAGCGAGATGGCGGTGTTGAACGCGAACTATCTGAAGGCCCTCCTCGCGGACGCACTTCCCATCGACTACTCCGAGGGAACGCTTCACGAGTTCGTCGCGAGTGGCCGCGGCCTGAAGTCCTCGGGGCTGCACACCCTGGATCTCGCCAAACGACTGCTGGATTACGGCTATCACGCGCCGACGATCTACTTCCCGCTGGTGGTGGAGGAGGCTCTGATGATCGAGCCCACCGAGACCGAAACCAAGGACACCATGGACGCGTTCGCCGCCGCTCTTCTGAGTATCCTGGAAGAGGCGCGCGAGAATCCGCAGCTTCTGCGCGATGCGCCGATATCCACCCCGGTGCGTCGGCTCGACGAGACCAAGGCCAATCGCGCACCCCAGGTGTGCTGGGGCGGAAGCTGCGATTGACGATGAAGCTCCTCCTGCGTTGCGATGGGGCACTGCGTGGCGAGCGCAACATGGCTCTCGATCGCGCGCTCTTGAAGAGCTACCAGAACGGGGAGCTGAAGTCTCCGCTGCTGCGTGTCTACGCCTGGGATCCTCCGGCACTCTCTTTGGGCTACCATCAGTCCGCGGCTCAACTCGATCCACGGCGTCTTCGCTCGGCCGGCATCGAGTTGGTGCGGCGCCCCAGCGGAGGCGGCGCGGTCCTGCATTGGAGTGAATTCACCTACGCCGTCGCCGGTCCCTTGGGGCTGGCCGGGTTCGGCGCCAACTTCCGCGAAGTCTACGCTTCCTTGGCCTCGGCGCTGGTGGAGGCCCTGAATGGTCTGGGAATTCCCGCGCGGACCCTGGGTGAGGGTGGGCCGGAGAGCTTCGCCTGCTTCGAGTCGCTCCAGGGGCACGAAATTTCAGTTAGAGGACAAAAGCTGGTGGGCAGTGCCTTTCGGCAGACTCGCCGAGCTTTCCTGCAGCACGGCTCGCTTCTGACGGGCCCGCAGCACCTCTCGATCGTCGACTTCATGGGCGGAGCTGATGAGAGCGAGCGCCTCGCGCGCAAGGAGAGTCTGCGCAGCCGGACCACGAATTTGCAGGAACTCGGCCACGCGGATCTGACTCTCGAGCGCTTCGCCTTCGGCTTCGCCGAGGCGCTGCAGCAGCGCACGGGTCTCGAGCTGAAGGTCTTGGACGTCTACCCGGAGTGCGTCCTGCAGCATGCGGCGAGTCCGAGGGCCGCTCGTGGCTCCGAGCGCATTCTCCCTTGACCGCTCGCCCGCACAGCTTGCACCTTGAATCTTGCACACCAACCCCGCGGCATGTTCATGGCAAGATTCGTCCTACGGCGTCTCACCGGCTCCATTCTCCTTCTCTGGGGCGTGGTCACGCTCACCTTCGTGCTCTTACAGGTGGCGCCCGGCGATCCCATCGATGCGCTCGTCGATCCTTCCTTCCGTCCCGAGGACGTGCAGGCGATCAGGACGCGTTACGGCCTGGACGAACCTCTGACCGTGCAGTACCTGTCCTGGCTCACGGGGCTCGTTCACGGTGATCTGGGAATCAGCCTGCGCCACAAGCGGCCGGTCGCCAAAATCATCGCCGAGGCCGTTCCCAATACCTTGCGTCTGAGCGTGGTTTCGTTCCTCCTGTGGCTCTCGGCCGGTACCGCGCTGGGAGTCTGGGCCGCGGCGCGCAGGGGGACGGCGAGTGAGCGGGGCGCCACTCTCTTGAGCCTACTCGTCTACAGCCTGCCCTCCTTCTGGCTGGGGCTGATGCTGCAGCTGATTTTCGTGTGGAGGCTCCACTGGCTGCCCTCGGGAGGAATGGCCGCGGGCACTTTGAACGAAATGGGATTTTGGCCCTGGCTGCTCTCCTCCTGCCGCCATCTCTTGCTTCCGGCCGCGGTGCTCGGTCTCTCGGGGGCGGCCGGGCTGGCGCGCTACATGCGGTCCTCGATGCTCGAGATCCTATCGCAGGACTACATTCGAACCGCCCGCGCGAAGGGTCTCAGCGAGCGCACGGTCCTCTTGAAGCATGCCCTGCGCAACGCCGCGATCCCTTTGATCACCCTTCTCGGTCTGAGCTTGCCCTTTCTCCTCAGCGGCGCGGTGGTGGTGGAAGTCATCTTCTCGTGGCCGGGCATGGGCCAGGTCGCGGTGCAGGCCCTGCTCGGGCGCGACTATCCGGTAATCCTGGCCACGACCCTGCTCTCGGGCAGCATGGTCATCGCGGGCAATCTCCTGGCGGACATCGCCTATGGCCTCGTCGATCCACGCATCAGGTTGGGTTGAGATGCCAAGAGCTGCGCGCAGAATCCTGCCTTCGTTCCTCGTCTTTCTTCCGCTCTTGCTCAAGGGGCCCATGGCCTACGACTGGTTGAACGGTCGCGGGGGAGGAGCGGACGGCGCGATCGCCTCCTGGTGTTCCCTGGTTCTGGCTCTGCTCGTGCTCTTCGCTCCCGGGCCCGATCCGCGCAGCTGGTGGACCAAGGCCTGGGCCGACGCATCGGCCAAAGCCGGCATCCTCCTCATCGCCTTTCTTCTGCTGGTGGCACTTCTGGCCCCCTTGCTCGCTCCCTACGATCCCACCGCGCTGGGAACCCCGGTCGTCTCCCGCTTTCTGCCCCCCTCGGCGCAGCACCTGATGGGGACCGATCTTCTGGGACGGGATCTGTTCAGCCGGGTGGTCTTCGGCGCCCGCATCTCCCTCTTCATCGGGGTGGCCAGCGTCGTCACTTCGGTCCTCATCGGGCTCTTGGTGGGATCCGCGGCTGGTTTCCTGGGAGGTGTGGTCGACAGTATTCTCATGCGCTTCACCGACTTCATGCTCGCCTTTCCGCGGCTCTTTCTCATCCTGGCCCTGATGGCGGTTTTTTCCCCCTCGACCTGGCTGGTGGTTCTGGTCCTGGGCACCACCGGCTGGATGGGGGTGGCGCGGGTGGTCCGCGGTGGAGTGCTCCAGGTCAAGGGGATGGACTTCGTCGAGGCCGGTCGGGCCCTGGGAATTCCGCGTCCGCGTCTGCTCGTGCGGCACGTGCTTCCCGCGGCAATGGCTCCGGTCATCGTGGCCGCCACCCTGAGGGTGGGCAACGCCATCCTGGCCGAGAGCTTTCTGAGCTTTTTGGGGCTGGGGGTTCAACCGCCCGCGGTGAGTTGGGGACAGCTGATCGGCCAGGGCCGCGATACCCTCTTGACGGCCTGGTGGATCTCGACCTTTCCTGGGCTGGCCATCACCGCGACCGTCATCGGGTTCAACTTGCTGGGTGACGGTCTGCGTGATCTCAACGATCCGCGCCTGATCGTGAAAACGAGTTCGAGACCATGAACGAGACACTGCTGGAACTAAGGAACCTGCGGACCGCTTTCCTCGGCGAGGATGCTCCGGCGATCGCGGTCGATGGAGTGAGTCTGCGCGTGCGCGCGGGCACTACCCTCGGTCTGGTCGGGGAATCGGGTTGTGGCAAGAGTGCCCTGGCTCTGTCGATTCTGCGTCTCTTGCCGGCGCCATCGGGGAGAATCCTCGGTGGGAGCGTGCTCTTTGCCGGAAAGGACCTCTTGAAACTCGACGATTCGCAGTTGCGCCGTATCCGGGGCAAGGAGATCGGCATGGTCTTCCAGGAGCCCATGACGAGCCTCAACCCGGTTTACCCCTGCGGCGAGCAAGTGGCCGAGGTGCTGCGGCTCCACGAGGGACTCTCGCGCAAGGCGGCGCGCAGCCGCGCGATCGAACTCTTGCATGCGGTGGGAATCCCCGAGCCGGCACGGAGGGTGGACGACTACCCGCATCAGCTCTCGGGAGGAATGCGGCAGCGCGTGATGATCGCCATGGCCATCGCCTGCCGACCGCGTCTTCTGATCGCCGACGAACCGACTACCGCTCTCGATCTCACCATCCAACAGCAGATTCTGCGGCTCCTGGACTCTCTACAGTCGGAGATGGGCATGAGCCTGCTCCACATCACGCACGATCTGGCGGTACTGGCCGAGAGCGCGCACGAGGTGGCGGTCATGTATGCCGGGCGCCTGGCGGAAGTGGGACCGGCGGCGCGAATTTTCGAACGGCCGGCCCATCCCTACACCCTGGGACTTCTGGCCTGCCGGCCCGAATCGGCCCTGCCCTCGGGGCGTCTGCGCGTGATCGGCGGGAACGTCCCCGATCCGAGGGAGCGAAGCGGGGGATGCCGATTCGCCCCGCGTTGTCCCTTCGCCCGGGATCGCTGCCGGGAGGAAGCACCCCCCTTGAGCGCGGTGGCCGAGGGACATGAGGCAGCTTGCTTCGAGTCAGAGCGGGTCTTGCAGGAGGGGAGGTGGCCCGATGCACGAGCCAGTTGAAAAGACCCCTCTGTTGCGGGTGAGAGGTCTTACGAAGCACTTCGAGCCGCCCCGATCGCTGTTCCTCGCGAAGCGTCAGACTCTGCGCGCGGTCGAGGGCATCGACTTGAGCTTGAAGGCGGGCGAGACCCTGGGTCTGGTGGGGGAGTCCGGTTGCGGCAAGAGCACGACGGCCCGCTGTATTCTGCGGCTCATCGATGCCACCGCGGGCAGAATCGAAGTGAAGGGGGTGGACGTGCGCGCGCTCTCCGGGCGCGAGTTGCGCCGTTTCCGCCGCCACATGCAGATCGTCTTCCAGGATCCCTACGGCAGCCTGAATCCCCGACTCACCGTAGGGCAGACCCTCGACGAGGCCTTGCTCGTGCATGGAATGGGCGAAAGCGGCGAGCGCCACGAGAAGGTGGCCTCCATGCTCGAGAGAGTGGGGCTCAGCGCGGAACACGCGCGCCGCTATCCGCACGAATTCAGCGGAGGGCAGCGCCAGCGAGTGGGGATCGCGCGCGCCCTCATCCTGAGCCCCGAGCTGGTCATCGCCGACGAACCGGTGTCCGCGCTGGACCTGAGCGTGCAGGCCCAGATTCTGAATTTGCTCCAAGATCTCCAGGAGGAGATGAACCTGGGCTACCTCTTCATCGCGCACGATCTATCGGTGGTGCAGCACATGAGCCATCGCGTGGCGGTGATGTACGCGGGACGTATCGTCGAGGAGGGAAAGACCGAAGAGGTGCTCCGCGATCCACTCCACCCTTACACCCGCGCCTTGCTGGCGGCGGCGCCGCGTCTGAAAGGTGGCATGGCCGCGAAGACGGCGCCGGTGGAGGGGGATGCGCCGCGCCTCAGCGAGCGTCCGGGGGGATGCCCGTTTCATCCGCGTTGCCGCGAGTTTCGTGCCGAATGCGCGCGTTTGCGGCCCGAACTGTCCTCACATGAAGGGTCTCACCGCGTCGCGTGTTGGATCTACGACTCCCCACCCTCCTCGCCAATGTCCCAATAGAGTGTCCTGTAAGAGCTTAGCTCGCCATCCGCGGGTTGACTCGATTCCACCCGCCCCGTATATTTCGCACGTCACATCAGAGGTGCCTGATGTCGCGGCTTTCCCTGATCCCCTGGACCTGCCGGGCCTTTCGTGCCCGGCTCGTGCTTGGGATTCACGGGTGGAAGCTCCACTCAGCCGGATCCTTCAGGTGGAGCCGCGGATCAGGGGTGTCGTCAAGTTCAACCCCGCTCTATGTGTTTCGCACCCGCACCGGCCCGGGTGTCAGCGCGTCAGCCTAGCGCGCTATCGAGTCGAATGGGTCGTGTGCCGGGGTGTGTGGCGCATCCCCACGCTGGACTGTGGAGTTGTTCTCTCGCGAGAGAACAGCAAGGAGTACCGTCATGTTACATCGGTCACTCGGTCGCGGGTCGTCACTCGTCCTTGCTCTCGTGCTCTTGGTATGCGCCGTTCCCGCCCATGCACAGAAAACGGGAGGAATCTCGGGTACCATCCGCAATGGGGAAACCGGGGAACTTCTGGACTACGCCAACGTGGTGGTGACGCGGGACAGCGACAAGTCGCAGTGGGGAACCATGTCACTGGGAGGCGGACGCTTCTTCCTGCGCGATCTGCCGGCCGGAAACTACACCATCAGCATTCTCTATCTCGGCTACAAGAAGGTCACCCAGCCGGTGACCGTCGTGGCCGGCAAGTCCACGAACCTGGATTTCAACCTGGAAGTCACCGTGGTGAAGACCTTCGACGAATTCGTCGTCGAGGGGCAGGCCGTCATGGTCGAGGTGAAGGAGACCGAATTCACCCAGACCGTGCACAGTGAGGATCTCACCGACTACGCGGTGGACTCGGTCGAGGAAGCCGTGGCCCAGCAGGCGGGAATCGTGGCTCGCGGCGGCGAACTCTACGTGCGCGGCGGCCGTTCCGGTGAGCTCTCCTTCCGCATCGACGGCGTGGCGGTGGATGACCCCCTCGGCGGAGGGTCGATGGGTGTGGGTAGCCTCGGTGTCGCCAACGTCGAGACCGTGACCGGTGGACAGGATCCCGAGTACGGAAACGCGCTGTCCGGAGTGGTGAACGTCACCACTCGCGAGGGTGGAGACAAGTTCGAGGCGCGCTTCCGCTATCTCACCGACGACTTCGGACGCCAGGATCGCACTTACACCAATTTCGACCGCTTCGAGTTCGCCTTTGGCGGACCCACCGGCATTCCGCGGCTCACCTACTTCGTCAATGGCGACCTCTCGTTCTCGGACAACGAAAACTACAACCGCGCCTATCGGCCCGAGAGCGAAGTCAAGTTGCTGGGAGTAACGCTCTGGAAGTGGCGCCGCCGGCAGACCAATCAGGGACGTGGCTCGCTCAAGCTGGCCTACAAGTTCGACGAAGCGGGCGCGCGCAAGATCACGGCCGAGATCACCACGAACTTCACCCGCAGTGATCCCTATCTGCCCAACTGGGACGTCCAGGGTTACGCGCAGAAAGTTCTCACCATGCCCGAGATCGAATCGGTCTCCGGGAGCTACCGCTTTACCGGCCGCACCCGCCGCGTCTACTACGGGCCGTGGGTGCAGAACATGCAGCGTCTGGCGCACACGGTGCGCGTGGCGGTCGACCGCGGCGAGGGCACGTTCTACGAGCCGATGCCGGTGCTGCAGTTGCGCGACACCAGGGGAAGCACCTTCCTCGCGGCCGCGCAGCCTCAGTTCGAGGGCTTCCAGTACCCGGTGTCCCGGTTCTCCACCGTGCAGGAGGACTCCTCCTACGTGGACTTCAACTCGGCCAACCGGGGACCCGAGTCCAAGCGCTGGAGTACCCAGGCGAAAATCGTGTGGCGCCACGCGCTCAACGACACGGACTTCTACACTCTCCGCCTCGCGCGCCTGGAGTTCAATCGCTTCAATTCGGTGGCCGGTGATCTCTTGCCCTACGAGTTCAACCACGGGGGCATCGACGGGGCCGGGACTTTCTTCGACACCCAGCCGTCGTATCAGATCAGTACCGACTTTGCCACCGATCAGGACAATCCCTTCCTGGTCACCTCGGGCGACTACTACGTGTTCCGCGACCAGAAGACGGTCCAGTACACCTCGAAGTTCGACATCACCAGCACCCGTTACAAGGGTCACAAGATCAAGAGCGGGTTCAAGGTTCTCTACAACGATCTGCGGGACAAGAGCCTGACCAGCCCGGCGGTGGAGCGTTTGGATCGGTTAACCGGAGAGTACTCGCAGGGTAGCAACCGCAACGTGTTCCACAGCTTCAACCCCGAGGCTTCCTACTATCTGCAGGACCGCTGGGAGCACGAGGGTATGGTAGTCAACGGCGGTTTCCGCTGGGACATGTTCTCTCCCGGCTCCGCCGCGAACATTTTGCTGAGCAACGAAGGCGTGGATCGCAACGTCTTGAAATACAAGACCGCGTTCAGTCCGCGCATCGGCTTCGCGTTCCCCATCACCGACCGCGATGCCTTCCACTTCCATTATGGGCGCTTCATTCAGTTCCCCGAGCGCGACGTGCTCTTCGCGAGCCAGGATCCCATCGGGAACCAGGGCTCCCTGGGGAACCCCAATCTGGAGTCCATGCTCACGATCGCTTACCAGGCCGGAATCCGGCGCCAGTTCAACGACTACCTGGCCGGGCAGATGGTGGTGTACTGGAAGGACATCTACGGGCTCGTCGCCACCACCACGGTGACCGACGAGACCACGGGAAACACCCTGCGCCGCTACGTGAACAAAGCCTTCGCGAACGCGCGTGGTGTCGAGTTCACTCTGGACAAGCGCTACAGCAACCGCTGGAGCATGAAGCTGGCCTACACATTCGCCTTCGCCGACGGGGTTGCGAGTGATCAGACCTTCGGCTCGAATCCCGAGGGCCTGCAGTTCATTCCCAACCAGGAGCTGCCGCTCAACTGGGACCGGCGCCACAGTTTGCACTTGGGACTGCGCGTCCAGGAGCCGGATGTCTGGGCGGCCAGTATGACTTTCGACTACGGAACCGGCTTCCCCTGGACTCCGGTCTTCCGCTTCGAGAAGAAGGTCGACCCCCTACTGGAGAACAGCCGCCGGCACCCCGACGAGTATGACTTGAGTCTGCAGGCCGAGCGGCACGTGAACATGTACGGCCAAAAGGTGACGCTCTTTCTCCAGGGCCTCAACCTGATCAATCAAGACGTCGTGACCACGGAGGCGCCGTTCGTGGCACCGGTCGCCCCGAACGCACAGGTCGCGTATACGCCTTACCTGACCGATACCGGCAAGTACGGCGGGGCGCTCCTCTACGACGTGGACGGCAGCGGCCGGAACGACTACGTCCCGGTCAACGATCCGCGTGTGTTCCAGCAACACCGCATCTTCCGCGTGGGTATCGGATGGCAATTCTAGCTCGACGAGAGGGTCGCCGAAGGAGGCTTGTGGGAATGTGGTTCCTTGCCACTCGTGAAAAGACCGACTGGTGGCGTCGGGTTGTCTGCCTTTTGGTGTTTGCCGGCGGTCTGGTCAGCGCCAACGTAGCGGTGGCCAGGTATGATGGCCCCGAGATCACCTCGCTGGGGAAGGACGCCCAGGGAAGCTATACGATCCTGGGGAACTTCGTGATGAACGTGGGGCAGGCCCAGCTCAACATCACGAACTTCGGACTCATCGGCTCTCAGCCGGGAACCCGCCAGAGTTTCTCGGACGCGCCTTCGATGATGTGGCCCGCGGGAAGCGGCGTGGACTATCTCTGGTCAGCCGGTCTGTGGTTCGGCGCCATCAAGAACGGAGTGCCCGCGGTATCCACGGGTCAGTACGAACTCGAATTCCGTCCCGATGCGCAGGATCCGCTCGCCACGATCTACACCATGAAGCAGGGTGAACCCGGCGGCGCGCGTTATCCCGACCCGAACTACGACGACGACAAGGACGGCCTGGTCAACGAGGATCCCAAGAACGGCAAGGACGACGACGGCGACGGGAAGATCGACGAGGACTTCGCGGCCATCGGGAATCAGCATTTCCGCTGCCTCTATACCGACTACTCCCCGCAGGCGATCGAGACCTATCCCGACCACGAGCCCCTGCACATCGACGTGGTGCAGGAGACTTTCCAGTGGGAGGACGAGGCGGTCGACGACTTCATCGGCTTCCAGTTCACCATCACCAATACGGGTGTCGCGCCCCTGGACGACATCTTCCTGGGCTTCTTCGCCGACCCCGACTGCGGTCCGCGCGGCGGCGTGCAAATCGCCAACGACGACCTGCCCGGCTTCTGGTCGGGCACGGTTCGCGCCCAGGACGGCTCGTATGTCCCTCTCGCCATCGCCTATCAATATGATGCCGATGGTGACGAGGGCGTCACGCCGGGCTACTTCGGCATGTTCTTCCTCAACCACGATACCGATCCCACCGGCGAAACCGCGCCGAAAGAGGTGGGGATCACTTCGTTCCAGAACTTCAGCGGGAGCGCGACCTTCGACCGCGGGGGCGATCCCACGAACGACTCCGAGCGCTATGACCTGATGTCGCGCAAAGCGATCGACAGCTTCCCTCTGCCGGGGCAGGGTCGAGGCAACGACTACCGCATTCTCCTGGCGACCGGACCGTTCGCGGGACTCGATCCCACCGAGAGTCTGCAGTTCCAAGCCGCCTTCGTGATCGGGGATGGCTTCGAGGGAATGCGCCGCAACGCAGTCCAGGCCGCTTTGACCTACTACGGAGCCGATTTCGATCGCGACGGAAATCGTGACACTGGAATCAAGGGCCGCGAATCCAAGATCTGCATCGACGATTTCGGTCCCCGCGGCGCGTCGAACCCCATCTTCAGCCTCTTCGTCGACTGCACCGATAGTTTGACCATCGCCCAGGGAAGGGCCGTCTTCATCGAGCCCAAGGACCTCGACGAGGACGGGTGCATTTACATCGACGCCGACTGTGATTTCGAGCGTGCGCGCACGGGGCAGGATCTCCGGGGTCTCACCGAGAGCCCTTGCTTGCAGGATGGTGAGGGGGTCGACGCTGCTTACCTCGCCGGTTGCACCGGGGTCATGGGGAAGGAATACCGGGTGCCCTGGCTGGTTGGACTCGCGCCTTCAGCTCCCACGATGAGGCTGTGGCAGACGAGCAATCGCGTGCATGTCTTCTTCAACAACAAGAGCGAGCTGGAAAACGACGTCCGCCTGCAGAAGAAGGACTTCGAATCCTACCGGATCTGGCGCGCGGACAACTGGGACCGACCCTACGGTTCTTCGGTGGAAAACGGGCCGGAATCGAAGCTCTGGCGGCTCATCGCCGAATACGACCTGGTCGACAGTTTCACCACGACTCGTTCGATCAGCAATGGCCGCGACGAGGTGAAGGAGAAGCTTCCCCTGGGTGCCAATACGGGACTTGATCCCATTCGCTATACGCCCCTGGTCAATCGGCCGGGCTCGTACGAAGCGGCGAAGTACAAGGATCTCGCGGCCCTGATCGATCAGATCCTGGACGAGAACAAGCAAAAGCTGAATCCGAGCACGGTGCTCCGTTATCGCAAGGCGGACGGCACCGTAACCGACATCGGAATGGCGTATCCCCAGCTCGCGAACTGGGACTGCTGCTACGACCAGGTCGACACCCTCTACTGGTCGAAGCTCGATCCGCCGGTGGAGTTTTACGAATACGTCGACACGGACGTGCACAACGGGATCTACTACTTCTACGCGGTCACCGCATCAGACTTCACGGTGGATCAGTCCCAGCCCAACGAACTGGTGCCGACCGGTCCCGGCCTGGTGGGCGATCCCCAGAGCAACTTCGCCTTTGCGTCGCCCAAGTCGATCGCGCAGACGCCGGAGGATCGCAAGGCGAATGGAGCCAACATCTACGTGGTACCGAATCCGGCGACGCGGCAATCGCTCTCCGAGTTCAGTCAGCTGTTTCCCAATGCCGACGACCCGACCGGAGTTCGTGTGGAATTCCGCAATCTGCCGAGATCGAAGAATACGGTGAAGATCTTCACCCTTTCGGGTGATCTCGTGGCGGAAATCCCGCACGACGGCCGAGATGGCGATGGCTCGGTGTCCTGGAATCTGGTATCGCGTAACGGTCAGGAAATCGTGAGTGGAATCTACCTGTACTCGGTGGAATCCGATGATAACAAGTTCAATCGGGTGGTGGGCAAGTTCACCGTCATTCGCTAGGAGCTCAAAACGGGGGGCCTGTGCATTCAAGTCCCCGACCTGCTCTTTTCGAGCGGAGGTTGATCGATGAAGCTGCGGAAAGTCCTCGTTCTATCTGCCCTGGGACTGAGCCTCATGGCTGCCATTCCCACTGTGGCCAGCGCGGCCGAGGTGTTCGAGAAGGTAGGTACCTTCGGGGCTCAGTTCTTGAAGATCGGCGTGAGCGCGCGGGCAACCGCACTCGGTTCGGCCTTCACCGCAATTGCCGATGATGCGACCGCGGTCTACTGGAATCCCGCGGGGATCGTGTCGATTCGGGGTAGCGAGCTGACTCTGAATCAGACGATGTGGCCGGCGGACATCAAGCTGAGCTACGCGGCTTACGTCTTCAATCCCCGGAGCATCCCCGGCACCTTCGCCATCAGTGCGCGGGCGCTCTGGATGGATCCCGAGCCCGAGCGAACCGCGTTCAAGCCGGAGGGTACGGGACGTACCTTCGACAATGGCATGAGCACCTTGGGGCTCACCTACAGCCGGTACTTCACAGACAAGTTCTCGGCGGGATTCACCGGCTATTACATGCACAGCGGTCTGGCGGAGACCTCGGTGAACTCCTTCCTCATGGACGTGGGAATCCTCTACCGGGTGGGGATTCGCGGCATGAAAATCGGAATGATCATCCAGAGTCTGGGCGGCGAAGTGAACTATGATGACCGTCCCGCTCGCATGCCGACCACCTTCAAGGTGGGAGTCAGCTTCGTGCCCATCCGCACCGAGCGCCAGAGCGTACTCGTTTCGGGCGAGTTCCAACATCCAGCGGACAATGCCGAGCGCGCCAATTTCGGTCTGGAATACGGCATGGATGAGACCTTCTTCTTGCGTGGTGGCTACAATCTGAACTACGACGCGGAGACCTTTTCCGCCGGCGCCGGATTTCGAATTCACACCGGAGAACGCAGTGCTGCCGCCCTCGACTATTCCTACGTGGACATGTCGAGTCTGGGCGGAGTCCATCGTGTCACGGTCTCTTTCCGCTACTAGGAGGTCCTGGGCCGGGCTGGACTCCGACGGGGCCGTGATACCATGGCAAGAAAAGGAACACGCGACGAGCTTCGGTTGATTCCGAGCCGAGATCTTCTACCCGCGATTTTCTCCGTAGTTCTTTCCCTTTGGGCGTTCAGTTCGCCCGCGCGTGCCGGCGTTCCCCTGTCTCTTCACTCCGATGGAGACTTGAACTTCAGCGCGGATTTGCCGGTGTTCTTCGACGCTGAGGGGTCGCGTCTGGACCTGGCGGTCGTGGTCTACCACTCGGAATTGCAATTTCAGGAGCGGCCCAACGGCGGCTACGAGGCCAAGGCGAAGCTCCATCTCAAACTGGCTCGGAAAGGGGAGGTCTCGCTCGACACCGAGCAGATGTTCGTGGTCGACGCCGGAGATTTCGAGCAGACTCGAGATCCCAAGCGCTTTGCTCTCTTCGAGCTCAGCCGGCGGGTTTCACCCGGTGCCTGGGCGGCGACCATCGATTTGGACAATCTCAAGAGCGGTGAGGGGCTCGCGGACAAGGAAGGCAAGGCGACGGGAATTCTGGTCGTTCCTTCGCCCCCGGCCGCCGGCTCCTACCTGAGCGATCTCGAATTTCGCTGGAACACCGTCCAGGGGCCGCAGCTTCCTAACCCCGAGCGTCTCTACGGGATCAACCAGGACACTCTTCTGGTCTACTTCGAGCTCAACCGGGCCCCCAAGGAAGCGGTTCCCCTGGCGGTACGCATCGAGGATCCCCTGAGCGGTTTCAGTCAGGGGGATACCATCCAGGTGGCGGGCGAGGGGGAACGGCGCGCAGCGACCTATTCCGCTCCGTTGGAGACCTTTCTCGAGGGAAGCTATCGCCTGAGCATCGTTCCCCTGGAAGCGGAGGCTGACTCCCGCCAGGGTGATTTCGTGGTGGCGTGGAACATGAACCATCTGCTGGGCGATTCACACCTGGTCGATCTCGAGGTCGAACTTTTGTTCACGGGCGATCAAAGGGAGCGTTTGAAGAGCCTGCCGCGCACGGCGAGGGCGGCGGCGCTCGACAAGTTTTGGGCGGCCCACGATCCCACGCCCGGAACCAAGGCCAACGAAGCCTACGATCGTTTCAAGAGCCGCGTGGATTACGCCAGGCGCTTTTTCGCCGAGCAGGGAACGCCGGGGCCTCTGACCGCGCGCGGGCGTGTGTACATTCGTTACGGCCCTCCGGCCCAGAAGCAATTCGATGTCGTGCCCAACGACACCGAGGAGATCCAGGAGGCGGTGGCGAAGGTGCACGATCCCAACCAAGTGGATCGCGCGGGCAAGACCATCAAGTCAGTGGTGCCCCTGGATCGATCGCGCTTTGAAACCCAGCAGGACCTGTCTAGATTGACTCCCGGATCGTTGAATTCTCTCGCCGCATTCGAGCTGTGGATCTACGACCAGGTCGGTGATCCGCTCCTGGAGAGCGAGGCCCCGGAGTGGTCGGAGGGGACGGATCTGAGGTTCCTCTTCGTGGACCAACTCGGCACTGGGGTCTATCACCTAGAAACCTCCAATTCTCCATTTCGCAAGGACTAAGGGGTAGTTTTGATGCGGAAGCAGGTCTTGACAGTGCGAAAACAGGCTCCTTATACTACTGCCTGTTTTTCGGATATTTCCGGGTCGGGGTCGACTCTCTTTTCGTCATCTGCGGCTCCAAACAACCCGCGCAATTCTTCACCCGAGGAAAGGACAAGGCAGCCAATGGCTCGCAATGGTCTGTTCACATGCGCCCTCCTGCTCGTCGCGGCTCTGACCCTGGCACTCGCGCATCCGGCCGTGGCTCAGGACGCCGCCGCCCCTCCCGACTCGCTCAACTTCGAGGGAGTCATGAACACGGCGGATTCGCTGGCGTGGTCGCTCTCGGACTCCAGCGATGAAGTCGTGGTCGTCGAAGCCCCCGTAGCCGGCTTCATGGGGTGGTTCGAGCGGAACATGCCCTGGCTCGCCCGCAGCGGCGCCGGTCAGCTGTTCATCAAGGGTGGCAACTTCATGTTGCCGCTCTTCCTCTGCGCGGTCGTGATGATCGCGGTATTGATCGAGCGTTTCGTCACCTTGGCGCGCGCGCGGACCAACACCCGCCGGCTCATTGGCACCGTCATCACGACTCTGCGCAGCGACGGCGTGACCGAGGCGGCCCAGGTTTGCGAGCGCACCCGAGGACCGATTGCGGCGATTCTCCATAGCGGCTTGCTGCGCGCCGATAGAGGTCCGGAGGCAGTGGAGAAGGCCATCGAGACCTCGGGCACCATCGAGATGTCCTTCCTGGAGCGCGGACTGGTAGCCCTCTCCACGGTGGCGAACGTCGCGCCTCTGCTGGGCTTCCTCGGGACCGTCTCGGGTATGATCAACGCCTTCGAGGCCATCGCCAACGCCGACCAGGTGAATGCGAAGCTGGTCGCGAGCGGTATCTCCGAGGCTCTCATCACCACCGCGGCCGGACTCGTAATCGCCATTCCGGCCAGTATTGGCTACAGCTTCTTTCTCTCGGTGATCGATCGCTTTATCATTGAAATGGAGGAGACCTCGGCCGAGCTGGTGGAAGAGCTGACACAAATTGGTCCACCCGCCTGAGGCCAGGGGAACTCAGAATCGCGGATGAGGGTTTAAGCGGAGTAGATAGATCATGGCTGTGAACTTGAAGCGCAGGAAGCAAGGTGTCGCCGAGATCAACATGGCGTCGATCTCGGATATCGTCTTTCTCTTGCTCATCTTCTTCATGGTCGCGACGATCTTCAATCAAGAGCTTGGACTTCCGCTCATTCTCCCGGCCAAGACGGATTCGACGGAAGAGGTCAAGGTCAAGCAGTCCAACGTCGCGGATCTGAAGATCGATGCGTTCAATCAGGTCACTCTGGACGGAGTGCCGATTCGGATCAGCCAGATCAAGAACGAACTGATTCGCAGACTCAAGGCCAACAACAAGCTGGTCGTCATCCTGAGCACGCACCCCGACGCCGATTACGGTTCGATGGTGGCGGTTCTGGACGAGGTTCGTCTGGCCAAGGCCCGCCGCATGGCCATCAAGATGTTGAAGAGCTAGAGGAAGCCGACGTGAAGTTCGAGAAGAACATCAAGTCCAGCACGAGCATTCCGACCGCCTCCATGGGCGATATCGTGTTCATGCTGCTACTCTTTTTCATGGTGACCACGGTCTTCAAGACGGAGGACGGTTTGCCGGTGGATCTGCCGCGCGCGGAGTCCGGAGTGGAACCCAAGCGAGAGCTGGTGAGTCACATCTGGATCGACCGCAAGGGCAGGATCTCCATCGACGACAAGATCGTGAATCTCGAATCTGTGTATCCGATCATGCTGCAGAAGTACAAAGAGAATCCGCTCATGATCGTGGCCTTCCAGACCGACACCCGTGCCAAGTACAAGGTCATGGATGATGTGATGGAGAAGCTCAAGGAAGCCAATGCGGTTCGAGTGAGCTTCAACGACAAGTTCGAGTCCACGCCCGGTCCGAAGTACTAGAGGCAGTCATGGCGCACGCACACGTGAGAGACCACTCGCAGCTTGAGTTCGGCGAAGCCGTATTCATCAACGAGAACCAACGCTTCAAAGCCCGTTACGGCGTCTACTTGCGTCGTTCGACCTACGCCTCGCTTCTGATCTGGCTGCTCATCTTCCTCTTTTCTCCGGTGTACAAGCCGACTCCATATCATCTTCGTGAGGAAAAGATCGAGGTTCTCGACATCCCCGACGCCATCGACATCCCGCCTCCGCCCAAGGAAATCCCCCGTCCGCAGGTGCCGATCGAGGCCGCCCCGGACGCGGAAGTGAACGAGGAAGTCGATCTGGCCGAGACTCTGCCGGATGACTGGAACAACGTTCCCTTGCCCAGCGGGGGCGGTTCGGCCAACGCCGGCGGTAATACTTTCGTGGCCTTCGACACCAAGCCCGAGATCGTGAAATGGGTGCCGCCCAAGTACCCGGAGACTGCGCGCGACATGGAGTTGCAGGGCACCGTCATGGTCAACGTTCTCGTGGGCACCGACGGGCGGGCGAAGCAGGCCGAGGTGGTCAAGAGCGTCCACCCGATCCTGGACGCCGAGGCCCTCAAGGCGGCTCTCCGCTGCATTTTCAAGCCGGGAAAGCAAAGAGACTTCGCGGTGGAAGTCTGGGTGACTCTCCCGTACCGATTCAAGCTCTACTAGCAGTCGTCGCGAGATCTTGGCTGCAACTTGCTCGGCACTCTCCCGTATGGTTGGGGGGGTGCCGATTCGTATGTTCCAAGATCGTCGGCGACCAGTTTCCGCTTGCGTCCTTCGCCGAGGGCTTGCCAGTGGACTTCATGATGGCCAGTCTTCATCCTGGTGGTAGTATCTCCACTGTGTCTCCCTAAGGAGTGTCGTTTCATGAAGAGATTGTCCTTCGCACGGACCGTATCCTTCGCAGTGCCAATGTGCTTGCTTTTCTTGGCGGCGGTTTCCAGCCCCTGCCATGCCCAGCTCGAGGTCAAACTTCAGCAATTGCAGGAGTCGATCAAGGGGCTCTACGACGGAAGCCCAGTGACTCTCCAGGAGTGCCTGAAGGTTGCCAAGGTGGGCTCGACCGCACTGGGAGTGTACGAGGAAAACCTGGCTGCGGCGAAAAGCGATCGGACCGCGGCCAAGGCGCAGTGGTTGCCGGATCTCTCCGCTTCCGCCAGCTGGAACCGCGCCCAGCGCACGGACTTCGATGTGACGGAGTACAGTACCGTCTTCCAGCCGATCTACTTCGTGGATCAGAACGGGAATCCTCTCGGCCCGCTCCAGGTCAACGGCACGGACGCCTATACGGCAAGCTCGGTACCCTCGGGAACCACCTCGGATCAGACCATCTTGCAGACCTTCAAATCCGCCAGTCTCTCCACCAACTGGACCGTGTTCGACGGCTTTTCACGAATAGCCTCCATCAAGCAGAGTCAGGCGGCGGTCCGCGCCGCCGAGGCCGACTTGGGCTACCAGGAGTCGGTCCTCGTGCAGGATGTGAGCGAGGCGTTCTTCAACGTTCTGCGCGCGCAGAAGCAGGTCGAGGTGGCCAAGGAAACGCAGGATGTCGCCAAGCAGGAACTCGATCGCAGCAAGACCTACTTCGACGTGGGTATCGCCACCAAGAGCGACGTCCTGCAGGCACAGGTGCGCTACAAGCAGACGCAGCTCGATGTCGTGCGCGCGCGCAACTCGGAACGCCAATCCTTCGTGCTCTTGACCCACTTCATGAACATACCGGGTGCGCAGCGCTTCGAATTGGCTTCAGACCTGCCCAAGGACATCTCCTCGATCGAGCTGCCCAAGCTCTCTGAGCTCGTGCAGGAGGCGCGTCAGGACCGGCTCGATTTGAAGTCCGCGAGCGAGAATCTGCAGGCGAGTGGGTACGCCATCACCCAGGCGCATGCTGGTTACTGGCCCCAGCTCTCCATTTTTGGGCAGGCATCTTTGAGCCAGAGTGAAACCCCCTATCGCTTCGGTGCGCAGAAAAACCGCCAGTACAGCTGGGGGGCGCGGATGAATTGGAATCTCTTCGACCGCTTCCAGACGAAAAATCGCTCCCGCCAGGCTCTGGCCCAAAAGCGCCGCGCCGAGTACAATCTGCGTCAATCCGAGCTGACGATGGAGAGCGAATTGAGCGGCTACTTGAACAACCTCATCGAAGCCAAGGAGAGTTTCCAGGTGGCCAGCGAGACGATCGATCAGGCTGAGGAAGACCTGAGGCTCGCCTCCGAACGCTTCAAGGTGGGAGCCGGAACCAGCCTGGACGTGATCAATGCCCAGCAGAGCTTGGCCCAGGCGAGGGGCGACGCGGTGAATGCCGTCGCCGACTTTTTCATCGCGCGTGCGAAGATCGACCGAGCCACCGGCCGCTGAGAGGCGGGAGCGTCGACTTGCTGATTCAGATCGAGGACGTACACAAGATCTACCAGCTCGGCGTCCACCGGGTTCACGCTCTGCGTGGAATCACTCTCTCCATAGAGGAGGGAGAGTACCTGGCGATCATGGGGGCATCGGGCTCGGGCAAGTCCACCCTCATGAACATTCTGGGCTGTCTTGACACCCCTACCAGTGGATCGTACCGTCTGAAAGGGTCGCAGGTCGATCGGCTGGATGACGATGAATTGGCGGCCATCCGGAACCGGGAGATCGGTTTCGTGTTTCAGACCTTCAATCTGCTCCCGAGGTCGACCGCGGCGCAGAACGTCGAACTTCCGCTGATCTATGCCGGGAAGAGCGCGGCCGAGCGGGAGCGCCGGGCGCGAGAAGCGCTTCAGGCCGTGGGTCTTCAGGAACGGATTCATCATCGTCCCAACGAGTTGTCGGGAGGACAAAATCAACGAGTGGCCATCGCTCGAGCTCTCGTCAACCAGCCTTCCATTCTCTTGGCCGACGAACCCACTGGTAACCTGGACTCCAGAACCAGTGACGAGATCATGGAGATCTTGGATGCGCTACACGCGCGGGGACACACCGTCATCATCGTCACGCACGAGGAAGAGATCGCTGCGCACGCCAAACGTATCGTGCGTCTGCGCGATGGGGCGATCGAATCGGATCTTGCCGTGGCGTCTCCCTGAGTTCATGCGGCACCCTACGCCGACTCTCCTGGCAATGATTGCTCTCCTCGTGCTCGGCACTTCCTGTGCCCACGCCCAGCGTAAATTCGCGGATGGCGACTGGGGTGGCGGACCGCACGGTTGGTACGACAGCGAGGTCAAGGCCGGCTTCGACGACACCGGGCGCCCCGAAGCGGTGGTGACGATCTCGGTGCCCTACCGCAATCTCATTTTCCTGAAGCAGGACGACGGCAGATTCCGCGCGGGCTATCACCTGCGAGTGGTGCAGCGCGACGAATCGAAAAAGGCTCTGCGCTCGCAGGAGTGGGATGGGGAAGTCTTCGTGGAGGACTACGATCAGACGCGGGCCTCCACGGTTCTCAAGCGAGAGTTGGAGTTCCCGCTGGCGCCGAGTCCAGCCAAAAAGGTCCTCGTGAACGTGCGGATGGACCTGGAGGGCTCGCGCCGCTGGGGGAAGCGTGAATTCACACTCGGGCGCCCCCATCTTCCGCCCGGAGGGATCGCGCTGGGGGACGTCGCGCTCTACCATCCCCGCGATCCCGCGAGCTTCGCGGAAACCGACACCAATCTGATCTCGTTGCAATCGGGACAGCTCGCCAAGGGTTTCGCCCGTTCCAACTATCCTCTCTTCGATCTCTCCTCGGGCGATCCCTACGTTCTGGTGCAAATCTATGACTTCCGCTCGGCGAGTGACCGAGATTCGCTGAGCCTGGCTTTCGAGATCCGGGATGATCACGGCAACGGCAGGATACGCTGGTCCCGGCGGGTTCGGATCGCGAGCCAAATGAAGGAGCACTCGGTTCTTTTGCGCTTGCCCCCTGGGGCCTGCACGCAGGGGAAGAATCAGTTGAAGGTGGTGTTGGTCGGAGGGGACGATAGGAAGCTCGAATTCCAGAATTTCGGCCTGGACACCAGCTCGGACAAGCAGTGGGAATCCAATTTGCGGGTCATCGAGGGAATCGCCAGCGACGCGGAATTGGAGAGCTTGCGTCAAACGCCCGCACCAGATCGGCGCGAGGCCTGGAGGGCGTTTTGGCAGCGTCGCGATCCGGACCCCGAGTCACCCGGCAATCCCCGTCTGAAGGAGCATTACGAGCGCGTCAGTTACGCCCGCGAGAATTTCCGCGACGGAAGCTCGGATGGCGCCATCAGCGACCGTGGGCGCGTCTACGTGAGACTGGGTCCTCCGGACAGCATCGAGAGCCAGACGATGTTGCAGAGCAGCAACGCGGAATACGAACTGTGGCACTATCTCGCCCGAGGCGAAACCTACTACTTCCGCGACGACGACGGTTTGGGTCACTGGACTTTGGTTTGGCGGGAAAAGGACTGAGGGGGCGGCTGCCGTGATCGATCCCAGCCTCGCCTACTCTGTCCGCGAGAAGATGACGGCCCTCGCGGTGGATTGGCGCAATGCGTATTTGGGCTTCGATGCACGGGGGAAGCCTTGCGCCTGGCCCGCGTTTGCGGCCGACTTGGCCGGGGTTTCTCCCATCCTCGCCGAGGGCGAAGTCCTCGTCGAATCCCCGCTCGAAGCGCTGAGGGACGCACCCTCGCACCACGCACAAGTTCTGAGCGAGGCGCGGATGGGCGAAATTCTGCTGCGAATCCAGACGCGCGGAGACTGGCTCCTGGTCGCTTCGGAGGACGGGTACGTCGCCTGGCTTCGATCCTGGTCATGCCGCGAACTGCTTCGTGCGGAAAGGGACGAATTGATCCTGCGGCGAAAGGGACTCGTTCAGCCCCCACTGGCGAGCCTGAGCACGGCCCAGGGACATCCTCTGGCTCTCGCCGGCGGTACGCCACTCCTCGAGCTAAAGGACGCCTCCTCGGATGCTCACGAGCTCTCAGTGGAACTGGTGGACGGTACCCGGGGGAAGCTAAGGCGCGAGTCGATTCGCGTCGAGCCGCTCGCGGCCCAGATCTCGCGCTTGCTGCCCGAAGCGCGCCAGTACTTGGGCACGCCCTACCGCTGGGGAGGGCGGAGCGCTCTGGGCGTGGACTGCAGCGGCTACGTGCAAATCGTCGCGCACGCATGCGGGTACTCTCTGCCCCGTGATGCGGCGCAACAGGCGCGCAGCGGGAAGGCCGTCTCGCTGCGAGTGGATGCGTGGCAGCCGGGGGATCTCGTTTTCTTCCACGAGCCGGTGGACCATGTGGCGTTCTACGCGGGCAAGGGCGCGATCCTGCACGCGCGCGGAAGGGTCCAGGAGCAGAACTTCGATCAGCTGGATGAACTCATGCAATCCGTTGTTGCGGTGCGCCGGCTGGATGACGACGATCGACTTTCCCACGAGAGCTTGTGGTCGTGGATTGCCTGAGGCCGCCCCTCAGTGCTTCAAAAGCAGCTGGTGAAGACTCGCGAGCCAGGCCGAAGCTTCCGACTCGGGCACCACGAAAGCCCGGTGATGCGGCCCGTGAAAGGTGAAGAGAGGCGGTCCCAACTGCTCCCCGGTCTGTTCGACCGCGGTGCTGGCCTTTCGCCCGGAGACACCGTGTCCCACCATCGTCACGCGCCTGCGGTTGCGCTCGAGTCCGATGGTGACCGAGCTCTCCTCGCGCAAGAAGTCTCCCAGTTGCGCTGAGAGGGTCTCACCGTCCATCTCGGGAACCTGGATGCTCATGCACAACTCGTCCGGTCCGCGGTAGAGTGCCGCGTCCAGGGGAAGATCGGTGCGGTCCAGGAGCGCAGCGAGTCTGGAGAGGGTCCCTGTGTCCTGGGGGAGTCCTTCCAGGGTCAGCAGGCAGATGGGAGGGGAGAGGCAGAGGCTCCACACCGGATGTGGCGAGGGGATGGGACCCTCGGTGACCAGGGTGCCTCCACCGCTTTCCCGGAAGCTGCGCAGCTCCAGTTCGAGCCCGTGTGCCTTTGCGATCTCCAGAGCTTGGGGATGCAGGATCGGGACGCCCGCCTCGGCCAGGTCGATCATGTGCTCGTAGTCCAGGCGATCGATTCTTCGACCGCGCACCGCGAGCATTTTGGGGTCGACGCCGTAGATTCCGTCCGCGTCTCGATAGTAGACGATGCGTTCGGCCTTGAAATGCACCCCGAGCACGGCGGCCGTGATGTCGGTGCCGCCGCGGCCCAAGGTCGTGATGCGTCCGTCCTCGGTCCTGCCCTGGAACCCGGCCACCACCGGGATCTCACCCGCTTCGAGCGATGCGGTGACCGCGGCCGCGTCCACGCGCAGAACACGGGCGCGTCCGAAATCGTCGTCGGTGATGACGCCCGCCTCCGGACCAGTGAAAGAGCGCGAGGGCAGGCCTCGCTTGGCCAAGGCGATGGCGAGGAAGGCGGCGGACTGCATTTCACCCGTGGCCAAGAGACGATCCAGCTCACTGCCGGGGGCTTCGGGATGGATCCGGCGCGCGGTGGAGAGGAGGCGGTTGGTGGTGCCGGACACTGCGGAGACCACCACGACCGGCCTCAGGCCCCCTTCCAGGAGGTGATGGACGCGCTCCGCGGCGGCTGCAATGAGTTCAACGCCGGCAAGAGATGAGCCACCAAATTTCAGAATTCGAGTGATCACGTGCACCTTCAGACCAGATTTTGATTCCGTCTCGGCGGAGAATCGCAAGGATCACGCCGTATTTTCACCGGCCCACGCCCGGGCTGCGGAGAACTTACCCCAGCAGCCGCTCTTGTCCAAATAAGTGTTGCTCAGGCCGGCGAGGCTCTGCTATCTTGCTTTCGCAGCCGACGGTTAGGCTGTTCTCGTGCAACCACTTACGAGTTTAGAGCGCCGTCGCAAGGCCCCCACTGGTGGACGCCCCCCCAATTTGTAGTGAGTACGAGTTCCATCGATGAGGTGGTGGATGCCAGAGAGCGCTGTCGGCGATGGGGCCCCTCCGCTCTCTCGGCGGTCGAACTTCTGGCTCTCGTCTTGGCCAGAGGAGGCTCTTCGCGTCATGCTCTCGAGCTGGCGCGATCAGTGCTGGCTCGATTCGGCGACCTGCGGCATCTTTCCCGTGCCGAGGCGTTTGAGCTCAGCCAGATGGATGGGATTGGCCTCGCGCGTAGCACGACCCTGAGCGCGGTCTTCGAATTGGGACGCCGCGTGGAGCAGGGACAGGCCGAGTCCCTCGAGCTGATCGAGGGACCCGAGAGCGCGGCGCGCATTCTGCGCACGGTGCTGGGGGGACTCGAGCAGGAGGGAGTCGCGGTACTCCATTTGGGGGCGCGGCATCAAGTCTTGCGCGTGCAGCTGGTCGCTTTGGGAACTCTCAACTCCGCGAGCGTGGAAGCGAGGGAGATTTTTCGAGGAGCCATCGCGGTGGCCTCGGCGGCGATCGTGCTCGGCCACAATCATCCGTCGGGTTCGCCCGAGCCGAGCCAAGACGACTTCCGTCTCACGCGCCGCATCGCCGGTTGCGGAGAGACCTTGGGCGTGACTCTCCTGGACCACCTGGTTCTGGGCGAGGGAAGCTACGTTAGCCTGCGTGAGCGAGGAGCGCTCTAACGCGGGCGCCGGAGGAACGATGACGAGCACGAGTACGGGAATGCGTAAATTGAGTCTCTGGAATCGCTTCAACAATCTCTTCACGAACGATATCGCGATCGATCTCGGTACGGCGAACACCCTGGTCTACATCAAGGGCAAGGGCATCGTGCTCAACGAACCCAGCGTAGTCACCGTCGACAAGTCGAGCCGCAAAGTCCTGGCTGTCGGTTCGAAGGCCAAGGCCATGTTGGGAAAGACTCCGGACAAGATCGAGGCCATTCGTCCCCTCAAAGATGGCGTGATCGCTGACTTCGAAGTTACCGAATACATGCTGCGCGAGTTCATCAACATGGCGCAGAACAAGCGCCACTTCATTGCGCCGCGTATCATCATCTGCGTTCCCAGCGGCATCACCGAAGTCGAGAAGCGCGCGGTACGGGACTCCGCCAAGCACGCCGGCGCGCGCGAGGTCTTCCTCGTGGCCGAACCCATTGCGGCCGCGATTGGCGTGGGCCTGCCCGTCGATCAACCCAGCGGCAACATGATCATCGACATCGGCGGCGGCACCACGGAGATCGCGGTGATCGCTCTCAACGGTATCGTGTGCGACAAGTCCATTCGCGTGGGTGGCGACGAGCTGGACGAGGCGATCGTGGGGTACGTGAAGAAGAACTACAATCTCCTCATCGGGCTTCCCACCGCGGAACAAATCAAGAAGGAGATCGGCAGCGCATACAAATTCGACGAAGAGATCGAATGGGAAGTGAAGGGGCGCGATTTGGTGGCGGGGATCCCCAAGACTCTGAGGATTTCGAGCGACGAGATCCGGCAGGCGCTGCAGGAACCGATCGATCAAATCGTGGAAGCGGTAAAGGAGGCGCTCGAACACACTCCCCCCGAGCTGGCGGCGGATATCGTCGATCGTGGTATCGTCATGACTGGCGGAGGAAGCTTGCTCAAAGGCCTCGACATGCTTCTCAAGGAAGCGACGAACCTTCCTCTCAACATGGTGGATGATCCTCTCTATTGTGTCGTCCTGGGTACGGGAAAGATCCTCGACAACGTGAGTTCCTATGAGGACGTGATCATCCACTCCGCCAAGGATTGAGATGGCCAGACTCCCCGAGGGCCTCTCGCGCTTTCGCGACCAGATCGTGTTGGTCATCTGCGTGGCGCTCTCGCTATGGGCAATTTCACTGGACAATCCTACCCGTCTGGACGTGGGCACCCGACTGGCCCATCGTGTTTTCACTCCGGTGGAGTGGATCGCGCGCGTCGTCGATGACCTCGGCTCCTTGCGCAAGGAAAACGAGGAACTGCGTGGAAAGATCGCGGCGATGGAGTTGGATGCGGTGCAGATCGGGCTCGAGCGGCGACGTTTCGAAGAGCTGGAACGCAGGGCCGGCTTCTTCGAACACAACCGCGGTAAATTGGCTCCCGCTCTCGTGCTGGAATTGACGGTGAATCGTATTCCGGTCCAGGCCAAGATTCGAATTCAAAGTGAGGACAGCCTGCGTATCTGGCAGCCCGTGGTCACCGAGAGTGGACTGGTGGGAAGAGTGCGAGAACTATTGGATGCGAAGACCGCCCTGGTGGAACTGTTGACCGAAGCCGATGCCAGAATCAGCGTCGAGTCGGTGGCGAGTGGGGTGACCGGCCTCTTACGCTACAACGGACGCATCTTTCTCATGGATCACGTGCCCCAGGGGGATCCCATCGCGGTGGGCGATCAGATCGTCACCAGCGGATTGGGAGGGACGGTACCGCGCGGAATTCCGGTGGGACGTGTCTCGAACGTCGAGCTCTCCAAGGTCGAGCTCTTCCAGCATGTGGAGATCGAAGCAGCGGTACATTTCAGCGCGCTCTCCCAGGTGTACGTGATCACCCGTCCCGGCCCTTGGTATTCGCGGCACGATGACAGCGTGCTGCCACCACAGGACGAGGACAGCCAGGGAGAGAAGCATTGAGCTCCCTGCGTCTCACACTCACTGCGCTGCTGGCACTGGTTCTTCAGCTCACCGTCATCGACCGGATGGCCGTCTTCGGGGTGCGACCCGATCTCACCGTGCTCATCGTGGTGATGCTCGGGCTGCGCGGGGGGGCCCTGACCGGCACCTTGGTGGGTTTTTTCCTGGGTTTGGTCCAGGATCTTCTTACGCCCGCCACCTTGGGGATGAGCATGCTGGCCAAGACCATCGTGGGGCACATTTCCGGCCGCCTCAGCTCCAGTTTGGTCTTACCCGCGCTTCCTCTCTACGCCCCGCTCTTCGCCGTCGCGGTGCTCACGCACGACTTCATCTATCTATTGGCCTACACCCGCCTCGAGCCGGGCCGCTTCCTGCGCATCTTTCTCACCCAGTCTTTACCGACCGCCCTCTACACCGCGGTCGTCGGCGTCTTCCTTCTATTCCTCGCCACGCTGTTGGGGGGCAGTGCATTGGGCCAGAGAAGGGAGGTAGGGGGTGGCCATTGAACTCAGCGCGCGCGAGTCGCGAGCCAATATTCTCGTTCGCGGGGCACTCCTGGCCTACGCAATCGTCGTGCTGTCTCTCATCGCCACCCAAGTGGTTCGAAATGAATACTACGTAGGACTGGCTCGTGAGAACCGTCAGACCACGATGCGGATCGACGCCCCTCGGGGAATCATCGCCGACCGCAACGGGATCGCGCTGGCGGACAACGTTCATCAGGCGCGTTTGACCATCTCGCGCAGCCGCGCGCACGAGGGAGACAAGTCTCTCGAGGCCCTGATCCGCCTTTTGGGCCTGGACCGCGATTTCATTCTCTCCCGAGTGGAGGACTCCGGGGAATCCAGCCGGGTCACCATTTTGCGTCACGCCGATCCCAAGCAGATCGCGGTGGTGGAGGAACATCGCGCGGTTCTGCCCGATGTTCAGCTCAAAGTCGAGCCGCGACGCCGCTACCACTTCGGCTCTCTTGCCGCGCATCTCTTGGGATACGTGGGCGAGGTGAACAGCGCCGATATGAAACGCGACCACCGGGGATTCTACGAGCCCGGAGATATCATCGGACGTAGCGGCGTGGAGAGCTTGGCGGAGGAGCAGCTGCGCGGAGTCCACGGTCGTCGCGTGGTGGAGGTGAACGTCGCCGGCCATCTGGTGGGGGAGGTTCCCGAAGGTTTTTCGCAGGCCATTCCGGGGGTGAAGCTTTACCTCACCCTGAGCCAGCCGCTCCAGGCCCGACTCGAGGAGCTGCTCGACGGGAAGCGGGGGGCCGGGGTGGTGATCGAGGTGGCCACCGGAGACATTCTCGCCATGGCTTCCTCCCCCAGCTTCGATCCCAACGAATTCACAGGAGGAATCAGCGGCAAACGTTACGGTGAGCTGCGTGACGACCCGGGCAAGCCGCTATTCAATCGCGCCCTCCAAGGCACCTATCCACCGGGCAGTCCCTACAAACTGATCACGGCGGCCGCGGGTCTCAAATACGGAAAGGTCACTCCATCGACACGCTTCGAGCCCTGCACCGGCGGGTACCGACTGGGGAATCGGGTGTTTCGCTGCTGGAAACCCGGAGGGCACGGAAGCCTGAATCTGAAGGAGGCAATCGCGCAGAGCTGCGACGTGTATTTCTATCAGTTGGCGGAGAGGCTGACACTGGAGGAGCTGGACGAAACCGCGCGCCGCTTCGGATTGGGGCGACCGACTGGAATCGAACTCAAGGGCGAGGCCTCGGGCCTCGTGCCCGACAAGAAGTACTATGACAAGCGCTTCGGAGTCAGGCACTGGACGAGGGCCGTGCTCTTGAACAATGGGATCGGACAGGGAGAGCTGCTCGTCACTCCGCTCCAGATGGCGCGTACCTACGCCGCCATCGGTGGTGACGGCTATCTCTACCGCCCGCACTTGATCCTGGCCCGTGAGAACGCCTACGGCGTCATCGACAAGAGATTGGTCCGGCGAGAGAACGAGAAAATTTGCTCGGACAAGATCCGCCATTTCTTGCAGAGCGCCCTCGTCGACGTCGTTGCCACCGAAGAGGGGACGGGCGGCTTGGCGCGCATCAAGGGAGTCGACGTGGCGGGGAAGACCGGCACGGCGGAGAATGCCTCCGGGGAGGATCATGCCTGGTTCATCGCCTATGCGCCGGCGGAGGATCCCGAGGTCGCCGTCGCCGTCATCATCGAGAATGCCGGCCATGGAGGCTCGGTGGCGGCGCCGATCGTGGGTGAACTGCTCGACACCTATTTCAACTGGCAGGAGCAAGAAACCCCGTCTGATACAGCGGAGAAGGTGCAACCATGAGAAGGGGAATCCAGCTCTTCCCGCGCATGGATACCGCCGCGCTCGGCGCGTGGTTTGCCCTGATGCTGATCGGTCTGGCCACGGTCTATTCCTGCACCCAGCCGCTGCCTGGAGGCAGCGAAGGGGTTCACCGCTTGATTGGCGTCACGATCGTCTACAATCAAATGATCTGGCTGGTTCTGGGAGTTGCGGCGGCTTTGCTCTGTCTCCTCGTTCCGCTTCGTTTCTTCGAGACCTTTGCTTTCGTGTTCTATGGGTTGACCATCGCCGCATTGCTCGCGGTCTTCTTCATCAGCCCCGAGCGGGCCGGAACGCATCGCTGGTTGAGCTTGGGTCCCTTTTCCTTGCAGCCTTCGGAATTGGCGAAGGTGGCCTTCCTCTTCACTCTGGCGCGCTTTCTCGCGGTGCGCGAGGGGAAGGGCCCCTTTTTCACGGTGGTGGGAGTGTTCTTGCTCTCGCTCCCTCCCTTTTTGCTGGTGCTCAAGGAGCCCGATCTGGGAACCGCGCTCGTGTTTCTGATTCTCGGCGTTCCCATGATGTTCTGGTCGGGAGTGCGCGCTTCCTTCCTGCTCGCGCTCTTCTCCCCGCTTCTGAGCGGACTCGCCATGTTCTACGGGCAGCAGGTTCTGCACACGGACTGGCCGTGGGCCATCTACGTGGTCGTATTGCTGTTCGCGCTCTTCTACTCACGTCTTTACATGTTGCACAGCGTGCTCCTGGTGGTGGCCAATCTGACGACGGGTCTGGGAATCCCCCTCGTCTGGGACAAGCTGCATAGCTACCAGCAGCAGCGAATTCTCACATTCTTCAAGCCGGGGGAAACGGACCACTTGGGAGTGGGCTACCAGGTCTACCAGAGCAAAGTAGCGATCGGTTCCGGCGGGATTTTGGGCAAGGGCTACTTGCACGGCACCCAGAAAGGACTGGCCTTCCTTCCGGAGCGTCACACCGACTTCATCTTCAGCGTGCTGGGAGAGGAGCTCGGACTCGTGGGAGCGCTGCTGGTCATCGGCCTGTTCTTGCTCATCTTCGTGCGCGCGATGCGCATCGCGGTCAAGGCGAAGAGACCCTTCGCGAGCCTGCTCGCGGTCGGGGTGGGCAGCTATTTTTTCCTCCAGTCCTTCGTGAACATCTCCATCACCCTGGGTCTCTTGCCGGTGACGGGCCTGCCGCTTCCCTTCATCACCTACGGAGGATCCTCCATGCTGGCTTCTTGCCTCATGATGGGTCTTCTGCTCAGCGTTTCGGCGCGTTGGTCGGAGGTCTGAATTGAGCGCCGCCCGCAAGGACCGCGGCGCACTGCCCGCACCGCTCAGCTTTGCCGGCGGGGTTCTGAAGGAATCGGACGGAAGAGAACGAGCGTGGCCCCTCTTGGCGCTCCTGGGGGACCCGGTCGCGCACAGCCTCAGCCCCGCGCTTCACGAGGCGGCTTTGCGGGGCGAGAAGATCGAGGGCCACTACCGCTGCGTGCGGGTATCCGCGGCCGATTTCTCGAGCTGTTTGGCTGCGGCGAGTGCGGCGAGGGTCGCGGGACTGAACGTGACGCTGCCCCACAAGGAACTCGCGTTGCAAATGAGTTCGAGGCACTCAGCACTGGCCGCGCGCGTGGGCGCCGCCAACACCCTCGTGCGCTTCGCGGGGGGGTGGGAGGCGCACAACACCGACGTCGGTGGGCTGCAGGACGCCCTCCTGAGGCATTTTCCCGGACGGGCTTGGCTGCGGGAGTGCGCCATCGTCGGAGCGGGCGGCGCGGCACGGGCCGCGCTGATAGCGCTGCAGGAACTCGAGGCAACTCGGGTCCGCGTTCTCGCGCGAGCACCGGCGCGAGCGGGCTGGGCCAGGTCTTTCGGAGCATCCGTCGAAGAGCTCGCGACGGCGACCCTGGACTCGCTCTCCCTTCTCATCCAGGCCACGCCGCTGGGACTGGATCCCGAGGATCTGAGTCCGGTCGATCCTCGCGCACTGCCCGCCGGCTGCGCGGTCATGGACCTGTGCTACGGGCCCGCTCCTTCGCGTCTGCTTTTGGCGCACGAATCGAAGGGTCCCGTCGCCGACGGCCGAAGCATGCTGCGAGCGCAGGCCCAGAGATCTTTCCGCCTGTGGTTTCCCGACTCGCGACCTGAAGCCTTCATGCAAGAGGTGCTTCCCTGATCCTCCCTTGGGACCTCCCGATGGAGAACCAATTCAAGTGACACATCGAGAGCGCGCCTCTGTCTGGCGTCGGGCTCTGTTGGACCTGGTGTGGCCCGCACGATGTCCCATCTGTGAATCCTGGCTCGCGCCCATGACGAATCCCTCGGAGCTCCTCGCAGGCCCCACGGCGGGCCCGGTTCATCGCGCGTGCATGGAGAGTCTTCACCGCAGCGCCCTCGAGCCGCCTCTGCCCGGGCGGAAGGACGAGGGCTGCCCGGTGGCTTGGTGCTTCCGGGATGAAGCACGATTCTTCCGGCTGCTTCACGCGGTGAAGTACCAAGGGCAGTATCCGCTCATGGGGGCGCTGGGCGAGGTCTTCGCCCGCTGGGCCGCCCCATCCCTCGCGAGGATCAAGGATGCTCGTATCGTCGCTTTGCCCGACGATCCGTTGCGCCTGGCCCAACGGGGCTACAGCTTGCCCGAGCTTCTTGCGCTACGACTCGCCGCAGCCGGGAACTTGCCCTTGGCGCAGGGGATACTAAGTAGAAGAAAGGCGACGAGGAGCCTCGCGACTCTCCCTCGCAAGGAGGACCGCGCTGCCGCACTTCGATCGGTCTTCCAAGTGAGCCGCCTGGCGGAACTTCCCGAGGGCGTGCCTCTGATTCTGGTCGACGACCAAGTGACGACGGGTGCGACCCTGCGCGCCTGTGTTCCGCTCTTGCGATCCCGGGGCCACCCGCTCTTGGCGCTTGCCCTGGCCGGAGCGGCCGCGGCTCCTCAACGAGTGTGAACTTGACACCTCGGGACTTGAGTCTCTACTATGTGCCGTGTACAAGCGAGAGTATAAGTTTTTGCAAAACAACAAGATACCGCACCAACTCCGGTCAGAGTGAGGGGGAAGAGCCCGGGGGAGAAGGCGCCGGAAGAATTGGGGAATCATGAAGAAGCTCTCAGTCCAAGACATCGATCTCAAGGGAGTCCGCGTGCTCACTCGCGTCGATTTCAACGTGCCCATGAACGAGGCCCGAGAGATCACCGATGACACGCGCATCCGGGCCTCGCTCTCGACTCTCGAACTGATTCGAGCTCGCGGCGGTCAGCTCATTCTCATGAGTCACCTGGGCCGTCCCAAAGGGCAGCGCGTGGACTCGTTGAGCCTGAAGCCGGTCGCGGACCGGCTCGCGGAGCTGTGTGGCGCGCCGGTGCGTTTCGTTCCCGACTGCGTGGGTGAGGAAGCGGAGGCCGCGCGCTCCACGCTCAAGCCGGGAGAGATCGTTCTGCTGGAGAATCTCCGCTTCCATTCCGAAGAGACCGCGAACGATCCGCAATTTGCCGCCGCCCTGGCCCGCTGGGGGGATGTCTACGTCAACGATGCCTTCGGAACCGCGCACCGGGCGCACGCGAGTACCGTGGGAGTCGCGCAGCATTTCGACTTGCGTGTCTCGGGACTTCTCATGGCAAAAGAGCTGGACAATCTGCAGGGCCTGCTCGAGAAGCCGGCGCAACCTTTCGTGGCCGTCCTGGGCGGCGCCAAGGTGAGCGGCAAGATCGAGGTCATCGAAAATCTCCTGGATCGAGTCGATTGTATTTTGATCGGCGGGGGCATGGCCTTCACCTTCTTCAAGGTGCATGGACTGGAAGTGGGTGCCAGCCTGGTGGAAGACGGCCTGCAGGACACGGTGCGCGGCATACTGGAGCGGGCCAAGGATTCGCGCACCAGGATCCTCTTGCCCCAGGATGTGGTCGTGAGCAACGAGTTCTCCGAGAAGGGTGCGCTCAAGGAAGTGCTCGTCACCGACATCCCTGAAAACTGGCAGGGCCTGGACATTGGTCCCAGGACCACGAAGTTCTTCGCCGAAGAGATCGCCCGCGCGCGAACCGTGTTCTGGAACGGTCCCATGGGGGTCTTCGAGATGCCACGCTTCGCCCGTGGAACCCGCGCCATCGCCCGCGCCATCGCCCGCGCCACCGAGCAGGGTGCGCGGACCGTGGTGGGAGGGGGCGATTCCGTGGCCGCGGTCAATCAGCTCGATCTCGCCGACTCGATCTCGCATCTCTCGACCGGCGGCGGGGCGTCATTGGAACTTCTGGCGGGCAAGACTCTACCGGGAGTCGAGGTACTCTCGGACGTGAGCTCCTCTCCCGTGTGAGCTCACTGCAATTCGCGAAGGGATCCGCTAATGAGACGTCCATTGATCATCGGCAACTGGAAAATGAAGCTCGGGCTCGCCGAGAGCCTCAGCTTGGCCCGTGAACTCAAACGGCAACTTGCCGGGGTCTATGCGGGACCTGAAGTCATGGTGTGTCCTTCGATGCCCTTCGTGGCACAGGTCATGGAAGTGCTGCAGGGCAGCGTGGTGGGAGTCGGCTGCCAGGACCTCGCCTTTCAAGAGCCCGGGGCTTTCACGGGCGGGGTGAGCGCCGAGCAGTTAAAGGAGCTACAGGTCCGCTGTTGCATCCTCGGCCACAGCGAGCGGAGAGAGTTCTTTCACGAGACGGACGAAGTGGTGGCGGCGAAGTTGCGCGCGACCTTTCGCGTGGGCCTGCAACCGGTGGTGTGTTTCGGCGAGAGCGAGGAGATTCGCTTGCAGGGGCGTACCGAATCCTTCGTCAGCGGACAGATTCACGCGGTGCTGGAGGGTCTGCACGCGCCGCAGGCAGCGGCTGTCGTCCTGGCCTACGAGCCGATTTGGGCCATCGGGACCGGCAACAGTGCTCAACCGGAGGACGCGGAGGCCGTACACCGGCTGGTACGGGGAATCCTCAAGGAGCGCTTTGGCGATCAAGTCTCCCAGGGCGTGCGCATTCTCTACGGGGGCAGCGTCACTGCGGACAACATCGCCCAGTACATGCAATGCGAGAACATCGACGGGGCGCTGGTGGGGGGAGCGAGCCTCGAGGCCGAGACCTTCCGGCGCATCATCGAGTATCAATGAGGCCCTGAGGGGTCGAAACGGCGCTCAAACCCCCTGTTCGGCTGATTTGACAGGGGCAGGGCGAGGTGCTAATTTACCCTGCTCTTGGCGGAGACGGCGCGGTGGCGCCCAATCCTCGAGCTATCCCGATTTCAAGGTCAATTCCATGTACGGACTCGCAATCATCGTTCACCTGCTCATTTCCATCGTGCTCTGCGTCGTCGTCCTCCTGCAGTCTTCCAAAGGTGACGGCTTGGCCGGCGCGTTTGGCGGTGGCGGCGCGGGACAAGCCGTATTCGGAGCGCGCGGTGTGACCACGATCTTGCACAAAGCAACGATCTACTTGGGCGCCGCCTTCATGATCAGCAGCGTGATTCTGGTCTTTTTGACGATGAATGAAGGTGCTCCCACCACGCAGAGCCGACTCAGTCGCCAGGCGGCGGAGAGGGTTCCCGTGGAGAGTGCACCGATGCCTCAGAGCGGGGCTGTTCCCGTTACACCCTCGGATATTCCGACCACCGAACAATCACCCAAGGGAGTGGAGAATTCCCAATCCAGTGCGCCCAGTTCTTCCGATGAGAACGCGGCAAAGGCTTCACCTACGAAGCAAGAGAAGCAATCCAGTGATGGTGGAAAGTAGGAGATGATGCTTGCGCGCCCGGGTGGTGGAATTGGTAGACACGCTATCTTGAGGGGGTAGTGGCGAGAGCCGTGCGGGTTCGAATCCCGCCCCGGGCACCAGGTCTCATGAGGTCTCGAACACATCGAGACCTCTTTTTTTTGTTTGACACGAAAAACTGTGATCCGAATAATCCGGATGATTTCCGATCTGGAACGTGAGTTGCTCATGATTTCCATTTCGGGAACCGTTCCGAGGGGCGTCGCCCCTCAAGGCTGCACACAAAAGCGAGGCTAAAGAATGGAAGACGGAATCATCATGGAGGCGGCGGCGAAGAAGCGTACCGCCCGTAAGAAGAAGACCACGGGTCGCAAGAAGAAGACGACGGCTCGTAAGAAGAAGACCACCGGTCGCAAGAAGAAGACGACCGCCCGTAAGAAGAAGACCACGGGCCGCAAGAAGAAGACGACCGCCCGTAAGAAGAAGACCACGGGTCGCAAGAAGAAGACTACGGGCCGCAAGAAGAAGACGACGGCTCGTAAGAAGAAGACCACGGGCCGCAAGAAGAAGACGACGGCTCGCAAGAAGAAGACCGCGGGTCGTAAGAAGAAGACGACGGCTCGCAAGAAGAAGACCACGGGTCGTAAGAAGAAGACGACGGCTCGTCGCAAGAAGACCACGGCACGCAAGAAGAAGTAGCCGCGGTCCTTCAGCTGAGTGTAGAAGAGGCGCCCTGTATGGGGCGCCTCTTCTCTTTTGTCGCGTAGGTGGGTCTTGCCGAGGCGCGCTCGATCGCGTCAGCTTCCGGGCGTGGGAATTCTAACCTTTGCTTCCAGAGTCTTGCGGCTTCTTGGTCTGCGGATTCTCCGGCTCCGTCTTGGAATCGTCGTCCTGGTAGGCTTCCGGGGGAACCTCGTGCTTCCAGACCACGCCGATGCTCGCCATCGGGTACTGCACGGCCCGGTTCAGATCGATCTCGTCCTGGCTCCAGCTGAAGAGGGCGGAGGAGACGCCCATCTTGATGGCCAGGCGGTCGTTCAGCTCGTAGCGCAGGCCGCCTCCATACTGAAAGTAGAGCGCACCCACGCTGTTGGCGTTGGGGAAGCTGTTGAGCACCCCTCCCAGACCCAGGAGCAGATAGGGTCTCAGCGTCCGCTTTCCGAAGATGAAGACCATGTTGGCGCCGCCCTGCACCCAGGTCATGTCCGAGCGGTCCCATTCGAAGCGCCCATCGGCCTGAGAGGGGTCGTAGAAGGGATTCTGCGTATCGACCCCGGTGGGATCCTGGTACTGGCCCGTGATTTTGGCCTGGGACTGGCCATAGGCTCCGATGAGCTCCAGGCCGAAAGCGTCGGTCAGATAGAAGGTGGCGCTGAGACCCCCGTAGTAACCGCTGTCGACGCTCTTCTGCACCGCATCGATCTGGCCGGGATACTTGGGCTGGGCCAGCAGATCGTCATCGAAGTCCAGGATCTGCGAGGCGCCGAGGTCGGTGGTCTGAGGGGCGATCGGAGGCAGACTCAGATAGGTCACCCCCCCGAACAGGCCTCCGAAGACGGAGAGCTCGATCCGGCGGATCTGCCCCAGCTTGCGCTCGTTCTCGTCCTTCTTCTTGGGTTGGGCCGCCGCGCTGGTCGCCAGCAGCAGAGAGAACAACGCCAGAAGCACAGCAGCCATGGGAATCGAGCGAAGCGGCGTACGCGAGGGAAGGCGATTCGAATGCGATAACTGAGACATAGACCTGAAGAGCCCAGCCGCGGGGCGGGATAGGGTGAATAAAGGTCGCATAAGCTACGAGCGGGGCCTATCTCCTCCCATCCCGCGGCGCGCGAGGGAAAGCGATGTGGATCGTCACCCGCTGAGCTAGCAGCCGGAAGAATCTAGCCTCTCGACTGGCGGACTGTAAAGACCTAAGCCCCGGGCGCGCAGATCGCCCCCGCCCGCGGCAGGTCCAATATACGGTGGCGAAATCGCCAGGGAAAGCCCAACCGAAACTGTACCTTGCGCGCACGCGCCACGTTGACACTCTTTTGGCAAACGCGCTAGATTAGCGTGTTCTAACGCTCGACCCCGCACCGAGCACCGCGCTTTGGCAGTGTTTGGCGACGAAAGAAACGGCGGGGACGCTTCCTTTCCCACGACCAAGAGTCGGGAGGCATCGGCCTTGAAGACCTATGAGCCCTCGAAAATTCGCAATCTGGCCCTCCTTTCCCATCAGGCGGCCGGGAAGACGACTTTGGCAGAAGCTATTCTCTACAAGACGAAGGCCATCGGACGGATGGGCAGCGTGGACGAGGGAAGCAGTAACCTGGACTATCACCCCAACGAAATCGAGCGCAAGACCAGTATCTATCTGGCATTGGGCGCCTGCGAATACGAAGGCACCAAGTTCAACATCCTCGACACTCCCGGTTTCGAGGATTTTCGCGGCGACGTGATGGCGGCCCTGTCGGTGGTGGAGAGCGCCATCGTGCTGGTGCGCGCCGACGGTGGAGTGGAGGTGGGGACGGAGAGCCTCTGGGAGAAGCTCGACGAGCTGAAGCTGCCCACCATGATCGTGGTCTCCAAGATGGACAAGGAGCACGCCAACTTCACCTCGGCCCTCGAGCAGATCCACAAGCAACTCAGTTCGAAGGCGATCCCGATTCAGCTGCCCATCGGCGATGGCGACGATTTCCGCGGCGTGATCGATGTCGCTCTGGGCAAGGCCTATCTCTACGACGAGAAGGGTGAATCGAAGGAAGCTGAGATTCCCGCCGAGATGAAAGAGATCTACGAAACGACCCGTGAGGACTTGCTGAATGCCGCGGCGGAACATGACGATGGCCTGGTCGAGAAATTTCTCGAGGAGGGCACCCTCAGCTACGAGGAAATCGTCAAGGGGATCCGCATCGGAGTGAGGGACCGCTCGTTCATCCCCGTGTGCGCGGTGAGCGCGCATTCGCTGCGCGGGATGAAGCAGATGCTGCACTACGTGAAGGAGTATCTGCCGGCGGCGGATGCGTTCAACGAAATCGAGGCGATCGATCAGAAGGGCGAGCCGACCAAGATCAAGATCGGTCCGAGCGCTCCGCTTGCCGCCCGAGTCTTCAAGATCTCTCTGGAGAAGGAAGCGGGCGAGTTCGCGCTGATGCGGGTCTACGGATCCGAAATCTCCTCGGGCGACGAAGTGATCAATCTGAGCCGGGGACACAGCGAGCGGCTCACGCAGCTCTTTCAACTCGAGGGAAAGAACCGGGAGAAGATCGAAGCCATCGGTTGCGGAGATTTCGGCGCCGCAGTCAAGCTGAAGGACACTCATGCCGGTGACACCCTGGGCGAGAAGAGCTCCAACGCCCTCTTCAAGCCCATTCCCTACCCGGAGACCAACAGCCGCATGGCCATCAGCCCGGTCGGTGCGGGCGACGACGACAAGATGGTCAATGGTCTGCACAAGATCCGCGAGGAGGACCCCACCTTCTCGATCGAGATGGATCCCCAGACCCACGAGATGGTCATGCAGGGGCAGGGTGAGCTGCATTTCGACATCATCCTGCAGAATCTCAAGGAAGCCACCGGGGTGGAAGTGGAACGCCGCGAGCCGAAGATTCCCTATCTGGAGACCATCAAGGGCAAGATCGAGATACAGGCGCGACACAAGAAGCAGACGGGCGGACGCGGACAGTTCGCGGACGTGAGCCTCCGTTTCGAGTCGCAGCCGCGCGGGGCGGGATTCGAATTCGTGAATGCGATCGTGGGCGGTGCGATTCCGGGAAAGTTCATCCCGGCGGTGGAGAAGGGCCTCAAGGAATCCATGCAGAGAGGTCCTCTGGCCAAGTGCCAGGTCGTCGATCTGAAGGCCACGCTCTACGATGGAGGCTTCCACGCGGTGGATTCCAGCGAAGCCGCGTTCAAGACCGCCGCTTCCACTGCCCTCCGCGAGTGCTTCGCCAAGACGCAGGCCGTCCTGCTGGAACCCATCTACGAAATCGAAGTGAAATGTCCGGACGAGGTCATGGGCGACGTCATGGGCGATCTGAGCTCGCGGCGGGGACGGATCATGGGCACCGAGAACCAGGGCCATTTCGCGGTGGTCAAGGCGCACGTGCCTCTGGCCGAGCTCTACCGCTACAGCACCAGCCTGAGGAGCATGACCCAGGGTCGCGGCACCCACACGCGCAAGTTCCAGGGTTACGAGGAAGTGCCGGGCGAGCTGATGAACAAGATCGTCGAGTCCGCCAAGAAGGAACACGAAGAGGCCTAGAGCGAGGCAGGAGGACACGGTGTCAGGACATTCCAAGTGGGCCACCATCAAGCGCAAGAAGGGTGCCGCCGACGCCAAACGGGGCAAGCTCTTCACGCGTCTGGGCAAGGAAATCACCATCGCCGCGCGCGACGGCGGCGGCGATCTCGAAACCAATCCGAGACTTCGCACCGCCATCGAGAACGCGCGCGGGCAGAACATGCCCAAGGACAACATCGAGCGCGCGATCAAGAGAGGCACCGGAGAGGTCGAGGGCGCGCGCTACGAGGAAATCACCTACGAGGGCTACGGACACGGTGGAGTGGCGATCCTGGTTTCGACCGTGACGGACAACACCAATCGCACCGCGGCCGATGTACGGCACGCTTTCAGCAAGTACGGCGGTAAGATGGCCGACCCAGGCAGCGTGGCCTATCTCTTCGAGACCAAGGGCATCTTCAGCCTGGATGCATCGGTGGCGGACGAAGAACGCGTCATGGAGGTCGTGATCGACGCGGGCGCGGAGGACGTGCAGGAAGAGGGGGGGACGGTGGAGGTCACCTGTCCCCGCGAGGCGTTTCACGCGGTGAACTCGGCCCTGGCCGAGGCCGGACTGACGACTCTCTCCGCCGAACTCACACCCGTTCCTTCCACCACCATCACGGTGACCGGCGAGGACGCGCTGCGCCTGCTGAAGCTGATCAACGCTCTGGACGATCTGGACGACACCCAGCAGGTCAGCGCGAATCTGGACATTCCCGAGGAAGAGATGGCTGCGCTGCAAGAAGAGCTGGCATGAGCTTGATCGTCGGCCTCGATCCGGGAAGCCAGCGGATGGGCTACGCCGTGATCGAATCCGACGGCAGCAAGTTGAAGCACCTGACTCACGGCACCCTGAAGGCCCCGACTGGCAAGCCGCTGCACCAGCGTCTCGCTTTCCTGCACGCTCGTCTGTGCGAGCTTCTGGAGGAATCTTGCGGCTCTGAGAGCGCGTCAGCGGTCGAAGTCGCCATCGAGCGGGTTTTCGTGGCCAAGAACCAAGCCTCGGCGTTGACCCTGGGGCAGGCACGGGGGATCATCCTGCTGGCGGTTGGGCAACGCGGATATCAGCTCGCGGAGTACGCGCCGGCTGAGATCAAAAAGGCCGTCACGGGGAACGGCCGGGCGAGCAAGGCGCAGGTGGCGAGCATGGTCTCGCGTCTTTTGGGCGTCGAGGTGGACGAGAAGGAGCCCGACAGCACGGACGCACTCGCCATGGCCATCTGTCACGCGGCCAACCTGCAGACCAGGCGGAGTTTGGCGGGCCGGCTCGGAGCTTGAATTCCTCTGGAGGTCCAATGTACGCATTCATCGCGGGACGCCTGGAGGATGTCTCCAGTGAGACCGTCGTCGTGTCCGACGGCGGCGTGGGTTACGCAATTTTGGTCCCCGAGCGTCTGCGGCGCCGGCTGCCCCCGGTGGGGCACGAGGTGAAGCTCTACACGCACCTCCACGTTCGTGAGGACGACCTGACGCTCTACGGCTTCTTCAGTCCCTCGGAGCGAGAGATCTTCAAGGCGCTCCTCTCGATCAGTGGAGTGGGGCCCAAGCTCGCCCTGGCCATCCTGGGTGATGAGGATTTCCAACTCATTCTGGACGGAGCGCGGCGGGGCGATGCGGCGCCCTTGACCCGGATCAAGGGAGTGGGCAAGAAGACGGCCGAACGTCTCGTCGTCGAGTTGCGCGATCGCGAGATCTCTCCCATCGCGAACTACCCGGGATCGCCCCAGGGCAAGGCGAGTTCGGACGAGGAGGCGACCCTTGCCCTTCTGGGCATGGGACTGAGCCTGGAGGCCGCCCGGCGTGCCGTCGGCAGCTTGACGCTACAGGAGAGGGAGAATGCGCCGGTGGAGGAAATCGTGCGACGCGCTCTGCGCGCAGTAGCCATTTAGAGAGTCAGCCGAGGAAGATGTGATGGAGCCGAAGGAGAGACTCACCGACCCGCGTCCACAGCCCGGCGGTGAAGCCGAAAAAGACCGGGCATTGAGACCGCAGAGTCTGGCGGAGTTCATCGGTCAAGAGCGCTTGAAGGTGCAGCTCGCCCTCTTCATCCGGGCCGCAAAGGAGCGGGGGGAAGCTCTGGACCATCTGCTTCTGCACGGCCCTCCCGGCCTGGGCAAGACCACTCTGGCGGGCATCGTGGCCAAGGAATTGGGCGCGCAATTGCGCGTCACGAGCGGCCCCGCCTTCAGCAATGGAGCAGAGCTTCTCTCCATTCTGACTCGTGACGAAGGCCGGCAATGTGTTTTCGTCGACGAGATCCACCGGCTGAACCGCGTGGTGGAGGAGCATCTCTATCCGGCGATGGAGGACTTTCGCGTCGAACTGGTCATCGACAAGGGTCCCGCCGCGCGCCATTACCAGCTCGATTTGGAGCCCTTCACTCTGGTGGGCGCGACGACGCGCGCGGGACTCTTGACCCCGGCCCTGCGATCGCGTTTCGGGATCGTGCTGCATCTGGAGTTTTACCCTCCGGCGGAGCTCGCGCGGATCGTGGCTCGCAGCGCCAAGCTGCTCGAGATGGAGCTGAGCGAGGATGGCACCATCGAGATCGCGCGCCGGAGCCGCGGAACGCCCCGGGTGGCGAATCGCATCCTGCGGCGCGTGCGGGACGTCGCGCAGGTCGAAGGGCATCGTTCCGTGGATCGCGGAATCGTGCAACGCGCGCTGGAATTGCTCGAGGTGGACCATCTGGGATTGGAAAATCTGGATCGCTCGTACTTGCGAGTGATCACGAGCGACTTCCAGGGAGGCCCGGTGGGCCTGTCGACTCTCGCCGTCAGCCTGGGCGAGGAGAGCGATACCTTGGAGGACGTGGTGGAGCCCTTCCTCATCCAGGAGGGCCTCGTGCACCGGACTTCCCGTGGCCGCATGGCCACGCCCAAGGCTTTTCAGCACCTGGGCCTTGCGGTGCCGGCGCAACAGAGAGAGCCCGATCTCTTCTGATGCCACCCGCTGACGAACTCGCTGCCTACGACTTCGATCTTCCCCAGGAGAAGATCGCCCAGCGTCCTCTCGCGCGGCGCCACGATGCCAAACTTCTCGTTTGGGAAGCTAAGGGAGCATTCCAGGACGGCACGATCCAGGACCTGAAGCATCTGCTCGCACCCTCCGACCTTCTCGTGCTCAACGATACTAAGGTCTTTCCCGCTCGACTCTACGGAAAGAAGAAGGGCGGGTCAGCGAGAGTTGAGATCCTCTTGACCGATCCCGCGCCCGATTCAGCGCCCGTTCGAAGTTGGTCGGCCCTGGTCCGGCCGGGTCGCCGTCTTGCGCCGGGAACCGAGGTCCTGCTGGAGGGGGGAGGCGAAATGGTGGTGGGGGAGCGTCTCGAACGCGGCATGCGACGCGTTTGGCTCGAAGACGGTCGCTCCCCGCTGGACTATGCGCAGCGCCACGGACACGTCCCCCTGCCTCCCTACATCCAACGCGCGGATGACGAGGCGGATAGCGAACGCTACCAGACGGTGTTCGCGAAGGAGACGGGATCGGTGGCGGCTCCCACCGCCGGGCTCCACTTCGATGAGGATCTTCTCGCCGCACTGGACGAAAAGGGGGTGCAGCGGGCTTTCGTGACGCTGCACGTGGGTCCGGGCACCTTTCTACCCTTGAGTGAAGATGAGCTGCGCCGCGGCTCCCTCCACGCCGAGCGCTACCTGGTGCCCCGAAAAACAGTGGAGGCCGTGAAGCGGTGTCGCGCTCGCGGTGGGCGCGTGGTCGCGGTGGGAACCACTGCCTGCCGCAGCCTCGAGAGTCTGCCCGCGGAGCCGGAGAAAGAGGTGTCAGGCACGACCTCTCTCTTCATTCGTCCCGGTCACCGCTTTCGCTGGGTGGACGTGCTCCTGACCAACTTCCATCTGCCCAAGAGCAGCCTCTTGCTGCTGGTCGCGGCTTTCGCGGGCGAGCGCTGGCGCGAGGCCTATGCTCATGCCCTGCGCCATGACTATCGTTTTTATTCCTACGGAGACGCCAACTGGATCGAGAGGTCGGGCGCGCGATGAGCGGATTTTCCTTCGAAGTACTGGCCAGCGACGGCGCGGCTCGACGCGGACGTCTGCATACCGACCACGGGATCGTCGAGACTCCGGTCTTCATGCCGGTGGGAACACAGGCCACGGTCAAGGGTCTCACGGTGGACCAGCTGGCGAGCACGGGGGCTCGCATGATCCTCGCGAACACCTACCACCTGTACCTCAGGCCCACCCATCAGCGCATTCAGGAGCTGGGTGGACTGCATCGCTTCATGGCCTACGACGGCTCGATGCTCACCGACAGCGGCGGGTTCCAGGTCTTCTCTCTCTCGGATTTGAATCGTCTCAGCGAGGAGGGCGTGCGCTTTCGCTCCCACCTGGATGGTTCCGAGCATTTCCTCAGCCCCGAATCCAGCATGGAGATCCAGGCCGCTCTGGGCGCCGACGTGGTGATGGCCTTCGACCACTGTGTGGCACTTCCCGCCGCGGAACAGCTGGTCGAGGAGGCCGTGAGCCGGACCACGCGCTGGGCGCAACGCTGTCTGAAGGCGTTCGGTCCGCGTCGCAGAAACGAAGCAGGACACGAGCAAGTGTTGTTCGGGATCATGCAGGGAGGCGTTTCGAAGTCCCAGCGCGAGCGCAGCGCCCGCGAACTGACAGCTCTGGACTTTCCCGGCTATGCGATAGGGGGCCTCTCGGTGGGCGAGAGCAAGGAGGATCTGCATCGCCTGAGCGCTTTCAGCGCGGCACTGCTTCCGCAAGAGAAGCCCCGTTACCTCATGGGGGTGGGCTTCCCCGAGGACATTCTGGCCGCGGTCGAAGGCGGGGTGGACATGTTCGACTGTGTCCTGCCCACCCGGATGGCGCGCAACGGTACGCTCATGACCCACGAGGGACGGCTAGCATTGCGCAACGCGAGATTCGCGTCCGATGAGCGTCCGCTCGAAGAGGGCTGCTCGTGTTTGGCCTGCCAGAAGCACACGCGCGCATACCTGCGGCATCTCACCATCGCCGGAGAGATTCTCGGGCCGGTGCTCTGCACCCTGCACAATCTCACGTTTTATCAGACTCTCATGGCTGAGATCCGGCAGGCCGTGCAGAAGGGCGCGCTGGCTGAGTATCGGACGAGCTTTCTGACCCGCTATCAGGCGGAGAACGGGCGTGTGCCCTGATTGAAGCCATGCTCCGGCACTCATCGTAGGCGCGCCGGGCCGCGGCTCTTGGGTCCGGTGTGAGCTTGCCTGAAATTCCACGCACACCTAGACTGAGCGCAAACCCTGTTCTGGAGGTGGCTCTTGAGCCCTATTCATACTGCGTCCCTCGCCGTCCTCGTTCCCGCGTTTTCGGCGCCTCCCCAGGGAGGTCAGTCGGCGTCACCCTGGTCGATGATGCCGCTTTTTCTCGCGTTTCTGCTCATTTTCTATTTTTTGATGTGGCGGCCCCAAGCCAAGCGCCAGAAGGAACACAAGGCGATGCTGGCTTCGTTGAGGAAGGGAGATCGCATCATTACCAACGGCGGACTGCATGCGACCGTGCTCAACGTGAAAGAAGATCGCGGCATCATCGTGGCCACCATCGGCGAAGGAGTGAAGGTGGAGATCTCCCGGGGTTCGGTGGCGGGTGTGGTGAGCGAGAAGAATTGAGAGTTTCCAGAGAGGCACGATGAGCGACGAACTGGAGATCTATCTCTACGGGAGCGAGATTCTGCGTTCCACCTGCCGGCCGGTGGAGCGCTTCGACGACGAGCTGCGCGAGCTCTGCGACGGAATGATCCAGGCCATGATGCGCGAGGATGGAATCGGTCTCGCCGCGCCTCAAGTGGGCCGGGATCTACGCATGCTCATCGCCCGGGACGAGCGTGACGGTTGGCCGCGCATTCTCCCCCTGGTGAATCCAGAATTGACCTTCCTCAGTTCCGAGCGCGCCTCCTTCAGCGAGGGCTGCCTCTCGCTTCCGGGCATCACGGCCGACGTGGAGCGCCCCGTGCGGATCGAAGCGGTGTATCAGGATCTCAACGGAAGGAGTTGTGAACTCAGCGACGACGGCCTTCTCGCGCGCATCGTCCAGCACGAGTTCGATCATCTGGAAGGGGTCCTCTTCGTGGATCATCTGCCCATGCTCAAACGAAAGCTCCTGGCCAAAAAGCTCAAATCTCTTTCGCGCAAGTCGAAAGCCGGCTGATCGTGCGTCTCGTCTTCCTCGGTTCTCCCGAGTTCGCGATCCCCTCTCTGGAAGCTCTCGTCCGGGCTGGTCACGAACTCGCGTTGGTGGTGACGCAGCCGGACAAGGCGAGAGGACGCGGGCGTACCCCTCTTCCCACTCCGGTCCGACGGCGCGCGAAAGAACTGGGTCTGCGGGACATGGCTTTGCAGCCCAAAGCCCGCCAGGAAGCCTACCGACAAATTCTCGACTGTTCGCCGCAGCTCGCGGTGGTGGTTGCATTCGGTCATCTCATTCGTGAACCCCTCTTGCACGGCCCCTCTCTGGGTTGCCTGAATGTCCACGCTTCCTTGCTTCCGCGCTGGCGCGGCGCGGCACCCATCCATCGCGCGATCATTGCCGGCGACGAGCGGACCGGAGTGTGCACCATGCGCTTGGAAAAGGGGATGGACACCGGCCCCGTCTACGCGCAAAAGGAAACCCGGATCGGGCCCGAGGAAACCGCGGGCGAGCTTCACGACCGGCTTGCCGTATTGGGAGCGCAGCTCCTGCTGCACACGATCGACGAAATTCAGTCGCGAGGACTCGCCCCCCGGCCTCAGGCGAGCGAAGGGGTGACCATTGCCCCGATGCTGCGCAAAGAAGAGGGCACGGTGGATTTCGCGCGAAGTGCACAGGAGGTCCACGATCGCATTCGCGGACTCTGTCCCTGGCCGGGAGTGGCGGTCTTCAGGGATGGGGAGACCCTGAAGCTGAAAGGAAGTCGTCTGCTGCCCGAGCTTCAGGGCAAGGCCGGTGAGATCCTCGCGATCGACGAGGAGGGAATGAGCGTCGGGTGCGCGCAGGGGGCGGTTCGAATTCATTTCGTCCAGAGAGCGGGCGGCCGTTTTTTGCCGCCTCTCCAGTTCGCGCGCGGCTTTCCTCTGCGCGCGGGAGACAAACTCTCGCCTTTGGCGGACGTGCCCGCGCGGGTCCGCCTCTAGGATGAGTGCGCGCCAGGCACCCTCGCCTCGTCACTCGGCATCCCTCGATCCGGTGCGTCTGCGCGCGGCGCGCGTGCTCCTGCAATGGCTCTCGCAGAAGGGCTACGTGCGCGAGATTCTGAGCGAATTCGAATCGGAAGATGCTTCGCAGCCCAGCGCACGCACGCGCGCCGCGGAACGGCGCCGAGTCCGCGAACTGGTGTATGGCTGTGTCCGCTTGCACGGACGCTATGACTACCTGCTGCGCCGTCTGGCCAAGCAAGCTCCACAGACCCCCGTCCGCGTCGCACTCTGGCTGGGACTGCACGAACTCTGCGAGTTGCGCAGCCCGCAGCATGCCGTGGTATCCCAGTGCGTCGAGCTGACGCGCGCACTGCAGTGCGCGCACGCGGCGGGATTCGTGAACGGGGTTCTGCGTCGGGTCGCACGCGAGGGTCCCCGCGCGCATTTTCCCTCCGCGCAAGAGGATCCTCTAGAGTACGCGCTGAGCTGGCTCAGCCATCCACGTTGGCTGGTGGAGCGTTGGGCCGAGATTCTTCCCCCAGATCAGCTCCTCGCCCTGTGCGAAGCGAACAACCGACGGCCCCCCCTGGTCCTGAGGACCCGCGCAGAAGACAGAGAGAGAATCATCGCCGCCGCGCAAGAACGTGAATGGAAGCTCCTGCCGGGACGATGGGCCGAAAACGCGCTGGTTCTAGAGAGCAGGGTGCCCGCTCCGCGCGTGCTGGACGAGCTCGGACCCTTCGTGACGATCCAGGACGAGGCAGCGCAGCTGGTACCTACGCTCTTCACGAACGATTCGATCCGGCTGATCCTGGATCTGTGCGCGGCTCCCGGCGGGAAAGCCGCCCAGCTGGCCGAGAGCTTCGGGCCGTCGGCGACGGTGGTGGCGCTCGATACGCAGCTGAGCAGAATGCGGCGCCTCCTGGACACCCGGCGGCGGCTGGATCTTGCGAACCTGGCGCCTCTGGTGGCGGACGGGACACGGCCGCCTCTCTTGCCGGGCAGCTTCGACGCCGTCCTGGTGGACGCGCCTTGCAGTGGAACCGGAGTTCTGGCCCGGCGGCACGAGGCCCGTTGGCGCAGGAAGCCCAGCGACCTCGTCGAGTTGCCGCGCTTGCAACGCGAACTGCTCAACTCGGCGGTTGAACTCTGTGCTTTCGGCGGCATCATCGTGTACGCTACCTGCTCGCTGGAGCGTGAAGAGAACGAGGCGGTGGTCGACGCGGTTCTCGCCGAGCGTGAGGACCTCGTGGAACTCCAAGTGCCGGCTCGCGTTCCCAAAGAGCTCGTGCACGACGGACGACTCCGCGTCTGGCCGCATCTGCACGGTTGCGATGGCGCGTTCGCCGCGGTTCTCACGCGCAAGGAGACAGGGTCGTGACGGTAGGACGCTTCTTCATGACGCTTCTGTTGATCGTGGTGGCGATCTTCGTGGGAATCGTGCTCGCGAACTCGACTTTCCTTCCCTGGTTGGTTCACCGTCAGCAGGCGGTTCTGGTGCCCGAGTTGAAAGGACTGCCATTGGCGCAGGCCCGCGAGGAAGCCAAGCGGATTGGCCTGGCGGTCGAGGTGGGGGACGAGGTCTATCAGGACCAGACCCCGCCGGGCATCGTGCTCGAGCAAGCGCCCCGCGCGCTCCGTTCGGTGCGCAAAGGACGGGAGATCCGACTGGTGGTGAGCAAGGGGGAAGCCTACGCGCGCGTCCCCGACCTTTTGGGCATGAGTCTGCGCCAGTGCGAGATCTCGCTGTTGCGGGAGAACCTCAAAGTTGGCAGGGTGGCCCGCTCCTACGATCCCGTGGGTCGTATCGGCATCGCGGCGCAGCGTCCGCAGCCGGGCGCGCAGGTGCCGAGTGGTACGGTGGTGGACGTCCTTTTGCGCGAGGAACGGGAGCGAGAATACTACCGGGTGCCCTCCTTCGTGGGCCGCAGCCTGGTCAAAGTTCGAGCGGAGTTGAGCGCGGCCGGATTCGAGCTGCGCCGCATCACCTACGCCGCCGACGCGGGTTCGTTTCCCGGCACGATCCTCAAGCAGTGGCCTCTGGCCGGCTCGCGCATCGTGGGAGGGGGGAGCATTGAGCTGGTGGCTTCCAAACAGGACTGAGCCCAAGGTGGCGGTGGCGCCGTCCCTGCTCTCGGCCGACCTCCTGCACCTCGCTGAGGAAATGGAGGACGCGCAGGACGCGGGCGCCGATCTCTTCCACCTGGATATCATGGATGGCCACTTCGTGGACAACCTCAGCTACGGCCCCCATTTCGCGCGCGCCATCTGCAAGACGAGCCGGATTCCGGTCGACTGTCACCTGATGGTGGAGGATCCGCTGGACTATGCCATGCGCTTTTTGGACGCGGGCGTGAGCTGCGTCAGCTTTCACCTGGAGCTCCCCCTCGATCATGGCGCAATCGTGCGGCAGATCCAGAAGAAGGGCGGTAGGGCCGGCCTGGCCCTGAATCCCGCCAGTCCGCTGCGCGAGAGGGAGCATCGGGCCCTCTTCGCGAGCTGCGATCTCTTTCTGGTGATGTCGGTGCACCCCGGTTTCGCCGGTCAGGCCTTCGATCGCAGCGTTTTGCCCAAAATCGAGCAGCTGCGGGCCTGGCGCGAGGCGGACGGCCACGGGTGCGTGCTGGAGATCGACGGCGGAATCGACGCCGAAACGGCTCCTCTGGCGCGCGAGGCCGGCGCGGAGATCCTGGTCTCGGGGTCCTCTTTCTTCGGCTCGCAGGACTACCCGGCCATTACGCGGAGCCTGCGCGGGGCCTGAGCCGTCCTCAGGGGCAGCCAGGGCGCGATCTCCTTGTATGACGCGGCCTTGCGCGAGACCCCCCGAGCTGCTATTGTGCCAGGCTGATTCTTTTTTGCCCGCTCTGCGGCTCTACCGCCGGGGCGTTCGTATGCACTCACCCCGGTCGGCGTCGGAATTTTACGCCAGCCATTTTTCGTGACCATGTTCCAGGATCTGCAGTCCAAACTCGAAGGAGTCTTCAAGAGCCTCTCCGGTCAGGGGAAGCTCAGCGAAGAGAACATGGCCGAAGGCCTGCGCGAGATCCGCCGCGCTCTGCTGGCGGCGGACGTGGAACTCTCGGTGGCGCGCGGCTTCGTGGAGCGGGTGCGCGAGAAGGCCCTGGGCGCCGAGGTCCTCAAGAGCCTGAGCCCGGGACAGCAGATGGTGAAGATCGTTCACGAGGAGCTCATTGCTCTTCTGGGCGGATCCACCGCCTCACTCAAGTTGGAAGGCTCCCCTCCGGTCGCGGTTCTCGTGATGGGTCTGCAGGGTTCGGGGAAGACCACTTTCAGCGCCAAGCTGGCTCTGCACCTGAAATCGATGGGCCGCCGTCCTCTACTCGTTGCCTGCGACCTGCAACGCCCCGCCGCGATCGAGCAGCTCGAGACTCTTGCCGGGCAGTGTGAGGTGGCGGTCTATACCAACAAAGAGACCAAAGACGTGGTGCAGGTGGCGCAAGAAGCGCAGCGCCACGCCCTGCAGGAACTCTGCGACGTGCTGGTGGTCGATACCGCCGGTCGCCTCCAGATCGACGAAGCGCTCATGGTCGAGCTCGCGGCTCTCTCCGAGAAGCTGCAGCCGAGCGAGCGGCTTCTGGTGCTCGACGCCATGACCGGACAAGAGGCGGTCTCGATCGCGAGGACCTTCGACGAAAAGATCGGTGTTACCGGCTCCGTCCTGACCAAACTCGACGGCGATGCGCGCGGTGGCGCCGCGCTCAGCATGGTCGAAGTCACGGGCAAGCCGATCAAGTTCGTCAGTACGGGCGAGAAGCCGAACGAACTCGACGTGTTTCACCCCGATCGGATCGCGGGGCGCATTCTGGGCATGGGCGACATGCTCAGCCTCATCGAGAAAGCCCAGCAGGAAATCGACGAGGAAAAAGCCAAGCGCATGGAGCAGAAGCTGCGCAAGCAGCAGTTCGACCTGGAGGACTTTCTCGACCAGTTGCGCCAGATCAAGAAGATGGGGCCACTGAAGCAGGTTCTGGGTCTGATGCCCGGGATGAACGCGAAGATGCTCAAGGAAGCCAAAGTCGACGAGAAGCAAATGGCCCGTACGGAAGCCATCATCTCTTCGATGACTCTCAAGGAACGTCGCCGGCCGGAGATCATCAACGGCAGTCGGCGCAAGAGGATCGCCAAGGGCAGCGGCACGCAAGTCGTGGACGTGAACCGCTTGCTCAAGCAATTCCGCGACATGAAAAAAATGATGAAGGTCCTGGCCAAGCCGGGATCGATCGACCGCCTCGGCAAGGGCATGTTTCCGCGGATTTGATCCGCGGCGGCCAAGCCCGAGCCGCTCGAACTTCACGAAGGAGTTGAAGAAAATGTCCGCTACCATTCGCCTGACCCGCATGGGTCGCAAGAAGCATCCTTTCTACCGTCTCGTGGTGCTGGACAGTCGTGAGCGCCGCGACGGGGACTACATCGACAAGCTGGGTCACTACAACCCCTTCGTGAAGCCGCGCGAAGTAAAGATCGACCACGACAGGGCGATCGAGTGGCTCGAGAAGGGCGCCGGCATGTCCGACACCGCGCGTTCGCTGCTGCGCAACGAGGGAATTCTCTACCGCTGGCATCTGCGGAAGAGCGGCCTGGAAGCCGCCGAGATCGAGAGCAAGGTCGAGGAGTACCGAAGCCGTCACAGCTCGCGGCTGGAGGCGACGCGCCAGCAGCTGAGCGAGAGCCATGCGGCTGAATTGAAGAAGCGTGAGGACGCCGAGAAGGCATACTTGAAGGCCAAGCTGGCCAAGGCGGAGGGCGCGGAGGAAGGCGAGGAAGCACAGGCCGCAGGGGAGGAAGGGACGCCCTCTGCAGAGGGTGATGAGGCCCCGGCCCAAGCCGAGGCCAAGGGCGCCGAAGCGGCTGAGGAGAAGAAGGCCGCACCAGCAGATTCCGCGGAGGCCTCGCAGGGTGAGGCCGAGGGAACGGACGCGTCGTGAGAAAACTCGTCGAAACCATGGTCAAGGGGATGGTGTCCCATCCCGAGAAGGTCGAGGTGCTGGAAAATCACAGCGGCCAGGTGCATCAATTCCAGGTTCGGGTCGACGAGGAGGATCGCGGCCGGGTCATTGGCCGGCACGGAGCCACCGCCTCGGCCCTGAGGACCCTGGCATCGGGCGTCGCGCGACGCAAAGGCGTGCGCGTGGAGATCGACATCGTCGATTGAACGCCCGCAGGTGGTAGCGATGTTCGTGAGCATGGGAGAACTGGTGCGCGCGGTGGGACTCCGGGGAGAGCTGAAGTTTCTCCCCGACGGGGATTATCTCGCCTCGGTCATGCAGAGCCCCTATTTGCGCCGCCGCCGCGGACAGGACCCTTCCCGCGTGATCGCCATCGAGCACTCCCGCGAGCAGGGCGAGAGCCTGGTGATCAAGTTCCTCGGGGTGGATGATCGCGAGGGCGCGGAGGCGATGGTGGGCGAGAGCATCGGATTCTTGGCGGAGGATTACGACCGACCCGACTTTCCCCGGCCCGCGGAGCCCCATCCTTTCGTCTACCACGGCCTGCGCGTGGAGTTGACGGGAGGCGAGGTCGTCGGCCAGGTGGAAGGCGTGATGGTCTTGCCCGCCAATCTCGTGCTGCAGGTACGAGCCGAAGGAGGGCGCGAACATCTCATCCCGGTCATTCCACCGGTGGTGAAGAGTTTGGATCGTGAGGGAGGACGTCTCGTCATCGAGGCCATGCCGGGTCTCTTGAGTGAAGAGGACGAGTGAGGCCTCCCTGAAAGGGCCGGCCGTGCGGATCGATCTCGTCAGCTTGTTTCCCCAGATGTGCCGCGCCGTTCTCGACGCGGGCGTGGTGGGAAAGGCCATCGAGGCGAAGCTGGTGGACGTGGTGGTGACCGATCCGCGGCAATTTTGCGAGGATCGGCACGGAGTGGTGGACGGGCCGCCCTACGGCGGCGGACCGGGGATGATTCTGCGGGCGCCCCCACTGGTGATGGCCGTGGAGTCGGTGCGGCGCAGCGGCGCGAGAGTCATCTTGATGAGCCCCACGGGCCCCACCTTCAACCAGGAGTTGGCCCAGGAGTTCACCGAGGAGGATCAACTCGTTCTGGTGTGCGGCAGATACAAGGGTTTCGACGAGCGCATCGTGGAACTCTTGGCCGCACAGGAACTGTCGCTGGGCGATTTCGTGCTCTCCGGGGGAGAGCTGGCGGCCCTGGCCGTGGTGGATGCCGTGATCCGCAGGATTCCCGGCGCTCTTGGGGACATGGATTCCGCGGATGGAGATTCGTTCAGCCGCGGACGCGAAGGTCTTCTCGACGCGGCCAGCTACACCAGGCCGCCCGAGTATCGAGGCTTGAAAGTTCCGGAAGTTCTGCTTTCGGGCGATCACGCCGCCATCGATGAATGGCGCAGGCAATGCAGTCTCGCGCGAACCAGGGCGAGACGCCCGGATCTTCTGGACGAGCATGAAAACGAGTCCGGAAAGTAGGAGGTTAGGAAAGTGAACATCATGGACGCGATTCGCAGGCAGGGTCTCAATACTGAGCTTCCCCGCTTCTCCGTGGGCGATACTCTGAAAGTCCACGTTCGCGTGCAAGAGGGGCAGAAGACGCGCACGCAGCTCTTCCAGGGGATCGTTCTGGCCAAGAGCGGCACGGGAATCGAGGAGAGCTTCACCATTCGCAAGGTGAGTTCGGGTATCCCGGTTGAGCGCGTGTTTCCCTTGCACAGCCCCAGCGTGCAGAAGATCGAGCTGGTGAAGCGGGGCCAGGTGCGGCAGTCGAAGTTGAACTACCTGAAGAGCCGCATCGGAAAGTCGGCCCGTATCGCCGAGAAGCGAAATTACAAGAAGGACACCGACCAGGCGGAGAATTGAACTCTCGACTCACTCGCTTCGATCGAAGGCTCGCGCGGAGCGCGGGCGTGCGTCGTCTGGCCGGCGTGGACGAAGTGGGGCGGGGGTGTCTGGCCGGTCCGGTGGTGGTCGCCACGGTCGTGCTCCCCTTCGGGGTGGAGATCGAGGGAGTCGATGATTCCAAGCGCCTGAGCGCTCTGGCCCGGGAGCGCGCGTTCGCGCGCATCGTGCAGGGCTGTCTGCAGTGGAGCGCCGTCGCGGTCTCTGCCGCGGAAGTTGATGCGCACAACGTGCTCGGGGCCTCGCTTTTGGGAATGGAGCGGGCCATCCGGCGTCTCGATCCTCCTCCCGAGCTCGTTCTGATCGACGGAAACCGATTGCCTCCGAACGCCCCTGATGCGGCGATCGCCCTGGTGAAGGGCGACGGGAGAAGCCTCTGCATCGCGGCGGCGAGCATCGTGGCCAAGGTGCTGCGCGACCGCATCATGCACAGCTGGCATCGTCGTTATCCTGCCTATGGTTTCGATCGCCACGTGGGTTATCCCACGGCCCAACACCGGCAGGCCCTCCTCAGCGTAGGCCCCTGCCCCCTCCATCGCCGCAGCTTCGCTCCCGTGCGCGCCACCCTGCCAGAAAAGCTGCGGGGAAGCGTCTGATCCCTGCGCTTGCCGCCAGAGAGTCACGCTTCGAACTTGAACGAAGCCTCCGCCGCGCGTCCTCCCCCTGGAGCAAAACATGAGAGGCCAGCAAGAGGCCGTGAGTCGGGGAGCGCTCGCCCAAGAGATGGCGGCTCTCTACCTGCGCTTGGGCGGTCTGTCGATTCTGGACGCCAACCGGAGAGGCGCGGGAGGGGAGATCGATCTTCTGGCCCGCGACGAGAACACCCTCGTGTTCGTGGAAGTGCGACTGCGTGGCGCCGCTTCATGGAGCACGGCGGCGGCCTCCATCGGTCCGGGCAAACGGGCGCGTCTGCGCCAATGCGCCCGCCATCTTCTGCGCCACAGAGAGGACCTTCGCTGGACCGGGCGCCAGCTGCGCTTCGATGTGGTCGCGATCGACCTCGAGGACTCCGGTTGCCGACTCAGGCACCTCCGTGGGGTACGGATCTGACCCCCGTTGCTCTTTCGGAGCTTCAGGGGGTAGTTTGTAGGGGATCGCTCTTCCCTTCGACCCAGCGGGAGCCATGACGAGATCCTCGTTCAGCCTGGTGCTCGTGCTTGTGGGACTTGCTCTCATGAGCGTTGTCGCGCATGCCGACGATCGACCTCCTGACGCGGACCGGGGAGCCTGGCCCAGCCAGGATGCCAAGTCCGCGACCCCCTGGCGCGTGCGCTGGTTTTTCACTCCTTTCGATCCGGTGTTGGCCGACGCGCGCCTGAAGCAGTCGAGCAGCGTCGAGCTGAAGGGGAAGCTCTCGCGACTCAGCGGACAGTGGATTCTCGAGGCGGACTCCGACAGCCTGCAATCCGTGGAGACGAGCTGGGGCTCGCTGGGCACCCTGGTGCGCGATCGCAGCGGGACTCCCGCTCTCTCGCGAACGACCGCCCTGGTGGGAGCGCGCCCCCGCGTGTGGGATCAGCTCGATCTCCGCGGCGACATGGGATCCACCGTGGCCATCCTGGACAGCGGCTGCGACGCGGCCTGCGACAACCTGGGGGACGTGGACTACGACAACGCCGACAATCCTCTGCTCCACGCGGGGGACGCGGACGATTGGAGCGATGCTTCGGCCGGGATGAGCGCCGACACGCGGATCCGTATCGTCGGTTGGCACGATGTCACCAACGACGTCAGCGGCTCGGATGGGCCCTACGATTATCACTATCACGGAACGGCGCTGGCCAGCGCGGCCTTTGCTTCGGGACGCAACGCGGACGAGCACCGGGGCGTGGCGCCGGCGGGGCGCTTCGTGGTGGTCAAGACCTACAACTTCGAGGGTCGCTGGGAGGTCTGGGCCAGCGATTTACTGCTGGGGATCCAGTGGGTTCTGGATCACGTGCAAACGCATCACATCCACGCCTGCCTGATCGGAGCGGTATGGGATGAGGATTTGGGAATCTCCGACGCGGTGAACGCGCTTCTCGATGCTGGTGTCGCGGTGATCGCACCCGCCGGGAACGATCGCAACGCGAGCATGGGTTGGCCGGCCCGGCTGGACGGAGTGATCTGCGTGTCCGCCACCGACGCCGACGGACGAGTTGCCGCGTACAACACTCCCGGCTCCTCGCTCGATCTTCGTCCCGATTTGGTGGCGCCGGGGGGTGGCAGTGATCCTCTGACCGGACCCATCGTGTGCGACGACAACGAGCCCGATGACAGCTATCGTGGCCGCGTGGGCACGAGCATCGCCGCGGCTCACGTGGCGGGAGCCGTGAGCCTCGTCTCGCAAGCTCTGCGGGAGAGCGGCCGGCCCTGGCGTTACGAGCGGTCGCAGACTCAGTGGCTCCAAGAACTCTTGCGCGCCACCGCGGTGGAAACTCAATCCGCGGAGCCCGGGGCGGCTGCCACGCCTCCACTCGATCGCGGGGGACACGATCCCATCGAGGGCTTCGGATTGCTTCAAGTGGATGCCGCGGTCAACGCGGTGAGACGCTCGTTCTGGCCCGGCGAGGAGGAGAGCTTCGTTCTGGGTTCACCCGTGAATTCATCAGCGGTGTGGTCTGCGCGCATGCCGGTTTCGGCGGCCGACAATCTTCGCATGGAACTCACCGTTCCCGGATCGGCCGATTTCGATCTCCTGCTCTACCGCGAAGATCTCGACGGATATGAACTCGTGGCCAGCTCCTGCACCGCGGGGCTCGGAGCGCTCGAGACTCTGGACCTGAGTGGTCTCTCCACATCCAATTATCTGGTGGTGGTCAAACGCATCTCGGGCGAGGGCCAGGGGCGCTTGAAGACCATCGTGAATTTTCTCGGCGACACGGCCTGGCCGATTCTGCTCTCGGACCAGGCCGCGAGCAGGCCCATGCCCTACGATGCCGACGGCGACGGAGCCGAGGAGATCTTCCTGACCTACAACGTCGCGATTCTCGACACGGGTCATTTGATCTCGATGAACTCCGCCAATGGGCGGCCGCGCGCTCCCTTCCCGCGCGACTTCTTCACGGCTTCCACGCGCGCGGGGCAGCTGACCGGGGCCGCGATCGCGGACCTCGGTTCAGGGCCTCAGATCGTGATCGGATCACAATTCGGGTCGGTCTACACCCTGAACCTCGCGGGTGATTTCACCGCGCAGGCCGAGGCCACGCCAGCCCTCCCCCTGAGTGCGCCCTCGGTGTGGGGAACGGGAGCGCAGTCACGCATCGTACTGGGGACCACCGAGGGGGCCATCATCCTCGATCCGGCCGGCGGAATCGTGGACCGCTGGCTCTTGGGTGGGGCGAGCAAGGGAGAGCTCGCCTTGGGGGATCTGAACGGGGATGGGAGCGAGGAGATCGTCATCAGCGTGGCCTCTACGATCCACGCCAGAACCATGGATGGAAGCCCCGTGAACGGCTGGCCAGTGGTGGAGGATCCCAGCGCGAAGCTCAGTCCGCCGGTGATCTACGGCGGAGGAAGCGAACCCGCGGTTTTCGTGGGCGAGCTGCGGGCCGACGGTAGCGCCAGGATCTTGGGAATCTCGCCCAACGGATCCGCGCTCGCGGGCTTTCCCGCGCAGCTCTCCGAGGAGGGCAAAGTGCTGGCCCTCTCCAATCCCGTGGTGTCGCGGGTGCAGACTACCAGCTCCTCGGTCCTGTGCGCGGTACTGGTGGAGGCAAGCGACGGCAGAGTTTTCAGCCGAGTCCACCAGGTGGATCTCGCGGGCCGGGATACTCCCCTGGCAAGGGTCGAACTCACGGGTCCGGTGTTTCGTGATTCCAGCTTCGAAGTGCTCAGAAGCGATCTCTCCCCGGTGTCCGTGGGTGACATGGTGGCTTCGGGAGGACCCGAACTCTACTACACTCTGCAGCTCTCGTGGCGCGAACGGGACACGCAACAGTTGAACGAATTGCGTTACGGCAGCACGCGTCGAATCGTGGCTTACCAACAGGGAGTGGTCGATCCCCGTTTGCAGTGGGACCTGGCCAGCTCGCATCCCGTCGACGAGTCCAAAGCGCAGAAGTTACCGGTGATCGCGTGGAAGCTCGCACCGGTCATCAGTGATCTCAACGGCGACGGCTACGCCGAGATGCTGGTGGATCGGGGCTTTCGCGTTTACCTGCACGAGGGTGAAGCCGTGACTTCGCCCGAAAGCTACTGGAGCACTCCGCGCAACGGCGCCAGGAGAAGTGCCTGCTACGAGTGCGGCGATCAGCCCAAGATCACCACGGCCGTCGCGCCCTCCCGGCGCACCCCACTCGAATTGCGCGTACTACCCAATCCTTTCAATCCACGCACGCAGATTCAGCTGAGCAGTGAGCGATCGGGTTGGGTGCGGCTCTTCCTGGTGGACGCAAAGGGGCGGCGTCTGAAGGATTGGGGTTGTCGTCTCGAGGCGGGGGTGATGCACCAAGAAGTGCTCGAAGCCACTGACCACGAGGGCCGCGGTCTGGCCAGCGGTGTGTACCGGGTCGTGGCCGAAATGGACGGAAGGCTCGTCAGTCGCTCGGTGACTCTGGTGCGTTGAGCGGGTCCGGGCCCAGGGTGTGGTCGACCCCTGCCTTGAGCTTTCGTTTGACGCGTCCCAGCAGGCTGGAGCGCTCCTCGATGAGTTCTTTGATGCGCGGAGCTGCCTCCTTCGCGCAGTGATATCCCACCTCGATCATCTCTTCGGCCGCACCGAGATCGAATCCACCGAATTGCGAGAGATCCGGTCGCAGTACCAGATCCGCGAGTCTTCCCGATGCGCGTGCGTTGCGAGAAGCAACGAGGCTGGTGACGCGCAGCATCATCCCCAGCAAATTCTTGGGCGCCTGACTGTAATTCCGGTAGGCCCCGAGGTTGACCCCGACGTTGACCGCGGCCTGCGCGGTGAGCAGAGTCTCGATGGGCATGTATTCGATGACTCCGCCGTCGGTGTAAAGGCCTCCATCGATTTCCACCGGGGCGAAGATCTGCGGAATGCTGCAGGAAGCACGCACCACCGGCGCCACGCGCCCCTGGCGGAAGACCGTCTTCGCTCCGGTCAGCAAATTGGTGGTGACCACCAGGACCGGCGGGTCGAGATCCTCGAAGCGAATGTCGCCCAGAAGGTCCACCACGAACTCTTCGATGGGTCGACTGGAGAGCAGACCGAGCCGGGGCAGGCCGACTGCCGCGAGCTTGCGCCAGTTGAGGATCTTGGCGCGCTCCGCCAACTCCCGCGGTGAGAGTCCCGCGGCGTAGGCTACCGCGATCACGCTGCCTCCGCTGGTGCCGGAGAGAACGCGCGGGCGCAAATTCTCCTCTTCGAATGCCAGGAGGACGCCGATGTGGGCCAGAACCTTCGCGGTTCCACCGGAGAGCGCCAGGCCGAAATCCAGCGCATCTGATCGCGTTTTCGTCCCCATGAACACCTCGAGCACGATGGTGGATGAGTTCCGCGTGGAGAGCCGCGCTGCAGGATATCGTAGCCTAACAGAAACAGCCACTATCCTGGCCTGCTTTGCCTTCCCATGCAAGGTCCCGGCCGAAGCGGCTCTGAACGGGCTCCTTCGCGCAGCGCTCGATTCCTTTTCCTTTGGCCGCGCTGGTGACGATGCGCTACATTTCATCACTTCACGAGCCAATTTCGAGGGCTGAGCACGGCAAGCGCACCTTGGGTCCCCAAAGGACGTCGCCGGGACGCTGAAGACGCCCATCAGAGCCGGAAGCGAGAAAAGCCATGGCGGGTTATCATCCGCACCAAATCGAACCCAAATGGCGCCGCCAGTGGGAAGAGTCGGGAAATCACGATTCCAAGCTGAAGGAAGCCGACGAGCGACCTCACTGCTACTGCCTCGTCATGTTCTCCTATCCCTCGGGCAACAAGCTGCACCTGGGACACTGGTTCAATTACGGCCCCACCGACACCTGGGCTCGCTACAGGCGCATGCGCGGTGACAAGGTGTTCCAACCGATGGGTTTCGATTCATTCGGTTTGCCGGCCGAGAACTACGCCATCAAGAGCAACGTGCATCCGAGAATTCACACCGAGGAGAACATCAGCTTCATGCAGGAGCAACTGAAGGTGCTCGGGGCGATGTACGACTGGAAGTACGAGATTCAGACCCATACTCCCGAATATTACAAGTGGACGCAGTGGCTCTTCCTGCGCCTCTATGAGGGCGGCTACGCCTACCGGGGCAAGGCACCGGTCAACTGGTGCGATCACTGTCAGACCGTGCTCGCGAACGAGCAGGTATCGGGCGGGCTCTGCGAACGCTGCGACAACGAAGTGCGTCAACGCGAGCTCACCCAGTGGTTCTTTTCGATCACCAAATTCGCCGACGAGTTACTGGAGGGCCTCGATCGCATCGAGTGGCCGCACAAGACCGTCGCGATGCAAAGAAACTGGATTGGCCGCAGCGAGGGCGCATTGATCCACTTTCAGATCGAGCCCGGAGACTCCTCCAGCTCCCAGGGGGTAGAACTCGATCTCAGCGTATTCACCACCCGCCCCGATACCGTGTTCGGCGTCACCTATTTGGTGCTCGCACCGGAGCATCCCCTGGTCGATCGTATCGTCTCGGAAGCACAGCGAAGCGCGGTGGCGGAGTACGTACGCGAAGCCGCCAAGCTCAATGAGATCGACCGCACCAGCCTGGCGAGGCAGAAGACAGGCGTCTTCTCCGGAGCTTTCGCGATCAATCCCGTCAACGGCGAGAAAATTCCGGTATGGGTCGCCGACTACGTGCTCGCCACCTACGGAACGGGCGCGGTCATGGCGGTTCCCGCCCACGACGAGCGGGATTTCGATTTCGCCCGCGCCTACGGTTTGGAAATCCGGCGCGTCATCCTCTCCGAATCCGGGGATGCCGATGAAGTCCTCGAGGCCGCATGGACACAGGACGGTCCGATGTGCAGGAGCGGACGCTTTGACGGCGCAAAGGGCGACGAGGCGCGTGCGAAGGTCATCGCCTGGCTCGAGCAGGAGAAGAAGGGCGAAGGCACGGTCAACTACCGACTGCGCGACTGGCTGATCAGCCGCCAGCGCTACTGGGGCGCGCCCATCCCCATCGTGCACTGCCCCAGCTGCGGCGAAGTTCCGGTTCCTTTGGCCGATTTGCCGGTGGAGCTACCCGAGGACGTGGAATTCAAGCCGACGGGGGAGAGTCCCCTGGCCGCGCATCCCCACTGGAAGCACACGAAGTGTCCCAAGTGTGGTGGCAAGGCCGAGCGCGAGGTGGACACCATGGACACTTTCGTCGACTCGAGCTGGTACTATCTGCGCTACCTGAGTCCGCATCTCGATGAAGCTCCCTTCGATCGCGAATTGGTGAAGCAGTGGGTCCCGGTGACCCAGTACGTGGGAGGCGCGGAACACGCGGCCATGCATCTACTGTACGCCCGCTTCATCGCCAAGGCCCTGCAGCGTCTCTCGGAAGTCGAGTTTGACGAACCCTTCCAGAGACTCGTGCATCAAGGTGTCATCACGAACGACGGAGCGCGCATGAGCAAGAGCCGCGGCAACGTGGTGAACCCGGAGGCCTACCTGGAGAAGTACGGCAGCGACACGCTCCGGACCTACTTGATGTTCGGTTTCGAGTACACGCGCGGAGGGGATTGGGACGACAAGGGAATCCACGGCATGTTCAAGTATCTCAGCCGGGTGTTCCGTTTCGTCGAGGAGCACGCCGCCGCTCTCGCGGAGGCCAGGGGAGAGGACGAGGGGAAGGACTTCGAAGAACTACGCTACCTGCGCCATCAGTCGGTAAAGTTGGCGACGCAGGATTTGGATCGTTTTCAATTCAACACTGCGCTCTCGCGTCATATGGAATTCACCAACGCTCTCTACGCCTATGCGCAAGCCAGGCCGGTCGAATCCTGGGGCGCGAAGGCGAAAGAAATCGTGTTCGACTGGGTGAAGATGATGGCCCCCTTCGCCCCCCATTTGGGAGAGGAACTCTTTCAGATGCTCGGCGGTAAGCGCACTGTCTTCGATGAGACCTGGCCCAGCTGGGATGAGCGCGCGCTCCAGCGCGACGTGGTCACGGTCGTGATCCAGGTCAATGGAAAGCTCCGCGACGAGATGGAAGTGAAGCGGGGAACGCGCCGCGAGGAACTCCAAGAAAGGGCGCAGGCTCACGGGCGGATTCCCCAGTGGCTCGAGGGGAAAGAGGTCAGGAAGGTCATTGTTGTCCCTGACAAACTCGTCAACATCGTAGTAGGATAGTCGCGGTCTAATTCACCCACCACGCAAACTCATGCCGGGCGTGATTGCATGAGCTACTGGTCTCAACTCGAGGAGTCGCGCCGCTGTCTCACGGCGGGGGATTTTCTCGCGGCAGAACGGCTCTATTTCTCGGCCCGTGAAGACCACGGCCGCTCACGGCTGCGTGCGCCTTTGATGGAGAAGGGCGTGGAGCCGCTATTGCGCGGAATGCGCCGTCTGGTGAAGAGAGAGGAGCCACAGGAGGAAGGTCCGGCGTTTCCCGCCGCGGCGGAACGTCTCTTCAAGGATCTCCAAGATGTAGCGGCCCTGCACGAAAACGATGCTCGGGCCAGACTCACCGACAATTGGGAAACTCTCGATTTGGACTCCACGGCGCGGCTCGGGATCGCGCTCAATTTCCAGAGAAAGTCCAAGCTCTTCCACTTGAGTCCCAACGAGCACTGGGCCGCGGTACGCGCCTACCTGAGCGGATGTCTGCGTCACGCCGTGGCGGTGAATCCCGATCTTCTGGATCCAAAGGTCGATGGGGGAGACGAGGGCCGGAGTTGGCTCTGTGAGCTGGTGGACGACTGGCTTCCTACCAAAGCGGATTTGCTGCAAGCGATCTCCACCTGGCTCTTGATGCAACTCGGGCCTCTGGCTGATCGAGAGGGGCATCCCTTGCAGGGACAGGCGCTCGCGCTGCGTTGCCGCATTCTTCTCTTGGATCCACTGGGTGCTCCGGCCGCGCTGCGGGAGGGGATTTTCGCCCTGCAGGCGGTCTATCCGCCGCGTGATCCCGCCAGCTTGCTTCGCATCGTGGCGGGACTGGCCTGCAACGAAAAGCGGCTGGCCGCCGCCTGGGCTGACGAGTCCACCCTGAATGCGCTCGCGCCGCTGGCCAAGCATTTCGGTCTGCTCTGGCCTCCACAGGATCTCGTGCAACTTCTGCAGAGCCGACGTCCTGAGGACGACACATCGGTTCTTGCTGCGGTGGCGTGGGAAGGAGAACCAGGGGGACGGGTCCTTCTGCTCAAGCAGAGTGGCTGTGCTCCGGTCGATCTGGTCCTACTGCGACCGAGCGACGAATCGAGCAAGCTCGACGACCCCTTCGCGCTCTCGATGACGGAGGCCCTGGCCGCGGTCGATCGTTGGCTTCCCGAGGATTGTCTCGTGCTCTGCGGTCCCGCGCCCCCACCCTGGATTCTGTCCCTGTTCGCCGAAAGGCCCCACCTATGCGTGGGGGCGCTTGAGACTGTCTTCACTTCTGTCGAGGCGGCGAGAACCCGCGCCGAGCCGGGATCTCGGCATCCGATCTTCTCTCAGGCTCCCGACGCCCTCAGTGAGCAGTGGTCCGCTCTTGCACACGCCGCGCGAGAGCTGAGTCCCCGGCTACTTTCTCTGGCCGGGTCGGCGGCGCTGTGCAGCGACTGGGGATTGCGGAATCTGGAAGCTCTGGGGGAGGTTGGCCTGAGCCTGCCCCGGCGGCTCGCGCAGGCCCTGCGGACGCTGGATGTACCGGCATCTTCGGAGATCACGGAACTCGATGCGCTGGGCGGAGTGGCACGCCTGGAGTGGCCTTCCCTGGCCAACCGTCCCTGGCCGGGCCAGCGCCTGCCTCACATTCCCATCGAGTTGTCCGGCAGCGATGCCCTCATCGCCGGGCATCCCAGTAGCGGCGAGTTGATGGGGAGTGCACTCTCGGCCGCACCATGCACCGTGCTCAGCTGCACCGAGGAGAGAGTGCTCCAGTTGGCCGCCGGACTGGTGGGACAGGTCGATGCCCGCCGCGTGGGGGTCACCCCCAACACGATCGTGTGTCCCGAACCCGTCTTCGCGCTCCTGGACGGTTGGATCGAGGAGAGTCTGGTGGACGAAGCGCGTTCGCTGGACGTGCTGTGGCTGTACCACCAGCTCGCCACGACGCCCGACGGAGATCTGACCCGATGGCTCTCCTCCAATGGAAGACCCGAGGCGCGCGAGGAACTTCTGGCGCGACTGAGGGAGTGCGGCTCGTGTGAGGGAACGTGCCGGCTGGCGCCAAGCCAGAGTTGCTGGGCGGAACAAGTGGCGACGCGGCGGCGCCTCAGCCGCGTGTGGCTGGAGTGGACCGAATGTCTCGAGCGCCAGGAGAGTGAGCCGGCAGGCACGCGCCGACTCGTGTGCGATGACCTCGTCGAAATCTTTGCCGGACTGGAAGACGAGCGGGCTCTGCGCGTGCTGGATACTCTCATGGAGCGTGCAGCCGCGGCCGAGACGGTAGTCGCTTGGTGCCAGTGTGCTCCCTTCGGTGACGCTCTCGCGCGGGAGCTCTCGCGTGGACTTCCCGAAGGCCGAAGTTTTGTGCCGCTGGCCGAAGGTGAGAGCCGTGAGTTGGCGCTGCATCTCTCTCCTTCGGGCTACGCTCCGGGATCCTGGGTGCTCGAACAGGAATCGCGCGCCCTGATCCGCTCGCGGGTACAGGCCTGGAACAAACGCTCTCCCTCGGCGCGCGCGTGGATTGCGCCGGCCGCGGCAATGGGAGCTTGGAAGGACGTCGCGGGGAACCACCCTCTGAGCGGCACCGGAAAGGGCTCGCACGAGGCCGTGGTCGTCGCACTCTTGGGCCCCCCTGGCGATCTGGACCGTGTGCTCGCCCTCTTGCGACTCTCGGCGGCAGCCAGCTTTGCCTCCAAAGAGTTGGCCTGCGTGGACCCCCGGCTTGCCGAACTCTTCGGCGACGCCTGGTCGGTCTCTCCGAAATCAACCATTCTCACCGATCCCGCGCCGGCGACCGGCGGCGCCCAGCTTCTCGACAAGAGCTCGAACCGCGCCGTCCCGAATTGGGGTCAACCCTTCGACCTGCAGCGAATCGCGGCCGTCAGCGCGCGGCTGGGGGTCGCGCGCGCGCTGCCCGAGGAACGGATTCGTGCGCTCGCCGATGCAATCGGACCCATGCAGCGGGGAGGAAGGCGAGTGCTGGGAGGTGCCGGGCGTGAGGACCGCGTGGTTCTGGCCTGGACCGCGGCCGCTCTGGCCGAACAGAGTCGCGACGGTGGACCTCTGGCTGCGCACTTCGTGGTTTGGCTCGGTCAAGAGGACCCCGACCTCTTCACCGACGCCCCCTTCGAGGTCGCGGTCGCGGGTCAGGGCGAGCATCAGGGACAACATCTTGCCTCGGAACTGGAGACGGGTCGGATTCATCTCTTGATCGTTCCCCCGAAGCTGCTCGCTTCGCCGCACTGGCGCAGCTGGCTGGCCGGGCTACGCCGCTGCTTGGTGCTCTTCGCCGAAGCCGATCGTCTCCTGCCGTCGCATCCCGCGCACGATCCCAATCTCCTGGCTACATTGCGTGCAATCGAATTCGACTCTTCCCTCAGCTGTCTCGCGCTGGCCGATCAGTTCGATGCCGGCGCGGGCGGTCCCATCGCCGCTCTGGCCGAAGAGCTACGGGCTCAGGCCGCGCTCATCGGTAGTACGCGGGAACTCGAGGGCTGGAGCTGGCAGAGGATCCGGCTGGAGGATCCGATCTGGAGCTGCACGCACTGCGAACGAGAACAGACGCTGCCGCACCTCTTTGCCCTCTGTACTCACTGTGGTCACGCGCTTCTCTCCACTCCTTCCGATCGTGCCAAAGGCGAGCAGGCTCTGCGCAAGAGCCAGGTCCACTGGCTCTCGCGGCAGGGGTTGAAGAACGAACTGTTGGTGATCGTGGAGCACGAGCGCGAACGCGACGCCCTCAGGCGCGATCTGGGCATCGTCTCTCAAGACGAACTCGCACCACTCTTGGGGGGGACCTGGTCGGTCCGCGTGGTGGTGCTGAAGGATCTATGGCACGAAGAACCTCCGGCGGGAGAGCTGATTTTCGCCAAGCTGCCGCGGGATCCTGGAAGCTTGCGCGCGGCCCTGGCGCGGCTGAATGCCCGCGGACGGCATCACGGTACCCTGCTCTTCATGGATCATCCCCTGATGTGGGATGGAGAGGATCAGGGTCAGCTCCAGCAGAGGATCGGCGAGCTGCCTCCGCTGTCGCAGTTGCGCTGGAAAGTGGCGCGCGCTGAAGTCGAATTCCGCGCGCGCGAGGCGCTGGGGAGGATCGAGCGAGCGCTGCGCGCCCGGGGATCGCGGCAGGGACGATTCCGCCGGGGCTTGGGACCAGAGGGAGATCCGCGCAAGGACGCCCGGGTTTCCCAGCTGGCCGCGGCAGTGGAGATTTGGCGTTCGATGGCCAGCGAAGGGCTTGCCGTCGAGGAGATCCAGGAACGCGGCAGCAGAGAAGTCGTGCAGACTCTGAACACCCTGGCCGCGGCGGGACTCAGCTTCGAGAGCGAGGAAGTTTGTGGCTCTTCCTTGGCCGATCTCTTCAACGACACTGCCCGCAGAGAGGCGGCGCGCGCGTTTCTCGGCTGGTGTGTGAGTGAGGGACTCTTGCAAGCTCCTGAAGTCGAGCCGCATGCTGCCGCTTTGGCGCTGCCCCAGCTGAAGACGAACGAGGTCTTGCACTGGCGGGACATGGCGCGCAGCGCCCCCACCGGGGTCCCCAGCGCGCTGGCTCCCTGGCCAAAGACGCCCCCCCGGCAAAAGGAAAGACCGAGCGAGGCTGTGGAGTTTTCGCCGAGCGGGGCCTGGCTGCTCGGTGTTCCGGGTTCGGGCCGCAGCCGCGCGCTCTTCGCGCGCACCCAAGAGGATCCTGAAGCCGCGACCCCGCTGGTGATCGTGGCCAACACGACCGGGCTCTTGCGCTGGGCCGAGATCTCGCGCGAGAACGAACTGCCAGCGGGGCGCTTGCTCGTGGTGACCATGCGCGAGTTGGTGCTCGACTTCCTGCGCTGCCACTACGAGCTGGGTGGCTTCGAACGTCCACCGCAGATCCTGGCCGTGGCTCCCGAGAGCGAGGACCTGAGGCGGCGGCTCATCCGCGAGACCAGCCGCCGCTACGCGCGCGAGGCGGGGGTGAGCCCCCCCGTGGATCTCATGGACATGCGTCGCGTGGTCGAGGGCGGCGAAGGAGTGGCTCTGGCTGCCGCCGGATCGGAGGGCTTGGATCTGGCGTTGTTGCAACGAAGTGCGGCGGAGGTGCGGCGCGAGGGCGGCTATGTGCTGCCGCACGAACTGGGCGTTCTCTCGCGTCGCTGGCTGGTGGAACATCCCTACGTCGGAGAGGCGTGGCGCGATCGCTACCCCAGAGTCTTCGTGGACGATCTCGACGCGATTTTGAGCGACGAGGCCGCGTTCCTGGATCGTCTCTTTCCCGAGGGATTCCGTTGGGCGGCGGCCGATCCGGCGCTGCTGCCGGTCGGATCGCCGCTGCGAGGCGATACCGGCGTGCGCCGCAGTCATCGTCTTCCCCGTGAATTGGCTCGCGCGGGGGAAGTTCTGCTGCGGGAAGACCTTCTCGGGCGCGGTTCGATCAAGGCGCGCAGCCGCGACAAGGGCCGCCTCACCCGTCAGCAGGTTCTCAACCTCGAGGCCTGCGTCCACCACATCGAGAGCGCGCTCTCAGGAGAGCAATGGCAACGCCAGCGGGTGGGCATCGTCATCACTTACGATGGCGACTTGCCGCGATTGGCGTCCCGTCTCCGCGAAGCAGAGATCGCGGTTTGGCCGGCCGCGCAGGTCATGCCCGCCTGTGTTCCCGGTCCGCGCGAATTGCTCCTCGCCCTCGCTTTGGCCGCCAAGGGGCCGAATTTGGATCCACTGATGGCGGGTTCGTTGGCGCTCGCGCTGCTCTCGATCGCGGAGGTGTCGCCCGGCGAACGTGATCCGGCCGAACTCGGCGAGTGGCTGGGCAAGCTCTTCGAAGCCGGCACTCTGAAACCGCTCGACCCGGCCGAGGCCTACTTGCAACCCCTGGGAGAACTCGCGCGCTCGTTGGAGAGGGCCGAGTCCCTCTGGGACGCTGCGCAGCTTCTGCAGAGCACGCGTCTGTTGCCGCGCGTGGAAAAGGACGACGCGGCGGCCGCACGCCTCTCCGCCTACCTCGACGAGCGAGCCGCGATGCCCTGGCAGGGCGTCCTGCTCGGTCTGGACCCCGCGGGTCTGGTCGATCCCCTGGCCAAGGGCCCTCGGGTTTGGCTCTTGGGCGCCGAGGAACTGAGCGCTTTGGAGCTGGATCGCGGCTTCTATCTCTGCACCGGGCACGAGCCGGCCGAGCTGCACTATCGGGTCCTGGGGCGCATCAAGGAGAGTCTTACCGTGCTCTATTCCGAGCGCGATCCCTTCGCTTCACGACTCTGAGGCGGGCTCTGCGGGGAGGAAGCTCGACCCCGCAGCCGCAGCAGCAGATAGACCACGCCTCCGCTGAGAACTCCCATCGCGAGCCCCACCGGGATCGCGCCCACCCAGGCCGCGCCCAGGTAGGGCGCCAGCATGCTCCAGCTCCACTCTCCGGAGAGCGAGGGCAGCGCCCGGCCCATCATCCAGCTTCCGCAGCGGATCTCGAGCAGGGTCAAAGGGATGACCGTCAGGGGATTGCTCAGATTGCTTCCCAGTACGGCCGCGGCGGGCGGCAGCCGGAAGATCCCGGCCAGGACCGCCGCGAGCCAGGTGTGGACCCCCAAGATCGGGGTGGCGCCCACCAGAGCGCCCAGGCCCACGCTCGCGCTCGTCCGCGCCGGGCGCGTGGGGTCACGCAGCAGGCGGCCCCAAACGGAAGGGTGAGGAAGGAAGCGGGAGAGAGGGCGAAACGGCATGGCTTATGCGCCAGAGCCTGACGTGGGCCTGCGGAAACCTCTCCATGGGGAACCCGCGGTGCAAAACGGGAGGTCCATCGCCCCATCGCTTGCAAAGCGCAAGAGAGGGCCCTGCCGCCACCGGAATCGCCGGGGTAGGTGGATAGCGGACCCGAATTCAATCTCCAAGGAGTCAACCATCATGAAAAGCTTGCGCTTGGTTGGTTTGATGCTGCTGATCAGCTGCCTGGCCTCGCCTGCCGTCGCAGCCAAACTGGGTATCTTCTTCGACAGTAATGCCACTGTGGACAACATGGTATTCCAACCTGCGACCCCGTTCAAAATTCACGTGGTCATGTATGACATGAACGATTCCGCGCAAGGCGTGGAATTCAAGGTCGTTCTGCCTCCTGAGATCGTGGTCTTGAACCAGACCTACGCCGAAGGTAGCCTGGCCTTCCCCTACTATAATCAGCCCGAGGGCGCCACGGTGGGAGTCCAGGTTGGATTGGGGGACTGCATCCTGATGATGAACGACTGGCACCCGACGTACGAAGTGCTCACGATGCTGGTCTACTGTCCGACCACCCTGCCGACCTCCACGATCTCCCTGACCGGTTTCCCCGGTCCCACCGGAGACACGGTGCCGCGCTATGCTCAGTGCCCCAGCATCGCTCCTCCGCTGATCCAGATGGCTGCGACCGACGGGACCTTCTCGGTCTCCGTGCCGGCCGAGAGCTCGAGCTGGGGAGCGGTGAAGGCTCAGTTCTAGGATCGAAGCAAAAGCTTCACGCATCCCGAAGCGACCATTGGTCGTAGGGAATAGGGTCCGGGCCACAAGGCGCGGGCCCTTCGTCGTTGTGGCTGTCCAGCCATGGATGCTAGCGTGCCGTCAGGAGGAGAGCATGCGAACCGAAGTGATCCCGGAGCGATTCCCCCAGCGAGCCGTGCTCCAGGAAAGCGCGCTGGCTGCCGCAAGCAATCTGGAGATGTCCTCCCGGCTCGCGGTCCTGCGGGTAGTGCTGGACGCTCCCGAATTCGAAGTGGGTGGATTCTGGCAGATCGAAAGCGTTCGCGAAGGACTGTGCGCGATCGTCTACGCCTCGATCCTCGACCTTCTCACGCCCCGCGCCGCGCTGGAACACCGCGCGGTGGATCTCGACGAGGATCGGATCCAGGAGCTCGCCACCGAACGCATCGATCGACTTCGCATCGACCGTTGGCTCCATCGCAATTTACTGCAACTTGACGATCTCCTGTGCAAACGGATTGATCCGGCGCTTCTCTCGCGCCGCGATGCAGCCGCGTTCCAGGCGTGCTGGGACGTGTGGACCGATGGCCGCTTGAAGGCCCTCTCCTTGCCGGGGATCTCCCTGGCGGAACGGCGCCGGCTCTTCTTCCGCACCTTTGCCGAGAGGGGCTTGCTGCTCCCGCGACACTGGAAGGTCTTTCATGCGCTGTGGGACGGCAAGCTCGCGGACCACGAGGGTCTGATCGAAGCGAGCCGAAGCTTGCCCGCTCTGCGTTGAAGTGAGCGGTCCGCGCCGCCAAACTGTCAAGCTGGGCAAGAAGCCTCAAAGGCGGGAACCCCGGTGTACGCAAACGCCATTCTGAGGTACCGTGCAGCGAGGGACGCCAGGGGTCTACCGGGCGAAGGAGAGCCTCCCGGACCGGTGTCTTCATTGCCTCTCGCACGGGGGATTTCACGGTGAGTTCTTTTCGCCAAGGAAAGCGCAGCCCCCTTTCGGCCGCGCGCTCGAGAATTTTTCTGCCCTTGCTGCTCCTTCTCTCTCTGGTGGCGGTTTCTCGCGCCCAGGACGATCTCACGGCTCCCGCCGGCGATTCTCTGGGGCAGAGCACTTGGTTCTGGGTGATCCCCAGGCTCGGCCTTCAGCCGCAGGAAGAGTCGATTCTCAGCGGGTTTTACACGGGCCTCGGGAGCTGCCAACTCGATCTCGCTCTTTTGGATCGCGAGGGACACGCCGTCGCGCATGCGCGCTGGGAGCTTGTGGCGGGTCGGCCCGCCGACTATCGTCTCGACCAGATCGGCGCGCTACCGGCGGGTACTCCGCTGACCCTGGTCGTTTCGGGCCTTCAGGCGCAACCGCCCAGCGTCGCGTTCTCCCTCGCTCTGCGGCCCAACAGCGGCTGTGAGCGGGAATTGCGCGGGAGCTGGTTACAGGGCGATATTGATTGGATCCCGGGCTTGAAGGGAAAGCACTAGCAGCGGTTGACAGCCCGAGGGGACGGACCTTATCGTACCCGGGTTGTTCGGGCAGCCACTCTTGCCGCGCCCGCCGGAATTCATGCCAAGCCTTGAAGGCAGATTGCTCAAAGTACGGAGGAAGACTCGATGAGTTCGACGCACCGTTTCGGTTGGCAACGCTTCAGCATCGGAGCTGCGCTCCTGGCTGTGGCTGCACTGCTGACTCTGGTCAACGGTTGTAGCAAGAAGGAAGAGGTCGATCCCTACGTCTACGGAAGTCTCCGGGACGTGACCCGCGGGAATGTGGAGAGTATCGGCTTCCTCTTCGAAATCGACTGCCCTGAATTCGTGTACATCGATGGGAATACCGCCATCGTGCGCGATCCCAAGGATCCCAATCTTCTCGAGTTGCTCGTGGCGAACGATCTGGAGAATCGCGCTCCGAACTGGCAGGGAAAGATCCTCGGAGTGCAGAAGTTCTTCACCCCCACGGTCTATCTCATGGTGAAACGAGTGAAGGACGGGATGACCACCACCGACGTGGACTCCTGTGAGAATTTCATTTTGCCCAACTTCACCGATCCGAAGTTGGAGGAGATCTCGGGATTCGATTTGAGCAAGATGCCGTACAACGCGCGCAGCAGTCAGCAGAAGGACATGGAGGACCGGATCGGAACCGAATTCCAGACCGCCGGTCACGTGGAGCTGCGTCCCGACTACGAGTGGGAGGCCCCGAAGGATCAGGAGCTCAAGGAGGGCGAGGAAGCGCCCCAGGCGCCCATGGTCTGGTATCTGGTTTCCGCCGACGACGACAAGGCCGTGTTCAAGGTCATGAACACCACCAAGAGTCTCGAGTTCGCCCTGAAGTTGCTGACGGCCCAGAATCTTCCCTTCGTGGGCGGAGTGAAGGTCGACGACATCAATCCTTACCGGGAGCGCCGACGCGAGGAAGTCACGGGGAACTTGGACATCGAGTTCGTGACTTACGCCAACCGCTACCTGGCGCCCTGAGCTAGAGGAAGCGAGTTTTCGGCCCACTTCATGGAGAACGTGAAGTGGGCCTTTTCATGCCCCCCAGCTGAGGGGGGAACGGAGGTGGGGAATGAGTTTCGGTATCGTCGGCGCCCCCCAGAGCGGCAAATCCAGCCTCTTCGCGCTGCTCATGGCGGGAGAGTCGGCTCGACGCGGACGTCACGACAACGAGGCGGTCATTCCCATTCCCGACGAGCGATTGCAGTGGCTGGCCGAACTCCACCAGCCCAAGAAGGTGACGCACGCCACCCTCGAGTTCGTGGATTTGGGGGCGGATCCCCGGCACGCGGGCGAGGATCTGGCGCATCTGCTCAACATCCAGGAATTGAGGGTCTGCGAGGGAATCGTTCTGGTCCTGGACTGTTTTTCCGGCACCGCTTCCGCGGAAAACGAGCTGGACGAATTCGAACTCGCGACCGCGGTGTGCGATCTCCAGTTGGTGGAGAACCGTCTCGAGCGCCTGGTTGCCGATCGCAAGCGCGGCAACAAGGAGGCCGAGAAGGAGATGGCCCTCATGGAGAAGCTCAAGGCGCATCTGGAGGCAAGTCGTCCGCTGCGGGTCCTGCAGCTCAGCGCGAGCGAGCAGGGGATGATGAGAGGCTACCAGTTTCTCTCCCTCAAGCCGGTGCTGGTCGTCGCGAACCTCTCCGAAGAGGATGCGGGGCAGGAGAGTCCGGCGCGTCTCAAGGAGGCCTGCGCGCGCGCGGGCCACGAACTCTGCGCGCTGTCGGCGGCGCTGGAGGCCGAGATCGCCTCACTGAGTGAGAGCGAACGCGGCGAGTTCATGCGGGAGCTGGGAATCGAACGCCCCGCGATCGAACGCTTTCTGCGTTCCTGTTACAAGAGTCTGGGACTCATTTCCTTCCTCACCGCGGGCAAGGACGAGTGCCGGGCCTGGAGCGTCAGCAAGGGATCGACCGCGCCCCAGGCCGCGGGCAAGATCCACAGCGACCTGCAGAGGGGATTCATCCGTGCCGAGGTGGTTGCCTTCGAAGAGCTGAAGAAGCACGGCAGTGAAAAGGCGGCCAAGGCGGCCGGCGTCTACCGTCTGGAGGGGAAGGATTACCTCGTTCAGGACGGGGACGTGATGGAAATCCGCTTCTCGGTCTGAGAGATCAGCGCGTGTAGCGGTGGAGTTCGAGCATGTACTCCACGGTCTCACGGGTCCGGTCGCGCTCTTTCTTCAGAGAACTCAAAGTGATCACGTTGGCCTTCAGTCCCACCATGACTCCACGCGCGCCGTCCAGCAATTGTTCCACCGCGGCGTGTCCGAGACGTGCAGCGAGAACGCGATCGAATGCGGAGGGTGCGCCGCCGCGCTGGATGTGACCCAGCACGACCATGCGAACTTCTCGCGAGAGGCGGCTCTTGATGGCGGCGCACACCGTGGTGGCCGATGCGGCGCCTTCGGCCACGATGATGATGGCGTGCTGCTTGCCCCGGTCGTAGCCACCCTCGATGTTGCGAACGATCTGGTCGTAATCAAAAACGGCCTCGGGAACCAGGATCTCCTCGGCTCCGCAACAGAGCCCGGTCGCGGCGGCCAGCATGCCGGAATGTCGGCCCATGACCTCGAGCACGAAAATGCGTCCGTGACTCGTGGCGGTATCGCGGATCTTGTCGACTGCGTCCACCGCGATGTTCAAAGCGGTATCGTAACCGATGGAATAATCGGTCCCCGGAATGTCGTTGTCGATGGTCGCCGGCACGCCGACCACCGGTACGTTCCATTCGCTGTCGATGCAGTGTCCGCCTCGAAAACTCCCATCCCCGCCGATGATGATGAGGCCGTCCAGTTCGCGCGCCATGAACAGACGAGCGGCTTGGTCCCGCACCTCCCGGCGTTCGAAATCCGCCAGGCGAAAGGTGCGCAGGATCGTGCCACCCCTCTGCACGATGCCACTCACCGAGCTGGGATCGAGGTCGATGAAGTCTCCCTCTTTGAGACCAGCGAAACCGCAGCGCACGCCGACCACCTCCACCCCTTGCCGGTTGGAAGCACGAACCACGGCGCGCAGGGCCGGATTCATGCCGGCCGCGTCACCTCCACTGGTCATCACCGCGATCCTCTTCACTGATGCTCTCCCTTCGCCGGGTGGGCGAGCCGCCACGCCGCCCGCAGCCTTTGGGCTGCTTCCTTTTCGAATCCACGTTCGGTGGGGCGGTAGAAGACCTGCCCCTTCATCGATTCGGGAAGGCAATCCATTGCGGCCACGCCTTCGCTCTCGTCGTGGGCGTAGCGGTATCCCTCGGCGTAGCCGAGATCTCCCATGAGTTTGGTCGGCGCGTTCCGCAAGTGGAGAGGCACCGGTTCGTTGCGGCCCTCCTTTAGCTCTCGTTTCGCCGCGGAATAGGCGGTGTACAGAGCGTTGCTCTTGGGGGCCTGCGCCAGATACACCGCCACCTGGGCCAGAGCGAGAGCGCCCTCGGGCATGCCGATCTGGTGCACCGCGCTGAACGCTGCGCTGGCCTGCAAGAGGGCCTGTGGATCGGCGAGGCCCACGTCCTCGCTGGCGAAGCGGATCAGCCGGCGAGCCACGTACAGAGGATCCTCTCCCGATTCCAGGATGCGGGCCAGCCAGTAGATGCCGGCCTGGGCGTCGGAGTTGCGCAAGGACTTGTGCAAGGCGCTGATGAGGTTGAAGTGTTCCTCGCCCTGCTTGTCGTAGATGAGGTGGGCTTCGGCCAGGACCTGCTCGGCGAGAGCGAGGTCGATGCGGCGGCGCTTTTCCTTCTTGATCGAGGACACCGCCAGTTCCAGGCTGCTCAAGGCAAAACGGGCGTCCCCCCCGCAGCGTTCGGCGAAGATGCGCAGAGCATCTGCATCAGCCTTAACCGATTCCGACTTGAGCCCGCGCTCGTCCACGAGCGCACGCTCCAAGAGGGTGAGAATGGCCTCGGGAGTGAGAGGATCCAAAACGACCACGCGGCAGCGGGAGAGCAGAGCGGCGTTCACCTCGAAGGAGGGATTTTCGGTGGTGGCGCCCACCAGAATCACGTCACCGGCCTCCACGAAATGTAGCAGGGAGTCCTGTTGGGCCTTGTTGAAGCGGTGGATCTCATCGAGGAAGAGCATGGGGGCTTTCCCGCCCATGGCGCGCAGGCGCTTGGCCTGCGTCATCACCGCCTTGAGTTCCTTGATGCCTACGCTGACCGCCGAATAGCCGAGAAATTGCACCGCGATGGCGTCGGCCAGGCAGCGGGCCAGGGTGGTCTTTCCACAGCCCGGTGGTCCCCACAGCACCAAACTGGGAAGCTCGTGTTGGGCGATGGCCGCCCCCAAGATCGTGCCCTCGCCGAGGGCTCGATCCTGCCCCACCATTTCCGATAGCTTTCGCGGACGCATGCGCTCCGCCAGGGGTGCGCGTGAGTTGGCGTCCGGCGCGGGTGAGGGGGATTCGAAGAGTTCATCCATGGGCGACAGTTTGCCACATTCCAGGCTGCGTTGACAGTCTCGGCGCGAGGGGCTACCGTTCGGCTGCACAAAGGGAGGGGACATGCTCGACCAAGCCCGGATCCAGCTCCTGCGTGACGCCGCGCTGAAAGCTCTGACGCACGCGCACGCTCCGTATTCCGGATTCGCCGTCGGTGCCGCTCTGCTCGACTCCGAGGGTAAGGTACACAGTGGCTGCAACGTGGAAAATGCTTCTTTTGGACTCTCGGTCTGTGCCGAACGAACCGCGATCTTCAAGGCGGTGAGCGAGGGCGTGCGCTCCTTCGAGGCGATCGCCATCGCCACCCGCGCTCCGGAGCTCACCCCACCATGCGGAGCTTGCCGGCAAGTCCTGCAGGAATTCGCTCCGCAGCTGGCAGTGGTTCTAGTGAACGAAAAGGGCGACACCGCGCAGTACCAGCTCTCAGAGCTGATGCCCTTTGCCTTTACTGATTTTCGCGAGAAGGAGAAGTGATGGATTCCGCCGCGCGCGCCACCCTCGTCGAACGTATCACCGACCGGGTCCTTCTTCGGCTCACCCAGGGAGGATTCACCGGGGTCGGACCGGCGGCGAGTAGCTGTGGCTGCAGCCTGAGTTCCCCCACGGATGCGCATCTCCGTGCCATGGTCGACGAAGGCGCCTGCCGCATCTCCTGCGATCTGAAAGCCCGCAGCTTGCCACCCGAGCTGGCCGGGACCATCGATCATACCCTGCTCAAGCCCCAGGCCAGCGAAAGCGAGATCCGCACCCTCTGCGAGGAGGCGCGCTCCAACCACTTTGCTTCGGTCTGTGTGAATCCCTACTGGGTGCAACTCTGCGCGTCACTTCTCAGTGGTGCGGGGGTCGAGGTCTGTTCGGTCATCGGTTTTCCTCTGGGCGCGACGACCTCCACCGCGAAGGCTTTCGAGGCCGGAGAAGCCGTGCGCCACGGCGCAACCGAGGTGGACATGGTGCTGAACGTGGGGGCTCTGAAGGACAAGAACTACGCGGCGGTGCACGATGACATCCGCTCGGTGGTGCAAAGCGTTCAGGGAGGCGCCTGCGTGAAGGTCATTCTGGAGACCTCTCTTTTGGAGGACGACGAGAAGATCGCAGCCTGTGCGCTGGCCAAGGAGGCGGGAGCGCACTACGTGAAGACCTCGACCGGATTTGGAGGAGGCGGCGCCACGGTGGCGGACGTCGCGCTGATGCGCAGCGTCGTCGGGGCGGAGATCGGGGTGAAAGCGAGCGGCGGAATCCGCGACCGGAAGACCGCGGAAGCGATGATCAAAGCCGGTGCCAATCGTCTGGGCGCCAGCGCTGGCGTGAAAATTCTAGCGGGGGAGAGTGGGGGCAGCGGGTATTGAAGACTCCGTATGAACTGATCACTTGGAAGAAGCACGGACGAGAGCACACCGCGGAGGAGATCGCCGCGCTCGTCGACGCGATCACCGATGGGAGCATCCCGGAGTATCAGCTCGCGGCCTGGTTGATGGCCGTGTGGTTTCGCGGGATGTCGGTGGAGGAAACCTACCAACTCACCGAGCGCATGGCTTCCAGCGGAATTCGACTCGACCTCTCCGAGCTTCCTGGGCCGACCGCGGACAAGCATTCGACCGGAGGCGTGGGGGACAAGGTCTCACTTCTGCTCGCCCCCTTGGCGGCCGAGCTGGGACTCTCGGTGCCCATGCTTTCCGGACGCGGATTGGGTCACACCGGGGGCACTCTGGACAAGCTGCAATCGATTCCCGGTTACCGCATCGACTTGTCTCCGCGCGAATTTCTTCAGGTCGTCGAGAGAGTGGGTTGTTCGATCACCGGTCAGACGGGGGAGATTGCCCCGGCCGACCGCCGGCTCTACCACCTGCGGGACGTCACCGCGACCGTCGACTGCGTTCCCCTCATCGTCTCTTCCATTCTTTCCAAGAAGATCGCGGCCGGTCCCGCGAATCTCGTGATCGATCTCAAGTGCGGCAGCGGCGCCTTCATGCGCGATCCCAAGGCAGCGCGCACTCTGGCCGAATCCCTTTTGGCGACGGCCACCCGCGCCGGCCGCAAGATCTGCGCTTTGATCACCGACATGGGCCAGCCTCTGGGCTCTGCGGTCGGGCACGCGCTGGAGGCCGAGGAGGCCATCGAGGGACTGTCGGGCGAGGGTCCAGAGGAGCTTCGCACCCTCACCATCGAACTCACCGCCGCCATGGGCGAGCTGGCCGGACTGGGAGCGCTCGAGGAATTGAAAGAGCGCTGCGCGCGGCACCTCGACGACGGGAGCGCGCTCGCCCGTTTTCTCCGGATGGTCCACGCGCACGGCGGGCGCATGGATGAGAAGGCGCCGGCGAGCTGCCTCTCGATCGCTCCCGAGTGCGAGCCTCTCGTGGCGAAGAGCAGCGGCTGGGTGCAGCCCATGGACGCTGAACAGATCGGGCTCTCCCTGGTGGAGCTGGGGGGCGCGCGGCGGCGCAGCGACGATGAGCTGGATCTGGGAGTGGGCCTGAAGGTCCTCGTGAGGGTGGGCGACGAGGTGGATGAAGGACAGCCGCTCGTCCGCATTTTCGCGCGGGATGAGAGCGCGGCCCGTGCCTGCCGCGAGCGCTTGCGGACCGCCATGCCGGTCGGCGAGGAGAAATGTGCGCCGACTCCGCTGATATTCGAGAGAGTCAGCTGAGGATCAGCCGCCACCCTTGCTGGTCTTGGTGTCGAACTCGTCCCCGCGTTGCGACTGCCGATCGAGACTCTCGAAATCTCCGCTCTGCTGCGGCATGTCGGTGCTCTGCGGCTGGTGCAGTTCGCAGAGACGCGTCGGGGCCATTCCCTCCACGAAAATTTCTTCGTGTACTTCCGGGCAGTTCTCGGTGGCGAGCTGGCCGCTTTGCGAACACACGAGCCTGGTGACGATTCCGGCCGGCTTCTTGAAATGCGGCTCGGGAGCGCCCTCGTAGTAGGCGGTCATCGTTCTGGCCCAGATGGGCAGAGCCATGACGGCTCCGGTTCGTTTGCGACCCATGCTGACGTTGTCGTCGAAGCCGACCCACACCCCGCACACCATCTCCGGAGTGAAACCGATGAACCAGGCGTCGGTATTGCGATCGGTGGTTCCTGTCTTTCCCGCCGAGTCACGCGTCCAGCCGTAGGCGCTAGCGGTGCGCCCGGTACCCTCTTTGATGGCAGTGCGCATCATGTCGACCATGAGGTAGTTTATGCGTTCGTCGAGGACTTCCTCCTGGTACACCTTGCTCTCTTCGAGCGTTTCGCCGCGATTGTTGGTGATGCGTTCGATCATGATCGGTTTGGTGCGAATGCCGCCGTTGGCGAAGGTGGAATACGCGCCTACGAGCTCCAACAGATTCGCTTCCCCCGAACCGAGGGCGATCGAATACACGTCGGGGATTTCGCTGGTGATCCCCATGCGATGCGCGGTCTCGATCACCGGTTGGGGACCGATCTTCAAAATGAGTCGTACCGCGGGAATGTTGATGGAGTTGGCGAGCGCGTAACGGACGCTCACCGGGCCGCGGAAGGTCTCGTCGAAATTCACCGGACGCCAAAGCTCATCGCTGCCGGTATCGACCTCGACCGGCGCGTCCAGCAGGATGTCGGCCGGCGTCCAACCGCGCTCCAGGGCGGTGGTGTAGAGGAAGGGTTTGAAGATGGAGCCGGGCTGGCGCTGGGCCTGCATCGCGCGATTCCAGCGGCTGGCCTCGAAGTCGCGCCCGCCGATCATGGCGCGCACCTCACCGGTGCGGGCATCCATTGCCACCAGAGCGCCCTGGAGATAGGTGGTCTTGGGCTTCTCGCTGATCTCGGCGTTCAGGCTGTCGTAGAGCGCGCGAGTCATTTTGTAGTGGCCCTCGGTCTCGCGGCGCAGGAGCTCCTGCTCGAAGCAACTTTCGGCCAGTCGCTGCAAGCTGGGATCCAAGGTGGTGTAGACGCGCAGTCCCTCCTCGTAGAGCTGCTCGCTGCCGTAGTTCTGTTCCAGGTACTGGCGAACCGTTTCCAGAAAGTAGGGTGCGATGATCTCGCGCTCGGTGGGTGGAACGATGACGACCTCTTGTTGGCCGATCTTCTCCGCGTCCTCGGCACTCAGGTATCCCGCGCGGACCATGCTCTTCAGCACCAGAGCACGTCTCTTGTAGGCCCGGTCGAGATGATGCACTGGCGAGTAGTAACCGGGGTTGGCCAGGATCCCCGCGAGCATCGTGTACTCCGAGGGTTTCAGATCGGCGACCCCTTTGCCAAAGAAGGTGCGCGCTCCCGATTCCACTCCGTAGGCGCCTCCGTGCCCGAAGTAGATGGTGTTGAGATACATCTCCAGGATCTCGTCTTTGGTGTAGGTACGTTCGATGCGCAGTGCGAGCAGCAGCTCCCGCAGTTTTCGTTCCCAGCGCTTGTCCGGGGAAAGAAAGAGGCTGCGGGCGAGCTGTTGGGTAAGGGTGGAGGCACCCTGTGCGGCGCTGCCCGTGCGGAGATCGACGAAGATGGCGCGCATGATGCCGCCGAGATCGACGCCGTAGTGCTGGTAGAAGCGTCGGTCCTCGGTGGCGATCACGGCATGGACGAGTCCCTCGGGGATCTGATCCAGGGGGAGGTTGACTCGATTCTGCGTGAAATACTCGTGGAGGGTGTCGCCGTTGGCCGCGAAGATGAGAGTCTTGCTGGGCGGACGTATGGTCGAAAGACGAGCCGGGGAGGGCAGGTCCCGCGAGAGCACCCGGATCACCACGTACCCCGCACCGACGGAGAGGCACAAAAGGACGAGCGCGCCGAGGAAAAGTCCCCGTACCACTCGCCGCGGGATACGACGCTTGAAGAGCCCTCTCGCCCTCGGCTTGGATTCGCTTTCCCTATCTTCGTCCATCTCGACCTTGCTGAGCTGAAGTCCTTCGCGGCACCCTACGATCAAAGCGCGATGGGGGCAAGGGCCGCGGCTTCCTTGACACCCGGGGGTGGTGGTTGATAGCGTGTCGCGACTCGTGCGCACCCCTGCCGGGGGCCTCTTTTCATCCTTTCAAGAACGGTTTGAGGCATGAGTGGAATGCCGAGCGTCGCGGATCAGATGCGTCTGATCTCTCGAGGAGTGAGCGAGATCCTGCCTGCGGGTGAGCTGGAGCAGAAGCTGAAGGCCGCCCGTAAGGAGAACCGGCCCCTGCTCGTCAAAGAGGGCTTCGATGCCTCGGCGCCCGACCTCCACCTGGGTCACACTGTTACCATCCGCAAGCTCCGACAGTTCCAGGATCTGGGTCACACCGTCATTTTCCTCATCGGGGACTTCACTGGCATGATCGGGGACCCGACCGGCAAGAGCGAGACCCGGCCCATGCTGACGAGGGAGGAAGTCGCGGCCAACGCGGAGACCTACAAGAAGCAGGTCTTCAAGATCCTCGACGAGAAGAAGACCGTGGTGCGCTTCAACAGCGAGTGGAGCGAGCCGATGGGCAGCGCGGATGTGCTGCGCCTGGCGAGTCGTTACACCGTGGCCCGGATGATCGAGCGCGACGATTTCGCCAAACGTTACAAGGCCGGCGCTCCCATCAGCATCCAGGAGTTCCTCTATCCGCTCTTCCAGGGCTACGACTCGGTGGCTCTGAAGTCCGACGTCGAGGTGGGCGGCACCGATCAGAAATTCAATCTGCTGGTGGGAAGGGACCTGCAGTCGCAGTACGGACAGCGTCCGCAAACCGTTTTGACCATGCCGCTCTTGCCGGGCACCGATGGGGTGGAGAAGATGTCCAAGAGCCTGGGCAACGCCATCGGCATCACCGAGGCGCCGGAGGAAATGTTCGGCAAAGTCATGTCCATCCCCGACCATCTCATGCTCAGCTGGTACGAGCTCCTGAGCGATCTCGACGCGGACGCGATGGACGCGATGCGCGCGCGCTTGAAGGATCCGGAGAGCCATCCCGCCAAGCTCAAGCGGGGGCTGGCGCGCAACATCATCGGCCAATACCACGGCGAGAAGGCCGCGCACGAGGCGGAGGCCGCCTTCGACCGCATCTTCGTGGACAAGGGCGAACCCGAGGAGGTCGAGTGCCGGCGCCTGCCCGCCCAGGAGAAGGACTACTGGCTCGTCAAACTCCTGAGCGATCTGAGCCTGGTGAAGAGCCGCGGCGAGGCGCGACGCCTCATCGAGCAGGGTGGAGTCTCCGTGGATGGACAGCGCGCGGACAGTCCACAGATGGAGCTGCCAGCCGGGGCGGGACAGCGCTATCGGCTCAAGCTGGGCAAACGGGTCTTTCTCGACGTGGAGTTCCATTAGCAAGCGCTTGACGGACAAGAAGATGCCGGCTCCCGCGCCCACCTCGAAGTTCTTCCCTCTTTTCTCAGCGAAAGCTCTTGACGGACCCCGGCCCCCTCACTATATTGCGCCTCCGCTGCTCTTAGGGAGCGCAGGCGCTTCCTTGCGAGGCGTCGGTCGGGGATGCTCTAACTCCTTTTGCTTGACGCCCTCTGACCACATCCCTAAAATAGGCAGCCCTGCTGAAAAAGCAGTTGATGCCGCTTCTAGCGGCGGGGCCGATTCCAAATGCCCGGTTCTTTGATAATCGAATAGCGCGCGAGACCCGTCTGATTTTGGAGAGTGGGTTCTTGAATCCTGTCACAGGGATTCGAGGGCCAACTTGTTGAGAATGAACCGGGACTTTTGTCCCGGCTCCGTTTTTTACAACGGAGAGTTTGATCCTGGCTCAGAACGAACGTTGGCG
>CAWDWO010000030.1:0-64905 GCA_963806035.1 Candidatus Krumholzibacteriota bacterium | reverse complement strand
ACCAGGCCTTGCGCGCTCCTTCTCCCTGGGCCTGCTTTTTGCCCCTCATCGGACACCCCTGGGTGCTGCGCAACGGGAGAGAAGGCGTGAGCGGCGACATCTTCGCCGCCAACCTGAAGGGCCGGGCCCTCATGGTGGTCAATGGAAGGGACGATCCACTCTATCCGGCCAAGGCCTTGAAGCCTTACCTGGATCTTTTCGAGCGTGCCGGCGCCACGATCGACCTCAAAGTGGAACCCGGCGGACACTCGGTGCGCTGGTGGCCGCAAGAGGCTCAGACCTTCCACGAGTTTCGCGCCGCGCATCCGCGCGATCCCCTTCCCGATTCCCTGGTCTGGGAAACCGATGATCCGCAGCACAATGGCCGCTGCTCGTGGGTGATCATCGAATCGATCGGTAACGAAGCCGCTCCCGATCCGGACCCTTTGAACACGGTTTTGTTTCCCGATCTGAATCCGCCGCGGCGCGCGCAAGCCTTCCCTCGCCATGGGCCTTCCGGCCGACTGAGCGCGCGCCGACAAGGCAACACCATCATCGTCACCACGCGCAACGTGCGACGATTCAAGTTGCTGCTCGGAGCCGGCGAATTCGATTTCACAAGGCCCATCGAGGTCGTGGTCGATGGAAAGAGCACGCAGCGGCGGCTGAAACCCTCGGTGCAGACCCTGATGAAGTGGTCGATCCGAGATGGAGATCCTGAACTCCTGATTGCCGCGGAATTTGAATCCGAGGTGCCGCGCTAATTGCGTTGCCACGAACGCTTGATTGGGGTGAAACTTGGACTTCACCGAAGGAGGATGCGATGAGTAGTGTAAGGGTTCTCGTGGGCACCAAGAAAGGTGCTTTCGTTCTCAGCGCGGACGGCAAGCGCAAGAACTGGACGATCGACGGCCCGCATTTCGGCGGCTGGGAGATCTATCACATGAAAGGATCGCCCGTCGATCCCAACCGGATCTACGCATCACAATCCAGCGGTTGGTTCGGTCAGATTCTGCAACGATCGGACGACGGCGGGAAGACCTGGTCGCCTCCCGGCGGCGAGAAGATGCCGACACCCGGAGAACCCCCGGCCGGCAAGAGCAACCGCTTCGTGTACGAGGGTGAGGTCGGTGAACACCGCTGGTACGACGGAACGCCGCGCCCGTGGGAGTTCAAACGCGTATGGCACCTCGAACCCTCACTCGACGATCCGGAAGCGGTCTTCGCGGGAGTGGAAGACGCCGCACTCTTTCACAGCAAAGACGGAGGCAAGAGCTGGCAGGAACGGCCCGCTTTACGCCAGGCCAAGGGCGAACTCTGGCAGCCCGGTGCCGGCGGTATGTGCCTTCATACCATCCTGCTCGACCCGAACGACGAGAATCGCATCTACGTTGCCATCTCGGCCGCCGGCGTCTTCCGCAGCGACGACGGAGCAAGGAGCTGGAAGCCCATCACGAAGGGGCTCAAGACGGCCTACGAGCTGCCCGACAAGAGCTTCGAAGTAGGGCATTGCGTGCACAGCATCGCCATGCATCCCTCGCGGCCGCAGGTCTTGTTCATGCAGAAGCACTGGGACGTCAATCGCAGCGACGACGCCGGGGAAAACTGGCATGAGGTCAGTGGAAACCTCCCCAGCGACTTCGGCTTCCCCATCGAGGTGCACGCCCACGAGCCCGAGACCATCTACGTGGTGCCCATCAAGAGCGACTCCGAGCATTATCCTCCTGAAGGCAAGCTGCGGGTCTATCGTAGCAAGAGCGGTGGCAACCAGTGGGAGGCGCTCACCAAGGGACTTCCACAGAGTCACTGCTACGTGAACGTCTTGCGCGACGCGATGGCGGTCGATTCTCTCGATTCCTGCGGCATCTACTTCGGCACCACCGGCGGCGAGGTTTATGCGTCTAGTGACAGTGGTGACAACTGGACCGCCATTGCGCGCGACTTGCCGAAAGTGTTGTCGGTGGAAGTTCAGACCCTCGCCTAACTGGAGCTTGCCTTGATTCGCGTGATGCTTCCGCAACACCTCCGGACTCTCGCCCAAGTGAGCGGAGAGGTGCAGCTCGAGCTTGCCGATCCAGTGACGATCGCAGCTGCGCTCGACGCACTCGAGTCGCGCTTTCCCGTCTTGAGCGGCACCATTCGTGATCACACTACGCGCCAGCGACGTCCCTTCTTGCGCTTCTATGCCTGTGAAGAGGACTTTTCCAATCGACCGCTGGAGACAGAGCTCCCCGAGGCAGTGTGCCTGGGAAAGGAGCCCCTGCTCATCATCGGAGCGATTGCGGGGGGGTGAGGGGCGATGATCGGGGTGTGTAAACTGACCGCGTCGAACGGCTCCGTTTAGTAGATTGCGGCATCAGTGATCACGAGATCGTCGTTCTGCTGAAGTGAGACGAGTTCCCGTGGTGGTTCTAGGGGGGGCGAATCCCGGAACCGAAACCAAGATCGACTTGAAGGGAAGCGAGCGCGACCGGGGATCGATTGCATCCCCGGGGTCGAGATACTCGAAATGAAAATTGATCGCGAGTGGATCGTCGCGCTCGAGGTCGGGAAGCTGGAAGGCGTAGGTGTGCCATTCCCACGGCACGGGGTCGACCTCGAAGCGAGCCAGTGTCCCACCCTCCCACGACACCACACATGTCTGCTTCTGCTCCTGACCGTCGAAGCCCGCCACGGTGATCTCGACCTGACTCCCGGCCGCGGGAGCTGGAATGCGAAGAGTGGCTTCTTTTCGGTTGGCCCAGCGCCCCCAGGGTTCTTCCGGCCCCCAGCCCTCACCAAATTGGATGGGGGCATTTCCCATTGAGAGCGCTTCCACGACCACACGCTGCGAATCCGCACTTGCGCGCGCCAAAAGACGCGCATCAGGCTGGATCCGGATCGCGCGGATGAAATTCTGCTTCCAGGCGTTCCAGAGCTCGTAATCGCGGTCATGGAACACGGAGCTGGGGAGCACATCGACATCGATCACGTACTCGGGGTGTTCGCGTTGCTCCCAGTCTTGAATCGCCGCCGAATAGCGCGCGTCTGGCGCAGGGTCGATTCCTGTTCTAGAACTCGTACCGGGATAAGGAAAGCCGATCGCGAGTTGCGGACGATTCGCCAGGGGAATTCGTTTGGCGAGAATCTGTACCCAGCCGGGGCTGAACGCATTGAAGGTGCCGATCACCCGGCAAGTGGCATGTTCGCGCATCCCGGCGCTGATGAAACTCGGAATCGCTTCCAGTCGCTGACCATCCGGCCCGAACTCCCGCTCCGTACGCTCACGCGCCATTCCTTCCGATCCAAGCAGGCCGTATACGGCTGCGGCACAGCCCAGAATCAGCAAGGGGGCGTGCGCGCTATGGGGAAGCATCGTCGCGACACGATCCAAGAGAATGGCTCCACCGATCGCGGCCAGCACGATGAGAATGAGACCGGAGGAAAGGAGATTGCGCTCGAGGAGATAGGGGTGCCGGGACAGAGCAACGAGCGTGCTGCCGACGTACACTCCGCTCACCAGGATGAAGGGCCTGCGTTCCAGGATGAGTACCACGAGAGCCAGCGCCAAACAGGTCCAACCCAACGCCGGCCACACGAAGGAGCCTTTCAGGAAAACATCCGAATACCAATGAAGACGCTGGAGCATCGACCAATCGATCGAATTCGCACGGTTGGAGGCAAAACGCAGGAATGCATTCCACCCACCGACTTGCAGGGTGAGAAACAAGGCCCAAACGCCGAGGGCCAAGAGGCTCACCGCGCATAGCTTCAGCGCAATGGCACGCTCGTGACGCAACCAGCTGACTCCCGCAAGAGCGAAAGCGGCCGGAACCAGTGGCAGGCCCACGTTGTACTTGGTGAGAAGCGTGAAGCTCACCAGCATGAAGGCGACGATCAGGCTGCGCACGCTCTTGGACTGCACGGCCCAAGCGAGAGCGGCCAGCGACAGCAAGGCGAGGATCGCCGCCGGAGCATCCACCATGTAGGTACCGGCCAGCGCCATGAAGCGACCATAGCTTCCCAGGAAGAGGCCGCCGAGGACCACCGCCAGCCAGCCCCTGCGCGCCGGGAGTGGCCTCGAGGTCCATACCATCGCCAACACGAAGATCCACAGGACGAAGCAGCGGAACAAAAAGAGGCTGAGGCTGGAGGAACCGGCCGCGAGAAGCCAGCTCCCCAGGACGATGGAGTGTCCAGGAGGATAGAGGTCGGACTCGAGGAAGGCCCTGCCGAATTCAGGAAGGGAATGATGTGCAATCGCGTCCTTGAATTGCAAAGCACCGAGAAAATGGTGCGACATGTCCCAGGGGAGTGGAACGTCCGGGTTGTAGGGCCTGGCAATGCCATGGAGCAGAACTGCGAGCAGCAGCATCGAAAAGACCGCTGCGCTCGCCAGACTCAGGCGCAAAGCGCGCGAATGACGCGCAAGTTTCTCGTGACTTACCCCGGGGGCACGGCCGACCCCTCCAATACCCGCGGATCATCTCTTCGACCAGACCCCCAGGGGCGATTGAGTTACTCGCTCAATCCCCCCCGGCACCCCTGATCTTCTTCAGCATCTCCGCGGCGTTCCGATTTCTCGGCTCCAGTTTCAGTGATTTCTCATAGTATTCTTCGGCCTGCTTCATGTCACCGGATTTCATGTATGCCTCGGCCAGGCTGTCCCACACGTTGCCCGAATCGGGGAACTTCTCGGCGTTCATCTTGAACACCCGGATGGCTCCCTCGTAGTCCTTCGTGGCGAGTACGGTGTAACCCAAGACGTTCAAACCTTCCTCGCTGTCGAAGTCGTACACGCCTCTGCCATAGTAGTTTTCACGGAGCTGATCGTAAGTACTCAGAGACGCGTCGACTCCGCCCTTGCGGAACGACTCGGTAAGCTCTGCCGCTAGGGTCATGGGACGGGGACGGCCGTGGTGACAGGTGTAACACGAAACCCGGACCGCCTGATCTCCACTGGGCTGGATCTTCTTCAGATGTTCGTGGATGTCTCCCATCATGCGCATCATCTCGCGCGCGCGATCCTTGTTGGGGTTCTTGTCGGAAGCAAAATCGTAGGTCGAGAGAGGCTTGCCCTCTTCCCCTTCGTGGCAGTGAGCACAGTGAACGCCCAGACCACGTGAGAAACCGTGCATGGCATCTCGTAGGTTATCCTTGCTGATGTCCTTGGGCAGGACCTTCAAATTCTTGGCCTTCTCGGGCCATGACCAATGGTCCTGGGCCCAGGAAGGAATACTGAAGCACAACACGGCGAGGCCGAGCAGCAGGCTGATCCGGAACTTTGTCATCGACATGGAGACACCCTTTCATTCGCTCGCGGCGAAACGATCCGCCGTCATCGCCCGCATCGGAGTTCGGGCCATGCGTATTTGCTGGAACCTAAGGAGACAGGTACTGGCGGATCTTAGCACACTGCGTTGGGAATGAAAGTCGAGCGTTCGCGGGTTATGCGAGCGCATTATCCTCATTGTGGTCGTGATTCCCAAAACCCCGACCGCGCGGGAACGGCTGGCTAATAGTAGTCCGCCAGCACCAGTTCGCGTTGCTCCCCCTTGTCGGTTTCCAGCTTAAGCTTGGTCCCCGTGGGCTGGCGTCGCCAAGCGTGGGAATCGTCGCGCTGCACTTTCTTGCCGTCGATGGCCACGATTCTCTCCCCTGCTTTCCATCCCGCTTTCTCCGCGGGACTCCCTGGGGCGACGAAGACCACGCGCAGAGCGCCGTCGTCGTAGGTGGTCTGTAGTCCCGTGCGGTTGCGTTCGAAGGGACGGTCCCAGTTCTCGCCGGGAGTCAACCAAAGGGCCTGATGCGGATAGTCGAAGAGGATCCTGAAACGGGTCAGGATGCCCGCTCCGAGATTGCCCGCGATCCGACGCGTGTGGAAGGAACCTTTCTTCCCCTGGAAGAAGCCCACCGGAACCTCGTGCAACTCGTAACCGCCTACGGTGAGAGCATTGAGCGAGGCGATCTTGTTGACGGTCGTGCCCCCCACACCGGCCGCCATGGCCTCCGATACGCGAGTGCGGTTTTTCAAGAGTTCGTTCTCGTCCGCGTAGAAACTGAAGATGTCCAGTGTGGCACCGCTCCCCGTGTCGACGTCGACCAGAGCAGGCGGGAGATTCTCGATGCCGATCTCGATGAGCTTGTGTCCGTCCGCGGCGGGGAAGATGGGTACTTTGTGCCCTAGCCCGGTGATCTCGAATTTCTCGGGATCGCAGAATCGAACGCGCGAATTCGGGTAATCCACGTCGACGAGCATCGCGTGAAAGAGCTCCTTGCCCAGAATGACTTCCAAGGGTCGCGGAAGCTGGGCGTTGATCTGCGAGAGGTCGATGGTGGCGGCGGTGATTCCATCGAGTGCCAGATCTCCGATCTCGAGCTGGATGCCGCCCACCAGGGCCGCTTCCGCGCTCGCGGCGGTTCCTTCCGCGGTGAGCGCTCCCTCCGGCTTCAGCTTCAGTTCCTCGGCCAAGGTGCGGGACACCACCGTGATCCCCGCTCCGGAATCGAGCAGGATGTCGGCTGCTTTGCCATTGATCGTGCCGCGCAGACGAATCGAGCGGGGATCCTGCGCGACCGTATTCATCCAGGGCGTGCTCGCCGCACCGCTGAGGATACGCGCGACCTTGCGCGCGGTGGGGCGCGCAAAAGCCGAGGGCGGAAGCTCCACGTTCGCTTCCATCTTCGTCCAGCGCACCAGATTGGTGTCGCCGGGATCCTCGCCCGTGCGCTCGCTCCGAAACGCGATCCGCACACCCTCGACCATTCGAAAATCGCCATTGTGAATCCAGATTGTCTTGGTGTCCTCGACACTTCGGAACCACTCCGAGCTGCCGTCCTCGGGATCGAGCAACAGATCCCAGGTGTCGCCGTCGGGGTACTCGAGCCGCAGTACTGCCCATGAGCGTCCCCCCTTCTCCTCGGGAGCCAGCTTCTTCCAACTCAGTGAGTCGCTGAGAAAGGGCACCCCGAAGGATCGCGCCAGTTCGCGTCGAAGACTTTTCGCTTCGCTTTGTCCGAGGTCCTCCACCTGGCCGCTGGCGTTCAGGGTCCAGGCGTCATGGGGAGTGATGGCCTGTGCACCCTTGAGCACCTTCAAGTCGTAGTCGCTGCGCGAGTAGCCGTCGCGCCGCATGAGGGCGGAGACGCGGCCCTGCAGGCCGGCCGTCCTCAGGGTTCCGCTCATCCGCAGAGTCGAGAGCCGGCTCAACGCTTCCTCGCCACCCAACCACTGCAGGTGCTTGGCGATGAGCTCCGAAGCCGATGGTCCCGCATCCATGGCAGCGGCCACATCCGGCGCGTTTGCGCTGCAGATCACGAGAATGAGCGTCAAAGCGAGAAACAGGTGGCGCTGGCGCACGTCGAACCTCCAAAGAGAGAACAATTCTATCTGCCTACGCGATTCGGCACGCGAAGTTGGCAAAAACTCGGAAAACCCCGTATTGCACCATCTACGAGCCCGATCTAAACTCATGCTCATCCCGCCGCACTTGGCGCGCGCTTCGCGTGGCCTTTTGTTTACAAGCTATAGACTCAGGAGGACTTGTGATGCATTCAAAGTCTCTACTTTGGCTTCCTGTGCTTCTCAGCGCTGTTCTTGCGACCACTGCCGCGGCGGCAAATCCCCTACGCCAGTTCAGCGTGGAGATCGATCCCCGGGTGGAGCTCTTGGGGGTCGTCTACCGTCTCGGCGGACATCCGGAGTTCAGCCAGGGACAGGTGGAACTCTATCTGAACGATGTCGACGACTACTTCGAGCCCTATCGTAACCATCCCGTGGTCGCATTGACTCAGGAGCTGCGCAAATCACACGGCATCAGCTTCGACGCGGTGATGCAACTGGCCTTGCACCTCGACGACGCTTTCACTCCGGCACCCATTCGGCCCCTCGACGACGAATCCCTCCAACTCTACGCGGATGGCCGATGGACCGAGAGTGACGCGCGCGAGTTCATCGGCGATCTGGCCGATTTCGCGAAGCAGAGCGACTTCAAGCGCTTCTACGAAGAACACGCCGCGATCTACCAGCATACCGTTCGCGCGATGCAGTCTTTCGTCCATTCGCAGCTGGACCTGAGTTGGCTGCAAAACTACTTCGGCTTCGCGCCCAGCGAGCCCTTCACCATCATTCCGGCCATGATCGACGGTCCCGCCAGCTACGGACCAAAGTATCTCGACGCCGAGGGGAACGAGAAGTTTTACGCCATCGTCGGAATCAACTCCACGGACGAAGAGGGCATGCCGGTCGTCGGAAACGACAATCTCGAACTCATCATCCACGAATTCAGCCATTCCTTCGTGAACGACCTCGTCCAGGCCCACCGCAAAGCCCTGATGGCGCCGGCCAGCAAGATCTTCGCGACCGTCGCGCCCAAGATGCAGCGCATGGCCTACCCTGATTGGCAGATCATGGTGGACGAATCCCTCGTGCGGGCGGTTGTAATTCGCTATCTTCTCGCCCACGGCGATACGGAAGGCGCTGAGAACCAAGTTCAGTACGAGGTGAAGCGCTCGTTTCTGTGGATGCCCGAGCTCACGAAGTGGATGGCGGATTACGAACAAAATCGGCAGCGATACGCTACTTTCGGCGACTTTCTACCCCGGGTTGCGGCCTTCTTTGCCGACTACGCCTCGCAGCTCGAGGATGAGGGAACGAAATCGGAAGAATGAGAGCGCTCCGTTGGCGTGACCGCTTCGAGTCAGGTGTGGAACGAGGGTGGAATGAAATTACCGGAATCGCTGGGGATGAATCGAGTCGTCCTCGCTCTCTCTGCGGCCCGCCTGGGTGACGCGATTGGCAACAGCCTGCTCTTCATCGTCATCCCGCTCTACGTCGCTGAGCTACCGGCTCCCTGGTTTCACGTGCCCGAGTCCGTGCGGGTGGGAATTCTGATCTCCCTATATGGGATCGTGAATTCCGTGCTGCAGCCCGTCATGGGATCATTGAGTGATCGCTTCCAGCGCCGGAAAATCTTCATTCTAGCCGGGCTGTTCGTGATGGCCCTCAGCACCTTCCTCTTCATCTTCGCCAGCCGCTTCGTGGATCTACTCCTGCTGCGAGCGATCCAGGGGGTGGGAGTGGCGATCACCATTCCCGCCTCCATGGCTCTGATGACCTCGGCCACGCACAAGAGCTCTCGCGGCGGCTCGATGGGCATCTACTCCACCATGCGGATCGTGGGATTTGCTACGGGACCCTTGATCGGGGGCTTTCTGCATGTCCGATATGGATTCGACGCGGCCTTCTTGGCCGGAACCGGTTTCATCCTCCTGGGCATGATCCTGGTTCAGTTCTGGGTGCACGATGTGGCGACGGAAAATGGGGTGCGTGCGGGGAGGCCACGGACCACCTTTCGGCTCTTCGATAGGGGCGTGCTCTCCGGAGGAGTCATCAGCCTGGGCGCCGCTACTTTCGTGATGGCGACGATGCTGACGATGATGAGCACGCTCGAAGTGCAATTCAACGAGCGCCTCGACCAAACTGCGTTCGCCTTCAGCGTGGCCTTCAGCGCCCTCATGGTGAGCCGGCTCGTGTTCCAGATTCCCCTGGGCCAACTCTCCGACCGCGTCGGCCGCAAGCCTCTCATCATTTTCGGCCTCTTGCTCATGGCCCCCTCGACCGCTCTTCTGGGGCTAGTCGCCTCGACCCTCCAGCTCACGGGACTCCGTTTGGTCCAGGGACTCGCTTCAGCCGGGATCGCCGCCCCCTCCTTCGCACTGGCCGCCGATCTCTCGCCCGCCGGCAACGAAGGGCTCCAGATGAGCGTCATCACCATGGGCTTCGGACTGGGGATCGCGGTGGGCCCGCTCATCGCCGGGATCCTGGCTCTGGTCAGTTTCCAGCTCCCCTTCTATATCGGGGGCGTGCTCTCGCTCGTGGCGGCCTGGATCGTGCACCACAACGTCCCCGAGAGCATTCACACGAACAAGGAACCCCTCGTTCAGCGTTGACAGCGCGGACACAGATGGGTGCCGCGCTGACCGACGACGATGCGCTGAATCGGAGTTGCGCACCTGGAGCAGGGCTGCTCCTTGCGCCCGTAGACCTTTAGCCGGCTCTGCATTTCACCACCGGAGTAGACCCAATCGAAGCTCGTGCCCTGGTGCTCGATGGCCTCCTCGAGCACCGCGCGGATCGCGCGATGCAGAGCGCGCACTTCCCGCGAGTTCAGACTGCTCGCCGGCCTCCGCGGATCGATCTGTGCCCGGAAGAGACTCTCGTCGGCGTAGATGTTACCCAGGCCCGCCACCACGGACTGCTCGAGCAGAAGGGTCTTGATCGCCCGTTTGCGCGTCCGAAAACGTTCGCGCATCCACTTCGGACTGAACGCGGAATCCAGCGGTTCGGGACCGAGTTGAGCGAACACGTCCTCGGGGTCACGCAACAGATAGACGCGGCCGAACTTGCGCGTGTCGGAAAAGCGCAGCTCCAGACCGTCGTCCAGGGAAAACACCGTGTGCGCGTGTGGGTCGAAGGGAGCGGATTCAGGCTGAACGCTCAGCTGCCCGCTCATGCGAAGGTGAACCAGCAGAGTGCGATCGGCCGGATCCAGGTGCACCACGATGAACTTGCCGCGGCGCGACAGCGCCGTGACTTCCCGGCCGGGGAGCTCTGTGCGGAGATCCTCGGGCGTGGGACACTGGCGCGGCCATTTCAAGCTCACGCGTAGAAAGCGACGCCCTACCAACTCCCGCCGCAACAGACGTACGGTGGTTTCGACTTCCGGAAGCTCGGGCATCTGATCAACTCATCGGCGCAAAGCGATCGCGATGGCCCTGCGCCGCCCGAATCGTCAGAAGGCGTAGGTCATCTCGGCCGCGAACGAGACACTCGATTTGCTCGGCTGTCCGTCGCGGTCCACGAAGGCGTTACGATCGCTGCGATCCACCCTGAACTCGATGAGCGCGCCGAGCCCTTCATCAAGGACGAAAGTGGGAGCGAGCGTGATCGCCTGACGCTTCTGGGCCTGGCCCTCCGCCGGACCGAAAACCCAGGCATCCTGGTCGTCAAAATAATCATAGCGAACGGTGAACCCCACCCGGTCGTTGAAGTCACGGTGTGCCATCAGCAGTGCGGCCAACCAATCCGCGGTGCTGCCGTCCATCAGCTCCACGTGTCCGTGATTGAGTTCGGCTCCGAAGACCCAGGCTTCCGGCGAGCAGCCCATGTCGATGTCCAGGACCGTACGCTTGAACTCGGGATCGCTCCCGCCCCCCTCCTTCCCGCTGATGAGCGAGAATCCGGCGCTGGAGATCTCGCCTGAATAGCCGAGTCGGCCCCCGAAGGTCTTCACCCGATTGGATTCGGCATTCTGCTCCCAGCCATTCACCCCATAGGCCACCACATCGAAGTGCTCGTCGAGGGACTTGCCGAGCATGAGACCGGTGAGATTGGTGGGCACTCCATAGTCGAAGACGAGGCTGTGGCTGTATTGGTACATCTCGTTGGGATCGAGCAGCTCGAAACCGATGGGCGCGTTGAAGCGACCGAACGTGAAGCTCCAATCGTCCCCACAGTCGTATCGCATATAGGCCTGTTCGACCTGGGCCAGGTAACCCTCGCCGTCCTTCACCCATTCCAGGTCAGCCCTCAGCATGGTCTTGCGGCTGGCCCGGTGCTCGATGTCGAGTTCGACCTGGTCCAACCCGAATTCGCCCCCGCGATCGGCGATGTTTTCGAAGTAGCTGGCATCGACGAAACCGCTCAGCTGCGTGTCTGGGGTCTCTTCTCTCTCCTGAGCATGGGCACTCGATTGCACTAGAAGGGTGGTCGCGGCGACCAGCGCCGCCGCGATCAGAGTTTTGATCTTCACTTGAACTCTCCTTTTAGGTCAAATATGCCGTTTCCCCGTGCAGGGATTCGTCCAGAGTCGATTGCTGTTCTTCGCTGGTTCGAACCACGGTGACGCGATTGATCAACCACAGCATGACGTAGGTGAAGACGAAGGCATACAGCGAGGAGATGGCGACTGCGCCCACTTGTTTGCCGAAGAACGCGCTCCCCCCGTGCAAGAGACCGTTCGCCCCCTTGGCATTGATCGCGAGTTCGCCGAAGATCCCCAGCATGATGATACCCAGGGCTCCGCCGACCCCGTGGACGCCCCATACGTCGAGTGCATCGTCCCAACCCAGCTTATTCTTCAGCTCGACCGCCCAGTAGCAGACGATACCCGCGACGGCTCCGATCAAGGCGGCGGCCCAGATGGGCACGTAGGCCGCGGCGGGAGTGATGGTGGCCAGGCCGGCCACCGCACCGGTCAAGAGCCCCACGAAGCGCGGCTTGTGCGCGCGATTCCACTCGATGATGAGCCAGGTGATTGCGGCAAAGCTGGCCGCGATGTCGGTATTCAGGAAGGCCAGCGAAGTAACCCCGTCGACCTGGAGCTCGCTCCCCGCGTTGAAACCGTACCAGCCGAACCAGAGCAAACCCGTTCCCAGGGCCACCAGCGGAATGCTGTGGGGGCCCTGCTCGGCCACCTTACGCTTACCCACGTAGAGCACCGAAGCCAACGCGGCCATCCCCGCGATGTTGTGCACCACGATTCCTCCGGCAAAGTCCAGCACGCCCCACTGCTGCAGGATTCCCCCACCCCACACCATGTGCACGAAGGGGAAATAGACGAGCAGGAGCCACAGGACCAGAAAGACCAGGTAGGCCGGGAAGCGAACTCGGTTACTGAACGCACCGGTGATCAGAGCGGGAGTGATGATCGCGAACATCATCTGGTAGGCGATGAACACGATCAGGGGGATCTGGCTGCCGGCGAAGACACTGGTGGGATCGACTCCGCGCAGGAAGGCCATGTCGAGATTTCCGATGATGGGTCCGCTCCCGCTAAAGCAGAGCGAGTACCCCACTGTGTACCAGAGAATGGTCGTGATCCCCATCGAGACGAAGCTCTGGATCATGATCGACAGGACGTTGCGGCGGCCAACCAGGCCACCGTAGAAAAAGGCCAAGCCCGGGGTCATCAGCATGACCAGGCTGGTGGCCAGCAACATAAATCCAGTATTGCCAGTATCGAACACGACCAGAACCTCCCTCGAAGTGGCCTTTTAAGGCGCGCCATGGCGCCTCCGTCCAAGATTTCGACTGTCTCAGCCTCCGTCCCCACGCTCAGAAGCACAACGAGGTCGATCCTGAAATCGACTCGGGGTTTCCCCCATCGGGCATCAGGGAATCCCTGAGCGGAGTTGTTCTCGGCACTCGGGCAGACTAGGATTGCGTCCATGCACGAAGTCCTGCACCACAAGCTCAATGAACGGGTGAAGGAGCTGGCCGCCCTACACCGCACGGCCCGCTTGCTCCAGAACCTCGAACGTCCCGTCGAGACGGTGATGAGCGAAGTGGTGGCCCTGGTCCCCGGCGCCTGGCAGTACCCGGAGATCGCGACGGCCGGAGTGGGATTGGGCCAGAAGCGATGGGAGTCGGATGGCCATGGCTCGACGGCGTGGAGCCAGCGCGAGGAGTTCCGGCTGCGGGATGGAAGCCAGGGATTTTTGGAAGTGGCCTACCACGAAGCCCGTCCCAGCTGTGATGAGGGCCCATTTCTGCACGAAGAGCGCGATCTGATCCGATCCCTTGCCGAAATGCTCCGCGGCTTCTGGCAACACCGCCAAGACAACGCGGCCATCATGCAAGCGAACGAAGAACTCGAACGCCAGATCGCATCGCGGACGAATGACCTGCGTCGCCTGGCCAGCGAAGTGTGCCTGGCCGAGGCACGCGAACGGCGGGAAATCGCCAGCGACCTCCACGACCATTTGGGGCAGGGCCTGGCCTTCGTGCGCGCGCGACTTCGGCAGTTGCAGGGCGATGCGGTCTTCGGCGGGCACGATCCGGCGGTCAGCGAGCTGCTGAAACTCGTCGATCAGGCCATCAGCTACACGAGGAGCCTCACCTTCGAGCTGAGTCCGCCCGTGCTGTATGAATTGGGCTTGGGTCCCGCGCTTCAATGGCTGGGCGAGCAAGTACAGATCAAACACGGTTTGAAAGTGAAGGTGCACGACCGCTGTCGCAGGGATCTCCCCGATGACCTTCGCGTGCTGTACTTTCGCTCGGCGCGAGAACTCTTGCACAACGTGGTCAAACACGCCGAGGCCTCGCAGGTCAAAATCGAACTCGAATGCCAATCGGAAAATCTCCAGCTGAGCGTGGAGGACGATGGCCGCGGTCTCGATCCGGCGCTGGCCCTCGCCGCCAGGAACGACCACCGTTTCGGCTTGTTCAGCATCGAGGAACGCCTGCGCCAGCTCGGAGGAATGCTCGATCTCGAGGGAGAATCCGGGAAGGGCAGCCGAGTGCGACTGATCGCCCCTCTCGTGCAGGAGGAACCGGCGTGAGTGTGAGAGTCGTGGTGGCCGACGATCATCAGATCTTCCGGGACGGATTGCGGGCGCTTCTCGTGTCGCGATCCGATTTCGAAGTGGTCGGAGAGGCACAGGACGGCCTCGAGGCCATCGACCTGGTCACCCGCCTGAAGCCCGAGATTCTCATTCTGGATTTGGCGATGCCCGGTCTGCATGGCATCGAAGTCGCCAGACGACTCCACGATTCGAATCCCGAGACGAAGATCATCGTGCTCTCCATGCACAGCGACCGGCGCTACGTGATCGAAGCGCTCCGGGCCGGAGCGGTGGCCTACGTGTTGAAAGAGGCCGGCTTCAGCGAGCTGATCGACGTGATCAAGGAGGTGAGGGAGGGCCGCCTGTACCTGAGTCCCCTGGTGAGCGAACAGGTCATCAAGGACTACATTCGCCTGGCCGAGGTGGATGAAGGGAGCGCCTTCGCCCTGCTTACCGCGCGCGAGCGCGAGGTCCTGCAGCTTCTCGCCGCCGGAAGCGCCACCAAGGAGATCGCCGGCGAGTTGCACCTCTCGGTCAAGACCGTCGAGAGTCACCGCAAGCAGATCATGGACAAGCTCGAGATCCACTCGGTGGCCGAACTCACGAAGTACGCCATCCGTGAGGGCCTCAGCTCTCTCGACTGAGCCTCCCTCCCGCGAATTCCGCCCGGTACGTTCTTGGTCGGTGATCGTAATAGTTTGTAATGTAATAAGTTATGGAGTATTCAATATTAATTAATTTATGATAATATTGAATATTGCCATACGATCTTGATTTTCCTATTCTCTCTGCATGACTCGACGCTACGACAACCGCCGAAGGGAGCGCGCCGCCGCCAGGACTCGCCAGCGAATCTTGGAGGCAGCCCTCAAGCTCCACTGGGAGGGAATCACCGAGTACGGACCCCTCGCCGAGGAGGCCGGCTGCTCGGTACCGACGGTGCGCAAACACTTCCCCAGCAAGGAAGATCTCTTTCAGAGCTGCACGCGCACCTTTGCCGAGTCCCTCACTCTGCCCGACCTGGAGTCTCTGGGGAAGATCGACGACCCTTCCGAGAGACTTGCCGCCAGCGTCGCCGAACTGTGCCGCATTCACGAGGCCATGTTCGGCTTCGCCTGGACCAGCGCTCGTCTCCGTGACGAATCCCCCACCCTGGATGCGGAGATGAAGGCCTATGAAGGTCTGGCCGACGCCATCACACAGATCCTCCAAGCTGCAACTCCGCGCAATTCCCCCCTCGTGCGCGGGCTCCTCGATTTTCTGACCTATCGAGCCCTTCGACTTTCCGGAGGACTCGCTCCCGAGGAAGCCCGAGACGAACTCATCGCGATCCTTCGCCCACTCGTTCTCGGAAACTCCGACAACCAAACCACGAATGTGAAGAAGGAGAGCGAATCATGACCACCAACGCACAAACCGGCACCCGAATCGACGAAATCGCCGAGGGCATCCATCGCATCAGCACACCGGTTCCTCCGGAGATCGTTCCCGGGGGATTCACCTTCAATCAGTATCTCGTCGTCGACGATGCCCCTCTGCTCTATCACACCGGTCCGCGCAAGATGTTCCCCCTGGTGAAAGAGGCTATCGCTGCGGTCATCGATCCCCGGTCGCTGCGCTACATCGGATTTTCGCACTACGAAGCCGACGAGTGTGGATCGCTGAACGAGTTCCTCGCGCTGGCTCCGCAAGCCGAAGCCCTGTGCAGTGCCGTCGCCAAGATGGTCAGCATCGACGACGTCGCCGATCGCCCGGCGCGGGGCATGAACGATGGAGAGGAACTCTCCCTGGGCAAGCACGTGGTGCGCTGGCTCGACACGCCCCACTTCCCCCACGGTTGGGAATGCGGACACCTCTACGAGACCACCACCAAGACTCTTTTCTGCGGAGACATCTTCACCCAGGGAGGCAGCGAGCATCAGCCGCTGGTCAAGGAGAGCATCCTGGAGAGCAGCGAGCAGATGCGCGGCATGATGGACTACTTCTCGCACACTACCGAGGCCCGGGCTCTGGCCGAGAAGCTCGCGCTCACCTCGCCGAGGGTCTTGGCGTGCATGCACGGCGCGGCCTGGGAGGGCGACGGCGCACGGCTTCTGCGTCAGTTGGGCGAGCGTCTGGCGGCCTGAACCCGGCGCTGCGGCCCCGGTCTTCAGCAGAATGAGGTCCGGGGCCCGCGCGTCTCAAGGGCTGGGCGAATCCTCGTCGGAAGGTGATTCCTCCTCGACTGGCTCTTCGGAGGCAGCGGCGACTTCTTCGGTAGTCTGGACCAGCTGTCCCACGAAGAGGCTGGCGTTCTTGACGAAGAACACGCTGCCCAACGACTCACTCAAGTCGTTGAGTCGTTCCACGTAGGCCTCCAGCTCCTCCTCTTCCTGGGGAGGATCGAGTCCCAAGAAGACGATGTCGGCCTCAGCGCTCTCCTCGTGAATGATGTCGCGGATTTTGCGGTCTTTCTGACGCAACATCACGGTGGCCTCGGCCGAAATGCGGATGGCGGGAATGAGTTCGGCCAGATAGGCCTCGGTATTGGTCTTCATCAACTCGTTGGAAGCGACACTCAAGATCTTGATGCGGGCGTTACGCCACTGGGGATTGAGCGTGATCAAGTGCGCCAGGAGCAGCATGAGATCGCTGTTGCGCTGCAGTCCGCCCCACCACACGTGAATGACGCGTTCCCGGTTTTCTTTGGTCACGGTTCTCGAGGGGATCCGGCCGATGACCACCGATTTGTGAAGGTGCTCCATGCGGTGCACCACCTTCAGGAACTCCACCGCGCGCCTCGGATCGCTCGGCCAGCCGATGAGAATCGTGTTGCTGTCGAGTCCTGCGATGCCGTTGGCCTGAGCGACGTTGGTGATCCCCGCCACGACGTCGTGCACCACGTCCACTTCTCCGAAGGCCACCAGGCCCTCGCGCCGCAGCGTCCGCCGGATGTCTTCTTCGCGCTGGGCGATCGAGAGGTCCTCCTTCAAGAGATCCCCGACCACGAGTTCGCACACCGTGACCACTCCACGCCCCTGGCTGAACCAGGTGCCGAAGAGAATCAGGTCGAGCCGCCGCTCGGGATCCTCGACGAAGACCAGCACGTGAGGACGCCAGTTTCGCGGCGTCATCGGGCGATGCGAGAGTCGAATCAATGACCAACGGATGAGGGCCTCGTAGACGCCACGGCGCACGTCGCCCCAGCCGGCGCGCTTCTCGCGGCGCGCCAAAACGCTCCACAGCACGAACTCGATCACGATTGCGGCCAGCGCCGCCGCGGGATTGATGAGGAACATCACCCAGAAGCAGCCCACCCCCGCGGCCAAGCACAGCCACCAGGGCACGTGGAGCGCCGGACGCCAAGAGGGATCGCCGGAGATCGTCTCCAGGGCGGCCACGATGTTCACCATGCCGTACACCGTCAAAAAGAACATGGTGACGACCGGCGCTACCGCATTGAGATCGCCCAGGGACACCCCCAAGAGCGCGATGGCCAGGGCAACGAGAAGCCCTTTCACGGGCTCGCCCTTTTCCTTTTGCCCCCTCCTCAGAAACTTGGGAGCCAGTCCGTCCGCGGCCAGAGCCTGCAGAGTCCTCGGCGCCCCGAGAATGGAACCCACGGCGGAGGAGAAGATCGCCCCCCACAGGCCGGGCATGACCAGGAGCACTCCGAGCGGAGCAATCTTGGTCCAGATCATGGGGTTTTCTCGCAGGGCCTCGGGGCTGGCCCCACGGATGAGGACGATGGGAATGAGCAGGTAGACCACAAAGCCGGTGATGGTGGCGGCCAGTGCCCCACGGGGAATGGCCTTGATGGGGTCGCGCAGATCTCCCGACAAGCCCAGGCCCGCCATGATCCCGGTCACCGCGGGAAAGAAGACCGCGAACACCGCCCAGAAACCGAGGGCAAGCGCAGGTTGTGCGACCTCAGCCTGGACTCTCGGACCGTGGAAAGCGCCGCCCACGAGCGCGACGAGCGACAGGACGATGAGAGCCATGATGGGAAGCTGGGCTCTCAGTGCCATCTGCGCGCCGCGAAGAGCCAGCACCGCCACCGCCACGACGATCGCGAAGGCCACGAATTGCAGCGGAATACCCGGCCACAACAGCCTCAGCGATTCCGCGAGACCGAAGGCATAGAGCGAAACCGAAAGAGCCTGGGAAAGAAAGAGGGGAAGCCCGATCGCTCCCCCGAATTCGAGTCCCAGACTGCGCGAGATGATGAAGTAAGCTCCACCCACTCCGACGCGGAAGTTGGTGGCGATGGCGGAGAAGGACAGGGTAGTGACGAGGGTGATGAGATTGGCGATGACGACGATCAAGAGCGTCTTCGCCAATCCCACTTGCCCCGTGACCCAGCCGAGGCGCAAGTACATGATGACGCCGAGGATGGTGAGCACCGTCGGCGTGTAGACGCCCAGGAAGGCGCCCAGCTTGGCCTCGTCGTCGGGTCGGCCTTTCAGCGGCGACCTCAAACCCGCGGCCAGATCACTTGCTCCCGCGTTCGGCCATCAGGTCGAGATCTTCGCGAAGCCCCTGCAGGTCTTCCTCGTGCTCGACTTCCTGCTCGAGGATCGTCAAGGCCAGGTTGTAAGTCACCATGTCCTTATCCTTCGTCGCGTCCATGATGTTCTTGTAGGTGTCGATGGCGCACTGCTCGCCTACGATGTTTTGGTCGAGCAACACTGCCACGTAAGCATCCTCGGGCGCGTCGTACTTGCAGGGGCTCAGTTTCTCCCAATTCTTGGGTTCGAGCTCCGGGACGCCACCGAGCTGAATGATGCGTTCGGCGACCATGTCCGCGTGGCTGAGTTCCTCGTTGGCGTGTTGATCCAATTCGGCTGCCACCGCGTCCTTCATGGGCCCTTTGATCAGCTTGGCGCCCAGCCAGTATTGGTAGTAGGCGAGCCACTCGCTGGCATACGCATCGTTGAGCATTTTCAGCACCTCATCGACGTCCATCCCGACGATTTCGCGTCCTCGTTTTCCCATTGCTCTACCTTTCTTTCCGGCGCCTTGGCCGCAGGATCGTCTTTCGCGGGGGATCTCTCCATATTTTTGCCCCGCCGCGTTATTAATGGAGTAGGTGGAGGTCCCAGATCTAGCAAGCACGAATCCCAATCGAGGCCCGTTCGCTGGAAATCGGGACACCAGATCAGTCTCTTCCGGCCAAAAGCACTTCCAAGTGGCGGAAACGGACCAGGAACGCCAACGAGAGCTTCCTTTGCCGCCCGGAAGCGGCGATGCTAGATCTCGGGGCTCCAGCGCGGATTCTACAAAATCTACGACCCCGCTTTAAGCCTTTTCCCCTCCTCGGAGGTCGAATCATATGCGGGAAAGAACTCGGCCCCGGAGACCGGAATGCTGCCAGAACGGCAACTCACACACTGTGCAGAGGTGCTCGAGATGAGCGAATCCGATCTCGAGTCACTGCTGGACCGCGCGCGGGGCGGAGACCAGAGCGCCTTCGAGCAGATTTATCGGCTCCACGTTAACCGCGTGTTCGCGCTCTGTCTGCGGATGAGTGCCGACCGCGATCTGGCGGAGAGCCTTACCCAGGATGCGTTCGTTCGGGCGTGGCGTAACCTCTCCGGCTTCGAAGGCCGCAGCCGTTTTACGACCTGGCTGCACCGCCTGACAGTCAACGTCGTGCTGGATCAAAGGCGCAAAACGCGCCGCAAGGACGCTCGAGAAACCCCGCTGGAGGAGACCCCCGTGGCGAGGCACATCCCCGAGACCCGGACCGAGAACGGGGGGCACCGCATGGACCTCGAGAAGGCCATCGCGGCGCTGCCGGACGGAGCACGGAGCGCATTCGTGCTGCACGACGTGCAGGGTTACAAGATCCGCGAGATCGCCGAGCTGTCGGATCTCGCCGAAGGCACGATCAAGGCGCAACTTCACCGCGCCCGCAGACTCCTGAGGGAGGCATTGGCATGACGACGCACGAAAGCATCCTTGCCCAGCTGGACGACTACATCGACGGACTGCTCGAGCCCGCCGCGGAACACGAGCTGAACGCGCACCTGGCGTCTTGCCCGGCCTGCTCCTCTGAGCTGCGGTCGTTGCGCGAGCTTTTGAACCAGGCCCGGCAGCTTCCCACGGAGATTCAGCCCTCGAGGGATCTCTGGCCGGAACTCGCCGCGCGTTTGGAAGACGCCGCGGATGCGGAGGGCGCCCCGCTGCGCGGCCTTTCCAGCTTGAGGCCCACCGAACGATCGATCCCCTCCCTCTTCTCACCCCGCTCGGTGAGCTGGCTCTTGGCGGCCGTGCTGGCCCTCGTCCTGCTTTTGCCGCCCACCCTGCGCGGCCTCCGTCCGCCGAGTATGCCGGAGCAAGGTGGAGCGAAAAACATGCTGACGCTCTGCTCGGACTCCATGGTCGAGGACTACCGCGTCGTCCTCGCCAAAGACGACGGCAAACTTTCCGCGGACGCGGTGATCGTCCTCAACCGCAGCCTGGATCAAATTCAAGCCGCGCTGCGCGAAACCGTTACCGCCATGGGCGAAACCAACTTGAACTCTCCGGAGTACCGGAGCTTGGCCGAGGGCTACCGAAACAAACTAAACCTTCTGCAACGGATTGCCGTCCAAACGAACACCCTTTAGAAAGGTGCGATCATGAAGAACTCGAGACTAATTTCAGCCATGGCGATTCTCCTGGCTGTTTCCCTCCTCTTCATTCCGAAGAGCCATGCCGCCACCAAGGTGGACGAGACCCGCAGCGTCGACGCTGACGCTCAGATCTCGATCGACGTATTGGCGGGAAACGTCACGATCACCGCCTGGGACAAGAACGAGGTTCACGTCACCGGAACCCTCGATACCAGGGCCGAAGGCCTGGAAATCGAAGGTGACGCAAGCGACATGAGTTTCAAAGTGGAATACCCCGACAACAACCGGCACCTCGACGGCTCGACTCTGGAGTTCATGGTGCCCAAGGACTGTGAACTGGAGGTGCAGGGGGTCAGCACCGATTTCGACATTTCGCGGGTCGAGGGTTCGCTCGACATCGCGACCGTCAGTGGCGACATCCAGCTGGACTGCAATTCCAAGGACGTTGAGGTCGGATGCGTCAGTGGGGATGTCAAGGTCCGTGGGGTCCAGGAGAGCCTGGAGATCTCCATCGTCAGTGGAGACGCAAGGGTGACCGCGGGCACCCTGAAGAAGTTGGAGTTCAGCAGCGTCAGCGGAGACTTCGAGCTCGAGGCGGACGCAGCCAAGCACGCGAGCTGGGAGATCAGCTGCCACAGCGGCGCCGCGCACCTGCTTGTGCCTTCGAACATCGATGCGGAGTTCGACATCAGCACCTTCAGTGGTGACATCGACAATGCATTTGGGCAACAGGCCGAGCGCACCTCGAAGTTTGCTCCGGGGAAGGAGCTCAATTTCACCAATGGCAATGGAAGCGCGCGTATCGAGATCTCCGTATTCAGCGGAGAGGTCAAGCTCGAAAAGAAGTGACCGGCAATCCGTGAGCTCGAGCTCTTCGCAAACGGGCCCCGCAGCAGCGGGGCCCGTTTTCATCTCGCAACGCAGCGCCAGGGTGATCGCAACAGACCGTTAGCCGTCAGTGTTTCCCCGGCGCCATCGGAACTCCCCTACGTTCGTAGTGCACGTAGGTCTCGATCGCCACCAGATCGGGATCGTCGAGCTTGAGCGGCTCTCCCTCCAGTGGATTCATGAGGCACCAGTTGATCATGTCACGCAACGGCGCCACACGGCCCAGCTGCTGCTGGAACTTTGGATAGGTTTCCGGATGCGTATTCGCCGCGTTCGGGTGGCATTGAGCACAGGCAACGCCGTTCGTTCCCAGGTCCGGACTCGTCCACAGTTCGCGGCCTCGCGCGACCACCGTCATGTACTCCTGTTGCCAGCGGGCCAGATCCTCCTTCGTGAATTCGTCGGCACGAACCATGAAGTCTCCCGCGGCCATCAGGATCACGAGCAAGAGGAGCGAGGCTCCCAGAATTTTCGTTCGCATCGTCTCACTCCTTCTAGAAATGGAATTGCGGAGGAATCCGCTCGGAGTCGTCCTGGAACGTCGCATCTTCGGGCCTTCCCGTTTCCGGGTTGTAGGCCACGGTACGGTTCGTGTTGTTGTACAGGTTGTATTTCAGGGCGGGTTTGCCGCTGTTGATGTCGATGAATTGCCAACCGGTGGCATCGCGTTCGAAGAAAGGATCGGCGCGATTCATGCGCACCGTCAGCTTCGGCATGTGGTGCTGGGCCTGCGCATAGCTCTCCGGGTACGGCCAGGGCCACGCCGTCGCCATCACCGCGTTGAAGCTGATGTTGCCGATCTGGTTGTATTGTACCTGGTGGACATGCCCGTAGATCACCGAAACCTTGTCGAAGGGCTTCAAGAGCTCGTGAATCTGCTCGGCATCCTCCGTCCAGAAATTCCACCCCTTGTACAGCTTCTGAATCGGTGAATGCGAGAAGACCACGACCGGCGTGTCCTTCTTCACCTTAGCCAGGTCCTTGCGCAGCCATTCGCGCTGCTTCTCGCCCACCATGAAGGGCGACCCGTTGGGATTGTCCAGACCCGCCATCTCCACCATGCGCTGCTCGGCACTGGGCCAACGGTCATGAGTCCAGTCGTCGTAAGTGAGAACGCTGTTGAGAACGATGAAGTGCGTCCCCTTGTGGTCGAAGCTGTAGTAGTGATCACCGTAGAGTTTCGACCAGTACTCGCCCAGATCGAGGTAATAGTCGTGCTCTCCCATGACGTGGTAGGTCTTGTAGTTCAGCTTGGAGAGCATCTCGGCCCCGTGATCGAGTTCTTCCTTCTTCCCCAGCTGGGCCAGGTCGCCTCCAAACACCACGAAGTCGGGCTTGGGCGTGAGCAGGTTGGTCTCGGCCACGGCCCGAATCAATCCCCGGTCCCAGTTGTTCACGAACTTGGTGCCCGTGATGTGTTGCAGGTGGGAGTCGGAGATGTAGGCAAAGGTGAAGTTCTTGCGTGGATCGGCGAAGGACAGCTCCACCATGCTCATCGGCAGACAGCTCGCGGCTGTCACGATGCCCGCACTCTTGAGAAAGTCGCGACGGCTCATCTTGAATTGGGACATTTCGGCACCTCTCCTTATTCGGTACCGGACTTGGCGGCCAGTTCGGTGAATTGAGGGCTGGTGAGAGCTTCCATGAACGCAACGAGGTCGTCGATTTCACTCTCGCTGAGATTGAGCGGGCGGATGCCCCCACTCAAGAAGTCGTTGACGGGATCACTCGCCTCGGTGACACCGCCGTTGTTGTAGTGCACCACGACTTCGCGCAGGGTCTTGAGGCTGCCATCGTGCATGTAGGGTGCAGTAGCTGCGACGTTCCTCAAGGTGGGAGTCTTGATCGCTCCCAGATCGTCGAACTTCCGTGTGACGGCGAAACGTCCCAATTCCGAGGTTCTCGGATCGGTCAAGACCTTCACGTCCACTTCACTCAGAGTGGCTTCCGCCTGCAAAAACTCGTGGGCCAGCTTGGGCACGTCGGCCTGGATGTCGTTGATCCCGACCCCGATGTTGTGAAAGCGGTTGTCGGTGAAGAGGCCTTGGGTCTGCTCGATCACGTGGCACGACAGACAGCGGCCCTTGTTCGCGAAGAGTTCGAAGCCACGCTTCTGCTGCTCGGTGAGCGCCGTCTCGTCCCCCCCGTAGTAGTAGCGATCGAAGGGCGAGTCTCCCGCCACGATCGTGCGTTCGAAGGCCGCGATCGCATCGGTCACCTCCGTCATCGTGATCTCCTCGCCCCTCTTACCGAAGACGCTGGCGAAGGCCTCGACGTACTCGGGATCCTCTCGCACTAGCTTCAGAATGGGCTCGTGATTGGGGAGACCCATTTCGACCGGATTCACGAAGGGGTGCAAGGCCTGATCCTCGAGATCCGGGGAGCGTCCGTCCCAGAATTGCGTTCCGAAGTAGGCTGCGTTGACCACCGTGGGTGCGTTGCGTGTGCCGTTGAGCTTGTGGATGCCCTCGGAGAATCGCAGCGGACTGTCAGTGAAGGCCTTGTCGTTGTCATGACAGGTGGAGCAGCTCACTTCACCAGTCATGCTGAAGCGTTTATCGTGGAAGAGCTTGTCGCCGAGAGCAATTTTCTCCGGGGTTTGTGGATTGTCAGCCGGTATCGGTACCGGGGGCAAACCCAACGCCGGCCCGGCGTCACCGGCCGTGGCGGCGGCGGTGGGCAAGCTCAGGAATCCCAAACACAGGATCCCGACGAGCAGGATTCGCTTCATGGCTCCTCCTTCTTGTGATGGTGGATCGAGAGTGAGCTCAACGGCGCATCGAGGAGCATGTTGCAGAAGCGACATCCTCGTCGGCAGGGCTCGTAGCGCTGCACTGTTCGTGGCCGAGTCATGGTGGCATCCGGCGAAAGGGTGGAACGGGGAAGGGCCGGAATGATCTGTAAAGCGACTCTACGGTAGATGCGAAGGGGCGTCAACGCGACTCGGAGTGTTGGCTCTTGAATCGAACGATCGTTCCGCTCTCATCGCTCCTCGCTTGCCTTTCGCGGTATCCCGGGGCAACGTCAAGATGTAGAATGAATGCACTGGTTCCAGGGTCCTTTCGACTCAAACGCCCGAACGAACGAGTTGCAAGCCCGAGGCAAGAATGGGTGCTGCTCCCCCCAGCAAGACCGTCTTGTTCGTCGATCTCACCGACAGCACCGGTCTCTACGAACGTCTCGGCGATGAGCAAGCATTGCGCTATAGCTCTCACGCCATCGCGTGCTGGCAGGAAATCGTCGCCGCGGTCAGCGGGCGTGTCGTCAAACGCATCGGTGACGAGCTGCTTTGCGTCTTCCGCAACGCTGAGGACGCGGCACAGGCCGCGCTGGACATCCAATGTGCGCTGGACAGTGGTTTGTCCTCAGTAGGAATGGAATTGCACGCGCGGATCGGGTTCCATGCAGGTCCTTTTTTGGAAGAGAATGGGGATATTTTCGGTGACACGGTGAACGTGGCAGCGCGCGTGGTGTCTTTGGCGCAGCCGGGACAAATCCTCACCACGGCGGAGACGACGCATCAGCTTCCTCCCTTCTTCGCGATGCGCACGCACCCCCTCGGGTCCACTGCGGTGAAGGGAAAGAGCGGTAGTATCGAGATTTCTGAACTGGTATGGAAGGCCGCCATCCAAACCCAGGTCAACCCCATCACCAATCCAGTGGCCACGGAGAAAAGCATGTTGGTCCAGCGCGGGGAGGATCGCTTCGTGATCGACTACGAACGTCCCGCCCTGCGCTTGGGGCGTTTCGACCACAATGATCTCGTTCTGGAGAGCAACGTGGTATCGCGCTCGCATTGCCGAATCGAATACCGGCGTGGCCGCTTCGTTCTGATCGACGAAAGTTGCAACGGCACTTGGCTACATCTACCGAACGGCGAGCCGCGTCGTGTGCACCAGAATGAGCTGACCCTTCCCCGAATCGGCTATCTCGGATTGGGAGAACGTGTGGACGAGAAACATCCCCGCTGCATTCACTTCACCATCGAGGCCCGGGAGGCAGCCAGCGCATGAGACTCCGGGTTTTATCGGCGGGGGGAAGCGTGGGTCCTGACAGCGATGTAAGCTGCTTTCTTCTGGATGACAAGATTTTGCTGGATGTCGGCTCGGCCGCTTCAACACTGAGTCAATCCGAACAGGAAAAACTGCGTGACATTCTGATCACACACCCTCACATGGACCACGTGAGGGACCTTCCCTTCCTCTGCGAAAACCTCTTCGGACGAATCGATCATTCCCTGATCGTACATGGCGCTCGTAATACGATCGACTGTCTGCGCCAAGACCTTTTCAATGGGAGACTCTGGCCGGACTTTACCACCCTGCCAGCGGATTCCCCGATTCTCCGGCTGCACGAGTTCGAAAGCGGCGAACCATTTTCCCTGGATGGGCTCGAGGTGCTGGCAATCGACATGCCCCACCTCGGAGGATCGGTGGGCTTCCTCCTCGAAAGCGAAACGGGCGCCCTGGCCATCAGCGGCGACACCGGCCCCGATTCCTCCTTCTGGGAAATGCTGCTGCCCTACCGAGACCGCTTGCGCGGGATCCTGATCGAGTGCTCCTTCCCCGATCGGCTCGAGAATCTCGCTCTGAAGTCGGGCCATCTGTGCCCACGTCTGATGCGCTCGGAGATCGATCGTGCTCCGCGCGCGGATGTCCCCATCTACGTTTACGCGATCAAGGGCCCCAGCAAGAACGAGACGATCGAGGAAATCATGAGTTGGGCCAATGGTGATGTCGAAATTCTGGAGGCAGGCCGCGTGCTGGAGTTCTAAGCCCGGAGAGGGTCGTGATGAAGTCTACGAGTCAGCAACTGTGGAGCGCACCGGCCACGCAGGGTTCAAAGCGATCCACCATGACTCTCCAGGACGGGGCAAGAGTGGCCGTGCTTGGAGGAGGTCCCGCAGGCTCATTCTTCAGCTCCGCACTCTTGGAGTACGCCAATCTCAGGGGACTGAGACTTAGCGTCGATGTCTATGAGCCGCGAGAATTCACCTGCGCCGGTCCCAAGGGCTGCAACATGTGCGGTGGCATCATCTCCGAGTCACTGGTACAGAATCTGGCCGTCGACGGCATTCCCCTGCCCGGTAAGGTGGTACAACGCGGCATCGATTCCTACATGATGCATATGGATCGCCAAGCGGTTCGGATCGCGACACCGCAAGACGAGAAGCGCATCGCGACCGTCCATCGCGGAGCGGGACCACGCGACCTGGAGCATGCGGTTTGGACGAGTTTCGATGGTCACCTGCAAGAGCTCTCGAAGCAGCGCGGCGTCACTATCGTGCAGGATCGTGTCGTCGCTCTGAGCCGCGAGGATGGATGCATCAAAGTCCAGTCCAAATCGGGCCATGAGGGGAGCTACGATCTACTGGCAGTGGCTAGCGGAGTCAATTCGACGGCACATCGACTGATCGAAGAACTCGAGCCATCCTACCACCCACCACGATCGGTCAAGACGAGCATCCGTGAATACCGCCTGGGAACCGAGACCATCGACCGGCATCTCGGCTCTTCGATGCATGTCTTCCTGCTGGATATTCCCGGGCTGGATTTCGCGGCCATGATTCCCAAGGGCGAGTACGTCACCATGTGCCTCTTGGGTCATAAGATCGACAAGGGATTGTTGGACGAATTTCTGTCCTCTCCTGAGCTTCGAAGCTGCATGCCGGAGGACTGGGATCCCGAAGATTTCTCCTGCCAGTGCTCCCCCTCGATGCCGATCATCGGTGCGTCCCCGGTCTGTATGGATCGTATCGTCTTCATCGGCGATTGCGGAGTGAGCCGTCTCTACAAGGATGGAATTGGGGCTGCCTTCCGCACCGCCAAAGCGGCCGCTCGGACAGCGGTCTTCCACGGCGTATCCCAGCAGCAGTTCACAAGACATTACGAGCCCGTCTGCCGCTCGATTGCCCGGGACAATCGCGTGGGAAAGTTCATCTTCTGGGTAACGCATCTCATCCAGCGCAGCTTTCTGGCGCGGGCAGTCATCCTTCACGCCGTAAATGAAGAGCAGAGCAAAAACGGTCCTCCGCCGCGCATGAGCTCGGTCCTATGGGACATGTTCACCGGGAGCGCGGACTACCTGGAGATTTTCCGCCGAACGCTTCATCCCGCGTTCCTGGCACGTCTGGCGCATTCGGCCGCCATTGTCATTCCGCCGACAATGCTGAACCGGACGCGGAACAATTCGCGGAAGTCGATGAATTCACAGAGGTGATTTCAATGAGCACCTTGGGGAGAGATTACGAGGACGGAGAGTACATCATTCGACAGGGTGAATTGGGCGACAAGATGTACGTCATCCAGGACGGAGAGGTCGAGGTGGTCCTGGAGAATGAGCAGGGCGACCTGGTGGCGGCAACTCTCGGCAAGGAAGAGATCATCGGTGAAATGGCCCTCTTCGACCAGGAGGTTCGCTCTGCCTCGGTGAGGGCCAAAGGGAAGGTCCGCGTTCTGGCCGTGGATCGTAAGAACCTCTTCGCTCGTATTTCCGAGAATCCAACCCTCGCGTTTCGACTCATCCGAACCCTCTGCACCCGCGTGCGCAGCCTGGATCAGGAGCTGGCCACCGTCAAAACACAGCTAGGATCCAGAACGGAACGGAAAGCCGGAGACTAGGCTGCCGCTTTCTCGGCGCGCAGAGCGATCCTGTCGATGCTCTAGTATCGAGCTTCCTGATGTGCCGTCAAGAAGGGCCCCGAGCCCTCCGGAGTCGCAATTCCCGGGGGCACCAAACCGCTGGGCACTCTCTGAGGAACCTCGGTCAAGTTGATCCCCAAGGACGCAGTCTGCACGGGTGCAGTGGTCGTCTTCAAGAAAGCGACGATCGCTTCCATCTCCTCCTGACTCAAATCGAGAGGATGGATGGATGCATCGCGGACCACACCCGCCGCCGCCATTTCGGCGTCGCTGATATCCTGTGGCCCACGTCCGCCCCTATTGTAGAACTCCAGGACCTCCATGAGGGTGCCGGCACTGCCACTGTGAAAGTACGGCGCGGTGAGCTCCACGTTGCGAATGGTCAGAGTCCGAAAGGCGAACTTCTGATCGGCGAAAGCAACTTCGTCGGCATGGAAGCGGCCAAAATCGCCCCCCAGACCGTTCTTGCCCGGGAATCCCGGCATGATCGAGTCGTAATCCTCGCCGACTCCCTGCACTACGAATTCGAAGTCGGAGAGCATGGGCCCGCGATGGCAGTCTCCACAGACTCCCTTGCCAAAGAACAGCTTGAAGCCCTGCTTTTCCTGCTGCGTGAACACCCCGTAGTCGCCGCTCACGAACTGGTCGTAGCGTGAGTTGGGGGTGATGAGCTCGCGCTCGTACGCCGCGATGGCGCGTCCGATGTGCTGAATCGTGATATCGCTGGCATCGTTGATCTCGCCGGCAAAGGCCTGTCGGAATCGCATCACGTATTCAGGAATCGCGCGGATGCGCTGGGTCACCGCGTCCTGCGCGTCCTGGACGGTGGCCGTGGGCCCATAGGCATCTCCCGCCATTTCCTCGCGGGAGGTGAGCGGGAGAATGGCTTGACCCTCGAGCCCGTCGGTCACCCGACCATCCATGAACTGGAAGCTGTCTGCCGACGGCGTGATGGAGTCCTTACCGTTGAACGCCGCATTCAGGATCGTCATGCTGTTGCGCGGTTCGGTGCCTACCGGATCACCCGTAACCAGCGAGATCCCCGGAACCACTCGCGAAGGACCCAGATCCAGATCGTCGAATTGCGCGCCACCCACGCCCGCTCCGAGGCGGCGACCGTCGGCGAAATTGAAGGCGGGATGATGACACGTAGCGCAAGCCACGTCGTTGGCGCGGTAACGGTAGGGGTCTTTGCCCGCGGCCTGTTTCAGTAGGGGGTCAGATTCTCCTCCCAGAATGGGATCGAAGAACAGCAAGCGGCCAAGCGCCACTCGTTCGGCCAAAAAGTGGTTGTCGTCGGGATAGGGAATTTGGGGAAGCGCCGAGAGTTCGAACTGCACGATCGTCTGGGCAAACTCGTCTTGAAAGGGCGCGGTAGGACTTTCGTCATCACTACATCCACCCAACCAAGCGGCCATTCCAATGAAGGCGAAAGCGGCCAGACTTTGGAATCTAGGTGGTCTTACCCGAGACATGGTGGTTCCTCCGTGGAAGTGGTATGGCCGCCTTGGCCAAGCGTGCCAAGCGTAGCACAACCCGACTCAATCCCGGCACATCGACGGAGGGAATTTCTTTCGTGCCTGCGTATATGGAGCTTGCGGAAGGCCTACCGGAGTGGAAAATGGAAGGAAGCACCCGCCAGCTTCATTCGGAGAAAACGAGGGATCTCATGACTGGACAATGGAATGCCGAAAACCTCTTGAGCACTGCACGTCAGTTTCAGAGCGCCTGTGTGATCGTGGCCGCGGCCGAGCTCGACCTCATTTTGGCCCTGGAGGAAAAAGCCATGTCCGCCGGGAATCTGGCCCGCAAATTGGCGCTCGATGAGCGCGCCACCGCCATGCTGGCCGACGCCCTCACCGCGCTCGGTCTGCTCCAGAAGGAAAAGGGTGTGTATCGCCCTGCAAGCGGTATCGCTGAACTCTTCGACGAGAGCGCTCCGGGAAACGTGGTCAACATGCTCCGCCACCAGGCGAATTGCCTGCGCAGTTGGGCCCAGCTGGCCTGGGTGGTGAAGGAGGGAACGCGCTTCGATCGCCTGGCGAGTGTGCGTGGACATGCCGAAGACCGGCGTTCCTTCATCGAAGCGATGGAGGTCGCGAGCCACGAGGCCGCTCCCCGCGTGGTGGCCTCCTTGGGATCGCTTCCCTTCAAGAAGCTGCTGGACATCGGCGGTGGACCCGGGACCTATACCCGCGCGTTCCTGGAGGCCAATCCGAAGATGCAGGCGATCTACTACGACTTACCCGAGGTGGTTCCGATTGCGCGCCGGCACTTCGAAGCTCACGACATGCTCGACCGAGTCCAGCTGGTGCCAGGCGACTTCTACGAGGACGATCGTTTTCCTGAAGGCGCGGACATGGCCTGGATCAGTGCCATCGCGCACCAGAACTCGCGCAAGCAGAACCGCGATCTTTACCGCAAAGTGCACGAGGCCCTCGCGCCGGGAGGAAGCATCTTCATCCGCGACATGGTCATGAGTGACGATCACGTCTCTCCCACCGCGGGCGCAATGTTCGCGATCAACATGTTGGTCAATACCGATGCCGGAGGAACCTACAGTTTTGCCGAACAGAGCGAGGACCTGGCGGCGGCAGGGTTCGAGGACCCCATCGTGCGCCAGGGGCAGCGAGAGATGGACTTCGTCATCGAGGCAAGGAAATCCTAGATCCGAAAATTCAGGCTCACTCTTGGCTCACGGCTCTTGCTTCGGATGCGGTCCGGGCCCGCCGATCACGAATCGCCGCAGACCATCCGCGATTTGATGCACGATGAGATAGGCGCAGGGCACCACGATCAGGGTGAGCAGGGTCGACATCGTCAATCCACCGATGACCGCGATGGCCAAGGGCTGCATCAGTTCCGATCCCTCTCCCAGCCCCAACGCCAGGGGCAGCATCCCGAAGACGGTCGTGGTGGTGGTCATCAAAATCGGACGCAGACGTACCGCGCCCGCTTCCACGACCGCCGCTTCGACGGGCAATCCCTTTTCGCGCCGCGCAATCTCCACGTACTGCACCAAGAGAATCGCGTTGTTCACCACGATTCCGGCCAAAAGGATCACCCCCAGAAGCACCGGCGCGCTCAGGGGCGTCCCCGTGAGCCAAAGCAGAAGTGCGACTCCGATCAGGGCCAGAGGTATGGAGACCAGGATGGTCAAGGGGTCGCTGATGCTCTCGTACTGCACCGCCATCACCACGAAGACCAAAAACACGGCCAATAAGATGACGATGCGCAGATTGCGCTGGTTCTCGCGCAGCGCCTGTTCCTCCCCCCCGTAAATCAACGAGTAGCCCTGCGGCAGAGGCATGTCAGCCAGGACGCTGCGCACCGCGGCGGTCACCTCGCCCACGCTGGCGACCGCGTCGTCGACATCCCCGGTGACCCGCAGTTGACGATTTTGGTTCACCCGCAAGATGGTGGTGGGTCCGGTGCCCAAGCGCACCTCCGCCACGTCCCGCAAGTAGATGGGCTCGTCATCGCCGGGGAAGAGCGCAATCGCTCCCAAATCCTCTGGACTGGTGAACTTGTCTCGCGGAAGACGGACGCGGATGTCGAACTCGTTGTTCTTGTCGGTGAAGCGCGTGACGATGGTGCCATCCAGTGCCGTCCGGACCGTCTGGCCCACCTGGGCCACATCCAGTCCCAGGTCGGCCGCGCGTTGGCGGTCGATTTCGATGGAGAGCTGCGGGCTGGCTTCCTCGGTCGAGAGTTCGACTCCCGAGAGTCCGCGAATCGGCTTCATGCGCCGTTGCATCTCGTAGCCGATGGACTGCAGCTTGGCCAGGTCGTCTCCCTGTACCGACACTGCCACGTCCGATCCCACCCGGTTGGTGCGTAGTCCGCGGATTCGCGGCGGACGCACGAAGATCTGGGCTCCGGGAATGCCCAGTTGGTTGATCTTTGCCCTCAGGGTGTCGACCCAGCGGGTTGCCGGCATGCTGCGCCGCTGACTGGCCGGAGTGAGCTGAATCGACATCGAACCGCGGCCGCCCCGGGCCAGAGTGGCTCCGCCATACAGATAGCCTCCGGCGGTGGTGAAGACGTGCTCGACGTAAGGCATGCCGTGCACCAGATCCTCCAGCTTCAACGCGATCTCGTTGGTCCTCTCCGGCGATGTCCCCGGAGGCATGCGCAAGTACACTCCCACGTTGCCGTCGTCCACGGCGGGCAGGAACTCGTTGCCCAGCCCTCTCACGAGTGCAAGCGAAGCGAAAAATCCACCGAACGCGATGAGCAGGACCAGCCAGCGAAAACGCACCGACCAGGTGGCCAGACGCCGGTAGAGCCCGGTGAAGCCCACCAACCCGCGGTTGAAGAGGAGGACGGCCGGATTGTGGTCGAGGTGGCTGCTGCGGTGCACTTTCGCGAGCTGGGCGGACAACATGGGCACCAAGGTCAAGGCGGTGGCCAGAGAGGCCACGATCGCAAAGGAGATGGTCAGGATCAACTCGCGGAAGATGAGCGCGGCGAGTCCGGTGATGAGCAGGAACGGCACGACCGCCGCCAAGTTGGTCAGAGTGGATGCGGTGACTGCGGAGGCCACTTCGGCCGATCCGCGCTCGGCCGATTCGACCGGATCGGTCACTCCCAGCTGCCGATGCCGGAAGATGTTCTCCAACATCACGATGGAGTTGTCGATGAGAAGCCCAATGCCCAAAGCGAGACCGCCCAGACTCATGATGTTCAGGGTGAGCTTCCCCATCCCCATCATCGCGAAGGTCGCCAGCACGGCCAAAGGAATCGACAGGCCGATGATGAAGGTCCTGCGAATGCTGCCCAAGAAGAGCAGGACGATGCACATGGCCAGCCCGGCGCCGACGATCGCGGCATTGCGCACTCCGGCCACCGCGTTACGAATGAAGAAGGACTGGTCGGAGATGACTTCGTAGTGGATGTCGTCGGGAATGAAGCGGGAACTCTGGAGCTCCTTCAAACGCTCGGCGATTCCCTGCGCGACCGTGACCGTGTTGGCGTCGGGCTGTTTGCTCACGGAGAGCTTGACCGCAGGCACGCCGTCCAACCGCGCCCACAACCTCTGCTCTTCATGGGTGTCGGTGATCTTGGCAACTTCCGAGAGAGGAATTCTCTGGGAGCTGCCGGGCACCGTCAGCAGAACCTTGCGAATGTCGTCCACGGTTTTGAACTTGCCCGCCGTCTTGCCCACGATCTCGAAGTTGGGCGAGGTCACGTTGCCCACTGCGATATCCTGGTTCTCTGAGCGGATTCGCTCGAGGATGTCCGAAATGGTGAGGCCGTAGGACCGAAGCCGCTCCTGGTCCAGCGTCACGTGGATTTCGCGCACCAGCCCCCCCGCCACATCCACCGCCGCCACGCCTTCGATAGTCAAAAGCTGCGGTTCCAGACGCAATTCCACCCACTTGCGCAGATCGATCAGGTCGCGGGTGGCGGAGCTGAAACCCACCTCGAAGACCGGGATCTGCGAAGGATCGAGCTTGCGGATGACGGGGGGATCGGCTTCGACCGGCAGACGACTGCGCGCGCGATCGAGATTCTTGGACGCGTCCTGCAGGGCGAAGTTGATGTCCGTGCCGTAGTTGAAATGAAGGTCGATGTCGCAATCGCCTTCGCTGGTCTCGCTTTCCAGCGCAATCAAGTCCTCGGTGGTGGCCAGACTGGTTTCCAGCACCTTGGTGACCTGCTCTTCCATCACCTCCGGCGCCACGCCGGGATAGGTCACGCGCACGCGAATCTGCGGATAGATGATCTGGGGCAACAAATCCAGAGGTAGCTGACGCACGAAGAAGAGCCCCAGCACCACGACCACCGAGGCACAGGCCACGACACCGATGGGCCGCCGGATCGAGAGACTCGATAGCCCTCGCTGCGTCTTGGATTCGCTCATCGCGTACTCTCGGCCGGCGTTGCCTCGCCGCTGACTCGCACTCTCACGCCGGGACGCAGATTGACGTGCCCCGAGCTGACCACGCGATCACCGGACTGAAGACCCGAGGTGATCTCGATCCACCCCGAAGTGGTGAGTCCGGTGTGGACGGTCCTGCGGCTCAAGGTGTCCGCCCTCACTACATAGACGTAGGAAGTGCTATCGGTGACTCCGATGGCCGGAGCGGGCACGGCCAATACTCCGCTGCGGGTGTTGAGGGCGAATTCGACGCGCGCGAGATAGCCCGGTCGGGCGATCACTCCCTGCGGCAGCTTGCCCAAGACGGTTTCCACCGGCACGAGGCGACTTGCCGCATCGGCAGAGGGAAAGATCCTGCGAATGCTCCCCGAAAACTTCTGGCCCGGATAGGCATCGAGCTGCATCGAAGCGGACTGACCCGGATGAAGGTGGGCGACGTCCAGTTCGGAAACGCGCACCCGCACCACCAAGAGCGAATCATCCGCGATGGAGAACATGGGACTGGTGGAAGAGACAGCCGCTCCCTTTTCGACGCGCTTTGCCGTGACCACGCCCGAGATGGGTGCGGTAACGCGGCAAAAAGCGAGGCGTGTGCTCCAGAGCCGAACGTCGGCCTGGGCGATCTCGAAGGCGGAGCGCGCCGATTCGATCTCGGCGTCGGAACTCAGGTCGTTCTTCTGCAATCGCTGCTGTCGTTCAAAGGCTGCTTGCGCGTTGGCGAGGACCGCGCGCGCTCTTTCGAGCTGCGCCGCGGTCTCCCGGGAATCCAGTTCCGCCATAAGCTGTCCCCCGTGAACCCGATCCCCCTCCTCCACGAGCACCGAGAGAACCGTACCCGCGGTCTGGGCGTTCACGGTGACGGTTCGAATGGGTTCGACGGGGCCGGTGACGGCCACCGTGCGAGCGAGATTGCGGGGCACGACCTCGGTCACCGAGACCGGAACTGCGGCCGTCTGACCCGCCGCATTCGGTCCCTTGGCGCCCCCCTTGTCCTCTGCCCCGCCATTGCGCGAGCAGGCAGACACCCATAGCAGAAGAGGCAGCGTCAGAGCCAGCCACCCCCAGTTCCTCGCACTCATTCTGTTTCAGTCCTCGGATCGCGGGAGTTCATGGCTGCGGATCAGGCAATCCACACCCGCCAGATGTCACGACCATTCGCGATATGGTACAACCTCGTTCCTCGGCATGCCCTGAGAAAGTTGTCAGTCCATGAGCGAACCGAGGCATGGAGTGCCCCGGATCTCTCAGGGAAGGCCCAGAGCTCAACGACTCCACACGCGTTCGGCGGCAACCGCTCGGTCGTCATTACGGTCGACCACGGTCGCGTGACCCTTCTGGCGCTCGGTGCGCTGGGGCTCGGGTTGCCTCTCCTCGCTACCGCCCGTCTCGACCCGCTGGGGCCGCAGGCGTTCAGGCTCCGGACGCGTGATCACCGGCTGACGCGGCACCTCTCGGGACGGGGTCCTCGCCTCTCGGGCCTCTTCCTCCCGGGGATGCAAGGTGACAGCCGGCTGGTGCTCGACATGACGCGCAGGAGCACGCTTCACCACGACGATGGGGTGCTCCACGTAAACCACCCGCGGGGGCGGAGGATACGCGTCGTCACAGTATACAGGTTGGTACTCCACCACTTGCTGCCCGTAGGGAACGGTCGCGCAGCCCCCGAGCACGAAGGCCAGTGCGGCCCCGGTGAGAGCCAGAATTGTCGAATTGTATTTGCGCATGGGATTCTCCCTTCGCCGTCGCCCCGAAATCCGCCGACAAGCCGCCATTTTGGCTCAAAAGCCCTCTCTGGGCGGACTCCCGGCGAATCCTCGGGGCGGTCTGCCCCTTGTCTACTCAACCCAACGCTTGAGAGGGGGATTTCCAGCGCTCCTTCTTGGAGGATCGAGGGGCGAATCCTAAGATTGCCAAGGGTGCCAACCCCTTTCAGACCGAAAGTCAGCGAGGGAGGGACCATGAAGGCGACGATCGAGTTCACGCTCAACGGTCGGCCCACGCGTCTGCAAATCGACGGCAAGCGGACGCTCCTCTGGGTCTTACGGACCGAATTCAATCTCACGGGAACAAAATACGGATGTGGTGAAGGGCTCTGCGGCGCCTGCACCGTGCTCATCGACCAGGAAGCCATGCGCTCTTGTCAGGTGTCGATGGACGAGGTCGCGGGCAAGGAGGTCGTGACCATCGAGGGGCTCACGAAAGGCGACAAACTCCACCCCCTTCAGAAACAGTTCATCGAGCACGACGCCATGCAGTGCGGCTTCTGCACGCCGGGCATGATCATGACCGCCCATGCCCTCCTTCTGAAAAATCCCCACCTGAGTCGCGAAGAGATCATCCGCGGCATGGACGACAATCTGTGCCGCTGCGGCGCGCACAAGCGCATCGTCACGGCCATCGAACGCACTTCCTCGAAGATCTGAGGTCCGCCATGAACAATGAGCAATTGAAGCCTGGTGAAACTGGAACATGGGATACCGGTTGGCGGCTCGAGCGGCGTGACTTCCTCAAGATCATCGGCAGTGGAATCGTCGTTCTGTTCACCGTGGGCAGCTGGCCGATAGACCCCGCGGAAGCGCAACGGCGCAATCCCTATCCCAGCGATCCGAACGCCTACCTGCGGGTCGACGAAGACGGAAGAGTGACGGTTTTCACCGGCAAGATCGAAATGGGGCAGGGCGTCGTGACCTCCCTGGCCCAGATGGCCGCCGAGGAGCTCGGGGTCTCGCTCGACGCGATCGAAATGGTGATGGGCGACACCGATCTGTGCCCGTGGGACATGGGGACTTTCGGTTCGATGACCACGCGCTTCTTCGGCCCCGCTCTGCGCGCGGCCGCATGTGAGGCGCGCGCCGTCCTGCTGGAGCTCGCGGCAGAAAAGCTTCAGGCGCCGAAGCACGAGTTGATGGTAGAAGCTGGCGTCATTTCCCTGAAGGGAAACCCGCGCGAGCGAATCAGCTTCGGAGAACTTGCGAAGGGCCGTCAGATTTTCCGCGAGACGAAGGAAAAAGTGAGATTCACCTCGGTGGACGACTTCAAGCTGATGGGAAAGGACACTCTGCGCCGCGATGCTCGCGAAAAGGTGACGGGCGAGGCACTCTACGCCGGTGACATCCGTATTCCGGGCATGCTCTACGCGAAGATCCTGCGCCCTCCCGCCCACGATGCGGTTCTAAAGAGCGTGGACACCTCGGCCGCGGAGAAGTGGCCGGGCGCGAGAGTCGTGAAGGAGAAGGATCTCATCGCGGTGCTCCATGAGGATCCCGAGGAGGCCGCCAAGGCCCTGCAGTCCATCAAGGCGGAATACGAGCGCCCGAAGCCTCAAGTCGACGACTCCACCATTTTCGACCATCTGCTCAAAGTCGCCGGCGAAGCGGAAGACCGTGAAGCCAGAGGCGATCTCGCGGCCGGAGAGAAAGCCGCCAAATCCGTGCTCGAAGAACGGTATCTGGACGGCTATTGCGCCCACGCTCCGATGGAAGCTCACACTGCCTTGGCCCAACTGAAGGATGGCAAGCTGACGGTGTGGGCTTCGACCCAGACGCCGTTTCCCACCCAGGCGAGCATCGCGAAGCTCGTCGGCATGCCAAAAGAAAAGGTCCGAGTGATCACGCCTTTCGTGGGCGGCGGCTTCGGAGGGAAAACCGCGGGACTCCAGGCCGAAGAGGCCGCGCGTTTGGCGGTGCTCACGGGTAATCCAGTCCAAGTGGCCTGGAATCGCGCGGAGGAATTCTTCTACGATCATTTTCACTCGGCGGCAGTGGTCGACGTCCGATCGGGGGTCGATGCGGCGGGTAAGATCTGCCTCTGGGACTACACCGTTTACTTCGCGGGCTCGAGAGGCACCGAGCAGTACTACGACGTGCCCAACAACCTGGTGAAGGTCCACGGTGAACGGCGGGGAGCCTCGACGTCTGCCCATCCTTTCGCGGTGGGTCCGTGGCGCGCCCCCGGGGCGAACACCAACACTTTCGCCCGCGAATCGCAGATCGACATCATGGCGGCGCAGATCGGGGTGGATCCACTCGAATTCCGCCTGAAGAACACGAGCGACCCCCGCATGCTCAGCGTGCTGAATTCCGTGGCGGAACATTTCGAATGGAAAAAGGGCGCCTCCCCGAGCGGCCGCGGTCTCGGCATTGCCTGCGGGATCGACGCCGGCACCTATGTCGCGCTCATCGCGGAGGTCGCGGTGGACAAGACGAGCGGCAAGATCCAAGTAAAGAGGCTGGTGTGCGCGCAGGAGATGGGAGTCGTCGTGAATCCCGAGGGCGCAATCATCCAGATGGAGGGCTGCCTCACCATGGGTCTGGGCTATGCGCTGACCGAGACGGTGCGTTTTGAGGGCGGACAGATTCTGGATGAGAATTTCGACACCTACGAACTGCCGCGCTTCAGCTCGCTACCCGAAATCGAAACCATTCTGGTGAAGAATGACGAGTTGAGTCCCCAGGGCGGTGGCGAGCCCGCCATCATCGGCGTGGGAGCGGCAATTGCCAACGCTGTCTTCGACGCGACTGGAGTGAGGCTGCACCGGCTTCCCATGACAGCGGAGAGGGTGCGCGAGGCACTCACGAAGAAGGGCTGATACTGTCGCCCAGTTGTTCGAAAAGGCCGCGCAGCTTCGAAAGGCCAAACCCAAAGGCCTCGCCGAGATCCACGCGCGGCGGGAACAGCATTTCGTCGGGATCGATACAGACGTCGACGATCCACGGACGTTTGCTGGCGAACGCTTCCTCGAGCGCAGTTCTGAGTTCCGTGAATTTCGTGACGCGAACCCCTTCTCCTCCGCAGAGACGCGCGAAGGCTCCGTAATCGAGCGGAGGAAGATCCGTTTCCGAGGGAAGAAAGCCCGAGACCTGCTGCTCCACTTCGATCAGTCCCAGCTTGCCGTTGTCGAAGACCACCGCGGTCAGCGGGAGTTCGTACTTCACCGCGGTGAGAAACTCGCCCAGGAGCATGGAAAGACCGCCATCGCCACAGAGAGCGACGACCGGCCGTGAGGGCCATGCCAGCTGGGCGCCGATGGCTCCGGGCAGAGCAAAGGCCATGGAAGCGAGATTGGCCGAGAGGGTGAAGCGCTGGCCTTCGCGCAGCGGCAAGTGCCGCGCGCACCATGCGGTGACCTCACCGGTATCGCAGCTGAAGATCGTGCCGTCCGGTGCCAGCTCGCCCACCATGCGGGCCAAAGCCTGCGGCTTGATGGGGCTGCTCTCGTCCTGTTCCTGGCGCTCCATCCAGCTTCGCCAGAGGCGCACCTTCAATCCCTCGTCCACACAGGGTTCGGGGTGCTCTCGCTGCGGCAAGCGCTGGAGCAGGGCCTGAAGCGTGGGACGGGCATGACCCGCCAGGGCCGCGTGCACCGGAGTCCGCCGCCCGATGTGCTCCGCCCTGAGGTCGATCTGCACCGTCTTGAGCTTTTTGGAATCGGGATAGAATTCGCGGTAGGGAAAGTCGGTTCCCGCCATCAGCAGCACGTCGGCGCGGTTCATGGCCTCGATGCCAGGCCGCCCCCCCAGCAAACCCAATCCACCCACGCTGTAAGGATGGCCGTCGGGCAAAAGATCCTTGGCCCTGAGAGTCTGGATGATGGGTGCGCCCAAACGGCGCGCGAGCTCCACCAAGGGTTCTTCGGCGCCGCGGCAGCCAATGCCGGCCAGGATTACCGGCGTCTTTGCCCCGCGCAGAATTTCCGCCGCGCTTTGTAGATCTTCCTCCGCCGGCATCAAGTCACTGGGGCCGGCCGGTAGGGCACCGATCACCGGCTCACCGCTGACACTGGCCTTGGCGACGTCCTCGGGCAGGTTGACGTGTGCCACTCCCCCGCGCTCGACAGCGCTGAGCAGGGCCTGTCCCACCACCTCGCGCGCCTGGTCGGCAGAATCCACGACCTCGTTGAAGATGCAGACGTCGTCAAAGAGCTGGTTGAGATCCACCTCCTGATGCGAGGAGGTTCCGAGCTGAAACGTGGGGACCTGTCCGGTGATGGCGAGCACCGGTGCGCCATCCTTTGCCGCGTCGTAGAGCCCGTTCATCAGGTGGATCGCACCCGGTCCCGCCGTGCCCACGCACACTCCTGGCACACGGCCGAGCTTGGCCTGTGCCGATGCCGCCAGAGCGCCTGCCTCTTCGTGACGCACTTGGATGAATCGCAGCGCCTTTTCCTTGCGCAGCGATTCCACCAGCGCGTTGATGGCATCACCCGGGATTCCGAAGACTTCCTTCACTCCGGCGGCCACCAGCATCTTGAGGACCAAGTCGCAGGTGTTCATCGTGCCGGGTTTGCGAAGGACTCGAGCAAGGTTTTCAGGGAATCAAAGTTCGCGGGATTGGTCAGGTTGTAGGTTGTGACGTTGAACCTCGCCACTGGCGTGTTGTTCTGATCGAGGATCATGATATCGCGCCAGTTGGCGTTCCAGGACTGCCACACGTGCTGGGTGGCATCGTCCTGTAGCCAGGGAAGGTGCGCGATGAGGGGGATGAGATAATTGCCCGCGGACTGATCCTTGTCGTTGACGCCCAGGAAGTGTACCTCTTTCGCCCATCCCAACTTGTCGATCTCGGTCTGCAGGCTGTCCATCAAGCCAAACTGGCTTCGGCAGTAGCCTCAGGTGGAGTGCCCAAAGTACCAGGCGGAGATACTGCCCAGATAATCGCGCGGAGAAATCGCCTCTCCGAAAGTCATCGAGCTGTCATTCACGTCCTCGAGCGAAAAATTGGCCGCCATGACGGGCTCGTCACTGCTGGCGGTCGGGGTGTCGTTCTTGCAGGCAGATACGAACCCTGCGGAAAAGAGCGCGATTGCCAGCCCAAAGATCCATCGTCTGCGAAGTCTCATGGCTTTCCTTCTCGAGGCTTCATGCCTCTACAGGGGGGTCCCCAATCTTTAATAGGATACTCCGTCCAAGTGGCGCCGCCACGATGGAGCGTCCTCCGACCGCCAGGCCCAAGAGCTTGACGGCCGGAGCGAATGTGGAGCGTTCAGCACAAGCTTTTCAATACTGTGACTTGATGGTGCCGAAGGTCTGGGATTCGTTGGGCACCACACAGGGAACGATTTCCAGCGTCGCGCTGTAGATCACGCCGCTCGCGGTGGCCGAAGTGTCCCGGTTGTAAACCTGCAGCTCGTTGGTCCCGCATTGTACGAGCCCCGACACGTCGATGGGTCCCACCGTGCTCTCGCTGTTGAAGATGCCTCCGTTGATACTGGGGCTGACCGCGACGCCGTTGAGATAGACGCCATCCACGTTGGGTCCGTAGCCGCTTGCGTCCGCGAGTCGGTCGTCCGCGGCCCAGCAGAAGGTGAGCGACGCCGATTCGAAGCAACAGCTCTGAATGTCGAACGACTGGCAGTAGAGAGCCGAGGCCGGCGAGAGCGAGGAGTTGATGCCGATCCACTGCGCCTCAGGATCGCAGTTGAGTCCACTCACCCAACCCGCATAAGGACTGACGACCACCGCGTTGCTTCCCTCACAAGCAGCGGCGAAGTCCACCGTGGTAAAGGGAAAGGGCGAGTAATAGGTACTCGAACTCCCCACCGCTACGCGCACCAGTGGGTCGGGATTCCCCGGCGCGGCGTTTCCTGAATGCAGGGTGACGACTTCGACGGCCTGGGCCGCGCTGAAACTCGACACGCTCGCAAAAAACACGAGACAAGTGAGGAGACAAAGGAAGTGAAAGGGGTACTTTTTCAAGTTGGACATAGCTCAAACTCCGGCTGCTATCGTGAAAGGAATGTTGCAAAACGATCTCGAGAACCATCGTGGATCGTTCTCGGGTCACCGACCATAAGGGGAGGACAAGGCGGGCGTCAAATTTCCCGCGCCAGGAAGCAGTGTTTCAGATCAGTTGGTACTGTACTTTTTGTGCCTCGAGAAAACTTTCTGCCGCGCTGCCTTGCAGATAAGCGAGAGTGGAGAGAGTGCCCGCCTCGAGGCAGGTCGAGGCGATCACGGTGATGGCCCGCGGTGCGCCTTCTACCGGCCAGCCGCTCCGCGGATCGAGGATGTGCCCCAGGCGCCGGCCCTCGTGCATCACGAAACGCCGGGCGTCGCCGCTGGTCGCCAGTCCGCCGCCACGCAACTCGACGCGATAGAGCACTGCATCCCCGGTGCGCGCGGGATCATCGATGCCCACTCCCCAGGACTGTCCCCCCACCCGCTCGCCGCTCGCGTACAAATCACCGCCGAAGTTCACGAGAAATGCTCGCTCGGTTTTCTCGGCGAGTAGAGCCGCGGCTCGATCGACGGCATACTCCTTGCCGATCCCGCCAAAATCGATCTGCATGCCGGCCGGCAAACGGATGCTGCTGCCGTCGTATTCCACCCTTTGCCAACCCACGAAGGCCAGGACAGCGCGGACTGCCTCCGGCGAAGGGACTCGCGTGCTACCGTCGAAAGTCCACACCTTGCGCAGCACTCCCGAAGTGATGTCGAAAAGACCGCCGGAAATTTCGTGGCAGGTGGCCGCGTAGTCGAGAAGCTTCGCGGTCTCCTCGTCGACTGGCACCGGCCGCCCCTCGGAATGGTTGATACGGTGGACGATGTTGTCGCTGCGATAGCGGCTGAAGGCGCGTTCGATGCGCAGTGCTTCTTTGGCCGCGACGCGGGTGAGCTCTTCCGCTTCACCCGCGTCTCCACCGTTGACTAGAACGCTGCAGGGACTGGCCATGGCCTCGAAGCGTCCCAGGTGGCAATCCTCCACCTCAGCCATTGCCACCGGGATCGCTTCGGGTACTCCGGATTGTGCACGCAGTCGTTGCACGCTCCCTCCTCAGAACTGCAAGCTGTAGGTGACAGCAACGGAGCCGATGTTGACCGGAGGAGCGAGATTGATGTTCTGCTGCTTCCCGATGGCATCGGCCGGAAATCCATCGCCCCACTGCCGCATGTACTCGCCGCGGACGCTCCAGGAACCCGGAGTGTTCTGCAGGTGAAAACCATAGGTCAGACCCAGGGTGAGAGTCCGCAGCGCCCCCAGGCGGTAGTCCGCCGAGACATACTGTGGCGAGGACTCCCCATCGATGAGGGAGTAGTGAAAGAAATTGGCGCGACCCTGAAAATAGAACCTCATGTGGGGCTCCACGAAGGCTTCATGCTTCAGCGGGTGCCGGTACTTGAAGTCGATCATGTTCGAGTGAATGCCCCAGTCGTCCCAGTACACTCGATCGGAGAGATAGAGGAGGCCGCGATCGAAGTGGTAGACGGAACTCACGAGCACGTCTTGCCGCTTGCGCGTGGACGGCCGGTTTTCGGTGAGCTGCGAGACCGGATCGCCGGTCTGAGAATCGACGGTGCTCACGATCTTGTAGGGGTCGGTAAGGTAACCCCGCTCGTTGGTTCGTGAGTAATCGACCGCCACCATCCAGCGGCGGGTCAACACGCGGGAGAGACCCGCGAGCATGGTGGTGACGTGCTTGGCCCGTGTTCCGTTGTCGATGATCTCCGTGCCATCCGTCAAGGGCGCGCGCGTGCCACCGACCGGAGTAATGCCATCCGCATTGTAACCGCCGCCCAGAGTCACTGTGCTCAGGCGATGCATGAACGCAACCGAGAGTTTTCCGTGCGCCCCCAGTGAACGATAGTCCTTCTCGCTCGAAAGATGCGTACCCAATGAAGTGGTGAGCCATCCACCGGTGGGCTTGGTCCAGTTCAGATCGAGCGCACCGCGGGTGTCGTGGAAGTCGCTCGTGGGAATGGTGCCTACCTCTTGCCTCTGCAAGCGCCCCGACGCCGTCGTGGTGGTGATGACTTTGGTCGAGGCAATCCCCCCGGTCGGCGAGGCTCCGGTGATGGCATCCAGAGCGATGGTGGCGGACAGAGTCTGCCCGTCGGGAAAGAGGCGGGTGATGCGCGCCGTGGGTTCGACGACACGCGTGCGACTCTGCTCGCCGTAGAACAGCCCCGACATGTCCAGCTGCCAGCGCAGCGGAGCCTTGACTTGCGCCTTGGCGGGACTCGACGCCAGCAGCAGGCACGCCGCCATTCCCAGTTTTCCGCGAATCGAGGGGAGTTTCTTGGGGGAATCTAGTTGCATCCGCAGCCTCCTCCGGACGCATCTTGGCCTCCCAGGGAGCCCTCCTTGCTGAAGTAGATGTGCTCGTCCAGCGCGCTCAGCATGGGTTCGGGATTGAAGCTCATCTGCGGTTCGGCCAAGAGGTCACGATCCCAGGGCTTCACTTGCATGGAGGCGCATCCACTGACCGCTCCCCCCAATCCGAGGACGAAGGCCAGGCCGACTACAGCTCGAAGAAGACGCCGCATCATTGGCAGACCTCCTCGATCTTGGCCTCGATCTCCTCAGTGTGATCCGCTCGAAAACCGTGCTTCGTGTAGAGAATCGTCCCGTCGGGAGCGAGCAGAAAGCTCGAGGGCATGCTCTGCACTTGGAAGGCCTCGGCGGTCTTTCCCTCCGGGTCGAAGGCCACGGTGAAGGGCGCCTCGTGCTTCAAGAGGAAGTCTTCGGCGGCCTCGCGCTTCTTGTCCAAATTGATGGCGACGACCTTGAGGCCTTTGTCCGCGTAGCGCTCCTGCACGGACTTCAGCCACGGGAAGGACTCAGCACAAGGTCCACACCATGAGGCCCAGAAGTCGACGAGCACGGGGTGACCCCGCAGGGAATCCGAATCGACGGTCCCCCCCTCCGCTGGCAAGCGAAAGGAGGGAGCGGTATGGTGCGCAGCGGCTGAGCCTGCATGGGAATTGACGCTGCGCGCGCTGGCCACACCCGGCCAGAGGGTCAGGGGGAGACACATCAAGAGGGTGGCGAGGGCCGCAATCCTCATGAGGATGTACCTCCGGATTGAAATGTACTGGTTGGCTCTTTTGTTACTCGTCAAGTTATGGAGAGTTCCAGGACTGGTTTGTCCGAAATTCACTCAGAAAGCAAAGCCCCCCGGCCCAAGGCCAGGGGGCTGCTTGCTTCTGCCTCCCCGCTGCATGATGCGCCTCGATCGCAGGCAACACCCAGCGCGGGTATCGATGACTCGACTCAGTTCGTGAGCTCCTTTTGGAAGTCCTTGCGGTCGCGTCCGGGAATGGGCCCGAACTGTGGCTTCGCCGGCGGATGCTCCTCGTGCAGCTTCATCACTTCCTGGATGCCGCGATCGAGCTGGGTGTCCACGCCACGGGCCAAATCCTGCGGCATGTTCTGCACCTCGATGTCGGGAATCACCCCGCGGTTCTCCAGGCTCCAGCCGTCACGCGGATCCCACCAGGCGGTCTGCGACATGGTCACCACGCCCCCGTCGACCAGAGGCCGCAGGCTGTTCATGCCGATCACCCCGCCCCACGAGCGTTCGCCGATGACCGGAGCCAACTTCTCCAGCTGCACGGCCTGAGGGAAGATGTCCCCGTCGGAGCCGGCAAACTCGTTCGTGAGCACCACGAAGGGTCCGTTGAGGACCTTGTCGGGATAGGTCCAGATCCCTCCGCCCCAGTTGCGATCGAAGCTCAGCACGTGGCGGCGCAGACGGTCGAGGATGATCTGGGAGACCGAGCCGCCGCCATTCCAGCGCACGTCGACGACCATGCCCTCTTTGTCGAGCTGCGGGTAGAACCAGGTGTTGAACTCGATCATCCCGTCCGTCCCCATGTCGGGGATGTGGATGTAGCCGATCTTGCCGTCGGTCTTCTTGGCCACGTACTCGCGGTTGTGCCGCACCCAATCCGCGTAGCGCAGATCGCTCTCGCTCCCCATCGGTACGACAGTCACCTCACGCGCCCCATCCATCGTGGGCTTATCGTTGACCGTCAACTGGACTGACTTGCCGGCCAGCTCTTCCATCGAAGCATAGAACGAGTGCTGTCCATCGAAGGGTTTGCGGTTGACCGCCAGAATGTAGTCGCCCTCCGTTACGTTCACGCCCGGCTCCAGAAGCGGCGAACGCACGCGGTCGGCATCGTCAGCGCGATAGATCCGCGTGACCTTGTAAGCTTTACCCTCGCGCGCCAGATCAGCACCCAGCATGCCGGTAGACACGTGAGGTAGCTTCACTCCGGAATCTCCACCCCATACGTAGGTGTGCGAAGTGGCCATCTCACCGTAGAGCTGACCGATGAGATCGCTCAAATCGCCGCGGTTCGAGAGCTTGGGTAGCAGCGAGGCATACTGGTCGCGCTTGGCCTCCCAGTCCACTCCACCCATGTTGCGATCCCAGTAGAAATCTCGCATTTGGCGCCACGCCTCGTAGTACATCTGGCTCCACTCCTCGCGCGGATCCAGCTCGACCACGAGCCCGGAGAGATCGACTTTGGCCTTGCTGAGATCTTTGGGGGCCGAGCCGGTATCGACCACGTAGAGACTGCCCTTACGCTTCATGAAGGCCAGCTTGTCCGCTTTGGCATTCAGGTCGTAGGCCATGATGCCGTCGACGAAGGTGTCGGCCTCCTTGTCCTTCAGGCTGAAGGACATCAGCACGTCCGTGGGCTCGGGATTGCTGAAGAACCCTCCGCTCTCGGCCATTCCTTTCCGCGGACGAGAGACGAAAAAGAGGTTCTTGCTGGTGGCCGAAAGATCGTAGTAATTGCCGCGTTCCACGGGAAGTTCGACGAAGCGCTCGGCTAGACCGTCGAAGTCGATCTTCACCGGTTCGATTTTGTCTTTGTCCCCGTCGTCCTTTTTCTTCTCGTCCTTCTTTCCCTTGTCGTCCTTCTTGTCCTTGTCACCCTTGTCCTCATCGGGAGGCAGGCCATTCAGATTGGCCATGGGGTCCTTCACGTCCTTGCGTAAAAGCACCATGTACAACATGTCGTTCTTGAACTCGACGTCGATGTAGTCGTTCTCACCGATCAAGGGATTGGTGGCCCGATCGCTGATGAAGTAGAGGTATCGTCCGTCGGGATCCCAGGTGGGACTGTAGTCCGTCGTGGTGGGACCGGTGATCTCGTGGGTCTTGTTCTCCTTGGTGTCGTAGATGTACACCGAGGTGTACTGGTTGGGCAGCAGCTTGTCGTAGGCCAGCCAACGTCCGTCCGGACTCCAGCTGTAGTTTCCGATTTCAAACAGCTCGCTGTGATCGACCTTTTGCGGCGTGCCCCCATCAACCGGTTTCACGAAGAGGGTGAAGGTATTGTCGGCCCAGGCGATCCACTTGCCGTCGGGCGACATCAAAGGACGACGGTGCCAGGTCTTGGTGCCCGCCTTCTTCACCACCGTGGGTTCGCCCCGGCCCCAGGCGTCGACCATCCTGAACTCGTCCTCGTGGGGCTCATCGGTGATGTAGAGGATCTTCTCTCCCTTGGGTCCATAGCTCATGCCGCGTTCGCGGGAGCCGGTGCCGCGGGTGATGGGCAGGGTTACCCCTTCCTTCACCGGCACCGAGAAGATCTCGCCTCGCGTGACCACGGCCACGCGCTCTCCGTCGGGAGCGAGCGCGAACTCCGTCATGTTTTTCTCGGCATTGGGGTAGCGGGTTCGCGTCAACTTGCGATCGCTAGGCAGATTGAGTTCGACCTTTTGCGTCTTGTCGGTCGCCGGATCGAAGATGTGGAGATCCCCCGCCAGCGTGAAGACGATGCGTCCATCAGGACCCATCGCCGGCCAGCGCGCGTCCCACTTGCCGAAATCGGTGTGACGCTTGCGATCGGTGCCATCCGGTTTGATGGACCAGATGTTGGCCGTGCCTCCCTGATCGCTCAGAAAATAGATGAGACCGTCATGCCACATGGGAAACAGGTCCATCCCGGCGAAGTTGGTAATCTGCTTGTAATCGGACTTGTTGGGATCCCCCACCCACAGGTTCGAAGCGGTCCCCCCACGGTAACGTTTCCAGGTGGCCCACTCGCGCGTGGAACGGTCGAAGGCATACATTCCTGTCTTGGGATCGACATCGATGCGCGCCGCCCAACCCAGGGGCAATTCCACCGGATCTCCGCCTTTGAGATCGACGGTGAAGAGATGAGAGGTGTGATTGGGGTCGCTGCGGCTGCTGCGGAAAATCACCTTGCTGCCGTCCGGCCACCAACCCACCACCTGGTCGCTGCCCGGGTGCCAGGTCAGCCGCTGGGGCTCTCCGCCCGTCGTCGGGATGACGAAGACATCGCTGTTCCCGTCGTAGGAGCCGGTAAATGCGATCTGCTTTCCGTCAGGTGAGAAAGCGGGGAAGTACTCCGATCCCAAATGAGTCGTCAGACGCTGCGGCGTCCCCCCACTGGTGGAGGCGAGCCAAAGATCGCCCTCCGCCATGAAGACGATCTCATCGCCATGGATATCGGAGGTCTGAATGTATTCGGTCGCGGCCCGCGCGGAGCCAGACGCGAGGATGCCCAAGAGCAGGAGGGCAAGCATCCCAAGAACGCGGGATCGGGGTCTCATGGAATTCCCTTTCAATTAGTGTCCAGAAGCAACGACAAATGGCGACGATAGAGCCTAGCCGGCCCCGGGGTCCGGGGCGAGGAGGATCTATCGACTACGAAGCACCACGGATTGGGTTCCCTCGAATTTGGGGCCCCTCGCGGCCGGTACTTCTAATTTGCGGCAGGAACAAATAAACCTGGCGGTCGGCCCGCAAATTGCTTTAGTTGGTGCCCGAGCGGTCCTGTCCCAGGTGGCCGCGGCGAACAACAGCGTCTCTCCAGAGACAGCACGCCAAACCCAGATCTTCTTGCCCCCTCTGTTGTGCGGGTCGGATTCAACGGCCTCGACCAGTACGGATCTTTCGACCCACTGATACCGAGACAAAACGCATGCAGTTGCGGAGCGAGTTTACTCGGCCAAGCCGAGTTGCTGATTCCCCTGAGTAGGGGGATGAAGCCCAGCAAGCGGCTGGGCTATTACTAGGGTGCAAAGGCCCATCCGATCCTCGGAACGGCCGATAGCACTTGAGATGAACCGGCATTTCCGGTTCTTGGAGATAACGATTGTGAAGAAACTTTACGTGGGCAATCTGCCCTTCAGTGCCACCGAAGCAGCCGTCACCGAGATGTTCAGCAAGCACGGAAACGTGCATTCGGTAGCGTTGATCAACGACCGCGACACGGGCCGTCCCCGCGGATTTGGATTCGTGGAGATGGACGATGATGCGGCAATGGCCGCCATTTCCGCCCTGAACGGGAAGGACATGGAGGGACGTGATCTTCGGGTCAACGAGGCTCAGGATCGCCCCAAGCGCGGCGGCGGAGGCAATGGCGGGGGAAACCGCTGGTAGCCTAAAGTGCCCACCGGCCTAGGCGACTAGGCCCGATTCGAAGACCCCGCTTTCTTTTGAAGGCGGGGTCTTTTCATCACTCGTATCGAAGCGCCTCGATGGGATCCAGCGCCGCGGCGCGACGCGCCGGATAGAACCCGAAGAAAATCCCCACGGAAGCCGCGAAGGCCAGGGCCAAGAGCACCGTCACCGGGGAGATGGCGATGGCCCAGCCGGTGAAGGAAGCCAGGATCAAACCGCCCGCCAACCCAAGCGCCACACCGATCAGTCCTCCCGCCAGACTCAGTACCACGCTCTCGACCAAAAACTGGGTGAGGATGTCGCTGCCGCGCGCGCCGAGAGCCATGCGCAGTCCGATCTCACGGGTTCTCTCGGTCACCGAGACGAGCATGATGTTCATGATGCCGATTCCGCCCACCACCAGCGAAATCCCGGCGATGGCCGAGAGCAGGAGAGTCATGACTTCCGTCGTCTTGGCCGCCGTCTTGGCCAGATCCTCCTGATTGCGCACCGTGAAGTCGTCGTCCTGTCCCTGGTGCAATCCATGCGAATCTCGCATGATGGCGCGCGCTTCCTCTTCCCCCGCCTCGATGTCCCCGGGGCTGGAAGTACTGGCCAGGATCTGGGTAATGAACTGATGTCCCGCGAGCCGGTTTTGCACCGTGGTGTAAGGCGCGAGCACGACGTCGTCCTGGTCGTTCCCACCCGCCGTCTGTCCCTTTCTCGCGAGTACTCCGATGACCGTAAAGGGAACGTTGCGGATACGGACCTGCTGCTGGAGGGGATCTTCGTCGCCGAAAAGATTGTCCGCCACGGTCTTTCCCAACACCACAACCTTGCGCATCGCTTTCATGTCGTTGGCATCGAAGAAGACTCCCTCTTCGGTAGGCCAGTCGCGGATGATCTGGTAGTCGGTGTGGACTCCGAAGATGAAGGCGCGCCAGTTGCCGTGCCCTCCCACGATCTGACTGCGAGTTGTTATGACCGGCGAGATCGCGGATAGGATGAAACTCTGCTGCCGAAGGTGGTCGGCATCCTCGACCGTGAGTCGATTGAAGCTCTGCGCGCCCTGACTCACCCCACTGGTCGAAACCGCGCCCGGGGTAATCACGATCATGTTGGTGCCCAGCCCCTGCACTGTCGTCTGGATCTGCTTGGTCGCTCCCTGTCCGATGGCAACCATGAGGATGACCGCGCCCACTCCGATCACGATGCCGAGCATGGTCAGCAGGGCTCGTGTCTTGTTCTTGACGAGGCTGCGGCCGGCGATGCGAATGAGATTGGTGCCTTTCACCTGCCACCTCCGCCGTTGTTGCTGGGCAGTCCCGCGAGATCAGACGCGGCGTCGCGTTGGACAACGGGCTCGTCTCGCACGATCCGACCGTCACGCAGCTCGACCGTACGCCGGGCATAGCCAGCGATGTCGTGTTCGTGCGTCACCAGAATGGTGGTCGCCCCCTCGCGGTTGAGTTCTTGGAACAGACTCATGACCTCCAGCGAGGTTCTGGTGTCCAGGTTCCCCGTGGGCTCGTCCGCCAGGAGCAGGGCAGGGCGGGTGACGAGAGCACGGGCGATGGCCACGCGCTGTTGCTGTCCGCCAGAGAGTTCGGATGGTTCGTGCTCGAATCGATCGGCAAGACCGACCCGTGCCAGCGCTTCCCTGGCAAGCTCTCTCGGCTTCAGGGTCGCTCCGAGCGGTCGTAGAGCAGCGGCAACTCCACGTTCTCCGCCGCACTGGTCCGGGCCAGCAGATTGAAGGTCTGAAAGACGAAGCCGATCTTCTCGTTGCGAATATCGGCCAGCCGGTTGCGGCTCAGTTCGTCCACTCGCTTTCCCTCGAGCACATAGCTCCCCGAACTGGGACGATCCAAACAGCCCAGGATGTTCATCAAGGTGGACTTGCCCGATCCCGAGGAGCCCATGATCGCGATCATCTCTCCGGCTTCCACTCGCAGGGAAACTCCCCGCAGGGCGTGCACTTCGGTGCTACCCATGCGATAGGTCTTCACCAGATCGGTGGCTTCGATGACAGGATGTTCACTCATAATGCCACCTCTAGAGGCCGGGAGGCGGCCCGCGTCGAAAGTCCCGCCGCTCTCCCTGGAAGGGATTCGAGGAAGCTCCGGTTTCCGAAGAACTCACCACCGACGCGATGATCTGCATGCCTTCCTGCAGACGGCGGCCGGTGACCTCGGTGTACTGCCCGTTGGAGATTCCGGTGCGAGCGAAGAGAGGCGCGGGATGTCCATTCCCATCCACGGTCCAGAGCATCACGTGATCGGACGAGCCGGTTCCCCGCGGACGGCGGCGTTGCGCGGTACGGGTACTATCACCTTCAGCGGCATTGCTGCGCTGCTTGCGCATCTCCGCCAGCATCTTCTCGGTGGGCCGGAAACGCAGCGCCGCGTTGGGCACCATCAAAACGTCTTTCGATTCCGCCACGATGAAATCAACGGTAGCCGTCATGCCCGGCAGAAGCCGACCGCTGGGATTGGCCACTGCAATGGACACGACGTAATTGACCACATTTTCCTGAATGGTCGACTTGAGCCGCACCTGCTTCACCGTGCCGATGAAATTCGAGTCGGGGTAGGCCTGTACTGTGAACCGAACCGACTGTCCTTCGTGGATCTTCCCGATGTCGCTCTCGTCGACCGACGCCAGGATTTCCATTTTCGACAGGTCCTCGGCGATCAAGAAGAGCTGAGGCGCGGAGAGGCTGGCCGCCACCGTCTGCCCCACGTCGACGGTTCGATCAATCACCACCCCGTCCACGGGAGATCGGATCTCGGTATAGGCGAGATTCTGCTTCGCGCGGTCCAGGTTGACCTGCGCCGACTCCAGAGCGGCCTTGGCAATCTCGAGATTGTACTCCGCGGTACTGTAGTCGTTCTCTGTGATGGCCTTTTGCTGGTAGAGATCCTTGCTTCGATCGAACTGCCGCTTGGCGTCGGACAGGCCCGCGCGGGCGCGGGCGAGATCGGCGTCGGCGAGTCGAACCGCCTGCTCCAGGAGCGTCGGGTCGATGCGGGCGATGAGCTGGCCCTTTTTGACGTGGTCGTTGAAGTCCACGTAGATCTCGGAAACCTTGCCCGAGACCTGCGTTCCCACCTGGATCGTATTGATCGCCTGCAGGATTCCGGTGCTGGTCACCGTGCTCTGAACGTCCCCGCGCGTCAGCTCGACGAAGCGATAGGCCTCATCCTTCTCCCCGCGTCTGTGCAACATGACCGCCGCGATCAGAGCCACGACCACCAGCAAAGCCGGAATCGCAAATTTCTTCATGGGATCCCCCTGCAAGCCCCGGCCTCCGAGGCCCAGTCGTGAATTGCTCGTACAATCTACCCAACGCTCCAGCCCAGCAAGACCAGCGGTGAAAGAAAGGGGATCCGAACTTATTTTTCTGGGGAAAGAAGGAACCCTGAGCCGGGCGGCCAAAGTGGAAGGGCCCTCCCGGGGCGGACTCGAAACCGAGTCCGCCCCGGGAGGGGTTCGGGCGGGATGGCTCGCAGGCTAGTACTGCGACTTGACCTTGCCAAAGCTCGCGGAAGGTGCCGCCACCGGAGACACGCTCGGCCACTGCCGTACCGTGAACTCGGTGATCGTCTCGGGTACGTCAATGGGGAAGGAAAAGACATAGAAGCTTCCGCTGGGGACGGTGCCCGCGACGGCATCCATCGTGTCCTCAGTGAAGGTGATCGAAGTGAAGGGAGCGAATGAGTAGGGGGAATCGTAGTCGGGGCTGTCGAAGTCGAGACCGTCCCCCGCGGTCGAGGGAACGAAGCCGGCACCGGTTCCAAAGCCAAGCTCCAGGTGATAGTCGGACCAGTCCTCTCCGGTGCTGTTGGCGACGCCCTCGTTGAGCACGTACTCGGTGGCCGGCATTCCCACGTCGCTCACTTGAAAGACCATGTCGATGTAGCCCACGGTGTCGTAGGCCTTTTGATTCACGTTGAGCTGATTGGGTGAGAGTCCCACGTAGTTGTCATTTCCCACGTCGGGAGTGGCAATGTTGTTGAAGGACATGCTTGCCAGGCCCGGGCCGGAAGCACCGAGAAAGGCCGTGACTTCCTGGGCGTGCGAAGGGGTGGCGACGAGACCCACCCCCGCGACCAGGACGAGGGCCACGATCGAAAGAAAACGGATGAAAGGCAAAGATGTGCGCAAAGATCTCACTGAATTCCGCCTAGAGTTGTGAGGGAATTCCCGGGCCGGGAGCCAGGGGTATGCTGGGAGTAGACCACATCCTTGAAGCACTCCGCAAGTGACTGCGCCCCATCGAGACTCAGTTTCTGTGGTATCCTAGCTTCGCACGGACTATCAATGGAGGGTCCAAAACCCCGATTCTCGGCCGTCGACTCCGGAGGCATCATGCGCCGCGCTCTCGTTCTCCCACTTGCGATGATGGGTCTGCTCCTCATCGCCCGCGCTGCCCGCGCGGATGTTTTCATCTCCGAACTTTGCGATCCTCGCCTCAATTACACCTCGGACCGCTTCATCGAGATCTACAACTCCGGGGAGACCGGGGTCGATCTCACAGGTTGGTCAGTGGTGGCCGTCGGCAACGGCGGAGACGAATTCACCTGGCAGCTGAGCGGCACGATTGCCGCCGGCGATGCGCTGGTCATGGGGGACGCCACGACGGTCGACGTGTTCACCGTGGACTTCGCTGATGAAGCCTGGTCGGATAACGACGGACTGTGGAACGGCAAGGTCGGGGACGGGGCCAAGCTGGTCGACGCCAGCTCGACGATCGTGGACTACGTGGTGGTCGATGCCACACGCTTCGAAAACTCGGACTACGTCCGCGCCGAGGGGATCACCTCGCCCAACACTTCCTTTGATCCCAACGAATGGAACGCCACGCCGGTCGACTATCCCAGCCAGGGAAGTCCCGGGACGCACAGCACCGTCCCTCCCGTGCACACGCCCAGCATCTCCGCGGTGGCCAGCGAACCATCCGCCCCACTGCCGGGGGATGATGTCTACGTGCAGGCCATGGTCACCGACGAGATCGCGACGATCACTTCGGTCACCCTCGCATGGGGAACGTCTTCGAGTGTGTTGCCCAATCAGATCACCATGGTGCCGTACTATGGGGACTTTTATCAGACACAGAACCCCATTCCTGCTCAGCCCGCGGGCTCGACGGTCTACTACCGGGTGGCTGCCGCCAACGATGTCCCCGCTGCCATCGAGACCTCGAGCTATAGCTTTCAGGTTCCCACGACGGCCACCATTCACGAGATCCAGTCCGAGCAATCGAGCTCGCTCCTCGCCGGACAGCCCGTGGTCACCTCGGGGGTCGTGGCCGCATTCATCGGAGATTATTCCGTCCTCCAAGACGGCCCCGGGTCGTGGAACGGGGTGTGGGTGAGCGGCACCGCTCCGTACACCTTGGGCGATTCGGTTTTGGTACGTGGCGTGGTTAGCGAGACCTCGGCGGCCGGGTTTTATGGAACGACGCTCCTCGGTCAGCCCCTGGTTCTGAGCCGAGTCTCCGGTAGCGCGATTCCCGCCGCTACGAGCGCGACGAGCGGAACGGTTTCGCGGGAGGACCTCGAGGGTGTGACGGTTCAACTTTCGGGCGTCATGTGCACCGACACCGATCGCGGGGGAGCGTGGGCCGCGGATGACGGCAGTGGAGAGTGCCTGGTGGGCGAGTTGGCGTTTCCCTCGAGCGTGACTTTGGGAACGGTATACGACCTCACTGGCGTTCTCATGGAGGCCAACGGGATCTACCGCATCCAACCGCGCGATCTCGGGGACTTGGTGTTCGTGAACGACCCCACGGCTCCGTCCATCATATCGGTCTCGGCTCCCAACGCGACCACGGTGATCGTCACCTTCACCGAGTCGGTCGATCCAATTTCAGCGGGACTCGCTGCTCACTACACGATTTCAGGATTGACGGTCAGCGCGGCGCAGCGCGACCCGAGTGATTTCAGCAGTGTCAATTTGACCGTGAGCACCATGTCCGAGGGCTCGTACTCCTTGACGGTGGATGGAGTCGAGGATCTCTTTGGAAATGCAATCGCGTCGACTTCCAAGCCCTACGACTATGCCGACTATGGACCTCCCGCGGGCTACTATGACAGCGCACACGGCCTGGTTGGCGAGAACTTGCGCGCCGCGCTCCATGCCATCATCGACGACCACCAGGCTCACAGCTACGACTTCGTCTGGTCGGCGTACTACACGACCGACGTAAAGCCCAACGGCAAGGTGTGGGACATCTACTCCGACGTTCCCGGAGGAACGCCGCCCTACGAATACACCTTGGGAGTGGACCAGGGGGGCACTGGCGGCAGCGAGGGCACCGGCTACACCCGCGAGCACTCCTGGCCCAAGAGCTGGTTCGGGGGAGAAGTGTCTCCCATGTACACCGACATCTTCGCGCTCTACCCATGCGACGCGGACGTCAACGGCCACCGGGGAAACTATCCCTACGGCGAGGTCGCCGTGCCTCAGTGGACTTCGCTCAATGGAAGTAAGTTGGGACCCTGCGTCTATCCCGGATACTCAGGTACCGTCTTCGAACCCATCGACGCGTACAAGGGCGACCTCGCGCGAACCTATTTTTACATGTCGACGCGTTACTACACCGAAGACGCGGGCTGGCCCGGCAGCCCCATGGTCGAGGGTGCCGATATTCTACCGTGGGCCCTCTCGATGCTGCTGGAATGGAACGACGAGGATCCGGTCAGCTTGAAGGAGCTGCAGCGCAACGCCGCGATCTACGAATACCAGCTGAATCGCAATCCCTACATCGACCATCCCGAGTACGTTCACCTGGTCTTCGGGGATATCACGGCGGCCCCGGAGATCTCCTCGCACTCGTATCAGCTGAGTCAGAACTCGCCGAACCCCTTCAATCCAGCCACCGTCATCCGCTTCTCACTTCCCCAGCCGAGCCAGGTCGAGATCGAGGTCTACGACGTGAGCGGCAGGCTGGTGAAGACCCTGGTGCACGAGCAGTATGTGGCCGGCGAGCACGAAGTGACTTGGAGGGGAAAGGACGCCCGCGGCAGGAACGTGGCAAGCGGGGTCTACTTCTATTCCATGCACGCGGGAACGTTCAGCAGCAGCCACAAGATGCTTTTGGCACGATAGAACCGAACGGGAGCACTGCGACGAAAGCTGGAGTCATTTCATCCGACTCTTTGGGGCTGAACTCCTCACTCGTTCGAATGCGAGTTCTCAGTCGATTACTCTCTTTCAATTTTGCCAACTCGATTGACCTTCGAGAAATACGAGGAGTAAACTCGTTGAATGAAACATCCATTCGCTCCCGCGCGAATGCCGAAGCCGTCCTTCCCCCGTCGACTCCTGCAACTCGCTCTCACCGCTTTTCTCCTCACAGTGGGAAGCTGTTCGAACAGTAGCAGTCCGACTTCCCCACCATCGCCTCCACCTCCCTCCACTTCGACGCTCGAGATCGCGAATCCGCCCCGGGGAGGGGTCCTGCAACAGGGGACTTTTGATCCCATGCAGATCACCGCCAATGGCACTGCTTGCGATACGGCGAGTGTGGTCACCAGTCTCAGCGTCGACGGGCAGGCGGTATCCCTGAGCGGTTCGGCGCCGTGTCTGGACTTCAGCAGCGAATTGACCAGTCAGTGGGGGCTCAACCTCATCACGGCTCTTGCGCAGAATCAGGTGGGAGCCACGACCAATCTGGTGCAATCCTACCTTCGCAGTCCGCAGTACTTCGGAAGCTCGGCCAAAGGTGCAAATGCGACAGGCGGCAAAGCGGCCAGCGAAGGCGTTCCCACCGCTATCCGTATGAATCTGAACCAAGCGCTCGTCGACGACAACGATCGCAGGGATCCAGATGACATGGCCACTCTGTTTCAGGTCAAGTTGAACTCGATCGATCTGAATGCCCAGCTGCCCCAGACTCTGCGGGTCCAGCCGGATGCCAATGGTGACGGGCAAGTCGACCGCCACACTTGCAACTGTTTCTCTCCTATTCCTGACATCACCGTCTATAAGACAGGCTACCGCGTAACTCGTGGAACGCTCTCCATCGGGGGATGGTCGGTCAACTACGCTCAGCTTTCGGATGCCGGGTTGAAAATCAGCGCCTCACTCGAGCATCCTGTTGTTCCGGTCACGGTGACCGGCTATCTCGACCCGGGCTGTACCGTAGACTGCACCACCCGCAGCCAGACGATTGCGTCTGTCTCGGGGACGGTCGGGATGGACCGCTTGGATATCACCGCCACCTTCAGTGTAAGGGTGGGGAGCAACGGCCTTCCGCAAGTCGACATCTGTAGCAGCTGTGTGTCCGTCGATACCTTCAATCCTTACCTAGACATCGACTTCGGCGCTCTGGAATTTCTGGATCCATTTATTCATCTTTCTGATCTCGCCACTACGATCGTCACGATCTTCAAGTCTCAGCTGCAGAACATAGCCGAGTCGGCAGTGCGCAATGTGCTCCCGCCTACTCTGCAGCAGATCATAGATTCACTCAGACCAGAGGCAACTGTCACCCTCCCGGCCCCGATGAATACGGTTCTGAATCTTGGCTCCACCTTTGATCAGATTCAGTTCGGAGGAGTCATCCCCGACGGATATCTCCTGGCGGATCTTTCCGTTGCGGTCACGCCGGCCCATCCCGTCATGGGGAACGGCTACGGGTCGATTCGTCGTGACGGTTCTCCCCCAAGCTTCAGTGCCACCGACTACGCTCTCGGAGTGGGACTCAAGGACGACTTCATCAACCAGTTCCTGTGGGCCGCATGGAGCGGGGGTGCTCTCGAGCTCGACCAAATTTCGGCGGCCGGGTGCGATGCGCCGAACGGAGCATCGGTCAGTATGTCCGCGAAACTGCCCCCGGTCGTCATGCCGGGCACGAATGGACACCAGCTCGACATCGGGCTCGGTGATGTCTATCTCGTGGCCACGGATCCCTTGCCGGCTTCCTCCTCGAAGAGTATTCCCGCGAGCTCGAACGTAACCCTGTATGCTTCGGGCATCGTCGGTGCGAGCGTGAGCTTTGACACCGATTCCGGCAAACTCGTGCTCACGCCCGAGGAGAATCCGCGGATCGAGGTGCAGATCGTCTCCGCTCCCGAAGGCATTGATCTCGAAGCGCTGGCTTCGCAGTATGCGGGATTCCTGCAGTGTGCTCTACCCGAGCTTCTGTCGCAGATCGTGGGCGCCCTACCTGTGTTCAGTTTACCGATCGGAAGCCTGGATATTTCCGGCATTCCTCCCGAGACGAAATGGGTTTTTGGCGACGACGCCGTCGCCGCCCGCCCTGATCCCTACTTCAGCATCACCGGTAGTGTGGTAGTGAAATAAAGCGCGCAGACTCAGCTCCAGAAGTTCATCCTCTTGCCCTGAACTCGGAAGGAGGAATGAAGAGCGAGGAATCGGGAGCTTCGTCACTGGCCGTCAGGGAGATCATCTCGTACAGAGTGTAGCCATTGTCGTACACCCCCCAGGCCGGCACGCGAAGGTTCCCGAAGCGCTTCATTGGGCCGAAGGTGTAGCGATAATCGGTCGTCGCCTTGACTCGGGGCTCGTTGCGGGCGTTCAGAATGACCCAACCGCGTTTCACACCGTCGGGACCATAGAATTCGAGCTGTTGTGTCTGAGGGATGTCTCCCGCTCCGAAGCGCACTTCGTAGAAGGGATCTCCGACGGCAACGGCATGCACCAGGCGATAGAAGTTGAAGGGTGCCCGTTTCATGGCGCTCTGGAAGATTTCGTCTTTGTCGAAGGAAAACTCGCCGTTGGTCACGGACCAACGTTTCCACTCCGGACTGTAAACACGCAAACGATGGTAGACCTCGTTTTTTCGTTCCACGTAGGAGCGGCTACCGGTCAGGTCGAGGATTTCCTCTTCGACATAGGACTCCGCCGGAGTGACAGGGTACCAGCGGTGTACGAAGTGAAGGCTCTTCATCCGCGCCCATAATTCCATTCCACCCATCGTCTCCACCATGGCTTCCGCCTGAGCGATGGCGGCCGGGTCGCCCCGTAGCCCTGACTTCTGTTCCCCTGCGAAACCATTTGGAGACAGGCAACCGAGCATCAGGAGGGACAGGACGAAGGCTCTCATTCTCGACTCACTTTCTGCGCATTCGGGCAACGACCCGGTATCCATGCGAATTTGGACCCTATGCTGCGACCATCAGTTCCTGGTTGCACCGTGGCCAACTTCCTCCTACGATCTTCCCATGGCTACGAAGTTCTCGTCTGGACTGTTTCTAAAGCTGGGATTGGCGCTGGGTTTGGCGCTGGGACTGGTGCTCACCGGCTGCGGAAAGGGCGAAAAGTCGCAAGAGTCCAACCCGCCCTCGCAGGCCCAGGTCCAGGAGCAACCCGCCTCCGCCGCGGAAAGCGCCGCACCAGAGAGTACCTCGCAATCCAGCGAGGAAACTTCACAGATTGCGCAAACCGAGCCCTCGAGCGAAGAGACCGCCCCTTCCACCTCGCCCGTCCCCGAGCCGACCCCGGCCCCTGAAAAGACGCCCCAGACTCCGGCCGAGGTCCTGACACCCAAGAATACCCAGACGCAGCCTGAGATGACCCCCCCACCGCCTCCGCCTCCACCCCCGGCAGAGAGCGAAGAGCCGCCGGCAAGCAGCATCGAGGATCCCGGCGGAGTGGTCGAGGTCACGGCCACCAAAGAGGGTCTCAGCCGCATCGGCGCAAGCAAGTGCAAGATGTGCCACAAGCTGCAGTACACCTCCTGGTCAGCCACTGCCCACGCTGGGCGAACTCCTCCGCTCGACTGCGAGAGTTGTCACGGAGCGGGCAGCGAGTACAAGGCGATCTCGGTCATGAAGGACCCTCAGAAGGCCAAGGCGGCCGGCCTGGTGATTCCCGGCCGCGAGTTCTGCGGCATCTGCCACCAGGGCAAGGTGTCCGACGAGATGCTCGCTCGGGTGCACGCTCACAAGCCTTCTTCCGATTCACCCTGAAGCCTCTCCACCAGCGTACTCCCCAACAACTTGGCGGCCTGTGTCCACCCCAGCTGGGGAAGATGGGCGCGGAGTACGGCCAGGGTAATGGTGGGCAACTCGACCGGATCGAGGTATGCGAGGTACACCGGTTCCCATTGCGGACTAAAGCGACTCTTGAATGCAAAGAGGGACTGAAAATCGTAGAGAGTTCTGAACCTGTCGAAAAGTAACCTGAGTAAACTGGGCACCAAGGACTGATCGTCGTTTCGGTTCAGTTCGGCCAGTGGCGCCGTCCCCAGACTGGCGAGACGATCTCCACGTTGTTGAAAGCTCATGAGCGACATGCCCAGCAGGTACTCCATCGTCCCATTCATCGCGTCACGACGGCGCTTCATGAGGTCGAGCACCCACCCGTGCCTCTCCGGCACGGGAAGCCAGTCCACGAAGCCATGGACCTTACCCTCCGCATCGATGGCGACGGCGACTTCGACCTCGGGGTCGTGAATGTCATCGATTTTGCCCAGGGTGAACTCCATGGGTGGTAAGCCCTGGTCCTTTGCCCAGTCCTCCTCGATGCGTCTCATTTGTAACTCGATCTCGGGAGGCACGTGACCGCCCTCGACAAGTTGAAATGCGAGCCCCGTCTTCCGGGCCCGATTCAGGGCGGTGCGCATGTTCTGCCACTCTTTGCCCTTGAACTCGAGGGATCCCAGCTCGATGACAGCCTCTTCACCGATTGGCAGGGTCAAAAAACCGCGCTCCTGATAGATCTGGCTCGCCGCCGAACTCGCCGCGATCACGGCCGGCGACCAGCCCCGCTCCCGGCAATAATCCATGAAAGCGCTCAGGGTCTCTCCCCGGGCGCTGGCGGGACCGACCGGGTCGCCCAGTGCCAAAGCGATTCCCGAATGAAGCCGGTAGGCGATGTAGGAATGATTGCCGGGCCCGAAGAAATAGGAGTTGCCGGGCCAGGTCGTCATGAAATCCGTCCCGGTTCGGCCATGCGCGAGCGAGAGCTTCCTCGCGCGGCTCCGCTCGCTCGGATTGGCCCTTGGAGCCCTCACCGCGCGCAGAGTTTGCGCCAGTACGAGGAGAACTCCTGACCAAAACACGAGCGGAATTGCCTCCAGTAACCAGTCACCGCGCTTTCCCAGCGGAACGAGTTTCGGCGTCAGGTAAACGAGCCTTCGCAACACATCCTGCAAGGCCGCCAAGGGACCATGGAAATCGCTGTAGAGGCCACGGAGTGCCAGCAAACTCACCCACGAAACCAGAGGCACTCCCAGCAAGACGCCCAGACTTCGGGTGCGCGCGGCTTTCACGGAGGGCGGATCGATCGCGGCCGGAAAGTCTTCCTTCCACGCCGCGAGCAGGATCAGGAAGAGAAACGCGAAGAGAGCCTCCAGCTTCGTCACACCCAGAATGAGTTGCAAGATCGTCGTCAAGAAGAGCAACACGAATGCGAGCCACCAGGCAACTCGCTGCGCGCGCTGCAGCGATCCTGCCACCAAGAGTTGCAAGAGTCCCCCGAACAGAAGCACCATGCGGGGGCCATGGGGCAAACCCAAAGGGAGGGTTCCTTCCAGCCGCTCGAAACCCGGGTGATTGGGAAGCAGTGCCGCGGACATGACGTTCACCACTCCCATTCCCCCCACGAACCAGGACATCAGTCGCGGCCGCTGCCGGTGGAGAACCACCGTCGTAACTCTCCGACCCTCCTGCTTTTTCGAGTCGCGCTTGAGGAACAGCGCGCCCAAAGCAATTCCTGTCAAAAAAGCCAGGATGTGTTGAACATCCCAAACCTGCCCACCCACGATGACCGCGCCGATCAGATAAGCTCCCAGCAACAGGAAACCCATGGCGCGAATGGACGAGGGCAAGAAGACGAGCAGGGCTCCGATCGCTCCAAACGCGCCGTTGGAAGCACCGACGTCTCCCTGGACGGTCAGGGCTTCAGCTGCCTTCCAGCCCCATCGCCCCAAGGCACGCAGTAGCGCGAAGGTGCCGAGATATCCCAGAAGATGGGAGACGACGAACACCGCGACGGTCCGCTTGGTCCGCAGCAGCAGTTCACAGCTTCCCACGAAGAAGAAGAGAATTGCGGTGATGCTGAGCGCCATGTAGGGGCGCAAGACCAGAAAGGGCGCGCTCAGCAAATGCCACATGCGCCCGGCCAGTAGATCCTCCCACCCAAAGCCCCAGTGTCTGAGCTGGTCCGAGCTGATAGGATGGCTCAGCACACCGGCAATGGAAGAGATCGTGAGTAGAGCGAGGATGAGAACTGTCGTGAAGGGCAGACGGCGGACGAGCCTTCGGAATTCGTCGTTCATGGGAAAGGGAGTCCTTTGTCAGCTCTCCGAATCGTGACCGGTCCCTGACGGTTCCTCATAGTAGCTGAAGTTCATCACATCAACTACTCTTGCGCTGAATCGCACGAAAGGTGATGCCATGAGCGGTTTCTTGCAGGTCGTTACGACGGTCGACGACGAAGACCACGCGATGAAGATTGCCCGCCAGCTCGTGGAGTGCCGCCTGGCCGCCTGCGTTCAGGTCGAGGGGCCCATCCAGAGCCTCTACTGGTGGCAGGGCAAGGTGGAAAACGCCACGGAATGGCGCTGCAGCATCAAGACCGCCGAGGAACGCTACGACGAACTCGAGCAAAAACTTCGGGCCCTTCATCCCTATGAAGAGCCCGAAATTCTGGCGTTCCCGGTTGACCGAGGAAGCGCAGGCTACTTGAGTTGGCTGTCGTCGATCGTGAGACCCACGAGCTGAATCCCCTCCTTGGCCAACAGCCCCTTGGCCGTCACGTGGTTGCCCACTTCCAGTCCTGCAATCACCTGGTACAGCTCCGTCCTCCAGGATGGCGAAGGCGGGTAGGTGAAGAGCGAACCAAAGTGAAGCTGCGCGGTCTCGCCACTGTCGAGCTTCAGGTCGATCACCACCCCACCGTCCACCGGCACTTGATCATCGATCGCCGTCACGGTTCCTTGCAGCGAAAGAACCACCGGGTCGTACGTGAACCCCGTTTCGGCGCCCGTGAAGTCGCGGAACCTGAGTTGCACCTTGCTCGGCGCACCGAAGTCCTCGATCAACGCGAATTGGATGGGAAGGAGATCGAAGCTGAGCGTCCGCTGGAAGTAGGCCCGACATGCTTCGCCGCGGTCATCGTGCTGGAGCAACATCCAGGTCTGCGGGGGATCCGATTTCGCGAAAGTTCGACCCACCTGCAGAGTGAAGGGATGATCGGCCGAGCAGCCGCTGTAGCCCACGCGAAGGGTAAAGGTGTTCCCCACGATTTGGGCCGAGATCGCTTGATAGGAATCCTGATCGATGGCATCCGGTGATTGGTCCGTGAGCACGGTGGGGTAGGCTTGTGGCAGTGGATCCGAGCACGGTCCGGGGTAGATGCCGAAGTCGGCGTGTTCGAAACTACTCAGTTGCCCGTTGGGTCCCGGCGAGATGAACACGTTCAGCGGATTCTCGGTCGTCTCACACCAACAGGCAAAGCACGCGAGCATGCTGACGAAGCGTGCCTTATAGAGCCCGGCTTCCGTCACCGGAACACGGTAGCTTCCGCCAGCTTGCAACGGTGCCGAGAGCTGATCTCCGCTGGGCGTCTCGATGACTACACCGCCGGCAGAATAGGGGCCCTCTCCCTCATCGTGAATCCCATTGCGATTGTCGTCGCTGAAGACCACGCCCGCGATGACGGGATGTCCGGGTTCCAGTCCGAATTCCGCGCGTGCGCTGAACGAAAACGACTGCAACTGGGGGTCCAGGAATTCCCAGCTCTTCGCCTGACTGAGTTCGTTCGGCGCGAGCATGCCGTCCCCACCCAGAAGCTCCGAGTAATCGTAGCCGTACCTTGCCAGCGAGGGGGCGGTCAAGATCGAGTCGACGGGTTGCTGCGAGAAGTCCGCGTTCAAGGGCACCACACCGGGAGGCACGAAGCGGGCCAACCAGATGGTCGCCGGAGCGTAGAGAGCATCCGGCCCGAGGTTCCTGATGGCGACATCCAACGAGACTGTTTCACGTTGGGGATCGACCTGGACATTGCTACCGACGAGTTCGATCTGAAGCAGGCGATGGTCGGGAAGGGGCTCCTCGATCCTCTGCATTACGAACGATCCGCCAGCGGAGTCGAAGGAGCCATCGAACTGGGCCCCGCCGTCGACCGGCTCGGCGAGCTTCGGCGCCGTCGAGTCGGAACAACCCGCAAAGACAATGACCAGAAGAAGCGAGAGAAGCGAAATGGATTTGAGAGAGGACCGCATGAGGGTACCTCCAGTAGTCTCAAGGAGAGGCGGAGAAGCGAACAGGGGCCTTTTTGAGTGTACGGTTTCTGGGGGCGCAAAGCCAAGCCCCCCGCCGCGATGCGGCCTAAGCCCTTGCGCCCTTTGCCGCTGCGCTTCGTCAACTCCTCGACCAGCGCGGTCCAGCGCTATTGCACCAGCACCATCTTCTTGCGCTCGACGAGGGAGCCGGCACGTAGCTGGTAGAAGTACACGCCCGAGACCACTCG
>CAWDWO010000029.1:0-17762 GCA_963806035.1 Candidatus Krumholzibacteriota bacterium | reverse complement strand
CCTGGAGGATGGATCCGAACTCATCCTCCTGGGGGATATATTCGACTTCTGGCTGGACTATCCCACCTTCATGCCCAAGACGCACCTGGAGATTCTCTACGGACTGAGAAAGCTGCAGGATCGCGGCTGCCGGATCTCCTTCGTGGGAGGAAACCACGACATCTGGTGCGCCGACTTCCTGCGCGAGCAATTGGACATTCCCATTCTCGCCGGCGGCACCGTCATCGAGCGCCAGGGGCGCAAGCTGCGGCTGGATCACGGTGACGGAATCCTGAGCGGAGACATCTTCTACCGGGGATTCCGGGCGGCGGTGCGCAATCCCCTCCTCGTGTTTCTTCGCCAAATCCCTGCATCCGGAAATCCTGAACTGGCTCGCCAACCAGCTTTCCAACGCCTCGCGCAAGAAGGGCCGCGAGCGGGGCGCTGGTTTGGACGAGGCCATCGGGCGTTACGGCGAGCAGCACGATCACTCGGACGTCGACTTATGGTGATCGGGCACATCCATCACCCCTGCAACAGAGCCTTCGATTCCTGGCGCCTGGTCTGTCTGGGAGATTGGGTGCAGCACCATACCTACGGGCGGCTGCGCGCGGGGGAACTCGAGGTCCTCACGGCCCCAGATCTCGATGGCGAGGCCGTGAGCGCCTGAGGGGGTTCAGGGCAGGAACGCGAAAGACAGCGAAATCCGGTGGTCATCCGAGAGATCGTTGCCGCTGTCCATGTAGGCGTAATCCACGCTCAGACTGCCCGTGTGATAGCCCAGACCCGCGGTGAGTCCGTAGGAATCGTAGTTGATGCGGTAGCCCGCCCGCAGCGCGAAGCTCGAATGGAGCCGCATTTCGCCCCCCACGTGAATGCGCCCGTTGCCATCGTTGGGGAGCACGAGGTCGGTGGCCAGGGTGAAATTCTGGGCCATCCCCTCCCCCTCGGTATGCGGGGTGTAGCTGGCGCCCAGGCGAGTCGTGAGGGGAAGATCGTAGGGCTCCTCCTTCACGGTCATCTGTCCGCCCAGATTGGCCACAGCCGCGGCCAGGGTGAGACCGGGAATCTTGCTGCGGTGGCTGATTCCCAGGTCCAGGGCCAGGCCCTGTGCGCTGTAGGCATCGATGCGCTCGTAGAGGAACTTCCCCACCAGCCCCAGAGAGAAATCCTTGAACTGGTAGGCGTAGCCCAGGCCCACCGCGAGTTGGTAGGGTTGAAAGTCCCCCTGGGAAACGCCAATGCGATCCAGAGTGGTGCGGGGGATGGACTCACTGTAAAAACCGCTGAAGATGAGGCCGATGGCTCCCTGCGGCAGACGGTGGCTCACGGCCGCGGCTTCCTGCCGGAAGAGACTGAAGTGCTCGACATGCTGCAGCGTGAGATTCGTCCCCTCGGTGAGCACGAGATTGGCCGGGTTGTAGTACATGGCCGTCGCGCCGCTCGACTCGGCGACACCCACGTCTCCCATGGCGCCGTTGCGCGCGCCGATCCCGAACCGCAGCGAGAGGAAACCCGCATCCCCGGGATTTCCCGCCCAGGCCGGGGGCGCGATCGCCAGAAAGACGAAGAGCGCCGCGAAGGCGAAACACGATGAATTGCGCATGAGGCTCCCCCAGGGATTCGGACCGCGCCTGAGGCGCGGATTGGAGATTGAGTATACAGCTCCCATCGAGACCTTGGCAAAGGCCAGCGCCTCAACGAACGATAGCAAAGGGCTTGAACGCGACACTGCCCTCGGTTTCCACTTTCGCCAAATACATGCCGGCAGCGAGACCATCCAGCGGAATCTCGAACTCCAACTGACCCGGCCCCTCCCCGCGAATCGTCCCTGTCTGCCGCACCATTTCCCCTTGGAGGTCGAAGATGGTCGAGCGCACCTGGGCCGAGCGGTGCAGCTGCACGCGTACGTGTACGCTGGGGCCATCCACCGGGTTGGGATAGAGGACGAGGTCCTCGTCGGCGAAGGCCTCGCCTGCGCCGGAGTTCGCGCTCTTGCTCGAATCGATTGGCTGGTGCCCCGTTCCCCAGGCGTCAGCCCCACCCTGGGTCCAGGGCGCAAAACGCGTGCTGGGAATCGAGAGTCCGTAGACGCGGATCTCTCCCACGCGATGGGTGAGTGGCAAGCGCTCCTCGAAGTCCGTTCCCGTGAGAGCGTCGAAGCCCGAGACCAGGACGAGTTCGAGCTGACCATCGCCGTCGAGATCCGCCACCGCGGGCGAGCCACTGGGCTCGCCGGGACCCTGGAAGGGCCATCCTGGCAGACTCTCAGATTCCAGATTCACCGCGTGCACCCGTCCCACCCGGTCGTGCCATAGGGCTTCCACCGTCCCGTCTCCGTCGAGATCCACCAGCAGTGGAGCCGCGGGAGTGCCACCCTCGAGATCGGCCGTGGAATAGGCGGGACGGTAGGGACCGCCGGTGAGCTGCGCGAGATTTCGGTCCAAGAGCCACAGCTGATCGCCCGCGGCCAGTGCGAGCACGGGGGCCCCATATGCGCGTTCGGGTCCTCCCACCAGGGCCGACCACGGAGCGGGAAGGGCGCGGCCTCTCGCCACCATCGGAGTGCGGGGCACTCCCAGCGTGTCGATCATGGCCAAGCCCAGCCACATATCACCGCGGAAGCGGTAGCTCAAGAGCTCCGCCGGTGTCTCCAGAACCAGTGGGACCGGCGGCGTGAGCGCCACTTTGGCGAGCTTGGCGGGCCCGCGCAGGAGAATGCGGCCCGCCTGATTCTCGGGGATCCCTCCACCGACCGCGAGATAGAGTGCTCCGGTGCCACCATCGATCAGCACGCCGCGGCGCGCGGTTCCGTCGCAACGATCGGGGGAGATGCTGACGCTGGGCGCCGCCGCGCCGTCCCACTGCACGAGGCTCGCGCCCACCCGGTCCCCCTCCTGCAAGCCGCGGAAGATCATCACCAAGTCGGCACGGGACTGCGGCGTCGCATCAGCAAGAGCGCCGCTGTGAGGCGCCAACAGACAGGGGTGGGAGAGATTCGTGGGCGCACCTTCCACCTGGGGGGCGGCCAAAAACAGCCCAAAGGTCGCCGGATTCCCATCGCCATCGCGCAGTTCGTTCCCCTGCGGGTCGAAAGCGTAGACTCCCTCTCTCGCGCTGAGGAAGATCTCCGGCGTGCCATCGCGGTCGAGATCGCCCACCACCGGTGCACCCAACCACTGCGGCGGTCCATCGACTCCCCTAGCACGAGCGAGCACCGCGGGGTTGTCGGGATCGGCTCCGGCCAGCCAGGGCGTGAGATCTCCGTGCAACACCAAGAGCGCTCCCTCATCGCCGGCCAGGAGGATCTCAGGCACACCGTCGCCATCCAGGTCGGCGAGACGTACGTCATCCCGCGGACCGTCCGCCGCGAATTTGCGCTGCGCCTTCAGGGTGACTCCTGCCGCCTGCGGCTCGGAGGCGAAAGCGAGGTCGAAGCCCAGGCGATCGCGATAGAGAAAGCGTCCACCGTAGGGACAGTCTGGTCCCACTGCGCAAGCTTCGGTTCCCAGCTGCACGCTGTCGATCGCGCTGATGGAGAATCCGATGGAGGCTCCGTCGGCGGAGAGGCTGTTGGGGATGGTGTCGTCCGCGAAGCGCGTACCGAAGAGTGTGTTTCCGATGAGCACGCCCTCGCCGCGAAAACAATCGCGATCCCAACCCAAGAGAAAGCGCGATGCCTTGAGGGTGTCGAGATCCTGGACTCCGTCCGCCTCTTCCAGATCGACCCCCTTGCGATCCGGATCGGCGTTGATGGTGTTCGAGCCCGCGTTCAACGATTCCAGGATGACCCGCTCGTCGATGTGCCACACGTAGAGTCCGTTGCCGCGACCCGGTCCGCGACCCGGCCCGTCGGAATCATTCACGGGAAACTCGCTCATGAAAAAATCCCACTCCGCGCCCTGCGTGCTCTCCCAGGTGTCGGTCGCGGGATCGAAAGTCGAGCTGGGCCGTCCGTCGCCGCTGCTGCTGTCCGCGTCGTAGAAGTCCGGCACCCGGTTTCCGTTGAGGTCATCGAAGCTGAAACTGAAACTCCCGTCGGGATCCTGAAGGCGATACTCCAGGAGGAAATACTCACGGTCGGTGATGGGCACTTTGACCAGCAGAGTGTCCCCCACCCCGGTCTCGATGGGCGGCAACTCGACTCGCGTGTCCGAGTCGATCTCGACCGCATCCACCCATCCCATGAGCATGCGGTTCATGGCGCAGGGTTCGGCGGGTACGATGCCCAGACCGGTGAAGAGCCCGTAACCCATCAGGCCATAATTCCCGATTCCCTGACTGTCGGGACGTCCCGCCGGAGTAAAGTCCGCCAGACTGAGCATGCCCAATCGCAGCCCCACCTCGAAGCAGTAGACCCCGCGCATGCCGAAGAAACCGTTGAGGCCCAGGGAGGCCACCGCGTCCTGAGTCTCCGTCTCGGGCAGGATGAGGACGTGGCGGATCAGGACCCCGTCCTGCGTAATGATCCCCGGTTCGGACAGAATGGTGTCCGCCATGGCCTGCTCGAAATCGCGGCGATCCAGGTAGTTCGAGAAGAGCTGCTGAGGGCTATCGTTGCTGATATCGGTCTCGCGCCCCGCGCCCGCATGAATGAGAACCAGGGTGTCGAAGCCCGAGAAATCCACCTCGGGATCGATGGCCTCCACCACCTGCTTGGCCATTTCCACCAGCCGGTTGTTGTCTTGGCGATCGGCGCCGTAATAGCCCATGGACTCGGGCAGATTCACCAGAGTCGACAGGGCCTGCCACTGCAGGGTGAACTTGCCGCGCGAGACAGTACTGAAGTAGTCCGCGGTCTTGCGCATCTGTAGATCGAAGTAAGTGGAATCGTGCGCGGCGAACTCGTAGATCGGTTTCCCCTGAGCGTCGGTGATCGCATTTCCCGAATCGTCGTAGAGGAAATTGCCCTGGCGCGCGGCGGCGGGCCAGCCGGGGAACTGCGAACGATCTCGACCCCAGAGCAAGCTGTCGGCGAAGTCACAGCCCACGACCAGCATCCGCAAAGAGTCGGGCGCTTTGTGCGAATGCAGCGCTTCCATTTGGCTCGCCTTGGCGCCGCTGACGCGCATGCGAGCCGAGGAGCGCGCCAGCAACTGACGCGTTGCCTCCTGGGTGGAGAGCGAGTGGCTCTGAAACCAAGGAGCCCCTGCGGCGCTTCGCGCCGTGTCGGCGAATAGGAGCATTGAAAGGAGGGTGCAAAGCACCAGGGCAGCCCAGGACCCACGGCTCGAGCTCATGCGCATTCGTTCCTAGAGAGAGAAAAAGGTAGCGGAGTATAAAAAGGAGACGGCGGTAGGGTCAACCGCCGTCCCTTTTCACCACATCCACCGCACGAAACCGTGGGAGAGGAGCGTCCGGTCCTGCATCGTCGCCCCTGATCGACAAATCCGGCCTTTGGCCCCTCTCCCAAGAGGGTCCCATGGAGTCCGCTGATTCCCCCCTCCCGCTTACGGCTGCCAACCATCAATGGGGAAGGAACTTGCGGCCCGCTCGCACCTTTCAGGCAGAGTGGGAATCCCTCACTCGAATCGTTCGCGAGTTGCTATCCGCGACCTCCTCTGCCTCTGGAATGAGAACTCGAGCTGGATCCGCCGGATCGAGCCGGAGCGGACGGACGCGGAGCCGAGGGAGTCCGCGGCGCCGGTGCCACTCGCCGACCCGAGGCGCCCTGCGAAGGTCTCCGCGGGGCCGCGGAGTATCCTTGCCTCGAGGATGATTGCGAGGGCGCGCGACGCGCTTGCGCTCCTTGGCTCCGCGAACCGCCGGAACGCGGCGCCCGATACGAGGAAGCGTGAGGTGCCCCTTTGGAATCCCGGTCACCGGAGCGTTGCCGGCTGTCCCGTGATTTCACTTTGGGCGCTGCCTCGCGCTTGCTGGGTTGCGAGCGGCGGGCAGGCGGCGGAGAAACCCGCTGCCTCTCCCCCTGCTGAGGTGTGGACGGCCTGCGCACGCTGCGATCGTTGCCCTGCCGCTGCGGCGCATTCTGCCGCGGCGCGGGAGAGACGCGGTTCGCGGGTGCGTTGCGCGTCGCGGGTGCGTTGCGTACCACCGGCCTGGTCCAGCGGCGACCGTGGCTGGTGCCCGCGGCGCCGCTCTCGCGAGTGGTGCCCCCTTCGCGCACCGTGGGCGACAACCTCGTGGTGCCGTTGGGATTCAAACTGCGCACGGTGCGGTCCGGCCTTCCACGAGTGGGCCGCACTCCCGAGCGTTCGGTACCCGTCCTCGAAGTCGCGGGAACCAGCTTGCGGTCGCCTGGCGCGCGCACCGGCATCTCGTTCCGCGTGAGCTGGTCGCGACTCACCCGCGAAGGATGCTTGGAATCCGTGGCTCCGCGCCGCGCGATGCTGGGTGGAACGCGAGTCACATCCCTTCCTCGCACTGGCGAGGGCTCTCGGCTGCGGCTGATGTCGTAGATCGGACGCTGCTTCACGGTCCCACGCTCATACAGGGTCACGTAGTCTCCCCGGTAACGCGGGTGATTTCGCCAGCGGTACACCGGATAGCTGCGCACGTAGCAGTTCCAGCTGGGCCACGAGTAGTAGATCGGGTAGTAGCTGTAGTAGTACGGCCGATAGAGCCAGCGATCCCAGTAGTAGTACGGCGCATCGCAGTACAGGGGGTAGTAACCGAAGCTCGCGTACCAGCGCGTGTACCAGCCCCAGTCGGCGTAGATGTTCACCTGGGTGCAGGTGCTCGTGTAGGGGGCGTACTTCGGATCGTTGCCCGTGTGACACTGCGTGCAGGTATAGCGCGGATACTCCACCTTCTGATCCACGTAGATGTGGGTCCAGTCGGTGACCAGCCAGTCCACGTCCTCATCGAGGCCCGTGATGGCATAGTTGATGTCGTTCACCGCCAGGAACGGATCCCCGGAAACCCGGTGCGCGTACTCTCCCGTTTCGTCAGCACCAAAGCGGAAGTCGATCGCCAGCTGACGCAAATCGAAGGGGTACTGACTGGCGATGGCCTCCACGTATTCCACACCGCGGGACTGCGAAACCCACAATCCCTGATCGGAGGAGCGCCCGGGAATGGAGTAGGTGTGCCCGCCGAACACGAAGCCGTCGTCGTAGCGGCTCTGCGGCCAGAGGATCTCGGTGTAGCCGTCGGCGTCGATGTAGTAGATCACGACGTAGGCGTCGTCGTTGGTACGGAAGTACAACTGGAGCGCTTCGCCGCGCGCGAAGACCGCATCGTCGTCCTTGTCGTGCCACACCCTCACGCGCAGTTCGCGCGAAGCGTAGCGAACCTCGTCCGCCGAGGAGTCGCCCGCCGCCGCCTGTTCATCCTGCAGCGAAAGAACCGTGGTCGGAGTGACCGTAGTGGCGGGTGAAGTCGAGGGCCTAGCGCCCAGGACGATCAGAGCCAGAAACAGGGGAAGTATGGTTTGAATCCGGGTACTCATGACGAGCCCTCCTTCCCGGTGCCCCGCGGCGGAAGCGCCTCACGAGGCTGCTTGAGCTCCGGCAATCCATCGACGGGCTGATAGCCCCACATCAAACTGATCGTGCCGTTGCTCGGCGAAATACTCACCACGTACACCTTGGCGTAGTTGAGCTGATCGCCATCTACAATCTCGAGAAAATAACTGTGACCCGCGATGGCCTCCATGATGCCGGTCTGCGACCAGCCAAATTCGGGGGCGTAGCTGGCCACGTCGAAGTCGACGTTGCCGTAGTCCTGCATCCGCACCCAGGGAGCCTGCGCCGTGAAGGTGGGAATGCCGCTCACGAAATCGAAGCTGAGGTCGCTCAAGAGGTCGGCAGGATAGCGCCGCATCTCGTCGCTGAAATCGAAGCCGGCGCGCGAGGAATCCACGCCCGCCGCGCTCAGGGTCACCGTGCCCTCCGGCCGCGGGGTATCCACCACGTAGTCGGTGGAGAGTGCGCTCTCGTTGCCCGCGTCGTCGAAGGCGCTGATCGCGTAGTAGTAGTCGTAGCCGTTTTGGACCGTGTGATCCTCGAAAATCAGATAGGGCCGGCCGCCGCTCGTATCGGGATCATAGCTGACCAGGTTGTCGATGTTGGGATAGGGCGTCCCCACCTCGAGCAGTTTCTCCCAGTGGATCGGGTTGCCGTTGCCATCGGCCTCGGTGGTGGAATAGACGCGATATCCGGCCAGGTCGGGTTCGCGATTGGCGTTCCAAATGACCCAGATCACCGAGTCGCCGGTGATCGAACTCACACCGTCGGGAATCGCGGGCGGCGTCACGTCCACGATCTCGTCATTCTCGTCACAGCCGGCAAAGAGAAGGGTCAGAAGCGCCAGCGAGAGAACCAGGAGCATGCTCCAAGCTCCAAGGGACGGCCTCTGGGTCCTTGCGATCGCTCGTGCTTTCATGACTCTCTCCTTCGACTGAAGGCCTCGTCCCGTCCTTGTCCCCACCCTCTCTCTTCGCAGCCGCCATGCCACTGCCCGGGTATGGGCCCTCAGGGCCCAAGGGGCATTGTATAACACGCTTATTTATAATGACTTAACTCCGCGACACAGAAAAGCCTCGCGCCGCGCGCTGGCCGCATCCAGCGTCCTTTCGAGCGGAAGTTGTCGCCATCCAGATATAGAAATGTCCCTTGGAGGGGACACTGACCCGCTTGGGCGACGGGCCCTGGAGCGCCTTCGCGGCGCCCTAAGGGATGCCCTGGAACGCACGAGAGCCGCCCCACAGGGACGGCTCTCGCAACCATAAGAGCGTGAGTGGTTCACCAGATCATCCCCTTGGTGGCCGCTCCAGGATCTCGCCAGTCCTGGAGGCCGGGGCGCCTCGTGTTTGGATCTCTCCTAACCTCTCTCACTGCATCCCATGGGATGTTTCGGAGGACGGTGTGATAGCGCTGTCTTCCTAGCTTCCGCCGAGATCCTCAGCCCGACCCCACCTCGTGCTGACGAATCGACGAACCGAATTGATGGAAAACAACCTCTTTCAGCCGGTTGACGGAGAGGAGCGTTCCCACCCCGTCCTCCGATAGACTCAGGCCCAGAAGGCCAACTGGACGACCGGACCACGTTTGCCTAGTGACTCCAGCCGCCACTACGTATTGCACCCTCCATGCCACGATCGCGGTCACGGGGCCTAAAATGTAACTCATTAAAAAACAATGAGTTAGGCATTCACATTCACCCCCGAGCGAAGACGATTTCCGCGCCTTCATCCAGCTAGAAAGTTCTTTGATAGATGGAGAAAGAGGAAGCTCGATAAGCACCCTGAAACATGGCACTTAGACGCTATAAAGAAATTTGATGGAGAGAACCCGCGCTACTCAGGGAGTTTGAGACCGTAGCGCTTGATCTTCTGGAGCATGGTGGGGTAGCTGATCTTCAGCCGTCGCGCCGCTTCACTGCGGTTCCAGGCGCAGCTCTTGAGCGCCCGCTCCAAGAGAACCTTCTCGAACTGGGCGACCTCGCTCTTGAGCGGCTGGATCCGGTCGATCGGCTGCTCACCCTCGAGCGCTTCGGGGGAGCCAGATCCAGCGCGGCAGAAGCTGGGTAGATGCCTGGCCTGCAGACGCTCCTCGCCGACGCTCAGGATGACCGCCCGGCGAATCACCTTCTCCAGCTCGCGGACGTTGCCCGGCCAGGAGTAGGCACGCAGACCGCTGGTGAAGGCGCGCGTCATCTGGGGCATCGGCCGCCCCAGCTCGCTCGACACGCGGTCGAGGTAGTGGCGCGCCAAGAGCAGAATGTCGTCGGCGCGTTCGCGCAGCGGCGGGACGTCGATGGGGAAATCGAGCAGGCGGTAGTACAGGTCCTCGAGGAAGAGGTCCTTGCGCACCATCTCTTTCAGATCCCGCATGCTGGCACTGAGCACGCGGACATCCACGATCTGACTCTCCCCTCCCCCCACCGGACGGACTTCTTTGCTGTCCAAGAAGTGCAAGAGCTTGGCCTGCATGGGCAAGCTCATCTTGCCGATCTCGTCCAGGAAAAGGGTGCCGCCATCGGCGCTCGGAATGAGCCCCATGCGAGTGCGGTCCGCCCCGGTGAACGCGCCCTTCACGTGCCCGAACAACTCGCTCTCGAGCAAGCTCTCGGGAATGGCTGCGCAATTCAGGGAGACGAATCGCTGGTTTCCGCGCGGACTGAAGCGATGCACCGCGTAGGCCAAAAGGCCCTTCCCGGTTCCGGTCTCTCCAGTGAAGAGCACCGAATACGGAGTGGGGGCCACTTTCGAGCAGAGACGCAAGACCTCCACCATCGCATCGCTCTCGGTGATGATGTTCTCGAAGGCCTCTTCCAGCAGGAAGGCTCGATTGGAGCTGTCGCTGCGTCCGCCGCGCGCCAGATCGAAGATCGGAGCACGCAAGAGCTCCACGTAGCTCGCGGCCACCGCCAAGGCCTCGTTGTTGAAGCCGCGCGGGACCCCCTTGCGTGGCGCGGTATCGAAATAGATCAGGGCACGCAGGGTGCCGGAGCTTCCCAAGGGGAGCGCCGCGGCGGCGCCGATCTCGCGCAGCTCTTCGTCTTGAAGCGCGGTCCAGCTTTCGTCCCCCTGGGGGTTCGTCCAGACCCTGGGGCCCGTGGCCTCGTCCAGCAGAGCGAAGACGTGGCGCGCGATGCTGCCCGCGCGTCCGCGCGCCAGATGATGCGCCGAGAGGATGCGCGGAGCCTCGCCCGCCTCCTGCACCGCCAAAAAGGCCCGGTCAGCCCGCAGTCTGTCCGCGAGAGCCAGCAGCATGCTGCGGAGATTTCGCTCGGCGTCTGGCTTTCCGGTATCCAGAAGTTCGGGGAGGTCGGCCAGCTCCTGATAGCGCGAGGAGATCGTCTCCGCGTCCTGCGAGAGTGCCTCCTCGATTTCCGAGCGCAGACTCTGCACTTCGCGCATGAGGTTTCCGTGAGTTCCCGTGCACGAGAGCCGCTCGAGTTCGTAGAGCGCAAGCAAGGCCTCGTCGTACTCGCCGAGATTCAGTTCGACGCGCGCGATGTCCAGCTGAACTTGGCAGGGCGAATACTCGCTGTTCTCGTCGGGAATTTCCGCGACCTCGCGCAGTCGCGTGCGCGCCAGAAGCAGAGACTCGCGTTCGGGCTGCTCCATGTGCAGATGCACCAGATCCCGCAGGATCCGCCGCATCTGTACAGGCAAACGAGACTCGGTGACCCGAAGCAGCGCGGACTCCAGCGCGTCCCGTGCCGCCTGATAGTCCCCCCGCGAGGCCAAAGCCAGCCCGATCACGCGTTCGAAGAAGGGTAGCTCGAATCGCTCGCCACAGGCCTCGGCGATGCGGATCCCCTGATTGGCCAGAGCGAGCGCGGCACCCTCGTCTCCCCGGCGCAAGGCCAATTCGGCGCGGCGCCGCAGGACTTCGGCCTGGATGTCGCTGGCCGGGCCCATGCTCTCGGCCCGCTTCTCGGCCAGGCGGTAGTTGAGCTCGGCCTCTTCGAAGCGCTCCTGGGCGGCCATGAGATCCCCCAGGAATTCGTCCGCGAGCGCGAGATCACGGCCGGTCTGGCGCCGCTCGGCCAGCACCCGCGCTTCCAGCAGATTCTGTTCGGCCTCGCCGTAGTGCCCCTCATCGATGAGGATCTGGCCCTTGAGGAGCCGCAGCCGCGTGAGACGGCTCTGATCTCCCAGATTTCGACCCAGCTCCAGGCCTCGTTCCACCTGCGCCATGGCTTCAGCACGCCGACCCATCTTCCGGTAGAGCACTGCCATGCTGTTGTGGAGCACCGCGAGCTCGTGCGAATGGCCCCGGTCGCGCACGATGGTCTCCGCTTTGGAGAAGAGCTGGAGGGCGCTGGACCAGCGGCATTCGTTCTTGGCCAAAGTCGCCAGGTTGATGAGAGCCTGCGCCTGACCCAGCGGGAGATCGATGCGCCGGAAGGTGGCCAGAGCATCCTGGAAGAACTCGTCCGCCTTTTCCATGCGTCCGAGGCGAGTCGCGCAGTTCCCCAGAATCATCTGGGCGTTTCCTACTTCGCGGTGTTGGTCACTGGTGGCAAGGTCTCGGAATCCCTCCATCGCGAGAGTCTGCGCCCTGCGGTACTTGCCCTGCCGGAAGTGGACAAGAGCCTTGCGGACCCTCAACACGGCGTGGGCCAGGCGAGCGTCGGCGGGAAGCAGATTTTCGGCTTGGTTCAGCTCACGGGAGGCGTCGGCGGGAAGTCCCTGTTGCAGCAAGCAATCGGCGAGTTTGCGGTGAAGCCGGGCCAAGGTCTCCGCCGGCACACTCCCCGCCTCGGCGCCGCTGCGCAATGCGGAGCGAAAGTACTCCATCGCCGAGGAGTACGCCGCGCCGTCATAGTGCAAGTCACCCACTTGCTCCGTACGCAAGAGCGTGGGGTTCTCGGCGCTGTTGCTTGGACTAGAGGAGGAAGGCTTGAAGCCCTCTTCTCCCTCTCGAAACTCCTGCATGGCATCCCTTGGGCGAGAAGGGTTCAACTAGAGATACCGCTTTGAGAAAAAGCGAGATTCCTCGACTTCGAATTGTTTCAGCGAGCCTCCACGATTCGGTACGTGCTACCTCGGATCCAACTCACGAGCCGCTGCCAGAGACTCTTCACCAAGGAAGAATCGTCCGAACTGGAACTCGTCGGTGCGTAGACAGACAGGTTGCCCCCGGTCAATTCATCGGGATCTCCGTTCTGCGTGGTCGGAGTATCCTTGATGAGAATGCCTCCACTGCCTCCGGTCGAACGACCTGAAGGTGGCGTGGGGTTGTAGACGCTGTTGTCGTAATCGACGCGCAACGACATTTCCGCGGCAGCGGCCGGCATCACCATCCACGTCATCGTGCAGATCAAAAGAGCGATTCCAATCGTGAGGCGTTTGCTCTTGCTCATCATGACCAAATCTCCTCAGGCAACCTTCATCGGCTCACGCCGTCAGGCCCCAGATTGCCTCCGGCAGACCTAAATTGGTGTTGTGGGCCATACCCCAAGTCTAGGATACACAATACGTAAGAGCAGCGCACGCGGTCAAGCGCCTCGAGCCAGCTTCTCAGCTCGAGGTCCGCAGGCCGTAGCGCTGGATCTTCTTGTACAGATTGCTGCGCTGCATCTGCAGTTCCTCGGCGGTTCGGCTCACGTTGTAGCCGAATTCCCGCAGCTTTCCCTGCAGGAAAATGGCCTCGCTGGCCGCTTTGAAGTCGTTGAAGGTGGGACTGGAGAAGACATCCTCGTGTTCTCGCTTGCTCCCACCCTCTCCCGCCAGAACGCTCAGGTCCTCCTCGTGGATCGTCTCGTCGGGCGCGACGATCGCCAGCCTTTCCGCCAAATTCCTCAACTCACGGACATTCCCGCGCCAGGGCTGCCGTTTCAGCAGGGCCATCACCCCCGGATCCACCCCCTTGACCTTCTGCCCCATCTCCAGGGCCGCGCTGCGGAGAAAGTGCAAAAACAGGCTCTCGATGTCCTCCGGACGCTCCCGCAGGGGAGGCAGGTGGATCTGGATGACGTTGAGGCGGTAGAAGAGGTCCTGCCGAAAGCCGCTGCTCTCGTCGTGCAGCTCGCGGTTGGTGGCCGAGATCACCCTCACGTCAACGTGGATGAGGTCCTGCCCCCCGACCCGCTCGAAGGTGGAGGTCTCCAGGGCGCGCAGGACCTTGGCCTGCGCGGCCTGACTCATGTCGCCAATCTCATCCAAGAACAGGGTCCCCTGATCCGCGCGCTCGAACTTCCCCAGCCGCCGCCGTTCCGCACCGGTGAAGGCGCCCCTTTCGTGCCCGAAGAGTTCACTCTCGATGAGGTCATCGGGAATCGCCGCGCAGTTCAGCTCCACGAAAGGCCCGCTGGAGCGCGATGAACGGGCGTGAATGGCGCGCGCCAGGAGTTCCTTGCCCGTCCCGTTCTCGCCGGTGATGAGAACTCGCGCGGGGGTCGGCGCGACCTTCTCGAGCAGCTCCTTCACGTGGCGAATCGAAGCACCATCGCCGATGATCTCGCCGCCGCGAGTAGAGGACTCGGCCAGCTCTCGATTGGCTCGCTTCAACCGCGCGTGCTCTTGAGCCTTCTGCACGCGTACCTTCAGGGCCTCCCGCTTGAAGGGCTTTTCCAGGAAATCGTAGGCGCCGTGTCGAATGGCCTCCACTGCGTTCGCCACCGCCTCGTGCGCGGAGATCACCACCACCGGCACTTCGAGTCCCTCGTTCTGCATGACGTTCATGACCTCGAAGCCGTCCATACCGGGCATCTTGACGTCCAGCAGCAGGACCTCGCAGACGCCCTTGCGCAGTTCCTTGAGAGCCCGCGGACCGTCCTCGGCTTCGGCCACTTCGAAGCCGTCATACTCCAGAACTTGTCGCACCATCGCGCGCAGTCCCGAGTCGTCATCCGCGATGAGGATTCGGCCTTTTTTGGAATCCACTGTCTCTCTCCACGCTCAGAGAAGAAAGTCCTCGAGCTCTTGCGCTTGCGCACCGGCCGGCCGGCCGGTTGCGAGATTCGTCTCCTGCTGCAAGTCCAGCCAACGCCGCAAAAAGCCCTGCAACTCGAGCTCGGCTGTGCCCTCGCCGGCAGGTGCCCAGCGATAGACTCGCTGCCTGCCCTTGGTCTCCACGGCCAAGAGTCCGCAACGACGCAGGATTCCCAGATGGTGGGAAACCCGCGGCTGCGCGGCATCGAGACGTTCACAGATCTGCGATACCGATGCCGGCTCCCCGGCCACGAAGCTCAAGATCGCCAGGCGGAGTTCGTCACCGGCCGCGGCAAGCAGCTTCGCCAGAGCGTCCTCGCCTCGCGACTTGGTTCCTTCTATACTCTTCTTGGCCATCTCGTTCCGCGCTTCTCTCATGAGTTTCGTAGCAACTTGATCCCTACTTCGGTTCACTGTCAAGTGATCGCGACTTCACCATGAGCTCCTGCCTGCACGATTTCAGCCCGGAAGAACTCGAGGATCTCCTCGGGCGCATGGGCGAGCCCTCCTACCGGGGCCGCCAACTCGCCCATGGACTCTACCAGAGGAGGCTTCGTTCGATCGAGGAGTTGAGCGATCTGCCGCTGAGCCTGAGAACGAGGCTGGCTCAGGAACACGGCCTCGCGCAGCTTCGGCAGGTGGGCCAATCTCCGGCCGCTGACGGGACGGTGAAGCACCTCTTCGAACTCTCGGACCAACAGCGCATCGAATCGGTGTCCATCGAAATGGAGAACGGCCGCCGGACCTTCTGCCTCTCCACCCAGGTGGGCTGCAAGATGGCCTGCGTGTTTTGCGCCACCGCTCGCATGGGACTGCGCCGACAGCTCAGCCCGGGGGAGATCGTGGCGCAGGTGCTCGCACTCAGCCGGATGCACCCCACCCCGCGCCAGGCCAACCTCGTGTTCATGGGCATGGGAGAACCGCTGGACAATTTCGACAACCTGCAGCGCGCGCTGAGAATTCTCTCGCACAAAAAGGCGATGGACATCGGCGCCCGGCACATCACCATCTCCACCAGCGGTCCCCTGGAGGGAATGCGGCGGCTTCGAGAACTCGAGCGTCCCTATGGGCTCGCGCTGTCCCTGACCACCGCCTCCGCCGCAGGCCGGCGGCGACTGATGCCGGTGGCGGGAAGCGAGGCCATCCAGGAGATCTTGGCATTGGCCGCTGAGCACGGTCGCCGCACCGCACGCCGGGTGACTCTCGAATGCGTACTCATCGCCGGCGAAAACGACGCCGAAGAGGACGCAAGGGCCCTCGCTCGTCTGGCGCGGAGCGGTCCCTTCAAGGTGAATCTGATTCCCCTCAATGAAATCGCTGGCTTCGCCGGAAGGCGGCCATCGGCCGAGAGGGTAAAACGATTTGCGGATCATCTGTGGAGTGCGGGAATCGTGTGTACCGTTCGCGACAGCGCCGGGCGGGAAGTCGCAGCTGCGTGCGGTCAACTGGTACAGAAGCGTAAGCAGAGCTCCCAGCAAAGCTCGCGCGTCTAGTCCGCGAGTCGAGCTCCCCAAGAGTTCGAAATGAACTCAGGAGTGAAGTTCCGTCGCCAGTTCCTTGGGGATCACGCGCCGGGTAATCGATCCAAAGCGGCTGCCGATCACACAGCCATAGCCCAGGCTCAGAGCCAAGAACTTCAGAACCAGATCCACGTTACGAGCGAGCGCCATCCCCTCTCCTCCTGGAGAGAAGATCAGTGCAAACACCACCAAGAAGATGGCCGGGCCCTCGAGCACGACGAGCCCCAATAGGATGCTCTGCCAGCTGAGGGGCTCGCTCCCGGGACGCAGCACGCGCAGAATGCGCTCACCGAGCAGACGGCAGGTGACGAAATAAGCTGCGAGCACCAGGGCCGCGAGGATCGCGCCGAGAAGGATCACCACCGGAATTCCGATGATGGTGAGAGCGAGAGTGAGAGCGAGAATCAGGAAGAGAAAAAGCGTGACGAGAAGCCAGACCATTCCCAGAGCAAAGGGCCGGACCAGGCCGCCATGGCACTGGGTGCACATCTGGTCGAGACGATCGCCCATGAGCGCCAAGAGGATCAGGGCCAAAAGCGCCATGATCAGAAGACGCAGGGCGAGCATCACGATGTTCAGGTAGGGCGCCGCCTCGCGGACCCCCTCCGCGCCGGGGATCAAGCGGCCAAAGTCGATCTCCTGGCCCGCGATCTGGGCATCGCCCTCTCGCTGCACGTGACCGCCGAAACTCAGAGCATCTCCCTCGACGACTCCTGAATCGTCGATCTTGAGATTCCCCGCGACGGCCACTGCTTTGCCCAAGACCTTCCCCGAGACGGTGAGGGATCCTCCCACCACGACCACGTCGCCCTGGACCAGTTCGTCTTCGTTCACGTGGAAGTCCGATCCCATCTTGAAGACCGAGCGCCCGATGATCTTCCACTGCTTGGGCTGCTTGTGCTTTCCCAGCTTCCCGAGCAGGATGTGCGGACCCTTTCCGTTCTGGGTGTAATGCTCGAGATTGCGGCCCAGCTCCTGCAGCATCGAGTCGGACAGCACCCGACCCAGTTCCTCATTGAACGCCATGACTCCGGACTTGAGGTTTTCCTGCACCTCGGAGGGAATTTGAACGTCGATGTAACCGCCGCCTTCGGTCGCCAGGCGAAAACGTTCCGCTGAGATCTCCAACTGGACTTGTCCCAACTTCTGTCCTAGCTGTTCGCTGACCTCTCCGAGATGCCCCAGAAGTTGGCCGAGGTCCTGATTGAAACTCTTCCAATCCCCGCGCTGTGCCGAGTCGTGGATCTGCTGCTCGAGGTCATTGAGCTGAGAATCGGGTTCGGGAGCGATGGAAGCGCTCTCACGCTGGGCGGCCCGCAGCGCGGTGACTCTGGCTTCGAGCTGGCGGACCACCTGGACCAGGCTGTCTCGCGCCGCTTCCTCGTGGGTCCGAGAAAGTTGGGTGGAAGCTTCGAAGAGCAGACGGTAGAGATCCGCCGCGCTCTGAAAAGTCTCGGCGGAGTCGGCCTCCGCCTCCACGCGTACCGTGAACCGTGTGCTGTCGGCCTCCGCGTCGGCGGAGCCGGCCCGGGCACTGCCCCAAAACGACAAAACCAGGACCAGGCACACGCCGAGTCCCAGCAGAGTCCCCACCCGGGAAACTCCGAATCCAAAATCAGGTGGGAGAAGAGGGCCGCTCCGTTCTCGCCGGAGCACCAGTTCAAGCATGAGTCCCCTTGTCCCGGAGGCGACGACGACCCAGGCTCATCAGCGCGAAGACCGAAGCCGCGAAGGCGAGCCCCAAGATGAGAGTGACTGCCGCCGGCCCCCACGTTCGGTTCCAATGGGCGACGAATGCAATGGACGAGTTGCATGCGGTGGCCATGAAAGAGACCAGGCGGGAGAGCAGTGGCACGTGCACCGTCTTCTCCGCCCAGAAGTCGAGCGCATCCCGTACTGCCAGCGCTCCCGATCCC
>CAWDWO010000028.1:0-84402 GCA_963806035.1 Candidatus Krumholzibacteriota bacterium | reverse complement strand
CGGAAAAGGCAGATAGGCGAAGGGTAATCCGGCCGCGCGCAGGGCCTGCGCCATCCCCTCGGCCTGATTGGGCGGCACCACCGGATCGTTCAGTCCCTGCATCAAGAAGAGAGGAAATGCGGCGCGCGCGACGAAGTGCAAGGGCGAACGCGCGCGGTACACCTCCTTCTTCTGCGGGTAGGGCGCGATGAGCGTGTAGGGATACTGCGATTCGAATTTGTGGGTGTCGCGCAGCAGGGCTTCCAGATCGCCGATGCCATACAGGGAGGTTCCCGCGCTGAAGCAGGAGCTACCGGGGGTGGGCATCACCATAGGATCCTGCAGCCCCGCGGAAGAAGGAAAGGTGGCGCAGCACAGCACCACGTATCCGCCGGCGCTTCCTCCGCGCACAGCCATGCGCGTCTCATCGACCAGTCCTTCCTTCGCCAGGTAACGCGCCGCTGCCTCGCAATCGCGCGGTTCCACCAGGCCACTGTTGCCGTTGATCGCTTCGCGGTAGTCGCGTCCGTAGCCGGTGCTGCCGCGATAGTTCACGTCCACCACCGCGAAGCCGCGGCTGGTCCAGAACTGCACCTTGAGCTGCAAGCCCGTGTTGGTCGCCCCCGTCGGACCTCCGTGGCACATGACGATCAGCGGCGGCCGCTCTCCCTCTGGCGCGCGGAAGTCGTCGTTTTTCGGCGGATAGTAAAAAGCATGGGCCCTGCGCGAGATCGCCCGCGTGCGCGCCGTCCCCAGGCCCTCCTGGCTCTCGCCACTGGCGACACTGGTCTTGCCGGCGAAGGGCGCGGCGGGAAAGGAGATGGCGCGCGGCCGCGAAAGATAGCGCTCGTCGATTGCTTCCGTGTCCGGTTGATAGATGCGCTGCGGCGCGCGGCCGCTCGTGGCCGACGAACTTGTGCCGTTCAGGGCCAGGGAATACACCGCTGTGGGCTGCGTGGGAGATCCTCCCAGAAAGAAGAGCCGGTCGACGCCGTCGCTCCTCAGCTCGCCGCCCTGACCGAAACAACTCAGAGAGAGCTCGAGAGGTTCCATGTGCTGCTGCTTCGGATCGAGCAGGCCGAGTCGTTCTTCTCCTTTCTCGAGGTAGATGCAGGCGATGCGTCCATCCTCGAGATGCGCGTGCATCGAGTACCAGAAGGCCCAGGACGGGGAACCGAATTCCGCATGCATGGGACAGAGGTTCTGCGCTTTCCCCTGCACGAGGCGGTACAGATTCCACCAACCGGTCTTGTCGCTCACGAAGTGAAGGAGACCGTCGTGTGACCACGAGGGCTGCACGACACTGACCGTGGGTCCGCCCGCGACGCGCCGCGGATTTTCCAGCGAACCATCATCAGCTAATTCGGCCACGAAGAGTTCCGAGCCGTCCCAGGGCATGTTGGGATGGTTCCACTGCAGCCACGCCAGGGCCTTCCCGTCGGGACGAAAGCACGCGGTGCCGTAGAAATCGCAGCCCGAGGCGATGACCACGGGAACCGAAGTGCCGTCGGCCGGGATGAGAACGAGTTCGTTGAAGACCTCCGACGGCAGAGCCGCGCGCCGCAGGTCGCGGGGAAGGTGCCGCTCCCGCTGGCACACGATCCATCTTTCATCACGGGAGAGTTGGGGGTCGCTGTAGCGATGATCTTCGCTCACCGCGGGAGTGATGGGAGCGCAGCTTCCGTCTTGTGCGACACGATAGAGTCTTTGGTCGTCGAGGTTGGTGAACCACAGCGCGCCTTGGCCCACGCAGTAGGTGCCGCTGCCGTACTCGTTCACCCGGTTGCGCGCGCACATCGACGCGGGAATCTCCTCGCGCGGGGCGCCGCCTTCGATAGCGGCGGAGACCAGGGCCACGCGCCCGGATTCCTTCGGCCGGGTCTCCGTCCAGTAGACGCGCTCGCGCGCTACCTGCAGCTGCGAGAGACCCAACGAGCCCGCCGCGATCCTCTCGGGTGAAATGGGACTTTTCCAGCTTCCGTGGGGCTTGATTTCGGGGTTCATTCCGCTTCGACGCTTGCCTTTCTGGAGTCGAGTTCGAACTTGGACTATTCTCTGCCGGTGTCTGTCCTTCGATGCCCGGGGGCGGGCGACGGAAATGGATGCAACCCTTCTCTTCCGTCAGATCGTAGGCGGGAGTGTCATTTTCGGGCTTCGACTCGGCTTTCTGCAAGGAGATCATTCGATGTTCAGCATCACCGCGATCCGGTCTCGGGTTTTCTGTTTCGTGCTGGGGCTTTGCCTCGTTTTCGGCGCCGGCGTCACTTCGGCGCAAGAGAGCGCCTCCCCTGCCCCGGGCGATTCCACCCAGACCTCCTCCGTGGCGGACTCGAGTATCCGCCTCGACGCTACGATCGCTCCCATCTTCGAGGAGATCGATCTCAGGCTGGATCCCGAGCAGACGAGCTACACCGGCACGGTACGCATCCATCTCAAGCCCAAGCAGGAGCGCGACCACTTCCAGCTCCACGCCGAGGACATGGAGTTCAAGAAGGTCGAACTGGAAGGCCCCACGGGGATGATCCCGGTGAGCTACAAGATGCGCGACGACAAGCGAGTCGATTTCAAGGCGGCGGCCGCGCTGGAGCCGACCGGGGAGTACACGCTCAGCATCGATTTCGCGCAGGAGTTCGATACCACCGCGCGCGGTCTCTACCGATTGGTCACTGACGGCAAGGCCTATCTCTTCACCCAATTCGAGGCCATCGACGCGCGCCAGGCTTTCCCGTGCTACGACGAGCCGAGCTTCAAGATTCCCTGGCAGATGACGATCTCGGTGCCCGAAGGGCAGAAGGTTTTCGCCAACACGCCGATCGAACACGAGAGCACGAAAGACGGATGGCGCACGGTAAACTTCGCGGTCACCAAGCCCATGCCCTCCTACCTGCTGGCTCTGGCCGCGGGTCCGCTGGAGACCACGGACATTCCGGGGCTGGGCGTGCCGGGGCGTGTGATCACGGTGGCGGGCAAGTCGGGCCTGGTGGGCGAGGCAGTGCGCATGGCGCCGCCGCTGTTGAAGGCCCTGGAGAAATACTTCGACGAACCCTATCCCTACGCCAAGCTCGATTTGGTGGCGGTGCCGGAGTTCTGGGCGGGCGCCATGGAAAACGTGGGCTTCATCACCTTCCGCGAGACGGTGCTGCTTCTGGATCCCAAGGAAGACACCATTGCCCAGAAGCGTGGCATGGCCTCGACCATGACGCACGAGATGGCTCACATGTGGTTCGGAGACAAGGTGACCATGGATTGGTGGGACGATCTCTGGTTGAACGAGTCCTTCGCGACCTGGCTGGGCAACAAGATCACCGACCAGGTCTTCCCCGAGTACAGCATCGCGGTGACCAACGTGCGCGCAGTGGAAGGAGCCATGGCGACCGACGCGCAGCAATCGGCGCGGGCGATCCGTCAGCCGGTGACCAACGAAGTCCAACTCCTGCAGGCCGCCGATGGACTGACCTACCAGAAGGGTATGGCGGTGTTGGGGATGTTTGAAAACTGGATGGGGGAGGATCTCTTCCGCAAGACCATTTTGGCCTATGTGAAGGAGAACGCCTGGGGCAATGCGGTTGCGGCCGATCTTTGGTCCTCGATGAGCGAGGCTTCGGGCGTCGACGTCGGTACCGCCATGTCGACCTTCCTCGACCAGCCCGGGGTGCCGCTTCTGAGCGTGAACGATCTGGGCGACGGAAAGATCGCGTTGCACCAGGAGCGCTTCACGAACTATGGGGCGCGCTCCAACAAGATGGCGCAGAGCTGGCAATTGCCCGTGGTTCTGCGCTACTCCGACGGCAAGCAAGTTCGTACCCTGCGCACCCTACTGAGTTCGAGCGACGAGACCCTCGATCTTCCCACCAAGGGAAAGCTGCAGTGGATCCATCCCAACGACGACGAGCGCGGTTACTACCACTGGGACGTGGATCCCCAGATTCTCAGCCGGCTCTCCAAAGATGCGGTCGAGATCATGAATCCGCGTGAACGTGTCGCGTTCGTGGGACAGGTCTCCGCTCTGCTCGACGCGGGCCGCCTCGACGGGGGAAGTTATTTGAAGGTCATCGCCAACCTGGCCGACGACCCGCGCCCCGAGGTGATCTCCGCGATGACCGGGGCCATGGCCAAGGTCCGTGTCGCCTTCGTCACGCCGGAGCTCGAGGATGCCTTCGCGGCCTACGTGTCGAAGATGCTGGGCCCGGCGCGGGAGCGCTTCGGCTTGAGGCCCAAGAAGGGCGAGAGCGATGCCGCGGCTCTGTTGCGCCCGAGTCTCATCGGTTGGTTGGGCAAGTACGCCCACGATGAAGAAGTGGTGGCCTACGCCAAGTCCGTCACCGAAGCCTACCTCGACGGTCAAGGAACTCCGGATCCCTCGGTGCTGGGACAGTGCATGCAGATCGCGGCGCTGGACGGGGGATGGCGGCTCTACAACAAATACAAGAAGGGCTTCGAAGAGGCGAAGGTACCCGCTGAGCGAGCGCGTTTTCTGGCCGGACTGGGATGGTTCACCGAGCCGGCCATGATCCAGCACGCGCTCTATTACAGCCTGCACGGAGATCTGCGACCCCAGGAGATTTTCACCATCCCCATGGGCATCGGCCGCAATGGCGACGAGGAGAGCACGAAGATTCTGTGGGACTGGATGACGGACAACTACGACGAGCTCATGAAGAAAATGCCGCCCATGTTCGCGGTCTACATGCCCTACTTCGCGGGAGGGTGTTCGGCCGATCGACTCGAGGCGGCGCGGCTCTTCTTCGCGGAGGACGGTCCGCACTACGTCGCGGGCCAGGAAAAGGAGCTGGCCAAAGTCGCCGAGGCGGTCGGTGATTGTGTCGGCCTGCGCGAGCGCGAGGGAAAGGCCGTCCGCGAATATCTAAACCAGGTGGCAGGCCTCTAGCGCTTCAAGCTATTCTTTGCAGGCACTCGCAGCCCCAAGAGGGAGAACGCCCGCGGCGATTCGCCGGGAAAAGGAATCGGAAACTGAACGCCCGCACCCATCCAAGAGCGGCGGCGCCGCTTGCCGTCGCGCTGAGCTGTTGTCTGCTGGCCCTGGGACTCCTGGGCATACCGGCGGCACGCGCGCAAGTCGACGGACCGCACGTGGAGTTCTCCGGAGGCGTGGGTGGGGCCCTCTTCGAGCAATGGCTGGGAATCGAGAACAACTCGCTGCTGGTGGGCCGGCTCGGCTACCATCCCACCGCGCTGTGGGGGCTCGAGCTCCAATTCGACTTCGTCAGCAGCCACGACAAGGACTTCGGCAAGACCTCCACCAGCCGCTATCACTACCTGGGCCTGGGGCCCACCTTCGCTCTCCAGCCAATGCGTAGGTTTTCGCCTTATTTGTCGGTCTCCTTGGGGATGGCCTCACTCATCCGCGCCCACAGCACGGAACGCGCCCTGGGGGTGGGTTTGAGCGCCGGTGCGCTGCTCAATCTGAACCGCCACACGGGCGCCTTCATCGAAGTCAAAGACGAATTTGCGCGCTTCCGCGGCTCCTATGCGCAGCAGGTCTTAATTTCTACTGGTTTACGCCTTATTTTCGGCTCAACGGAAGATCTGGACGGTGACGGCGTCAGCGACAGCCTGGACCTGTGCCCCGACACCCCGCTGGGCGCTCTGGTCGACGAGCACGGCTGCCCCTCGGACCCGGATGGCGATGGCGTCCCCGAAGGACTGGACGAGTGCCCCGACACTCCCCTGGGCACCCCGGTCAACGCGCACGGTTGTCCCACCCACTGAAGTGCCGCACCGGATGCATTGGCAGCGCTTTTCGGCCTGCGGTCCTGGCCTTTGGGGACCCGAGATCCGTATGTTTGCCAAGTTGAGACCGGGCGGTCGATGGTGTACCTTTGACCGCCGCTGAAGGTAACATCTCGGCGCGCCGGGACGGCGCCCAGCAGGGCGCTGGCTCAGATCCAGAGCGTGCGAAATTTCGATGATCTCTCCCTTGTGCAATCCCCGCGATGGAGCTCAGCCCTCGATCGCCTCGGAGGCCAGAATGTTCGCGAGTTCAAGTGTATGGAGAACGCGCCGCGCGCGGCAGCTCCCGCTTTTTCTGATCGCCCTCTTTTCCCTTCTTTTCTGCGTGCGTTCCTCGCATGCCGGGGCGCTCTATTCCGGCGCCCTGGTGCCCACGGGGATCAATCCGGACGCAATGGCGGCCGGTGATTTCAACGCCGATGGAGTTTCCGATTTTGCGGTCGTGAATTACGCGGATCACACGGTTTCCATCTTCCTGGCGAACACCCTCGGAGGCGTGGGTGACGGCACCTTCACCGAAGTTTCCAATTTCGAGGTCGGGGAAGAACCCTGGGACATCGCGGCGGGCGACTTGAACGGCGACGGCGCGAGCGATCTGGCCGTGACCGAGGCCGCGGCGGGTCGCGTCTCGATCTGGCTGGCGAACACTCCCGGTGGCACGCCCGACGGTACCTTCTCTGCCGGACCCGCGCCCGGCGTCTGGCAGTATCCGGTGTCGGTGCTCTTCAAGGATCTCAATGGGGACGGAAACGACGACATCGCGGCGGCCAACTACTGGTCGGACAACGTGAGTGTGTTCTATGGCGACGGAGCGGGGGGATTCAGCGGGAACGAGGTTTTGGAGGCGGGTTCCCGTCCCATCGATCTGGTCACCGGTGATTTCAACAAGGACGGCTTGGTCGATCTCGTCGCGGTGAATTTTCTCTCGGACAATGCGACCCTCTATCTGGGACAGGCCGGCGGCGGCTTCAGCCTGTTCGGGAATCTGAATGCTGGTGCGCGCCCCGTGGCGGCGGCATCCGGCGCCCTGGTCGACGGAATCGACGATCTGGCCTTCGCCAATTACTACCTCGACCAGATCAGCCTGCTGGAGACCACCGCCTCGGCGCAAAGCCAGGGAACCCTCTTCGGCTTCCAGACTCAGATCACGGCCAAGGGTTCGCCGCGTTCGCTAGCCTTCGCGAATTTGACCCCCGACACGAATCTCGACCTGGTCTATGCCCTCGAAGCGAACGACCAGGTCGGGGTGAGCGTGGGCAACAACGTGGGGACCTACGAAAACCAAACCCTGTACTTCGGCGGTTACCGGCCGATGCAAGTGGTTCCCATGCAGGTTGACGGAGACGGGTACCTTGACATCGCGGTGACCTCGCACTGGAGCCACGGCATCATCATCTTGAACGGCTTGGGCACGGGGGGCGCCGCCGCGGGCCGATTCTCTCCCTTGCGCTACGCGACCGGTCCCAAACCAACCCGTACCCTTCTGGCTGACCTCAACGGCGACACCTACTTGGATCTCATCACCCTCGACGTCCTCTCCAGCGCCGTCAACGTGCGCAAGGGACAAGCAGGCCCCGTCTGGTTCAACGACAATTCATACACCGGAAGCACCGGAGTCACGCCCGAAGCGATCGCTCTGGGACATTTCACCAACAACCAACTGCCTGCGGTCGTGGCGGTGAACTCCGCCACCAGTTTTCTCAGCGTCTTCGGGCCGGACCCCGCCAGCAATTCGCTGATTTCGACACCGATTCGAATTCCGGTGCAGAAGAGTCCGCGCGATGTTCTGGTCGCCGACTTCGACCGCAACAACGTGGACGACATCATCACTTTCAGCTCTGCGACCGGTCGGCTCGACCTCGTTCGTGGCACCTTGAGTTCGACCATCACCCCCCAGAGCTTCAAGAAATCCATTTCGATCGCGATCGATCAGAGCGATGCGAACGGCGAGAGCGATGCACGCTATACCAGCACGAGCCCCTCGGCCGAGGGCGGACGGGCCGTCGCTCTGGGTGATGCCAACAACGACGGTTTCAGCGACGTGCTCGTCGGCTTCCCCGGTGAAAACACGGTAAGGCTCTATTACGGCTCCGCCGTGCTGGACACCATCCCGGACCTCACCTTCGTCGGTCCCCAGAGTGGCGAGCGCTTCGGGGCTTCGGTGGCCTTCGGGGACATCGACGACGACGGCTTCGACGACATCATCATCGGAGCTCCCAGCAACGACACCGGCGCGACTGACGCGGGCATGGTCTACCTCTACCGGGGCAACGAAGACGCCACGGTCGACCTCAGCGTCTCTGGCACGCAGGAAGGGGAGGCTCTGGGTTCCAGCCTGGCTTCGGGAATGGATTTCAGCGGCGACGGCATCGTGGACTGGGCTACCGGCTCTCCCGGTTACGATGGAATCGGGCCCGACGCGGGCCGGGTGTACGTTTTCTACGGCGGTGGTCTCGACAATTCGGCGGACCTCACTCTGGAGGGTGCGGCCCCCGGAGATCACTTTGGAACCAGCGTGGCTTCGGCCCGGGACTTCAATGCGGACGGCACCGCGGATCTGGTCGTCGGTGCGCCGAAACACAGCGAGTCGCTGACCGAAGCGGGACGAATCTACGTTTTCCCCGGCGGGAGTTCGGCTAACCTGCCTTTCCTCACCGCGGATGGACCGGCGGCCAAATCGGATTTCGGCGCCTCGGTGGCGGGGATCGGGGACTACAACGGCGACGGGATCGACGATGTCGCGGCGGGTGCGCCGCTCTACGATTCGCCCGGGGGACAGAATCTGGGCGCCGTTCTCTACTTCTACGGGGGCACTTCGGCCCCCGGAGCCGCGAACCTTCAGATCAATGGCACGCGGACCAACGAGTACTTCGGATCCAGCGTCGCTCCCGCCGGTCATCCCCAGGAGGGCGACGAGCAAGACATGCTGGTGGGCGCTCCCGGTTATGTGAGCGAGGTCACCGGCAGTCCCGAGCGTAACGAGTACGGCCGTGTCTATCTCTTCGGCGCGGGTTCCACGAACATCAGCGGCGCGGTGGTGATTGCCTCCGGTAAGGTTCCCTCCGCCAATTTTGGAGCGGCGGTTGCCGGAGACGGCGATCTCAACAAGGACGGCTATAGCGATTGGCTCGTCGGCGCACCCAATGATCCAAGCCTGGCGTCCGGAGCGGGGCGCGCTTTCGCCTTCAAGGGTGGTCGTGGCGGAATCCCTGGTCTCGGAGCGATTGCCTCGGGCGATTTCAACGCCGATGGAGAGGCGGATCTCGTCGCCATCAATCAGGATACGGGCGACATTAACATCCTCATGAACGACCCGAACTACATCTTCGTGAACACGGATCGTCCGGTGAGCACCGTGATTCCGGTGGACGGAAAACCCATCGCCGTCAGTTGCGGTGACGTCAATGGCGACACTTTCGACGATTTCGCCATCGTGCGTGCCAACCAAGAGGATGTGGTTCTCTACCTCGGCAACGGCGACGGCACCTTCCAGGAGGGCGCGACTTACCCGGCGGGCCGCAGGGTCACCGGCTATCCTCTGCTGCCCACCCGAGTTTATCTCGCGGACGTGACCAACGATGACAAGCTGGACCTGCTCACGGTGATCAGCGCTTGGGGTGGAGTGTCCATCAGGATTGGCAACGGCGACGGAAGCTTTGGCCCGGCCTCGACCTATGTTGGAGCGGAGCTCGCCAGCGATATCGCGCTCGGAGACGTCACCCGGGACGGGAAACTGGATCTGGCAATGACCGATCAAACGAACGCGCGCGTGAGCGTCTTCTTCTTGCGTGACGCTTCGATCGCGAAGCAGCAGGCGACGGACGCGCCCACGATACCGGGCAACATCGCGCCCTTGCTCGCTCAGAACTACCCCAACCCGTTCAACCCGAAGACTCTGATTCGTTACGATCTACCGGTGGGCGGGCAGGTCAAGCTGAGCGTGTACGATTTGAGGGGACGCAAGGTCGCGACTCTGGTCAACGCCAAGCTCCCTGCTGGAGCTCAGCAGGTCAGCTGGAGTGGTCACGATGATCGCGGCGGAGAAGTGGCGGCGGGCGTTTATCTCTATCGCTTGGTGGTCGACGGTGCTGTCGCGGGCCAGCGCAAGATGGTTCTGGTGAAGTAAATGGAGCGATCCAAAGTGTCAAAGATCGTATTCAGGAGTGGTTCGATGAAGACAGCGGTACAATCGTGGGTTTCCATCTTGCTGTTCGCGTTGGTCGTCGCCCAAGCCGGCTGCTCGTCACAAGATGGCGGGGTTACCGATCCGTTGCCGAACGTGATTCCGCCGGGCGATCTGACGGTACGTCCGGACAGCATGGGAACGATGGCGCCCTTGACTCAAGCGGTGACCCAAGCTCAAGCCGGATTCACGATCGTCGTGCTACCCGGGCAGTACAGCGGAACGCTCGTCATCGACAAGCCGATTCATTTCCTTTCCAGCGCCGGCAAGGAAAACACGATTTTCACCAACTCTTCCGACACCACCTCTGTCGTCGTTCAGATCTCCGGCAGCTTCAGCGCCACGGACAGCCTGATCTTCGAAGGCTTCGGCTTCAACGGGGCGCGTGAGGGGATGATCGTCCAAAGCTCCACGGTCCCCGTCGTGATGCGCAAGTGCGACGTCATCGACAATGCCGGTTTCGGAGTGCGCATGGGGGGAGGTGTGGGCAAGGTGCCGGCCGGCGGGGAGATCTCCCTCTGGCAGTGCTTCTTCCGCCGCAACGGACTCAGTCAAGACGGCTCGCTCGCGGCGGCAGCCACGGCGGGGCTGTGGTGCCAGGGTTCGACGATGCGCGCCTCTTCGGTGTTCTTCGAGGACAATCAGGTGGGTCTCGCCCTCACCGACGGCGCCAACGGCAGCGCGAAGCGCGCGGGCTTCTACACCAACTTGGATGCGGGCATTTGGATGGAATCCGGTAGCGATCTGCTGCTGAGTGGCGAGAATGTCACTCCCTTGCCTGAACTGCGAGACGGACTGGGTTGGGGAGCAATGGTCAGCGACAGCCGGCTGGAACTTCGCAGCTATCAGGTACTGCGCAACGTTTCGGGCGGCATCCGGTCCACCGGAGGGACGGTCCGTCTGCAGAACGTAGATCTGACCTCCAATCAGCATTACGGAATTTGGAGCACGGACTCCACGGATTCTCTCATCTCGAGCAAAGTCCTCACGACGAAGAAGGACCTCAACAACTCCTCCTTGGGCATTGGGATTTTCGCCGAATCGACCGGAGGCGAGCACCTCTTCCGCATGGAGGACTGCGAGGTCAGCGGGTCCTATCGAAGCGGAATCCTGGCCTCGGGAGACGGTTTGCAGCTCCAGTTGAGTTCGTGCCTGGTGGCGAGCAACGGCGAGGCCTGGACCGATCCGGAGCTAATCGCCAGTCCCGCACAGGCGATCGGTGGCGGGCTGAAGGTGACGCTGGGCGCCTCGGCGCTCCTCGAATCCGACACGAACATCCAGGAAAACGTGGCCAGTTCGGGTGGGGGAGTGGCACTGCTCGACGCTGCCAGCTCCTTGAGCGTGACCGGCGCCAACATCCACGACAACGAAGCACACCTGCTTGGAGCCGGATTGTACGTTCGCGAGGCAAGTGTGAGCGCAAATGGCCTCACGGTTCAGTCGAATTCGTCTCCTGAGCTCGGCGGCGGAATCGCGGTGCTTCTCGGTGGCAGTATCGATGCCACGAACACCGCCGTGGAGGACAACACGGGAACGAAGGGATCGGGAGGCCTGTATCTCTCAGAAGGCTCCGCGACCTTCGCAGACGGTTCGGTCTTCAGGGGCAACAGCGGGGGAACGAACGACGGTGGCAACGGTGGGGCCATCTACTGCAACGAGTCCAAGCTCGATCTTCAAAACGTTCTGTTCGAGGACAACTACGGCACGTTGGGTGGAGCCATCTACGTGACCAACTTGGCGCAAAACCTCGTGCTCTCCGACTGCACCTTCTTGCGAAACACCGCCAACAGCGCCGGCGCGATCTATGCCCGCGATCTCACCAAGGAACTCCGGGTGGAATACTGCGTGATGGCGTGGAACGATCTCAAGATTCCCTCCCAGTTGGTTCCCTCGACCATCTACAGTCGGCAGGACCTTCCCGGTGGCTCGCTCGCGCTCGTGGGATGCACCATCGCGAACAACGATGGCGGCTTGGGTGCCATCACTCACCGCTCCGGACTCATGTCCGTGACGCAGAGCGTGGTTGCATTCAACACGCCGGCCGGGATCACCGGGAACGATCTGCGTTTCGTCGAGATGTCGTGTAACGACTTCTGGTCGAATGGTGTGTTCAATTATGGCATCGGCGCGAACCCGGGCGCGGGAAGCTTCTCGGAAGACCCGCTGTTCTGTGATGCGGAAAACGATGTCTATACCGTCAGCTCGAACTCACCTCTTCTGCCGGCGGGCAATGATTGTGCGACGCAGATCGGGGCATTGGGACAGGGTTGCAGCGTCACCCCCTAGCCCGAAGGAGCGTGGTGGGGGCGGTTGCGCGCCACGCGTCTTTCAGAAGCGTCGATGTCACAGCGAGCTAACGGCTTTCGCATATTGTTGATCGGAGGCCTCCTCGCGGGCCTGCTCCAGTGGTCTCCGTCTTTGAAGGCGGCGGACGGCGGTCCGTCCGCGCTGCCGCGCAGAGAAGACCTGAACTACCGCATGCCGGGGATCGACCCCCCAACGACCACGACACTGTCCTGGCAGCTGAAGCGCGGTCCGCTTCCCGCGTATTCGGACTGGTACGACTCGCTCACCCCCTCTGTGTTTCTGGGGGGACCGGTGTACTACGGAATCACTTGGTTCTGGAAGGAAACCGGACTTCCCGGCGACATTCAGTTCATCGGCTACGCCACCGCGGCCGGCGACACCGTGATCTATACCCAGCCCATCCTCTGGCTTCCCCTGGATCCCGTCGCGACCGGTACTTGGAGTACGATTGCCACCAACTCCGCGGGCGAAGAGTACAGCTTCAATTTCAGTTATGACGGACTGGATACCGTGATCGCGGGAGCGGTGGCGAATCCGGAAACTCTCAGCTGCTGGAGAATCGTGCTCGATCAGCTTCCCACTGCGGTGACGGCGCCCGGTTCCGATGGCGTGCTGAGGGACGGCATGGGCATCGCGTGGGAGCAGGCGAGCTTCGCCAAGGCGGCAAAGACCGATACCCTCTGGTACGAGGCCGCCGCCTTTCCGCGGCGCCGGATCGCTCTCCGCTCCGACCAAGCGCGCGATGAACTCATCTATCTGAGTCATCAGACGCGGGACACGCCGGTGGCTTCACGGCAAGGCGGCTTTGGCCGCCTCAAGACTCTTTGGAAGCCTTAGCCTCGAGAGTCTGGTAGAGCTTTCCGCCCTTCTGCGTGAAGAGCTTGGACATCTCTTCCATGCCGGCCTCGAGGACCTCCTCACGATCGAGCCCGTGGCTCTCCGCGTAGTCGCGCACGTCCTGCGTGATTTTCATGGAGCAAAACTGAGGCCCGCACATCGAACAGAAGTGGGCGACCTTCGCCCCATCTTGCGGGAGGGTCTCGTCGTGGTATTGGACCGCGCGCTCGGGATCCATGCTCAGATGAAACTGATCCTGCCAGCGGAATTCGAAACGGGCCTTACTGAGGGCGTCGTCCCACGCCTGCGCGCCGGGATGGCCCTTGGCGAGGTCGGCGGCGTGCGCGGCAATCTTGTACGCGATGACGCCATCGCGCACGTCCTCCTTGTTGGGCAGTCCCAGATGTTCCTTCGGCGTGACGTAGCAGAGCATTGCGGTGCCGAACCAGCCGATCATGGCGGCGCCGATCGCACTGGTGATGTGGTCGTAGCCGGGGGCCACGTCGGTCACGATGGGGCCCAGAGTATAGAAGGGCGCCTCGTGACAGAGCTCCTGCTGCAGATCCACGTTCTCCTTGATCTTCTGCATGGGAACGTGACCGGGACCTTCGATCATGACCTGTACTTCATGTGACCAGGCTTTGGTGGTGAGTTCGCCCAGGGTTTCCAGCTCGGCGAATTGCGCGCGATCGTTCGCGTCGGCAATGGAGCCGGGCCGCAGACCGTCACCCAAAGAGAAGGAGATGTCGTATTGCGCCATGAGATCGCAGATCTCGTCGAATCGGGTGTAGAGGAAGTTTTCCTGGTGATGGGCGAGGCACCACTTGGCGAGGATGCTGCCACCGCGGGAGACGATTCCCGTCACGCGCCGGGCGGTGAGAGGGATGTAACGCAGCAGAACGCCCGCGTGGATGGTGAAGTAGTCGACACCCTGCCGAGCCTGCTCCTCCAGGACCTCCATGAAGGACTCGAAGCTGAGATCCTCCGGTCTTCCCCCGACTTTCTGGAGGGCCTGATAGATGGGCACGGTGCCGATGGGAACGGGGCTGTTGCGCAGAATCCACTCGCGGGTCTCGGTGATGTTCTCGCCGGTAGAGAGGTCCATGGCGGTGTCGGTACCCCAGCGCAGAGCCCAGCGTAGCTTTTCCACTTCCTCCTCGATGGAGGAAGAGGTCGCGGAGTTGCCGATGTTCGCGTTGACCTTCACCAGGAAGTTCTTGCCGATGGCCATCGGCTCGAGTTCGGGATGATTGATGTTGGCGGGAATGATCGCGCGCCCCGCGGCGACTTCATCACGAACGAATTGCGGCTCCAAGTTCTCGCGGATCGCCACGAACTCCATCTCACGGGTGATCTCGCCCGCTCTGGCGTAGTGAATCTGTGTGCGGCAGCGCGTGTTCTTGTCAAGTCGCGGCGCGATCCACGGCTCACGCAGCTTGGGCAGGCCCTTGCGTGGATCTTCGTTGACCGGTCCGGAACTGTCATACAGGCGGATCGGTTCTTCTCCCCCGTGCAGAGCGACCTCGCGTTGCGGGATTCTCAGGCCCTCGCGCTCCACCGTGACGCGGCGGGAGCCCGGAAGGGGGGCGTTGAGGTCGATTTGACGTTCGTTTTCGGCGTTTGGTGTCGACACGGTGGCTTCCTTCCCAGCGGAATGAATTTGGTGACAGAAAGGAATAAGTCCTCGAAGTCACCAGGTCAAGATGGGCCCATTTGCCGGCCGCGGCAAACGGATCTTTGCCGTCGGCCCAGTCGCGGAAATGCCGCGAAAACTCAACCCTCGGGGACGAGACTGACCTGCACGTAGCGCTTCAGATCGAGGTAACGCCTGGCCGCGGATTGAAGGGTCTCTGCGTTCAGCGAATCGATGAGATCCTCAGAATCCAGCTGTTCTCTCTGGTCGATTCCGTAGCGGTCTCTGAATTCGATCCAGTTCAGCCACTTGCGATTGATTCGAAGATCGACTTCCAACTGGCGGCTCTGTTGCTCCTTCAGCTTGGCCACCTCATCCTCGCTGGGTGCGACGGTCTTCAGCTTGGCGAGGGCGGCAAACACCTCGTTGCTCAGCTCGTCGAGCCGGGCCGGATCGCAGCCGAACATGATGTTCAGGGAATAGGAGGGAACAGGGTAGAGGCTGGGATACGCGGCGACGCGCACCGCGTAGGTGCCCGAGAGTTCCTCGCGAATCAGATCGCGCAGGCGGATCTCCAGAAGCTGGGCCAGAGAGGAGATGGCGTGGCGATTGGCCCGGTTCCACTGAAAGTCACCGCTAAACACGATCGCGGTGCGACTCTTGGGCTCTTCACCCCGGTGCACCTTCTGAGTCACGACTTCGTCCGGAGGGCGAATCCCCAGATCCCGCCAGCCTTGATGCTCGGGTAGTTCAGGAAGTCCCCCGATCCACTCCTCGATGGACCCCTCGACCTTTTCGGGGTCGAGATTCCCCACGAAGACGAAAGTGAAGCCATTGGCGTCGGAGAAACAGCGCCGGAAGAATTCGTAGGCCGGTTGCAACCGGACTTCTTCGAGGGCCTGTGAAGTCAGAGGCCGAGCCCGAGGATGATGCTGGGCGAGGATCAGACTGAGGGTGTCCGAAAACGCCTGCTCGGGGTTCGCGGCCCGGTTGGCGAGCACCGCGGACCAACGCTGCCGCAATGCGTCGAAGGTCTCCTGATCGTCTCTGGGATCAGTAAAATAGAGGTAGACCGTCTGCAGCATGGCGTCGAAATCGGAGGGACTACAGGCCGCGTTCACCCCCTCTTCGAGCTGGGAAATGTAGGGCCTCACGCTGAGTTGCTTGCCCGCCAACTTCTTGGCGAACTGAGGGGGCGTGAAATCCCCCACCCCCAAAGCGGGAATGAAATGACCGGCAAGGTCGCAGGACCAGTGTTCCTCGCCTTCGCAAGTGCTGCTTCCTCCAAAACGATACGCGCCCATCAGCACCTCGTCGTCCTTGAAATCGGTGGGCTTCAAGAACACACGTGCGCCATTGGAGAGGGTCCAGGTGTAGAGATCCAGATCGGGGTCGTGCGAACGCTTCACGATGGTCCCCGCTTGGGGAGGGTTCTGCACCAGCGCCTTGTCGCTGATCTGCTCGCGATAGGGGTCGAGGGTTTCCTTTGATACGGTCTGGAAGACAGCGCGAAGCTCGTCCGGCGTGGGCTGCTTCGTCTCCTCATTATCCGGCTGCGCGACCACGATCACGCGGTTCTCTTCCTGGAAGAAGTCGGGAGCGACTGCGTTGACCTCCTCCAGAGTGATGTCGGGAAGGAGGGCCTGATTGAGGGCATAGAGGTATTCGATTCCCGGCACGGGCGAGTCGTCCAGAAAATTCGCGGAGCGCGAAGCGGCGTAGACCGCCGATTCGGTGCTCAGACGCTCCCTGTATTGCCGCTCCAACCCGCGCAAGCGATTCTTCTTTTCGCGCTCCAGCTCGCTAGCCAAGAAACCGTGACGAGCGGCCCGCGCGGTCTCTTGCAGGACGGCTTTCAATCCTGCATCCACGCCACCATCGCCCACGACGGTACTCAGATTGTATTCATCGACCGCGCGGATGCTTCCGCCACGGCCGGCGTAGGCGCTGATGAAAGGCGGGTTGGGCTTTTGAACGAGTTCGCTCAGTCGTGCGTTGAGCATGTGAAACCACAGGCCCTCGATCACCGAGCGCCGATAGTCCTTCACCGTTTTGATCTTGCTCGGTTCGGTCTGCACGAGAACTTGGACCCGGCTGACCGTGAGTTCCTTGTCCTTCACCAGTGAAAAGCGAGTGGCCTCGTGAGAGGGTACGGAGGGGGAGATACGCGCGCGTTCCGGCTCGGGATTGGAGAGATCGGAGAATAGTCCGCGAATCCCGGCCTCGATCTTCTTCGGGTCGAAATCTCCCACGGCGACGACCGCCATCAAGTCGGGCCGATACCAATCGTGATAAAAGCGGATGAGCACGCTGTGGGGAAAGTTCTCGAGGATCTTCTTCTTTCCGATGGGAAGGCGCTTGGCGTAGAGCGAACCCTGGTAGAGAACGGGGAGAATTTGATCGCGTACGCGCTGGGAGGCTCCCAATCCCCGGCGCCATTCTTCGATGACCACGCCGCGTTCCTTGTCGATTTCTTCGGGAGTGAAGTTGAGGGAACCCGCCCAATCTCTGAGAATTTCCAAACCGGTTTGGAGAATCGAGTCGCGATCTGTGGGCACGGTGAGCATGAACACCGTCTCGTCGAAAGTAGTGTGGGCATTGACGTCGGGGCCGAACTCCATTCCCATGTTTTCCATGGTTTCGATGAGGCGATTGTGGGCGAAGTGCTCGCTCCCGTTGAATGCCATGTGCTCGACGAAGTGGGCCAAACCTAGCTGGTCATCGTCCTCCAGAATCGAACCCGCGTTGAGCACCAAGCGCAATTCCGCGCGATCCTCCGGCTGCCGATTCTCCCGTATGTAATAGCGCAGTCCGTTGGGAAGGGTCCCCACCGTCGTCGCGTCGTCAAAGGGAAGGATCGCCTCGTCGGCAGTGTCGACCGTGGGTAGGCCAGACTCCACAGGATCCGCGGCGGTCGCGTGGCCGGAGGGAGTGATTCCCAGGGAGAAGAGGATCAACAGGGACAGAAGATGGCGACGCCGCATGGCTGGACCTTTCACTGAAGACTGCAGGGATTGTAGGAGGCTCGCGCTGTGGAGTCGAGACATCATGGGCTGGAGAGCTTGGTCCCGCGCGCATCTTGTTGCTCAGACTGAGTTGCCCTAAGCTGGGCATGTCCCGAGCCGGAGGCGACAGTGCAAAGCGCACAGATAGCACTATTCTTGGCCGTCTGGGCCCTCTCGATCTGCGGGTTTGGCGCGCAGGAGTGTAAGGCGGTCAGCTCCGCTGCGATCCCGCCCTATCGCCTGGCGGGTCGCGCGGTGTTGCCGGCGAGCACCTTTCGCGAGGGTCCCACGAGTGCGCGCAAGATCCCCTCGCAGAACGGGGTCTCGACGCCCTTCATCGACAAGCAGCCGATTCAGGGTTTCTCGGATCTCGCGATCTGTCAGAAGGGCGGCTTCTGGGCTCTGAGCGACAACGGCTTCGGCACGCGCGACAATTCGCCTGACTACGTATTGGCCCTCTATCACCTGCGCCCCGATTTTTCGAACGGCACCATCGCGGTAGAAGAAGTGATCGAGCTGAGCGATCCCCACCGGCGCGCCGGTTTCAACTTGGTGGCCGACCGGAGCTTCTATCCCGGAACCACGGATTCCGTCGACGCGCGCATCAAGTCCCGACGCCTGCTCACCGGAGCCGATTTCGACCCCGAGGGGCTGGTGGCGCGACCCGACGGCAGCTTCTGGTTGGGGGACGAGTTCGGCCCCTTTCTCTTGCACCTGAACGCAAAGGGCGAGCTTCTCTCTGCTCCGGTTTCGACGCCGGGCGTAATCGCGCCCGAGAATCCCTTCCTGAACGAAGGCGCCGCCAATCAACCTTCGAGCGGAGGCTTCGAGGGACTTTGTGCTTCGTCAGATGGCAAGCTTCTCTACGGCCTGCTCGAAAAAACTGCCGCGGGAGATCCAGCGGGGACTCTGCGTCTGTACCGTTTCGATCCCGTCCGGGAGAAGTTCGTGGGCGAGCCGAGCTTCTGGCTCTACCCGCTGCACGGAAAAGAAGATCGCTACATCGGAGCGGTGGAGACGATCGATTCGACCACGGTGGCCGTTCTCGAACGGGACAACGAAGAAGGAAGCGCCGCGCGCTTCAAGAGGATCTATCTCGCGCATCTCGATCGCGAGGAAGACGGCATCCTCGACACGAGAGAACTCGCGGATCTGTTGCGGATTCCTGATCCCATGAGAGTAGCCGCATTGCCGAAGAACCGGGAGGGGCCGGACACATTCGCCATGCCCTTCATTACACTCGAGGGGCTCGCCAAGACCGATGACCACACCCTGGCCGTGTGCAACGACAACAACTTCCCCTCGAGCGTGGGGCGGCACCAGAAAGATGGTTCGCCGGACGACGACGAGATCATCCTGCTTCGATTCGAACGGCCCCTGAGCCGGGTTCCCTAGCCGCCGCGCCTTTTGAGAAAGCGCAGGACCTCGCGGATCACTGCCAGGTGGGTGGCTGGCTTTGCGCCGCGTGCGATGTTGAGGTCAGCGATGGCGAAGGCGTCCCGCCATTGTCCGACGAGCACCCGCCATGCTTCCCACGCCGAGTACCGCGCGTCGTAGAAATGAGTTGCTTCTCCGGTGAGTCCGTTGAGTTCGAGAATCTTGAAATCCCGACCTTCACGAAACGCCTCCTCGCTTTCGGCGCGAAGGTCGAAACGTCCCATGTAGAAGCCATCGTAGCCGCGCGCGATGAGATCGATGCGTTCGGCCAGTTCGTGGCTCAGAAGGTGGCGTCCATCCAGGAAGACTGCCCCCTGACGGTGGCTGCCGAGCTGAGCCAGCTGGACCGACTCGCCGCGGGGGATGATCTCGAAGAGCCGATCGGCGAGATGGGTCATGTAGGACTTCGCCATGCACACCGCTCTCTTGTCGTCGAGAATGAGCTCTTCCAGGCGGCGCTTTCCGTCACCCACCACGCTCGGAAAACGCTTCTCGGTGATGGAGAGAATTTCCCCGCGCTCTTGGTTTGGGAAGCGGCGGTAGAAAACTCCGTACTCCGGCCCCGAGACGTACTCCTGGAGCACGAGATCCTCTGCGTGCGAATCATTGCACCGCTCTTCACGGGACGCGGTGAATTCCTCTCCCGAGTGCACGATGAAGACGTGCCGGCTGCGCTCCCCGCGATCCGGTTTGAGCACGAGAGGAAATTCAAGCTGCTGTCGTGCCATGAACTCGCGCGCCCGCGACAGAGCTTGCGGAGCGCTCAGCGACTTGGGGAGAAAGAGAGTTTTTGCCACGAACTCGCCGCTCCGGGACAGGCCCTGCAGGATCTCCCACTTGCTCTCACCTACCAGGCCTCCCAATTGAATCGCTGGATTCACCGCGGTGACGCGGGCAAATCCCCCGCGGCGCAGCGAGAGTGAGAGGATTCGCAGAACCACCGGGAAATAGATCGCCCACTGGGGCCAAAATTCCGACTTGGTGATGCGCCGCCAGCGCCCCACGAGAAGTCTGCGGCCGCGGTGGGTGAAGGCGGGAACGACGCCCCGCAAGAACAGCATCACGGTGAGCAACGTGAGCACCAGCACCCAGAAGGCATTGTGTTCGAATTGGGCCCACAGAGGAGCCGCGCGTTCGCCGATGATCAGCGTGAGTCCGAGCAGGAGCGGCGTCCACAGGGCGACCGCGACGAAGAAGTACAGGGCGAAAATCCAGTAACGCGCGCGCACCGCTCCGGCCAAAAGATAGGTGGGAAGCCTCGTGCCGGGGATGAAGCGGCTGAGCAGGATCACCATCATGCCCCGGCGCTCGAACCAGCTCGCGGCCAGGCGCAAGTCCTCCTCGCTGACGATCCACTTCCAAGGAGCGCGATGCACCGCGGAGCGCCCCATAGCTCTGCCGGCGAGATAGAGCAGTTGATCTCCCAGATAAATTCCCAGAAAGCAGGCAGAGAAACCCGCCAACAGGGGCAAGCGTCCGTGCGCGATCAACAGCCCGGTAGTGATGCAAGTAATGTCCTCGGTGATGAAGGTCCCGATGACGATGAGCAAGAGGAGGATGAAGAGCGACAGTCCCTCGGCCGCTTGCACCTTGATCGTGGAGAAGGACTCGTTTGCGGCTGCGATTTTCGCTGGTGAGGCCTCATTGCGGGTGGGCGCCGTGCCGTTTTCGACTTTGGCGAAGAAGTCCTTCAGGTCGGCCGCGACTTGCTCGTCCTTGGTCCAGAGAATGAAATGGTTCCCCGAGTCGAAGGCCCGCAACTCGCTCTGGGGAACCAGCCGGTGGTGCTCACGGGCGGCGGCGAAGGGCACCAGGGAGTCGTTACGAGCATGCAGAATGAGCATCGGCGGTTGGAAGCTCTTCAGAATCTTGCGGAAGGGGCGCTGGTCGGTATCGAAGAAGTTTCTCGCATATGCCACGCTCAAGACATCGTGATCGAACAGGCCGAAGTGCGGGGTCAGTTCCTCCAGTACCCAGAGAAACGCGAGTTGAATTCCGTGGATGATGTGGTTGAGTTCGTAATTTCCCAAGAGCTCGAGTTCCTGAGCGCCGATGGAACTCACCATGGCAAGCGAAGCTACGCGAGCCGGTGCGCGCTCGTAGAAATCCAGCGCGACTCCTCCTCCCATGGAAAACGCGACCAGGTGGACGCGCTCGATTCCCAAGGCGTCGAGAAGTTGCAGACAGTAATCGGCATGGGCCAGAGTGGAATAGTCGGGGACCTCGCGCTGGGAGAGGCCGAAACCGGGCAGACTGGGCGCGATCACGCGGCGGTCCACCGCCAGGCGCGATTCCAACTCGCGGAAGTCGCGCAGATTTCCCGGCGAACCGTGGAGCAGCAGCACGGGGATGGTGTCGCCGTCTTCCTCAAGAGGACCGCTGTCCTTGTAGACCAGGCGAACTCTCTGTCGCGGATCGCGAGTCGTGTCGCGGACTGCTTTCGCCATGAACTGCGAGCAATCGGGAGGGATCGCGGGCGCCGGGTGATGGATACGCCGGTAGCCATGGGAAGCAAGCAGAAGAACGAGGTAGAGCAGCAGAAGCCAGCGCTTCGTGTGGCCTCGCGGAAGGGAAGTCATCCCCCCACCCTCTGCGCCGGGGCGAAGCCCTTCTTCACTGCGAGATGGAGCGCGTTGGCGAATTCGCGTCGGCTCTCGCGGTTCTCCACTCCCTCGCCGAACACCACGTGCGCGTGAAAGCCGGGCATTTGCAAGAGACGGTAGAGATGATCCGCGAAGGTCATGTCGCCCCACCAGCAAATGGACTGCGAGGCGGGCGGCCAGCCCTCGTGCGCTTCGTAGCGGACTGCGGCGGCATGGACGGGATATCCCAAGCGCAGCGGTACGTCGAAGAGCGAGGACTTGAATTGTAAGACGTCCGAACCGTCGCTACTCGTTCCTTCGGGAAAGAACACCACCCCCGCGCCCGCATGGAGGGCGTCCTCGATGAGTTCGAGAACTTGTGGGATGTCGCTGTGGTTCGTGCGATCCACGAAGATCGTGTTCACCTGGCGGGCAAGAAAGCCGATGACCGGCCAGTGGGCCACTTCCGCCTTCGAGACGAAAAGGGCATCGAGTTGCGTGGACAAGAGCACGATGTCCATGTAGCTGAGATGATTGCTCACCAGCACGAAGGGGGCTGCGGGAGCGGCGCCCTCCCGGCTGATCCGCATGCCGCAGATCAGGGCGGTACCGCGGGCCCAGGCTCGAAAGCTGAGGATTTTCAGCTTGAGGGCGGCCCCTTCCCACGCCATGAGGATGAAGCGTGAGGGAAACAAGATGAGCAAGAGGCCCAGAGTCCACGTCGCGAGCCCGAGGAGACGCAAAATCGCACGCAGGTGTTTCATACACGTGTGTCTAGGTCGATCTCTGTGAGTCGCAGGACCTTCACCAGATCCACTTGGGTCAGGTCGATCAGGGCCAAGAAATCGATCGTCTTGAAATGCCGATCCAATGCGGGCTGGCTACAGATGCGAGCCCCGTATCTCAGATAGGTACGGAAGAGCGGCGGAACGCGCGACTCCTCCCAGCCCTCGATCGATTCGCTCTCCTCGTGACAGGCGTACGCGGGATGGGCTTGGGTGCGGATCGAGGGGTGCAAATGGCCGTTCTGCCGCAGGTATTCCATCATGCGCGCGCCCTCGGCCGGATCCTGACTGGTCAAGGAACAGCAGCCGAAGAAATAGCGCCGGCGGTTGTGGAGAGCGTAGGCGGCCAGTCCTTTCCACAAGAGCTGCAGGACCTTGCTCTTGCGATGATCCTTGTGAATGCACGCGCGCCCCGTCTCCACTGCCTGCTCCAGAATCTCCGCCGGCCACGAGCGCATGTCGTACTCCTGCGCGGTGTAGAATCCGTGTCCCACGCTTGCCATCTGCGCGACCTGGAGCCGGTAGGTCCCGACGGTGGAGTCCATGTCGAGATCTTCGACAATCATGTGGTGACAGTGATCGTCGAAGCGATCGCGATCGAGCCCAGTTGCGTGGCTCTCGTCCAGGCCCTCACCCAGTTCGAGGTTGAACACCTCGTAGCGCAAACGTAGAACGCGCGCGAGCTCCTCGGAGTTCGTGGCGAAACGGCAGCGGTAGCGCCCATCGACCACGCTCCAGCTGGGCAGGAACTCGCGCCCCACCGGGTAGACCGTGCGCCAGGCGGCCCCGGCGGCGGCACCTCCGCTGGAGTCTTCGCTCTGCGTCCGGGTCGAGCCGGGTGAAAGTGGCTCTGGCTCTGGCATGGTTCTCACAAATCCGATCGACTTGGGGATGGAGGGATTGATACCTCTCCGTGTGGCCTTTCGGCAGTTTAGCGCGCCTTCTCTAATTTCCACCCTTTCGGCTCCTACGTCCAGTGTGCTCTCGCGCTCTGCTTGCGAGGGCACGGCGCTCGGGGTATCGTGCGAGAGTAGGTTTTGTCTTTTCTCCGCGAGGTTGACGATATGAAGATCAGCATCCAATACTGCGTGCAGTGAAACTACTTACCCCATGCCGCCAGTTTGGCGCAGCGAATCCAGAAGAAATTCAAGATCAAACCCGAATTGATCGAAGGACGTAACGGAATTTTCGACGTGAAGCTCGACGACGAGCTGATCTTCTCCAAGTATGAACTCGAACGGTTTCCCGAGAAGGACGAAGTGATCGGCCTGATCCAAGACAGAATCAACTGATCACGTCGTGGGCCCAAAACGGCCCACGATCGACTCTTCCGGAAACTCGAGGTGTCATCATGAAGTCCGATGTCGAGGTTGCGCGCTACACGGAAGTGCCCGAGGCTGAAATCGCCAAGGGTCTTCTGATCGCCAACGGAATTCCCTGCCGCCTGATCATCGACGACGTGGGGGGAATGTATCCCCAGATGCATCTCGGAGAGGGATTGCGGCTCATCGTTCCCGAACAGTTCGCGGAAGCGGCCCGGACCCTCCTTGCCTCCTTCGAACAGGGCGACGAAGCGCGCCAGGATTGATGTCATGAAATTCCCCTTTCATCAGGTCAACGCTTTCGCGGACCAGTCGTTCGCGGGCAACCCAGCTGCGGTCGTGATTTTGGAAGAGTGGTTGCCGGACGAGGTGTTGCAGGCCATTGCGCGCGAGAAAAACCTCTCGGAGACCGCCTTCGTCATCCCCCAGGGAGATGTCTGGGGCCTGCGGTGGTTCACGCCTTCGGTGGAGATCGACCTGTGCGGACACGCCACGCTCGCGGCCGCCTTCGCGCTCTTCTTGGACGGACGAGCCCAGGGACGAGAGATCGTGTTCAAGAGTCCGCGCAGCGGCGAGCTGCGCGTCCTACGGCACGATGGTCGTCACTGGCTGGACTTTCCGGCGCGGCCACCGAAGGAAGTTCCTGTTGATCCACGCCTGGTCGAGGCGCTCGGGGTGAGGCCCGAATGGTGTGGCGAAGCGCGAGATCTGCTCGCTGTCCTGGACAGCGAAGCGGATGTGCGCGCCCTCCGTCCCGACATGGAATTGCTGAAGAAACTGGACGTCATGGGGGTCTGTCCCACCGCTCCCGGAAGTGAAGTCGATTTCGTGTGCCGCTTTTTCGCGCCCAAGGTCGGAGTTCCCGAGGATCCCGTGACCGGCTCGGTCTTCTGTACCCTGCTCCCCTACTGGGGAAAGCGTCTGGGAAAGGACCACCTGACCGCGCGCCAACTCTCCGAGCGGGGCGGTGAGGTCGTGGGAGAAATCCACGGCAACCGGGTGCACATCGGAGGCCACGCGGTGGAGACCATTCGCGGGGAATTGATGTTGCCCTCACTTCCGTGAATCACGCGCACCCCGTGTTCTCCTATCAGTTGAGCCACAGGTTCTTCGCCCAACTCGCGGACGGACTTCAGGATCTGGCGCGGGCGGAGCTGGAGGAGCTTGGAGCGCAAGACGTCAAGGCCGCGTATCGGGGGGCGTACTTCAACGCGGACGAGAGAGCCCTCTACGAAATCAACTATCGGGCCCGCTTCATCACGAGAGTTCTCGCGCCTCTCATCGACTTCGATTGTCACAGTGCGCGCTACCTTTACAAGACGCTGCGAAAGCTGGACTGGGAAGAAGTACTTCCTTTGGACGCAAGTTTCGCGGTCACCGCGAACCTGAGTCAGAGCCGCATCAATCACAGTCAGTACGCCAGCCGGGTGGTGAAGGATGCCGCGGTGGATTACTGGCGCGACAAAAGTGGACGACGGCCGCGGGTCGACCCCAAGAGCCCGGACCTTTGGCTCCATCTCCATCTGCATCGCAACCACGCCACCCTGAGCGTGGATTGCTCGGGCGGATCCCTCCACCGCAGGGGATACCGGAAACGTTCGGTCGAGGCGCCGATGATGGAGACCCTCGCCGCCGCCATCATCGAGCTGAGCGGATGGGAGGGGGACCGCCCACTCCTGGACCCCATGTGCGGCTCGGGGACCCTGCTCAGCGAGGCCCTCATGAAGGTGTGCCGCATTCCCGCGGGCTACCTGCGCGAGCGATTCGGCCTGGAAAATCTTCCCGACTACCAGCCCAAACTCTTCGAGCGAGTACAAGAGGAGGCAAAAGCGGGCATCCGTGAACTTTCCCGGGGACTTCTGCTGGGCAACGATCTCTCCGCGCAGAATCTCGAAGTCGCCAAAGAAAATAGCCGTCTGCTTCCTCAGGGTGACAAGATCATCTTCAGGCAGGGAGATTTTCACGAATTGAAGGAACGAAAAAACCAGATACTCGTCTGTAATCCTCCCTACGGCCGGCGGCTCAAGGGAGAGAAGGAGCCCGAGCAGCTGCTGGGCGAATTCGGTGACTATCTCAAGAGGAACTGTCAGGGCTCGCGAGCATTGATCTATGTGGGCGAGAAGAATTTGCTCAAGAGCGTGGGGCTGCGCCCCAACTGGAAGCGCGCCCTCAAGAACGGCCAACTCGACGGCCGGCTCGCCTGTTACGAGATGTACTGAGAGCGCTCGAGCGCAATTCCTGCTACCATGCAGGAGAAACAGACAGAATGGAAAACGAGCATAGAGGTAAGAGACAGTGACACAACCCCCTAACCGCCGTCGTCGTCGGGTGCGCCGTGAGCGGTCGCATCCCTCGCCGAACCTACCACCCGAAGTCGAAAACGAAGAACAGTCGACTGATTCGCAGGACGAGCCAAAGGACGAACTCGTCGAACCCGAAGACGCCATTCCCGAGGTTCATCTGAAGGACTTGCCCGAGAGCATGCGCGAGGCCTGTGCCAGGGCCGGCTGGTCCGAGCTCATGCCGGTGCAGCAGAAGACCATTCCCTACGTGCTGGCCAAGCGCGATCTCATGATCCAATCACGGACGGGCAGTGGCAAGACCGCCGCGTTCCTTCTGCCCATCTTCGATCGAATCGATCCCAAGCTCGCCGAGTGCCAGGCGCTCATTCTGGTTCCGACCCGTGAGCTCGCACAGCAGGTCTACGACCAGGCCGAGATCCTGGCCTCGACCGGAGCCCGCACCATCGCGGTTTACGGGGGCGTGGGGTACTCCAAGCAGATCGAGGCCTTCAAGAAGGGCGCGCATCTCGTCGTGGGCACGCCGGGGCGAATCCTCGATCATCTCATGCGCGGCACCCTCAAGCTGGATCGCGTCAAGATTCTCGTCTTCGACGAAGCCGATCGCATGCTCTCGATGGGCTTTTATCAGGACATGAAGAGAGTGCGGAGCTTCTTGGGCAAGAAGCCGCGCAATGGTTACATGTTCTCCGCGACCTTCCCCTACCACGTCATGCGTCTGGCTATGGACTTCCTGGATCAACCGGGAATGTTGAGTCTGAGCCGCGATCGAGTTCACGTCGCCGAAGTCGATCACGTGCTGTACTCGGTTCCCGACATGAAGAAGGACCGGGTGCTGGTCAAGCTCATCGAGCTGGAGAATCCGACCACCGCGATCATTTTCTGCAACACCAAGGCCGAAGTGAATTACGTCTCCCTCATTCTCCAGCGCTTCGGATACAACGCGGATGCGCTGAGTAGCGAACTGCGCCAACGGGACCGGGAAAAGGTGCTCACCCGCGTTCGCAAGGGAGAGCTTCGTTTCCTGGTGGCCACCGACGTGGCCGCGCGCGGCATCGACATCCAGGAGATCAGCCACGTCTTCCAGTACGAAGTGCCCGAAGATCCCGAGGTCTACGTACACCGGGCGGGGCGGACGGGAAGGGCCGGGGCGGGTGGCCGCGCGATCACCCTGGCCTACCGCATGGAGATGATGCGGGTGGGCCAGATCAAGGACCGCTATTCGATCGACTTCGAGGAGAAGGCGGCGCCGAGCGACGAGGACCTGGAGAAAGTCGTCTCCGAGCGCCTCATCGCTCAGCTCGAATCCAGACTGCGCGGCTACGGCAAGCTCGAGGTGGAACGCATGCAGCGCTTCGTGCCGATGGCGAAGGAGCTAGGGGAAAGCAACGGCGGGGCGGCTCTGGTGGCAATGTTGCTGGACGAAAGCTATCGAGCCAACCTCAACGCGCCGGTCGTGAGTGAGGAAGAGGAGAATCGCGGGTAGCCACCGCCGCGACCGTTGAACTTCCCCGCCATCTCCTCTCTCGGAATTGTGATCTAGGCGCCGGGCCCTCACTCGAGGTGGCTCTGCAGCATCCACGCGTTCTTCTGATGAGTCTCGATTCGGCGTGTCGCCAGGTCGACGGTGGCGGCGTCGCCCTTCTCTTCGGCCACCTCCAGCAGAGCCATGGCGGAGGCAGCGAGCTGGCGCTGGTCGTTCGCGAGATGCCGGAGCATGTCCTGCGCGCTGGTATTGGGCTGCGCCTCTTCCATGTTCGACAGCTGGCTGAATTCAGCGTAGGAACCGGGTGCGTGGTGACCGAGAGCGCGAATGCGCTCGGCGATCTCGTCCACCGCCTGTGCCAGCTCGGTGTACTGGCTCTCGAAGAGGAGGTGCAGGGAATTGAACATCGGCCCCACCACGTTCCAGTGGTAGTTGTGGGTCTTCAGATAGAGCGTGTAGGAATCGGCCAAGAGCTTGCCCGCGGCTTCGGCGACGGCTTGGTTCTGCAAGGGATCGGTGGCGGTGTTCATCATCTCTCTCCTTCGTGGCGCCCGCTGCGGCGCCGGGACGGGTTCTCGAGTTTTCTCCAACGGGGACAAGTTCGTCACGGCAAATTGATAGAGCCAATTGATTCTCATTGTAAAACCGATAGACATAATCTATCATAGGACCATGACAATCCAGGAATTACGCTATCTGGTGGCCCTGGCCGAGCACCGTCATTTCGGACGCGCGGCGGCGGCCTGCCACGTGGCGCAGCCCTCTTTGAGCGCGGGTCTGAAGCGCTTGGAGGAGGATCTCGGCGCGCGCCTCTTCGAGCGCTCGCGGCGCCAGGTCATTCCTTCGCAGCTAGGCGAACAGCTCGTCGGGCAGGCGCGCGTCATTCTCTTCGAGCTCGAGCGTCTGGAGGGAATGGCCCGGTCCGTGCGGGCATCCTTGAGCGGAGTCTTTCGCCTGGGCACGATACCCACCGTCGGCCCCTACCTCATGCCGCACGTGGTGGAAGTCCTTCGCGCCGACCATCCCGAGCTGGAATTGCATCTGGTGGAACAGCAAACGCAGGAGCTGGTGGCCGAACTCCGCCTGGGAAGGCTCGATGCGGCGCTGCTCTCACCTCCCTTGCAGGAAGATGGTCTGACGCGCGTCGATCTCTACCGCGAAGATTTCTTCCTGGCCGCGCCGGCCTCGCACCCACTGGCGCAGAGGGAAACGCTGCGGCAGCGGGAGATCAGGCATGAAGCCCTCCTTTTGTTGGATGAAGGGCACTGCCTGCGCGACCAGATTCTGGAAATCTGCCGGACGGCCGCCTCACCGGCGCGTGAGCTTTTGCGGGGGAGCAGTCTGGAGACTCTGCGCAACATGGTGGCGGCCGGAGTGGGCTGCACGCTGCTGCCGGCGCTGGCCGTGCATCCTTACGGTGGTGTTTCCGCGCTGCGGGAGAACTCTCCGGTGAGGATCGTGCCCTTCGCCGATCCGAAACCTCATCGGCTCATTTCTCTGTATTACCGCAAGGGCTTCAGCCGCGAGGAATCGGCGCGCGATCTCAGCCGATGGCTGAAATCCCATCTCCCGCCTTCGGTCAGCGCGAAGGAGTGAGGCCGCCGCCAGGGCGCTTCGAACCTTCCACTGTGCTGGCGTGTCCCCCGTCGTCCGTGTCGATGACGCCATGGATGCGGTAGAGCGTGGACTGCGCACCCGGGAGCACGGCTTCGAAGCGAGGATCATCCTGCAGATCTTCTCGATGAAGGCCGCTGCCCTGGCCGAAGACTCCGTCACTCAGATAGAGATAGTGGATCCGCAGGCGTCCTAACAAACGCGCGGTCTCCTCGGGCCACGGCGTTTCCACCAAACCCCGCGTCACTTCGTGCAGGGACCGCCCCTTGGCGTCGAAGAGAGGCCAGGAGCAGGGTTGCAAGAAACGCCGGCCACTCACGTGCATGGCCCACACGCTGCCGTCGTCCCAGAGGTTGGCCACGATCGAGTTCGGAGGCACGAGCGTGGCGAGGGTGCATGCCTGCCGATAGTCGTCGCGCGTGAAGGGAACGGTTGCGTCACTGGAGCGATAGTTGCGCAATTCGCGGGAGAAACCACTCCACAGGGCCGATGCCAGCAGGACTGCGAGCAGCGCATGCGCCAGCACGCGGCGGCCGGAACGCGCCTTCTCGGCCGCGGAACTCGGCGGCGCCATTTCGAGCATGCGCGTGAGGGGCAAGGCGAGAAGCGGCGGCAAGAGATAGAACTGCAAGTAGAGGATGCGCGGAGCCTGCCGGTAGAAGGGTGTCGCGAGCAGACGCGTGAGGGGATCCGCGTAGCTCTGCAAGAAGAGATAGAAGATGCCGAGCGCCAGGCTCGCGAGGACGAGGCGACGCGCCCAAGAACTCCTGAAGCCGAGAATCCACCCCACAGGTAGAAGGAGTTGCAGAACGGGACCGCGGCCTCCCGAACGCCAGAGCCGCGTGAGGGAATCGAGGAACTCCTTGCGGTGCGGCAACTCCGACGCGACCAGACTCGGGTACCCTCGGTACACTTGCCAAACTTCCGGGCCACAGACGAAGACGAGCGCCGCGATCAGCACGACCGAGCTTCGCCAGCTGGGATGAATCCTCCGCTCCAGCGCCAGCAGCGTCGCCCCCAGTACCACGATCAACTCGCTCGCGTGCACGAAGATCAGGGCCCCGAGAAGGAATCCCGCCGCCAGACTCGCGCTCCAGGAGAAATCACGCCACGCCGATCGCAGGGCCAAAACGCCAAGGGGCACCAGGAAGAAGCCGGCGATCTGCCCAAAGCCTCCCCAGCCCAGAATTCCGCCGGGGCCCAGGGGATTCGCCACGCACAGAAGAAGTGCCAGGCCGAGGGTCGAGGGGGGCACTCGCCAGCTTCGCCACAAGAGGGAGAACGCACCGGGGATCATCGCGCACAAGACAAGCGCGAGCATCCACACCGAGATGTACGGGGCCACTCCGGAGACCCGGGCGATGAGAGCGGCCGCCGCGTGGATTCCGGGCAGATACCCGACTTTCACCGCGCCGGCCAGATCCGCGTTGATGAGTGAAAGATCCAGACTCGAACACTGCACGATCCGCAGGGTGAGCCAGGCGTGGTTGGAGGCATCGTGAATGTGGGGTGGCGCGGGCAAACGATGAAAGCCCGTCACGAGCAGCGCCAGGCTCAGAAGCATCGCAGCCATTGCCAATGAAATTTCCAGCCGGGTGAGAACTCGCACTCCCTCGGTCCAGCCCGCGATCGCATTGCGCCAGGCCGGCCAGAGCCAACTGAGCAGGGCCAGAATGAGGACGGTTCCCAGGTAGAATGCGGGGCGAAAGGGGAGCCCGAAACGCCCCAAGAACGCGGAGTAAAGGAAGGGCAGCGCGAGACCCGCGCAGAGCGAGACCATGCAGCGGCTGAGGAGGTCCTGCTCGCGCAGCCAGCGCCCTGCCAGCAAATAGCCGGGGAGGCCAAGAACCACGACGCAACCCAGGCCGAAACGGATCCACAGCAGAGGAGAGAGGAGGGGTAGAGCCGCGTGCATGGCGCTGAGTGTGGCACTGCGCAGATTCACGGTCAATCGCTCACCGAACGCGCGCGGCGCATCGCTTGGGGGCAGAGCACACGCTGGAATCCTCTCGCTCCCTTGACCCGGGCTGCTGAATGATCGATCCTCCTTGAATCGCGAGATCGACGAAGCGACCGATCTTGCCTACGTACACTCCTGTTCGGATTTTATCGAGGTGATCTCAATGAGGAAATTCACGCTGCGTCGCGTCTTGCAGCCAGGTGGTCTCGGCTTGTCCTTGATTCTCTGCGCCGTCTTCGCGGGTCTGCTCAGTGCACAGAAGCCGGCGCGAGCCGACGATTCCAACTATGTTCCCGACCCCAATGCATTGCGCGAGGAGGTGCCGGTGCAATACCGATGGGATCTCACCCCACTCTTTCCGGATGAGGCGGCCTGGCAAGAGGCGATGGACAGCTTGGAGAAGCAGATCCCCAACCTGGTGGCTTTCAAAGGAACTCTGAGCGATCCGCAGCAGTTGGATTCCTGCCTGGTGCTCTATTTCGATCTGCACAATCGCATCAATCACTGCACGCTCTACGCGAACCTGCGCTCCAGCGTCGCCCAGAATGACGACCATGCGCAGGCCATGGAGACCCAAGCCCTGGCTCTGATGGACGAACTCATGCGCAAGGCTTCCTTCATTCGCAGCGAGCTCTTGGCAATCGACGATGGGACCATGCAGAAGGCCTACGCTGAAGAACCGGGGATGAAGGATTTCCGCGCCTACATCGAGAATCTGCGCCGCCGCCGCTCCCGGGTTTTGAGCCCCGAGTCCGAGCGCATTTTGGGTCTCATGGGCGACAACCTGTGGGCGGAGATCGACCTCAACGAGATTCCCTCTCCACTAGAGACGGCGTTCACCGCGCTGCTCACCGACATTCCCTGGCCCATGGTCCACGACGACGAGGGCAAGGAAGTCCAGATGACCCTGGCGAGCTACGAGCGCTTCCGTAGTTCCCCCAATCGGGAAGTACGCAAGGAAGCAGTTACCGCGTTCTTCTCGACCCTACGTCAATACCAGCATGCTTTCGCGGCCACTCTGGCCGGCCAGGATCAACTCGACGTTTCCTTGGCGCGCGCGCGCGGCTACGACACCGCCCTGCAAGCCTACATGGACAAGGACGGACTCCCCACTTCGGTGTACGACAATCTCATCGAGACCGTGAATTCGCGCCTGGATCTACTCCATCGCTACATGGCTCTCCGCAAGAAGGCGATGGGTCTGAGCGATCTGCACCTCTATGACCTCTACCGTCCCATGACCAAGGGAGTGGAGAAGGAAGTCACCTTCGATCAGGCACGGTCGGTGATCCTGAAGGCCCTCGCGCCGCTCGGTTCCGACTACCACAAGATCCTCGAGGAGGGGACCGATCCCAGCAACGGTTGGATTGACATCTACCCACAGCGCTACAAGCAGAGCGGGGCGTTCTCTTCGAGCGTGTACGGGAATCATCCCTACGTCCTCTTGAACTTCCAGAACAGCCAAGACGACGAATCGACTCTGGCGCACGAATTCGGGCACGCCATCCATAGTCACCTGGCGATGACCCATCAGCCCTATCCCAATTTCCGCTACGTCCCCTTTCTGGCCGAGATCGCGAGTACTTGCAACGAAGCCCTGCTGGGAGACTATCTCCTTTCCCAGGCAAAGGACGACGCGGAGCGCGCGTATCTCTTGAGCAACCGGCTCGAGAAAATTCGCACCACGATCTATCGGCAAACTCTCTTCGCGGAATTTGAGCGCAGCGTTCACGGCTTTCTGGAGGCGGGAACTCCCGTCACCGCGAGCCTGCTGGACAAGACCTACAAGGACCTCATCAAGCGTTACTACGGTCCAGCTTATACCGTGGACGAGAACGACGGCATGGAGTGGGCTTACATCCCGCACTTTTATTACAAGTACTACGTGTACACCTATGCCACCGGGCTCTCGAGCGGAATCGCCATTGCCAACGGTTTGCGCGGCGATCATCCCAAAGAGGCACAAGAGGGCTTCTTGGCCATGTTGAGCGGCGGCTGCAGCGAGCCTCCGCTGGATCTGCTGAGGAAGGCGGGGGTCGACCTCACGAAGCCCGACGCCATCGAGTCCGCCCTGGACAGCTTCGAGAAAACCCTGACGGAAATGGAGAAGCTCATCAAGTGAGCGCGCATCCGTTCTTGGAAATTCTCAAGGAACGCCCGTTGCTCTTCGACGGCGCGATTGGCACCGAGCTGTACCGCCGCGGGGTCTACCTGACGAACTCCTTCGAGGAATTGAACCTGACCCGCGCCGGGTTGGTTCTCAAGGTTCACCGCGACTATCTGGAGGCCGGGGCGGAAGTTCTGACCACCAACAGCTACGGGGCCAATCGCATCCGGCTGTCGCATTTCGATCTGCAGGACAAGGTGGGGGAGATCAATCGGGCGGCAGCGGAGCTGGCGCAAGAAGCGGCGGGACGGCGCGCGTGGGTGGCGGGAGCGATCGGCCCCACCGGACTGGGCACGGCGCATTTTCTCGGACCGGCCGCGGAAGAATGCCGCGAGATCTACTACGAGCAGATGCGCGGGCTGCTCGACGGGGGAGTGGATTTTCTTCTTCTGGAGACCTTCTCCCAGCTGGCGGAAGCGCACCTCGTGACCCGGCTGGCCAAGGAGAAGTTCCCCGACGTCCCCCTCGTCGCGACCTTTCGCTTCGAGACCGATGAGAGGTTGAGCGACGGGAGCACTCCCGAGGCGGTCGCGGAGGCGCTGATCGAATGGGGAGCGGACGTCATCGGCGCCAACTGTGGCGAGGGGCCGCAGCTCGTCTTCGAAATGAGCCGGCGCATGCTCGGACACGGCGTGCCGGTGATCTGCCAGCCCAATGCGGGCTCGCCCAAGAGCCTGGAGGGCCGCACGATCTACGTGGCCAACCCGGAGTTCTTCGGAGTGATGGGCCGCCGGATGCTGAAGGCGGGCATCTCCGCGGTGGGCGGGTGCTGCGGAACCACTCCCGAGCACATCCGTCGGCTGCGTAGCGCGGTGCGAATGATGGGTGGCGCCATCGCGGTGCCGCGCGAGGAAGAAGCTCGCGTGACCACGGTCGAGCTCCGTCAGGACAACCCGGTTGGCGTCGAACGGGTTCCTGTGGAGGAAAGAAGCGTCTTCGCGCGCAAAGTGAGTTCGGGAAAGTTCGTGGTCTCCGTCGAGGTGAATCCTCCCGGCGGCCTGGATCCCAGCGAAAGCATCGCGGCCGCGCAAATGCTCACCGAGGCCGGCGTGGACATCATCAACATCGCGGATGGCCCGCGGGCCAGCGTACGAATGAGCAATCTGGCGATGGCGCTTCTCATGCGGCAACAGACCGAGGCCGAAGTGTTGCTCCACGTCTGCTGCCGCGACCGCAATTTGCTGGGCCTGCAGAGCGACCTTCTGGGCGCGCATGCCCTGGGAATCCGCAACATCCTCATCATCACCGGGGATCCTCCCAAGGTGGGAGACTATCCTGACGCCACCGCGGTGTACGATCTGGACAGCATTGGGCTCTTGCACTGGGTGCGCTCGTACAATCACGGACTCGATCCCACCGGCAAAGCTCTCGACGCCCCTACCCAATTCTGGGTGGGGACCGGAGCCGAGCCCGCGGCCATGGATTACGAACGAGAGCTCCGTCGCCTGGAGAAGAAGGTGCAGGCGGGGGCAGACTTCGTCATGACGCAACCCGTTTACGATCCCCGCCGCGTCGAGCGCTTCCTGAAGGACATCGAACATCTCGGGATTCCCATCTTGCTCGGATTGCTCCCCTTGGCCAGTTACCGCAATGCGGAATTTCTGCACGCGAACGTGCCGGGGATGAGTATCCCCGAGGAGATCCGCCAGCGCATGAAATCGGTAAAACCGGGCAAAGCGGCGCGCGCCGAGGGCGTGAAAATTGCCCAGGAGTCGCTTCTGAGTTTGCGCGACCGTGTGCAGGGCGCCTACATCATGCCGCCGCTGGGCCACTACGAGATGGCACCGGCGATTCTGGAAGTGCTGGGAGACGGGTGGAAGCAGTGGGACGATACAGTGCGTGAGCCAGGGAAATGAATGACGGCTGGCAGTTCGAGCCGGGTCACGAACCCGTCGTCGCGATCGGGTCTTCCAACAAAGTGCAATTCGAGCTGGGCTCGCGACCGCAGGTTCTGCGTCTGGAGCTGCCACGCGACCACGCCATTCACTTCGATGATGCCGGCCGCATCATCTCCGTGCAGAAGGACGGCGTGAGCTACCGGCGCACGCTGGACAGCCGCCTCCTCGTTTCGAAGATCGTGAGAGTCCCTCATCGCGCGCGGCAACATCTCGATCCCCCGGCGGATTGCCTGCGCTTCTTGGCCCGGCAACATGCGCATGCGAGTGAAGCTCTGCGGCTTCTGCAAAACGAGGATTCTCAGCAAAATTGCGCAGTTCTGCGGGGAAAGCTCGCGCATCCGGCGAGGTGGGCCAGGGAAGCTCTTTCTGCCGCGTCCCGCTTCGACCTGAACGCGCTAAAGGCGGACCGCGAGGCGGTGCGTCAGGTCTACCTGCCCATCCCCATTCTTCCTCCCGATCACTACTCCTCGCTCGTTTTGCAACTGACCGAGGGCTGTGCCTGGAATCGCTGCAGCTTCTGTAATTTTTACAAGCAGATCCAGTACCGGGAACGAAGCTTCGAGGAATTCGCCCGCCACTTCGACCAGGTGCTGGCGTATCTCGGCCCTTCCCTGAATCGCTATCATCGCATCTTTCTGGGACAGGCAAACGCACTGATGGTGGAGAATCGGCGCCTGCTCCCGAAGCTGCAGGCGGTGACCGAACGAATACCCCTGCTCGATCCGTCGATGAGCGCGGCCACGCGCGCGGAGTTCAAGGCCAGCCACCAGGCCTGGTTCGAAGGCTTCTATTCCTTCATCGATGGATTCCATCCGCGAAAGAGCGAGCGCGAGTTCGCTCAACTCGCGGAAGCCGGAGTGCGACGCGTGTATCTGGGCTTGGAATCCGGTGACGACGAAATCTTGAGGCTTTTGGGCAAGCCGCCGGCCTCGGCGGCCGCCATCGAGCTGGTGAAGAGCCTGCACGGAGCTTCGATCCGCGTGGGGGTCATCGTGCTCGTCGGGGCCGGAGGGAAGAAGTACTTCGAGAGCCATCTTGCATCCACGCTCAGAGTACTCGAGCGAATGGAGTTGCGCGCGGGTGACCAGCTCTACCTGTCCAAACTCGTGGTGCACGATGAAGAGCCTTACGCGCGGCGCGCGGAAGCGGAGGGTTTGGGTGCGCTCAGCGAGCTCGAGCAGGACCAGCAGCTCGCCGAATTCCGCGAAGGGGTACGCTCTGGGCTGAGCGAAAGGATCCCCATTGCTCCCTACGACATCGATCTCACGCGGACCCATCTTCCCTCGGGTCTCTCCTAGTCGAGCGCCCTTTCCCCGTCCGGAAAGCGGGACACAGGACGGTGCCCTCCGTTCCTGCCCCGCACCAAGGCTAGATTGAAGCAGATCTCGACTGTCCTCTGTTGGTACGGGTCCTGCCAGTGCATTGGGTCATGCCTCCCGCGAAGGGAGACGATTCATGTCGCGAGCGTATCGACGCACCGTCCTTTGCTTGCTCTCAATTTCCATCGCCTGGGTTCTATTCTTTGGCTGCGCCGCAGAAGAAGAGACCGCTCCCCAGTTCGAAAGGGCCGGCAAGCTGCAGGAGGAGCCCTGGTTCCGCAGCGCACTCTCGCTTCTGGCCGCGATACAAAGCAAGCTCAGTGATCCCGTCCTGCGCACGGAGCTTCGCATCCGCCTGCTGGCCCGAGACGAAGAGGGAGCCTTCCGGCGGCTGGGATTTTCGCGCGAAGATCTGGGGGCCTTCCTGGCGCGTCAGGAGATCCTGAGCTTGGGCCTGAAGCAGCGCTGGCCCGAACTGAGCACGCGGGGGACGCCCGGACCGGCCACGGACTCGCGCGCGGAGTTCATCGAGGGTCTTCAGGCGGACGAGTGGCAAACTCCGGTGAGCGCATCCCACAAGGAGTTCTACACCTGTGCCATCGTCACCTTTTACGAAGAGTTCAATCGTTGCACTGCCGTGAGCCAAGACATTTACGCCACCATGGGGTGCATCATCACCGCGTACTGGCACTTCCTGGACAATCTCGCGCGGGGTTGCTGAAGGACCTCATGCGCTTGCCGAAGGTGTTCCCGCGGGTTGCTGAGGGACCTCGTGCGCTTGCCGAAGGAAGTAGCGGGGCGCGACGGCTCGCGGGCGGTCTCACTCACCGCCACTGGGCCTTGAGCGTTCCCCAGCTGCTCGAGGAGGTGGGGACGACGAGGTCGAAGGAGAGATCGTCGAAGACCGCGGCATCACTGGAGCGATAGACGCCGAAGAGTACCTGGGTGATCCGTTGCCGGTCCAAAGGCGGTGCGACCGTGAGAGTTTGAGGAACTCCGGTCATTGCCGCACCGGGAACGCTCCATGCGATTTCGATGAATCCGTCGGCCCCGTATGCTTTCAAGTAAGCCGCTGCGTCGGGCCCCTCGTGAACGGCGGTGATCGAAACTCGGTTTTGCGGAGTATCGAAGTCGACGACGAACCAGCCCAGTTCGTCGTGAACGTTCGGACAGCTGCCTTCGGCCTGGTAGGAAAGGACATTGGGCGCCGAGGCCGGCATCCCGGGGCAGGTATCGGCCAGGGCAGTGGCGATGATCTCTCCGAGCCCGGTGCCAACAGCATGAAGGTGCACGCCCATGAACTCGTATTGCTCGTTGACCGGAGTGCCCGAAACGAGTTCGTCGAAATTCAGCACGAGCGCCGAAGCGGTCGAAGGGCGAACTGCCACGAGCAGGACCGAACAGAGAAGACAAAGGAGTGGAATGGGCGAAGTTCTTCTCATGCGCACGCGCTTCAATCAACGAGGAGAAAGTCAATCATCGTATCTAGACGATTGTACTTCAATTGGACCCGCGATGGAAGATGCTGCGCACGAGGCTCTTCAGGACGGAAAGGAACACGTCCGGGTTGTTCTCCAGACGTCGCATGCTGTAGGCGTACCACTGCCGGCCATAAGGAACGTAGAGGCGCACGCGGATTCCCTGCGCAATGAGTTCCTTCTGCAAGGGGAGGCTCGGTACTCCCAGTAACATCTGAACTTCGATTTCGGGTTTGGGAATGTGGAGGCGCTCGGCGATCGTCAGGGCCTCTCGGATGCACCATTCCTCGTGGGTGGCCAGGGCCACGTGCTGGGAATTCGCCCACATGCCTTCCAGCAATTCCATCATGCGCCGCTTCATCTCGGGCTTGTCCTGCAGCGCGATCTGTGGCGGCTCGCGGTAGATTCCGATGCACAGGCGCACGTTGGGCTTGAAATGGGCGAGTTCCTCGAGGTCGTCGGTCGTGCGGAAGAGCCGTGACTGCAAGACGATGCCCAGATTGGTGTGGCCGCGTTCGCGCAAGGTCCGGTAGATGCGCAGGGTGCTGCTGGTCGTCGTGTGGTCTTCCATGTCGAAGCGGACGAAGGTGTCGACCTCCGCGGCGCGCCTGACGATGTCTTCGGTTCGTTGGATGCAGTCCTCTTCGTCGAGAAGCTGCCCCAGGGCGGAGAGCTTGATCGAGACGTTCGCGAAAGGAAGATCGGCGATGCTCGCGATCAGCTTTCGATACTCGCGGTGGTACTCCTCCACGTCCGCGCTCGTGTGGACATCCTCTCCCAGGACGTCGAGCGTGGAGTGGAGGCCGTGAGCCTCGTGGAGTTCGCGCGCCTTGGCCACCCCATCGGCCACGGTCTCTCCCGCGATGTAGCGCGCGGCGAAGATCTTCACCACAGTCTTGGGCAGGATGCGCAGGGAGCGCGCGAAAAGCCGCTGCAAGCGCCGCGTGAGGCTGGGCCGCGAGAGCGGATGGGGAGGCGCCTTGCCCCACTGTCCCAGGGCCGCGCCCGCGGAAGGGCGGATTTCGGCCTCGTCGCGCGCCGGCCGCTCCTTCAGCTCTGCTTCATTCCAATCTCGCGGCACGGGAGCCTCCACGGGGTGTGAGCCCAAGTCGTGATCCAAGCCAAAATCCAGCATCCATGATAGTCACTGAATCCTTTGGGCGATAAGAGAAGATACCCGCTGAAATCAAAGGACTTCCAACCCTGGATGGGAAATTGAGAAAGCAGGGGGTAGACGCCGATTCAAAAAATCGGCTAAAATTATTGCACTCAGTGGAGCGTACCACGGTGGCCGCGCCCCCGTGCTCTTCCGCCGATGCCTCGTGAGGGTCGCCCCCTGCCTCGTTTGCTGGGACCAGACGGCAGGCCGAGGGGGATTCGCCTGACCCCGGGGCAAATCGCGGCAGGGAAAGACCCGGGTGTGAGCGCGCCCCGAATACGAAGGCCCGCCCTCAGGGCGGGCCTTCGTCCTGCCGCTTCGCCGCGCACGGAATGGCGCTGGCCTTCCCCCATTTCGCCCTCTAGACTGCAAGCTGCCGCGCACAGGAGAGGTTTGCCTGGTGAGTCCTGCCCGCAAGGCCAAGACCGTGAGTGGAACCGACTCCCGGATTTCCGAGGGTCTGGTCAATCTGGGCCTCACCGACTACGAGGTGCGGGTCTACTTGGCCATTCTGCGCCATCCCGGTTCCCGGGTGCCCGAGATCGCGGAACTCAGCCGCGTTCCCCAGCCCAAGGTCTACTCCACGCTCAAGCGCCTCATTCAGCGCGGCCTGTGCGAGAGCCAGCTCGGCCCGGTCAATTGCTACGCCGCCATCGCGCCCCATCTGGCGTTTCGTCCGCTCCTGGAGGACATGCGGGCGCGGGAATCGAGCACCAAGCACGCCCTGAAGCGTCTCAAGGAGGAGTTCGTCAGCTCCGGGACCGCCCTCAACCGGCGCGAGGGCCGGGTCAAACTTTTCCAGGGGCGCTATGCCGCCGCGCGCAACTACAAGATTCTCTTGAACGCAGCCACCGAGCGAGTGTGCGTGGTGGCGCGCTTACCCCTGGTGGTGCGCGACGATACGGAGCTGGTGCGCGAGCGAGTCAAGGCGGGGGTGGAAGTTCGGCAGATCTACGAGCTTCCTTCGGGCTATGGCGATCCGGAACGCGAGATCCTCGAGGAGTACCTGCGCAGTGGCGCGAACCTGCGCTGGCTCAAAGAGGTACCCATGCGCATGGTGATTTTCGACGATCGCATCACCGGTCTGCCCATGGTCGATCCGCGTCCAGCCGAGGGAGACGGCTTCATCATGATCGAAATTCGCAATGAGTCCTTGAGCCGCGGCTTTTCCTCCATCTTCAGCATGCTCTGGGAACAGGCCGCCCCGATTGCGAGCTGATTCCCCAGAAGCCCCCATTACCATGACGCACGACAAGCTAAAGATCCTCTTTCTCTGCACCGGCAATTCCTGTCGCAGCCAGATGGCCGAGGGCTGGGCGCGCCAGCTCCGTGGCGAGCAGATTCACGTCCACTCCGCCGGCCTCGAGCCGAAAGGGCTCGATCCCTATGCGGTGAAGGTCATGAAAGAGGCGGGAGTGGACATCTCACACCAGAAGAGCAAGCACTTGCAGGAGGTGCTCGATCACGACTTCGACGTGGTGATCACCGTGTGCGACAACGCCTACGAGAACTGTCCCGTATTTCCCCGCCCCGCGCGCGTGGTGCACCACAACTTCGATGATCCTCCGCGGCTCGTCGCCGAGCTCAGCGAAGAAGAGGAGATTCTGGGTCCTTACCGGCGGGTGCGCGACGAACTGCGCGAGTTCGTCGAGACTCTTCCCGATGCGGTGATCTGAAAACCCTGTGGGCTCAAAAGTGCGGCGCGGAGGGAGCTACTCGCGTCCGCCGGAGGCTGCACTCGTCACCTTGCGCACGAGCGCGACGATGTCTTCTTCCTCCAAAAGGCGGGGCGACTTCTTGGCTTCGGCGAGGACCGCTTGCACGACCTCGGGGCCGTAGGGCAAACCACGGCTCTTGAGGTAGTGGATGACGTTCGAGTTGCCGGACATGTGGCCCACTTCGATTTCCTGGCTGCGTCCGATCCAGCTCGCGGGCACCCCCGAATACACGCGATCGGCGAGCCACGCGTCCCCCTTGGCCTGAGCCTTGACCACGGCGGAAGCGTGGACTCCAGTGGCGGTACGGAACGCGTCGCGCCCCAGGATGGGCGCGTTCGCGGGGATGGGCACTCCGGTCCCCTTGGATACCAGCGTCGCATATTCGGGCAGGCGGGAGAGGTCGTCATCGCGCAGGCCCAGAAGTTTGAGATTCACCAGAAGCTGCTCGATGGGAGTGTTGCCCACCCGTTCGCCGATCCCCAGCAGGGTGCCGTGGACACGGGTCGCGCCGGCCTGAATCGCGGCCAGGGTATTGGAGAGATCGAGCCCGCGGTCGCGGTGTCCGTGCCAGTCGATGCCGACCTCCGCTCCCAACTCGTCGATGAGCTGGCGCGTCCATGCGACGAGGTTCTTGACTCCCTCGGGAACTCCCGCGCCCACCGTGTCACACAGACAAACTCTCTTGGCCCCGGCGTCGATCGCGGCGGTCAAAAGCAGGCGCAGGTGTTCGGGTGAGGAACGGATCGTGTCCTCGGTGACGTACATCACGTCCAGTCCCTCGGCCACTCCGAAGCTCACCGCTTCCTTCGTGTGACGCAGCAGCTGATCGAGTTGCCAGTTCTCGGTGTACTGTCGGATGGGACTGCTGCCGATGAAGACGCAGGCTTCAATCCCGATTCCCACGCGCTGGGAAATCTCCGCCATGGGCTGGATGTCGGCCATCACGGTACGACCCGCGCAGTTGGGACGAATGGAAAGCCCGTGGTCGACGATCTCGCGGCAGAGACGCATGACCGCGTTCCATTGACGTTCACCGGCGCCGGGCAAACCGACGTCCGCGGTCTCGATGCCCAGGCTGTCCATGATGTGCAAAAGCTCGACCTTCAACTCGGTGTCGGGATCGATCACCGAGGGGCATTGAAGCCCATCGCGCAGGGTCTCGTCGTCGATCATCACGTGATCGACCCCGGTGAAGCGGTTGGGGCCGGCCTGCTCCCAGTCGAAGATCAACTCGTCGATGGAAGGACGTGGAAGCTTGGAAGATTCGCTCACGGATTCACTCCACCGAATCGAGTGTGCCAAAACCCGCGGCGCGCTCCAGAAGCTCGCGAGCTTCTTCCTCGTTCCCCTCGGCGCGCCGGATCTGTGCCAGGTGATAGAGGCTGCTCACCTCGCCGACTGCTTCATCGATACTCTGCTGGAAGGCTTGGGCAGCCGACTTGTGGTCGTTCTTGCGCTCGTGGACGATCCCGATGTGATAACGGGCCATGAGATATTCCGGGGTGAGCGAGGAGGCGATTTCGTAGTGCTCGAGTGCCGCGTCGATTTCACCGGCGTGAAAGAGGGCGATCCCCAAACGGTAGTGGGCGGCGTTGTAGTGCGGGTCGATACTGAGACATTTCTGAAAGGCTCGAATGGCCTCTTTCATGTTGCCGTGATGATACCAGGCCACGCCCAGATCATAGATACACTGGAGAAAATGGGGCGCCTTCTTGAGCGCGCAGCGGTAGCACTGGATTGCCTTTTCCAGGGTGCCCTGGTGAAAGTAGAGACTGCCCAGGAGATGATTCGCGAGCACGTGGTCGGGGTTGTCCTCGATCAGCCGCTCCATGGCGCGGCGCGCCTCTTTGTCGTTCCCCTCGCTCTGCTGTTGCAATGCGAAGAGCAGCTTGTGATCGACGTATGCGTCGCGCAGGAACGCTCCACATTCACTGCAGAAATTGTCCTGTCCCCCGCCCACATGTCCGCAACGTGTACACCGCATTTGATTCTCCTCTCAGGGCTCAGGCCCTGCCTCGCCTTGGAATTCACGACAATATAGCGACCCCAGCGGAATTCCGACCACATTGGCGTCGATTTCTCCAGCGCGCGGAATCCCGCGCCGTTCCGCCTGGGCAGCGCGGGGCCGCTAGAAGTATTGACCGCCATCGACACGCAGGATCTGGCCGGTGATGTGCGAGCCACCGTCGCCGAGCAGAAAGTGCACCGCGCGGGCGATGTCGACGGGTTCGGCGAAACGCCCCAGCAGGATCTCCCGCAGCGCTTCCTCCTTGACGCTCTCGGGCAGATCCCGCGTCATGCTCGTGTTGACCATGCCCGGTTCCACCACGTTCACGCGCAGGTGGAAGCGGGCGCACTCTCGCGCCGCGCTCTTGGCCAGGCCGAGGAGCCCGGCCTTGCTCGCCGCATATGCCGTCTGGCCGAATTTTCCGCGCGAGCCGTTGATGGAGCCGATGAAGACGATGCTGCCGCGTTCGGCCTTCCTCATGACGGGCACCGCGTGCCTCAGCAAGAGAAAGGCGCTCTTCAGATTGACTCGGTGCACGGCGTCCCAGTCGTCTTCGGAGAGCTTCCAGAGTACTCCGTCGCGAGCGATCCCCGCCGCGTGCACCACGAAGTCCAGGCGCCCGTATTCTTGCACGGTGGAGGCGACCACGCGCTCTACGTCGTGGTCTTCGCCCACGTCGCCTTTCATCCAGTCGAGCTTGGAGTCGGGTGGATCCATGAGGTCGAACCCCACCACACGCGCGCCGTGACCGAGGAGCTCGGCCATGATGGCCTTGCCGATGCCTCCGGCCGCGCCGCTCACGATCGCGACCCGCCCCTCCATTTCCCTGGAATATGCCGGGGCAAAATGCATCTCGCGGCTCTCGGGGGACGAAGGGAAATTCGAAGACTTGGCTGCGTGCATGCTTCCCCCGCGTTCGATGAAGCCGTGATTCAATCCAGACGAGCGCCGCCTGCTGCCCGGGCCGCCCGTTCTCGCTGAAGAAGAACCCGGTGCCGATATCCGCTCCACAGGGCGGCACCCAGCGCCCCCGCGTGCATCGAGAGTTCGTGAGTGTGAAAACTCATGGGCAAATCGTCCTCGGCCGCTTTCTCCCGCATCGCTTCCACCAAGCCCGCGTCCGCCGAAAGACCGCCGGTGATCACGATCTTGCCTTCTCCTCCGATCGCGCGCAAGAGTTTGACGTAACGGCCGGCCATCGAGAGATGGATGCCCTTCAGGATGTCCTCGGTCTTGATTCCGCTGCTGACCATGTTGATGACGTCGGTTTCGGCCAGCACCGCGCACACGCTGCTCACCGATTCGGGAGTCTGGGCGCACTGCGACAGCTCTCCCACCTCTTCGAGGGTGACACCCAAATAGCGCGCCACGTTTTCCAGGAATTGTCCCGAACCGGAGGCGCACTGGCTCGTCATGCGATTGGCGAGAACACGGCTTTGGGCGTCGACGCGCATGGCGCGCGCGTGAAGCGATCCCAGGTCCAGAACTGCTTTGGCGCCGGGAAAGAGGAAGGTCGCACCGCGTGCATGGGTGGTCATGCCGTAGAAATGTCCGCGGCGAAAATCCACCAGTTCCCCCTCTCCGGTGCTGGCGACGTAAGCCACGTCTGCCGCGCTCAGGCCGGCCTCATCCAGGGCCATCGCCCAACTCTGGTCCACCACCTCGCGGAGATCCCGGCGCCGGATGCGATCGTGGCGGTACGAAAGAATCTCCAGCTCGGAGGCTCCCACCGAGCGGTCGATCGATTCGGGGTGCAAGAATGCCACGATCACCGTCTTCACGGAGCTGGTTCCCACGTCCACTCCGGCCGTGATGAGGGTGTCAGTTGCGGTCGAACTCGTGGGCATCACGTCCTCCCCTCTTTGCGAAGAGCGCGGCGCCGAGAGCGCCGGTGTAGATGGAATCGGGTGAAATGTTGATCGTGCGTTCGCCGTAGTTTTCCGCGATGAGGCCCTCCACCGCGGCGACCGCCGCGGGGTTTCGCGCGACGCCACCGGTGAAGGTGAATTCGTCGTCGATGCCGCCCGAGCGGGCGAGCAGGGACATTGCTCTCAGGATGATGGCCCGGTGCAGACCGGCGAGAATGTCCTCGCGGCGCTGTCCCATCGAAAGCCGGTCGCGCAGTTCCGCGCCGGCGAACACGGTGCAGGTGCTGCTGATCTTCACCTTCTTGCGGGCGCGCTGCGCGAGAGGTCCCAGCTCGTGCAGGCCCAGGTTCATTTCGTCCGCGATGTAACCCAGGTAGCGGCCGCAGCCCGCCGCGCAACGGTCGTTCATCTGGAAGCTCGTCACGATACCGTCCTCGTCGACCTGAATGGCCTTGGTGTCCTGCCCTCCGATGTCGAGCACGGTCGCGGTGCCGGGGAACATCTCGTGCGCCCCCAATCCGTGACAGAGAATTTCGCTGCGAATTTGTTCGCGGGGGAAGGGAAGACGGGCCCGACCGTAGCCGGTTCCGACCGTCGCGATCTCTTCGAGCTGTGCCTGGGCTCCTTCGTTCACGCACGCGCGCAACTCCGACTCGATGCGCGGAGTCCAGGCCGGATCTTCGGCCAGGCGAGCTATGGTCAAGGCTAAAGCGGATTGAATGTTCTCGACGAAACCGGTTTTGCCGGCCGTGTTTTCCACCGGCAGAATGGCGGCGTCGTAGAGGCTGCAGAGCTCCTCGAAACCGATGCCGTTCGTCGTGGCGTAGTCTTCGGCGAGCTTCATGTATTCCGCGCCCGCGAGGTCGCGAAAGAAGTCGCTCTTTCTCTCGTGGCCCGGCACGAAGGCCTCTTTCATGCGCGCCGCCATTTCTTCGACGATCAAGTCCACGATCTTCTCGAGTTCATCGCGGTGATTCTCGTGGCGCGACGAGCGAGCGGCGTTGTGCAATTCTGATTGCAGGCGGCCCAGTTGCTCGAGGTATTGCTGGAAGCGAAAGCTGAGCTCGAGAACGGGCAGGGCCTTGTCCGTGACCTGCTTGAGGGCCTCGTGGTCCTGCACGAAAGAGCGCAGCAGCGAGAAGCGCGCCTGCACGAAGGCTTCCGAACGCGCGATGGCCGCGGCCACGTCGTAATTGCTTCGGCTGTTGGTGATGCCCTTTCCCAGGACCCTCTGGTTCTCGTCCAGGATCACGGCCTTGGTGGTCGTCGACCCCAGATCGATCCCCACGTAGATCTTCCAGCTCTTCATGCTCGCGCCTCCGTGCGTCCCTTTTGCTCGAGCATCTGCAGATAGCTCTCGATGCGGTTCTTGATGTTCGCGGAAGAGAAATAGCGGGGGTCCACCAGGTCGCTCTCGATGAAGCCGCCGGGCACGCCGGTACGCTCCTCGATCTGACGCAGGATCAGAAGTTGTCCGGCGCTGAAGGAATTGCAGCTCTTCACGCTGTTGATCAAGAAGCCGTGCGCGTTGTATTCGCGCACGTAGGAAGCCAAGAGATCGACGCGTGAGGGAAGTCCCAGGTTGGTGTAGCAGCCCAGGCAGTATTCGGCCAGGCTCTGAAGGGGACGTGTCGGATCGTGACGAAAGCCGCGGTCGTAAAGTCCCCCCACCTTGGTGTAAGAGCTGGCGACCACCACCGCACCCTCGTCGTAGAACATCTTCCAGAACGCGCGAAAACTAGTCCAGTTGGGTGGACCTTCCACCACCAGACGGAAGCGCTCGTCTTTGACCTCTCCTTCGGGAGTGACCGGCCCCTGTTTGCGACGCAGGCGCTCCTCGATCTCGCGCCGCAGGGCGGCGTAATAGTCGACCGCTTCCTGCGTGCCGCGGAATGCGGTGAACATGGGACCGATGTAGTAGACGCCGCCGAAATAGGCGTCGATCGGCGAGGGCACGTTCTTGGCGCTCTCGAGCACCCACACCAGGTCGTCCTCCGCCCGGGCGGAGAGTTCGAGCATTTCCGCCAGCCGGCCTTTGTCGAACTTCTTTCCGCTGATGCTCTCCAGCTTCGGGATGACCTCGGATTTCAGCTGATCGACCACATACGCGACCTGATGCTCCTGGATCGTGCCCTCGGACTGGTAGGGCACGTGTAGCATGCTGGTGGGCGCGCCGTACTCCTCGCGTAGAAGCTCGAACCACTTCATGAAGGTGAAGCAGCCGGTGTAGGAGAGGAGCAAGAGGTCGGGGTCGGGCAGCTGGGTCCCCGTGGGCGAGATGTTGCCCTTCTTCAGCATGCCCAGATCGCACTTCACGTAGGTGCAGACGTCTTCGGAGTGCCCGGCCTTCTCGGCCTCGGCGATGTAGCCGGCGGAGAGTCCGCGCATCCCGGACTGCAGGGCGTTGATTTCCGGCAAAACGGGCAAAAGGTCGAAGGAGCGGATGAGCTCGGTCAAATTGCCCGGCACGAAGGTGTAGACCGACTTGCGGCCATCCGCCTTTGCGTTCTGCAGGGCGAGATAATGATCGGCGATCATCTGCTTCTGCAAATCCATGCTGAGATCTTTTTGCACCGCGGCGCTTTTTGGACCTCGAGTGTCTGCCATCGTCACGCTCCCTTCTCGCTCCACAGACGGATGGAATCGGCGAAGGTCCCGGTCTGTTCACGAATGACTGCGAATTGGCCCATGTCTTCGGAGTATTTGAACTGGGTGTAGGGAATGCCCTCGCGTTGCAGGGCGGCCGCGAGCATGGGTTGGTCGAGGAGGGCGGGATCGCAGAAGCTGGGCGCCGAGAGGATGACCCCCTCCGCCATGTTCTCGCGCACTGAATTCACCAGGGAGCGGCCCTTGTCCCCCTCGGGTTCATAGCGCGAGGCGGTGGATGCGCTGTGCTCCAAATACGAATCGACCAGGTTTTGCATGGGATCGCCCTCTACGGGGACCTCTTCGGTGAGCCAGCGCAAACCCAAGAGCATGTCGTCGTCCACGATGAAACAGCCGGCGCGCTCGAGTGTCTTGAGCAGGCCGATGGGGGGCTGCTCACAGAAGGCCCCCACCACGACCACGCGGCTCAAGTCCATTTCCACGCGATCGCTCTCCTGGCGGGCGAGTTCACGGTAGCTGCGCAAGAGCAGGGTATGTTCCTCGGGCGGGAGCACGTTGCCCGCGCGCACGACCGGATACATCTCGTAGCTAGGGTACAGCCAGGGTTCTTTGCTTCGGGCCGCGTAGAGCGCGGCGAGCTCGCGCCGGTTCTCGTTGTAGACCTCGATGCTGGCGCGCAGGGCCTCGTCTTCGATGGGCCGTCCTCCCAGCTCCTCGAGCTCGTGTTTCAAATCCTCGAGTTCCCGGCGCCAGAACAGGCCGCCGACTCCCGGAACGAAATTCTGAGGCACGTCCACATAGCGCACGTAGCGCTCGGGGAACAGCAGCTTCCACATTCCCGACAGGTTTCGGATCACGTCACAGATGGAGGGGAAGAGCATGCCGTCCAGACAATCGAGCCGGCCGCTCAGGGCGAGTTCGATGGTGGAACGCGGAATGTGACAGATGTAGCTCTGGAAGTAGGCGTCGCCTCGAATGATCTCGAGATCCTCACCGCCGCCCATGATTCCCACGGGCAGCATTCCGGCCGCATGAATGATCTCGCGCGGTACGTAGATCGGTAGATGGCCGATGGCCTTCGCGCCGGGGTGGTCGCTTTTCCATTGTTTGACGGAGCTGAGGGCGAGGTCCTCGTGCAGGGCCGTGGTGCGCTTCACGAGTCTGGCCAGCTCGCCCTTCACGGCTGAATCCCTTCGTCGTCGGTCCAGCGCGGGGATCGCTTCTCCAGGAAGGCGCGAATGCCCTCCTCCGCGTCGGGCTGATCCATCAGTTCCTCGAGATAGAGGTGCTCGAGTTCGGGAAGGTCTTCGTGCACCGCGGCCAAAAGCGCGCGGCGCGAAGCCTTGCTCGCGTAGCGGAGCGCGGGCGCCGAGCGGGGCAAGAATTCGTTTTCGAGCAAGCTCGCGAGCTCGGCGTCGAGTGTTCCTTCCGGCACGAGCCGGGCCACCAGTCCCGCCTGCTGCGCCTCGCTTCCCGTGAGGCTGCGTCCGGTGAGAACGAGCTCGGAGGCCCTGCTGGCTCCGATGCGTACCGGGAGGAGAGCGGCTCCGGCCGGGGGAAAGACCCCCAGTTTGATTTCGGGAAGTCCCAGCTTGGCGTTCTCCTCGGCCATGACGAGGTCACACCCCAGCGCGAGTTCCAGGCCGCCGCCCAGGCACTGTCCGCGCACGGCGGCGATGGTGGGCGCGGAGCTGGTGAGAAGCGCGCTCAGGAGGGTCCGCAAGCGAGTGAGGGCGGCGCCGATCTGAGCGGGTAAGTGCTCTTCCACGCTGGCCCCGAAACTGAAATGGGGGCCTTCGGGGCGGATCACGATGGCACGCAACGAACGATGTTCACGCAGAGAGTTCAAAGCGCCGGTGAGTTCCTCCGCCATGGTCTGATCGAGCACGTTCGCCTTGGGGCTCGCGAGCCAGAGGCTCACCACGCGTTCGCCACGGGAGAACTCGACTCTCACTTTTTTCGTTTCCACGTTCATCCCCCCTCGATCCACGGCGCGACTTCGCGCATCAGATTCTCGCCCCAGTGGGCGCCTTCGGCGAGACGGCGACGCAGGAGGGGGAAGTCGGCCTCACGCTGGTCCCGCGTTCCGTAATGGAAGGCCCGGAAGCCGCAACTGGCTTCGGTCATCATGTTCAAACTCAACCAGGCGCGATTGGTCTCCTTGTTGGAATTCCAGTGTTCCAACTTGTGCTTCCGCAGACTCTCGATGGTCTTGGTGAGGCAGTCGGGCATGGTATAAAGAAGGTCCGTGCTCAGAGTCTCGGTGAGCTCGTCCAGCTTGCCGAGATTCACCTCACCTTTGGCAAGGAGTTCCTTTCCTTTCGCGCGCTCGTTTCCCGTCTTGAATTCGCCGTGTACTACGCGGCCGAACTCGTCGAGGTAGCGGTCCGTGATCACCAGGGGATTGGCCAGGAATTCTCCGTCGACGAGCAGAGCGGGAGCGATGTCGGTGAGTCCACCCAGACGGTAAAAGCGGTGTGCGCTCCACGGACGGCACAGGGTCCCGCTCATCATCGCGTTTTCCATCCCCACGAAGAGCGGCAAGAAGTCCGTGCTTCCTCCGTCGGGGGCGGACCCGTGCTTGGGGCCGGCCTGGCTGAAGACGGCGAGGTCGCTCGCGACGGTAAAATCGCAGGCCATGCCGATCTCCTGCCCTCCACCCACTCGCATCCCGTTGGCCCGGCAGATCACGGGCTTGTCGCAGTGCAGAATGGAGCTGACCATGTCGTTGAAGAGGCGCATGTACTGCCGGTACTCGCCGGGAGCGTTGGCATAGACCTCGGCGTACTCGCGCGTGTTTCCTCCCGAACAGAAGGCGCGATTCCCCACTCCGGTGAAGATCACCGCCACCGCCGCCCGGTCGTTGCTCGCGGCACGAAAGGCCAGGATGATTTCCTTGATGCTGTCGGTGGTGTAGGAATTGAGCTCTTCGGGATTGTTGAGCGAGATCCACACATTGTGGAGTCCCTCCGCCGGATTGCCGTCGCGGCTGAGAACCGGTCTGTGTTCATAGAGGATGTGCCGGGGCTCGAAACGCTCGGTGAGATTGTGATCGTTCATGGTCATCCTTCGCTTGCGGAGTTCAGGGCACCAAAACGGGACGTTTCTGGACGCGGTGCTGCGCTACTTCGTTCATCACTTCCGCCGCCTCGTTCAGAGGGTAGGTCTGCACGAAGTCGCTCAGATCGATCTTTCCCGAAAGGACCAGATCGAGTGCGTCGGGATACCACTGTGGCGGGCAACCCCAGTTTCCGCGCGCGGTGGCGTCCAGGGCCATGAGGTTGCTCAGGCGCAGGCTGGTCTTCTCGGGGGTGAACCCGACCACGGCCAGATGGCCGCCGAAGTCGAGCAAATTGAAAGCAGTCTCCTGTCCCGCGACGGTTCCACTGGTCTCGAAAACTTTCAGGCCGATGCCGCCGCGATCTTGAGACTTGGCGAATTGACGCACCAATTTCTTGAGTTCCTTGGCGTCGCTCGCTGAGGCGTCCAGGGCGAGAGTGGCTCCGTGCTTCGAGGCCAGAGCGAGACGGGTCTCATCGACGTCGATCGCCACCACCGCGGCTCCCAGGGCGGCCGCGATCTGCACTCCGAATCCTCCGACCCCACCCACTCCGACGAAGATCGCGACGTCCCTGGCCGACAGTCCGCTGCGGCGAATCGCTTCGTAGGGGGTGGTGACCGCATCCGCCACCACCGAGAGCTGGGGAAGAGACAGTCCTGGGGGGAGGGTCTTGGGGATGGGGCACAGTCCGCGCGCGGGAACTTTGACGTGGGTCGCGAAACCGCCGTGGCCGTCGTTGCCCGGCATGAACTGGTGGCGGCAGATGGTGGGTCGGCCGGCCCTGCACGCCGGACATTCTCCGCAGGGAATCACCGCCGGCACCAACACCCGGCGCCCCTGCCATTCTTGTGCGTTCTCTCCGCAGTCGACCACGCGCCCCGAAATTTCGTGACCCAGGATCAAGGGAAGAGGGTGGCGGGGGGGGACCTGTCCAGCCCAAAAGCCGAGGTCGGTGTGGCAGACTCCGCAGCCCGCGACCTCGATGAGGACCTCCTGCGGGCCGCAACGGAGTTCGTTCAGCTCCAGTTTTTCCAGCGCTTGCCCGGGGGTTTTGACACTAAATCCATATGCAGTAAGAGTTTGTGACATAACTCCATTCCCGTCCGAACATTCGTTCGAAGTTTTCTCCATTATGGAGCGAGGGGAAAGGAGAATCAAGTCCAGTATTCATGAATTTTGCGACGGTCTAGTCGCTCAGGGCGGCCCTCAGGGTGCCCCTGACTTCGTCGCGGAGGGCCTCGCCCGCCTTCCGGGCCTGGCCCAGGGCGGATTCGGCGCGCTCTTCCGTCTTCCGCGCCCAGGGCTGGTCCTCCTTCAGCCCGGCCAGGTTGATGAGCACGTTGTAGTAGGCTCCCTCGGCGCAGGCCAGGGCGCAGAGGGCCGCGACCCCCGCGTCGCTCAGGCTGTTGGGATTACCCTTGTGCGCGGCTTGCGCAGCCAGTTCGAGCACGGCATGCATGCGCTCGAGCACGCGCAAGGGAACCAGGGTGGCCTCGCGGTTGGCCTGCAGAATGGCCTCTTCCCGCGCCGCGATTTCGCTCTCGCTCGATTTGGGCATCCGGCGAGCCGTCAGTACCGCGTTGAAAGCCTGAGTGTCGGCATCGACGGCCTCCATGAGCCAGTCCTTGTGCCCCTGCGCCTCCACTGCCAGCTCGTTCATCTCGTCCCAGACATCGTCCTGGCCCTTCCGTCCCACCGTGAGATTGGCCACCATCGCGGCCAGGCCGGCGGCGAGGCTACCTGCGAGCGCGGCCACGCTTCCTCCACCGGGGGCGGGGGATTCGCTGGAGAGCTCGTCGCAGAAGGCGGCGAGACTCAGATCGGCCAGACCCGTCTGTCCCTTCTTGAGGCGGTATTCGATGATCTTCTCGTGCGGGTCGAAGGGAGCCACGTCGCGCATTCCCATGCTGCGGATCGCGCATTCGACGACCTCACTCTCGGGAATGCCGGCGCTCTTGCCCTGCTTGCGCAGGTAGTGCCGGCCGGCCTGCAGCATGGCCTCCAGCGGCACCAGACCAACCAGTTCACTGCCGGTGACGCGCAAGCCGCGCTTCACCGCCTCCTCGCAGGCGGCATCGAACACGGCGTGCAGGCTGCTGACCTTATAATTGGTCAGGTTCATGGAGATCTGCGCCAGCTTGTACTCGTCGATGTACCAGCCCACGCCTTTGACGTGCTGAAAACGCCCTGGCACCTTGATCGCCTGGCCGGATTCATTGCGCACGATCTCGCCCTGAGCGTCGCGCTTGGCGCGCCCCTGCTCGCGCAAGTCGAGGGCGATGTCGCTGGCCCTCGATTTGTCCTGGGTGTTGAGGTTGACGTTGTAGGCCAAGAGAAACTCGCGCGCGGAAATGGCGGTGGCGCCGGTGTGCGGGTTGAAGCTGGCCGGGCCGAAGTCCGGCTTCCATTCCTCTTTGGTCAACTTGTCCGGAAGCGCTTCGTATTCCCCGCTGCGCACGTCTGCCAGGTTCACCCGCTCCGGACGCGAAGCGGCGTACTCGTAGAGATAGACGGGAATCTTCAGCTCTTCTCCCACCCGCTTGCCCAGACGGCGCGCGAGCTCCACGCAGTCGTCCATGCTCAAACCGGAAACCGGCACGAAGGGACAGACGTCGGTGGCGCCCATGCGCGGGTGGGCACCGCGGTGCTTGCTCATGTCGATGAGTTGCGCGGCCTTCGCGATTCCACGGTATGCGCCTTCCAGCACCGCTTCGGGCTCGCCCACCACGGTGACGACGGTGCGATTGGTCGCGGCGCCCGGATCCACATCCAGGACCTGGCAGCCATCCGCGCTCTTGATCGCCGCTACGATCGCATCCAAAACCGCGTGGTCGCGGCCTTCACTGAAATTGGGAACGCATTCTACGATGGCCATGGTTGCCCCCTGAGTTCTGGAACGAAACCCGCGCGGGCGCTCGCGCGGAAAGACAGATCATGAACATAGAGCGCGGCGGAGGGGGTTTCAAGCCGCTCACGGTGCCGACTTGCCGCTCCCGGGCAAGAGGGGCAGAATGACAGCCGACGAAATCCCGAAAGAACGGAGCCTGCATGGCTGATCTGCGCGGAAAGGTCCTCTTCATCACCGGCGCCAGCCGGGGGATCGGCAAGGCGATCGCCCTGCGGGCGGCGCGGGACGGCGCCAAAGTGGTCCTGGCGGCCAAAACGGTGCGGGAACACCCGAAATTGCCGGGCACCATTCACACGGCCGCGGCGGAAGTCGAGCGCGCGGGCGGGGAGGCGCTCGCGCTACAGTGCGACGTGCGGCACGAGGAAGAAGTGCTGGCAACGGTCGACGCCGCGCTGGCGCGCTTCGGGCGGATCGACATCCTGGTGAACAACGCGGGCGCGCTCGCCCTCAGTGGCACCCTGGAGACCAAGATGCGCACCTTCGACCGGCTCTTCGCGGTGAACACCCGCGCCGCGTTTCTCTGCGCCCGCAGTTGTCTGCCCCATCTCCTGAAAGTGGACAACCCCCACATCCTCAACATCTCGCCCCCGCTGAACTGGGACAAAAAGTGGTTCAAGGACCACGCGGCCTACAGTCTCTCGAAGTACGGGATGAGCGTCTGGGTCCTCGCGATGAGCGCGGAGTTCGCCGAGAGCGGAGTCGCGGTGAACGCTCTGTGGCCCAGGACCGCAATCGCGACCGCCGCGGTGCGTAACCTCCTGGGCGGAGAGCCCATGGTTCGCCGCTCACGCAAGCCCTCCATCATGGCGGACGCGGCGCACGCCATTCTGACGCGGGAGAGCCGGGCCTGCAGCGGGAACTTCTATCTGGACGAGGAGGTCCTGCGTGAGGAGGGTGTCACCGAGTTCGACGCCTACGCGGTGGAGCCGGGGGCCGAGCTGTTCCCCGACTTTTTCGTCGACTAGCTCTTGCTCAGATCCAGAAGGCGATCGAGATACTTGCGCAGCTCGTTCAGACCGAAGGGTTTGGGCAAGAACTCGGTCAGCGGATCGCGCGCGGGAGTGCGGACCGCTTCCGCTTCGCTGAAGCCGCTGGTCAAGAGGACGGGCAAGTCGCTTCGGCGCGCGCGAATCTCCTCGAGAACCTCTTCGCCACCGAGTTGCGGCATGATCATGTCCGCGATGACGAGCCGAAAGGCCTCCGGCCGCTCGGAGAACTTCTGCAGGCCCTCCACGCCGTCGCTTGCCGTCTCGACCTGAAGGCCCAGACTCTCGAGAAGGCGACGGGTGACCGCGCGCACCGATTCCTCGTCCTCGATGAGCAGAACCAGTCCGCTTCCCTCCCATTCGTGCGTGATCTCCGGCGGCTTCGAGGCGACCTCCGCTTTGGCGGCGGGAAAGCTGACGTGGAACTTGGTGCCCTTGCCCAGAGCGCTTTCGACCCGAATGCTTCCCCGGTGCTCCTTGATGATGCCTAGGGTCGACGCCAGACCGAGGCCGCGTCCGGCGAACTTGGTCGAGAAGAAGGGGTCGAACACGCGCAGCATGGTGGCTTGGTCCATGCCCTTTCCGGTGTCTTCCACCTCCAGATAGACGTAGTCCCCGGCCGGCAGATCCTGATTCAACCAGGGAGTACTCAGTTCCCTTTCTTCACAGAACTCCTCTCCCATGCGGATGACGATCGTTCCTTTCCGACCCTCGGATGCCTCGGAAGCGTTGATGATCAGGTTGAGAACGATCTGCCGGATCTGGCTCGCGTCCCCCTCGATCGCGGGCAGCGATGGCGGGGCTTGAACCTGCAGCTCGATCTCGCGCGAGATGGAGATTCTAAAGAGCCGGTCCATTTCGCGGATGAGCTCGATGAGGTCGATCGGACCACGTTGGGGCGCCGCCTTCCCCGCATAGGCCAACATCTGCTGACAGAGTTCGGTGCCGTGCTCGGCGGCGCGGTGAATCTCCTCCATGTGCGTGCGCGTCGGATCGTCGGCGGGAAGCTCACGCAGCGCGAGCTCGGCGCTTCCCAGGATGCTGCTGAGGAGATTGTTGAAATCGTGCGCGATACCGCCGGTGAAAACCCCCAGGCTCTCCAATTTCTGCGCATGGAAGACCTGGGCCTGGAGGCTGGCGCGCTCTTCCTCGGCCTGCTTGCGCGTACTGATGTCCGTCATCGTGACGAGGTCGGCGGGACGGCCCTGAAAGAACACGGTCTTCGAGTAAATTTCCACCCAGCGCGTCTTGTTCGAGGAGGTGAGGAGACGCATGGGGTAGTTCGTGACGACGTCCTTGTCACCTTGCATCTTGCGACTGATCTGCTCGATGACGAATTCCCGGTCGTCGGGATGAATGAGCCGCGCGATGTTCTCCAGGCTTTTCATTTCGCGAATCTCTTCCAGGGGATACTCGACCAGGTTCAGGAAGGTCTCGTTGCAATACCTGAAAGCACCGTCCTGAATGACGGAGATCGCGATCATCGACTGTTCGGAAATGAGGCGAAACTTCTCTTCGCTCTCGCGAAGGGCGCGTTCACTCGCTTCGTGCTTGTGCTTGAAGTCCTTGAGCTCGGCGATTCGTTCTTCGAGGGCGCGATATTGCTTCAGGAGTTCAAGGTATTCGGGGGACGTTCCCACTGGCCGACCTGCAAACGAAGTGGTGCAAAGCGGAGCCCAATCAGCGGCAAGAATCATAACAGGATACAGCATGCGATGCGAGAGAGTTCCACAAAGGCTGGAGTCGAAATCGACGAGGGTCTAAGCTCAGTCCTTCACCACGAGCTGCCCGGCCTCGGGGCCGGAAGCAGAGAGGGCCGCCACGGTGCGCCCACCGCGTACCACTGCCGAAAGCGAGCGAGGCATGGGATCGAAGAAGCACCACGGGCTCATCTGCGGGGCAAGCATGGGAATCGGCCGGGCCGCGGCGATGGCCCTGGCCCGGCGCGGACACGCACTGACAGTTCTCTCGCGGCGTGAGGCGGTCCTTTCGGAATTGGCGCGCCAACTCGAGCGTGAGGGCGCGAGCGCGGTGGAGGTGCTCGTCGCGGATCTCGACGATCGCGAGAGCCTCGAGGCAAAACTGCGCGAGCACCTGGGTCAGCACGGTCCCATACACATCCTCTTGAACAACACGGGTGGCCCGCCCATGGGGCCCATCCTGGACGCCGGCCCCGAGGATTTTCTGCGCGCGTTCGCGCGGCACGTTCTCGCCTCACACCTGCTTCTGCAGATCTGCCTGCCCGGGATGCGCGCCGAGGGTTTTGGGCGCGTGATCAACGTGATCTCGACTTCGGTCTACGAACCCATTCCGCAGCTCGGCGTGAGCAACACCACGCGAGCCGCCATGGCGGGTTGGGCGAAGTCTGTCAGCCGGGAGTTACCGGCGGGCGTGACGATCAACAACGTGCTTCCGGGTTACACCGACACCGAGCGGCTTGCCGAGCTCAAGACGGCCCTGGCGCGCTCCAGAGGAGTCGGGGAAGAGGAGATCGAGCGCGAGTGGTTGGCGCAGATTCCCGAGGGCAGGCTGGCGCAGCCGAGTGAACTCGGCGAACTCATCGCCTACCTCGCGTCTCCCGAAGCGGCCTATCTGCGCGGTCAGAGCATCGCGATCGACGGCGGCCGGATGAGGAGCATCTGAAAGCGGGTCTTGCGCGAACTCCGCCGCGCCAGGCTGGTGGACGCGGATCGAAACGAGTCGCTACACCAAAATGCGGCGCGGCTTCCCCTGCAGTCCCTCTTTGAGTGCCGCTTCCCAGCGCTCGGCCGCGGCATCGTCCAGAGGCCCCAGGTGGGCCCTCCAGGTTCGGCGCCAAATGAGATCTTCCACGCTGAGGGCGTGCTCGTGCCGCACCGCATGAACGACTTCGGCCACGGTGAAGGGCAAGTCCTTCTCCAAGGGCTCGGCCCATTCGGGGTGCTCGCGAATCAACTTCAGAATGCTGGTGTGCCGACTGCCGTAGGTGCCCAGAAGGTAACGCAAGGTCGGGAGTGGCAGTTTGGTTTCGCGCACCAGGAGATCCTCGGCCACGCGGAAGTAGTCATTCATTTCGGGGATCTCGCCGCCGGGTAGCGCCAGCTCTGCCGTTCGGCAGGGTGTCTTCGTATTCGCCTCGATCAAGAGCGTGATCAGGTCGACGGCGCGCTCGGCCACCGCGCGATAGGTGGTGAACTTCCCGCCCAGCACGCACACCAGTCCGGGGGCCTCTTCGCGCACTTGCGCCTCGCGGCTCACCTCTCCCAGTTCGGCGCTGCCGGGGAGCAGGGTGCGCAGCCCCACGAAAGAGGAGAGGACTCTTCGCTTGCTCTTGTCCTTGGCGGGAAAGTAGCTGTCGACCTCCCGCAACAGGTATTCGACGTCCTCAGCGGGGACCGTCAGCTCCTCCGGGCTCTTCTGATGTTCGATTTCCGTGGTTCCGACCAGGGTCTGACCCTTCCAGGGCAGCGCGAAGAGAACGCGCCGGTCCTGCCTCGATTGCAGAAGTATTCCGTGGCCCTGGGTGATGGGGGGAATGACGATGTGGGTACCGCGACTCAGACGGGGCTTGGGACCCTCCGTGAGTTTCTGCATGCCGAGAACGCGGGCGTACCAGGGTCCCGCCGCGTTCACCACGACACTCGCTTCCACCTGCACGCTTTCGCTCCCCAGAAGGTCACGCAAGTGCACTCCCGTGACGCGGCCCTCGCGCACCAGCAGGTCCCTGCATTCCACGCGACTCAAGAGCACGGCCCCGTGGGCCTGCGCGTCGAGCGCATTCTCCAGGACCAGCCGTGCGTCATTCATCTGCGCGTCGTGAAAGTGGAAGCCGCCCTTGAGTCCCTTGGTTTGCAGCTCTGGTTCTTCGGCCGCGATCTCTTCGGGCTTCAAGAGACGGTGGCGGCCCAGACTCATGCCGCCCTGGAGAAGTTCATAGAGAAAGAGACCGGCGCGCAGTTTCCAGAGTGGACGCCCCGAGTTGCGGTAGACCGGCAGCAGGAAGGGGAGCGGCCGCACGAGATGGGGCGCGATGTGCAGCAAAGTTTCACGCTCGTGAAGACTCTCCCGCACCAAGCCGAAGCGGAGGTACTCGAGGTAGCGCAGGCCGCCGTGCGCCAACTTGGAACTCGCGCTGCTCGTGGCGGCCGCGAAGTCGTCCTTCTCGACGAGCAGGACCGAGAGGCCGCGCAGCGCGGCGTCGCGCGCGATTCCACAGCCGGCGATTCCTCCGCCCACCACGATCAGATCGAATCGCCTTCCCGTGAGTTCGCTGATGTCTCGCGCGCTCATCTCGAATCTCCCGCGTGTCGCGTGAGCGCGGCCCGCAAGCGAGCCACGTCGTTGCCGCAGATGCCCGATGCGCCCAGCTCCAGGGCGCGCAGGAGCTCGCGTTCGCTGTCCACGGTCCAGGTCCAGATTCTCTGACCCTCCTCGCGGATCCTTTTCACGAAGGGATCCGTCAGGCGGTCCTGCCGAGCGCTCACTGCGTAGAGGGCGCGACCTTCGCTTGCACTCAGCCGGGTGAGCGCGACGGGGTCGGAGAGGATCAGAATGGCGCGACGCCCGGCTTGCAAGGCACCCCTCACCAGCCCGGTGTCGAAGGAAGCCAGTGCGTGCGCGGAGGAAGCTGGAAGCAGCTCGAGGCAGCGCCGAAGCAGCTGACGATTTGCCGCGCGGCGGCGCCCACCGCCTTCAGACTTGAGTTCCAGGTACAGGGGCACGCGCGCTCCGATCACGGCCAGCACCTCCCGCAGGCGCGGGACCGCGGTGGGTGAGAAGGCGGGAAATCCGCGCGACACATCGACCCGGCCCAATTCCGCGAGGCTCAGATCGTCCAGACGGCGGCGCGAGCGGGCGCGGCGCCACAGGCTGAAATCATGACTCACCACGACTTCCCCGTCGCGCGTCAGCGTCAGGTCCATTTCGATCCAATCCGCACCCTTGCGAATCGCTTGCTCGAACGCAGGCATGGTGTTCTCGGGTGCGTGGGCGCTATCGCCTCGGTGAGCGATGAGGAGGGGAGTCATTTCTTTAGGGGAAAGGGCAAGCCCCGTGCCGCTTTCGCGGGGGCGGGCCCGGCCTTGGTATGGTACTTTCTTGGCAGAATCACGCTCATCCTCGAAAGGTCGTACCCGCATGCGTCTGTGCGTTTTGGCTGATGTCCACGGCAATCTCGCCGCCCTCAGGACCGTACTCCAGGATGCCGCCACGCGCGAGGTGGACGGATACGCCTGCCTGGGCGACGTCGTGGGCTACGGTCCCCATCCCGGGGAGTGCCTCGATCTGCTGCGCGAGCTGGACTGCCGGATCCTGCAGGGAAACCACGAAGCGGCCCTCCTGAACGCGCCTACCGCGGGGCGCTTCAACGAGTTCGCCCGGATCGCCATCGAATACAGCCGCGGCGCGGTCAGCCCCGAGCAATTCGAGTTCCTCAAGACCCTGGAACCCACCATGGTGATCGGGGAGGAAATCCAGCTCTCGCACGGTTCCCCGGAAGATCGTGACGAGTATCTCATTTTCCTGCCCCAGATCGAGGGAATGCTGAGCCATGCCCGCTACTGGCTGACCTTCTGCGGCCACTCGCACCTGCAGTTCGTTCATGACGGGGACCGTCTGATGGCGGGCCCCAGGGAAAACGTCAAGCTGGAGTACGAGCGCCGTTACCTCATCAACCCCGGAAGCGTCGGGCAGCCGCGCGACCGCGACAATCGCAGCGCCTACTGCGTGGTGGATACCGCGGAGGCGCGCCTCGACCAGATCCGTCTGGAGTATGACATCGAGGAAACGGTCGCCGCCTATCAGGAGGCGGGTCTTCCGGAATATTCCTGGCAGAGATTGAGAGACGGCCGCTAGCTGCGGCCCGCTGCGAAGGCACGAACGCGACAGAAACCCAAAGAAGAAGGGGGCCCGAAAGCCCCCTTCTCGTTCGATCACCGTTCGGCTAACCACGTTCACCGTTTTGCGGTAATCCAGTGATCCTGGCGGTAGGCTGCCCTCAGCCTCTGCTCTTCGTTCAAGCCACGGGGGTCACCGGCGAACCGGTATCCGACGGGCAATTGCCCAGAGACCGTGGTGAAGGACACTGCAATCCGGGTGCCCCACGCCCCCCGATCCGCACCGTCCGACCAATCGACAGCAAGAACAAGAAACTTGTCCATGCTACCGCCCAGGATCATGCCCATGTATACTTTACTGGCAAGTGGGGTGCAAGTATCTTTTCGGGTATTACACCAAGTGGTAAAGTGCCGCTGGGTGAGAGATCGTAGTCTGATTCTGGACCGCGTGAGAGCGTGCCTTGCTTCCCCTCTGCTCGACCGAGGATCGCCTTCATGCCCGCCAACCCCTTTCGCTTCGGAAGTCCCGTCGACCAGGCCCTGCTCATCGACCGCGAGGCCGAGCGCGAAAAAATCCTGGCCATTCTGCTCGAAGCTCGCAATCTGGCCCTGGTCGCCCCGCGCGGCATCGGAAAGAGCAGTCTTCTGGCCGCGGTGGCGCGGGACGGGGCGCAGCGGGAGATGAACACGGCCTACGTCGACCTCTTGCCCGCCCTGAATCCGCGCCGCTTCGCCGAGCTCTACGCCTCGGCCCTCACCCTGAGTCCCTCGCGCACCATGCAGGACACCCAGGAGGCGTTGCGGCGGCTGATTCCCAATTTTTCCCCCCGGGTCACCCTCAGTGGTGAGGGCCGTCCCGCCCTGCAACTGGATCTGTGGGATCGCGAGCGGGACATCCAGGCCCTGATGGACCGGATTTTCGAGGTTCCGGCCGAGATGCAGAAACGCAGCGGTCGCCCTCTCTGCATCATCTTCGACGATTTCGAAGACCTCATCGCGGTGGCGCAGCCCAGCTTGCTGCGGGAGCTGGCGACGGCCGCGCGCAAACAGATTCACGTGAGTTATGTCTTCGTCCTGCGCAAGGATTCCACGATCCAGCGCCTCTTCGAGGAGCCGCACAGCCCCTTCTATCGCCTGGCCGAGTCCATGCGGCTTGCGCCAGTGCCCGAAAAACTCATGGTGGAAGGGCTCGAACAGTTGTTCGTGGAATGCGGGGTGAGCATCGAGCCCGCGCTGTTGCACGAGCTGTTGCGCCTGGCCGATACCATCCCGCACTACGTGCAGATGCTGGCGCACGCTCTCTTCGAACAGTCGCGGGAGAACGGCACTGCCACCGGCGAGGAGCTCAAGGCCGCGCTCTCCCACGTGCTGGAGGGGCAGGCCTACTCCTTCAAATTCCAGTGGGATCAACTCTCCGCCCATCAGAAGACTCTGGCACTGGCGATCGCCCAGGGTTTCACCGAAAAGCTGCACTCCCAGAAAATGGTGGTACGATTGGGACTGGGCTCCCCCAGCACCGTGGCGAAAAATCTGCGCGTGTTGTCCGAGCGTGAAATCCTCAATCGCGACGGCGCCGACATTCGTTTCGTCGACCCCTTCTTCGGACTGTGGTTGCAGCGCCGCATGAGCTGAGAGTCGTGTCCCTCATCACTCTGCAAAATCTGAGTTTCGACTACGGCCGGCAGGTCATCCTGGACGGCGCCAACCTCACTCTGAATCCGGGTGAGCGCTACGGTTTGGTCGGAGTGAACGGGGCGGGGAAGAGCACCCTCATCCGGCTTTTGGCCGGTGAACTACAGGCTCACCGCGGCGAGGTCCAGCGCGCTGCCCGCGTGTCCGTGGGCTACCTCACCCAAGACACGCGACTGGAAAGCGAGGAGCCGCTGCTGCATGCGGTGCGCGCGGCCGCCTTCGCCGAGTTGCTGAGAACCGAACGGCGTCTCGAGGAACTTTCTGAACGGATGGGCGCGGGCGAGCAGGACGAGGCAGTCCTGGAAGAGTACGGACGCCTGCACGAACGCTTCGAAGCGGCCGACGGCTACGCCATGCAGGCGCGCTGCGAGACCACGCTCATGGGACTCGGCTTCGACGAGAGCCGCTTTCAACAGTCGGTGAGCACCTTGAGCGGGGGGCAGAAACGCCGGGCCGCGCTGGCGGCGGTCATGCTGGCCTCGCACGACGTGCTGCTTTTGGACGAACCCACGAACCACCTCGACCTCGAGGCGCGCGAATGGCTGGAGGAGGCTCTCAACGCGCGCAAGGGCGCACTCATCGCGATCTCTCACGATCGTGCCTTCCTGGACAACACGACCAGTTACACCCTGCACCTCTACAACGGCCGGCTCGATCGCTTTCAGGGCTCCTACACCAAGTTCATGCGCCAGTGGAAGGAACAGAAATCCGAGTGGGAGACGCGGTACCGCCGCCAGAGAGAACAGATCGCCAAGACCGAGGCCTTCATCCGCAAGAACATCGCGGGCCAGCGCACCAACCAGGCCAAGAGCCGCCGCAAGCAGCTGGAGCGCTTGCAGCGCATCGAGGCGCCCCCCAGCGAGGGGCGGCAGTACAATTTCGATCTGGATCCGAAGCGGCCGAGCGGACAGGTGGTGTTCGAGGTGAAGAACCTTGGTCACCGCTTCGAAGACCTGACCCTCTTTTGGGGATTTGAATTCCAGATTCTGCGCGGAGAAAAGGTGGGCATCATCGGTCCCAACGGAACCGGCAAGACCACTCTACTGCGAATCCTGAGCCGCGAACTGGTTCCCAGCCGCGGCAGTGTCACCGTGGGTCACAACACCGATTTGGGCTACTACGATCAAAACCTCTCGCTGGTCAACGACAGCAACACGGTGCTCGGTGAACTCCGCTCTCTGGATCCCCTGGCCAGCGACGGAGACCTGCGTTCGCTCCTGGCCGCATTTGGATTCGGCGAGGACATGATCGATCAGCCGGTACGTTCCCTCAGCGGCGGCGAGCGGGCGCGGCTCTCTCTTTTGCATCTGATCTTCGAACGGCACAACACCATCCTTTTGGATGAACCCACCAACCACCTGGATACCGACAGCCGCGAGGCGCTGGAGGAGGCCCTCGTTCATTATCCGGGCACCCTCATCTGTGTCTCCCACGACCGCTACTTCCTCAACCGGATCTGCGATCACATCTTCGCCTTCGAAACCCAAACCGGCGGAGGAATCGACGCGGGCCGATCGCAGGGAGGAGTGCGCCGTTACCTGGGCAACTACGACGACTACCGGCGCAAGCGCAGGGAAGAGGAGGAAGCGCGCGCGCAAGAGCGAGCCGACTCGGCGCGTGGTGGAGAGGCGTCCGTGAAGGCCTCCGCCGGCACACCGAGTGCAAGCCCGCGCGGCGACGAGCAAGAGGACCCCCCGCTGCAGCTTCAGCCCGGTCTCATCAAAGGGCAGCTCTCGAAGAACCAGCTAGGAAAAATCCGGCGCGAGATTCAAGATCTGGAAGAAGAGATCTCGCTGCTGGAGGCCGAGCTCGAAGTTCTCAGCCAGCGCATGAGCAGCGGAGAACTCGACTCCGCGGGTTTGGCGAAGGCGGCTCAAAGCGCCGGCCGCTTCGAGTCCAGCTTGAGCGCCAAGATGCAGCGCTGGGAGGAATTGAATCGCCTCATGGAGCGTCACTGACGCGCCTTTCTTATACTGACACTCGTCGGCAAAGTGGAAACAAGAGGCTGTGAAGGGGGAAATCCATGGTCGTGGAACGCGAAGCCAGGGTTCTCGCCGTGGTTTTGGCTGGAGGACGCGGGCAACGTTTACATCCGTTGACCATCGAACGATCCAAACCCGCGGTGCCCTTCGGCGGTAAATGGCGCATCATCGACTTCGTCCTGAGCAATCTGGTGAACTCGGGACTGCAGAGCATCTACGTGCTGACGCAGTACAAGGCGCAGTCTCTCCTCGAGCATCTCCAGCTCGCCTGGGTCCGGTCCTTCAGTCCCACCAGCTTCATCACGGCGGTGCCGGCGCAGATGCAGGCGGGCGTCGCCTGGTATCGCGGGACCGCGGACGCCATTCACCAGAACATCCGGCTCTTCGACCGTTCGCGTCCCGATATGGTGGCGGTATTCGGCGCCGACCACATCTACAAGATGAACGTGCGGCAAATGATCGATTTTCATCGCAAGACCGGTGCGGTGGCGACCGTCGCCTGTCTCCCGGTGGAGACCGCGATGGCCAAAGCCTTCGGGGTGATCAAGGTGGACGACGACTGGAGAATTCGCGGTTTCGAGGAGAAACCTGAAAATCCCTCGGAAATCCCCGGGCTCCCCGGCTACTCCCTGGTTTCCATGGGGAATTACATCTTCAACACGCACACTCTCGTCGACTATCTCGACGAGGACGCGAGCGATCCGGATTCTCTGCATGATTTCGGCAAGTCGATCTTGCCCAAGATGATCCATCTCATGCCGGTCTACGCCTACGATTTCAAGCGCAACCGCATTCCCCTGGAGAGCGCCGAGGAGTCGGCCTACTGGCGCGACATCGGAACCCTCGACGCCTACTACGAGTCCAATCTGGACCTGAAGAACGTCGAGCCGCGCTTGAACCTCTACAACTGGGACTGGCCCATCCGCACGGTGAGCTACAGCGACCCGCCGGTGAAGTTCGTTTTCGACGAGGACAATCGCAGAGGCGAGGCGATTCAATCGACAGTGGCCGGAGGCTGTATTCTCTCCGGCGGATACGTGAAGGACTCCGTTTTGGGACGCAACGTCCTCGTCGACGAAGGCGCAATGGTCGAAAACTGCATCATCCTGGACAACTGCTGGATCGATCGCGGGGCGAAATTGCGAAACGTCATCGTGGACAAGAACAACCACATCGCGGCCCACGAAAAGATCGGGTTCGACCCGGGCCTGGACAAAGAGCGCTTCCACGTTTCTTCGGGAGGCATCGTGGCCATACCGAGGGGAAAGGACTCTCCGGAACACCGTGCACGAAATCTCTGAGACGAGCACACGATCGGAACTCGCCTTCGTGTTGCACTTCCACCAGCCGGTGGGAAATTTCGGTGAAGTCTTCGAGAAAGTGACCGAAGTATGCTATGCGCCGCTTCTCGAACTCCTGTTTGAGTATCCCGAACTCAAGTTCCACTTTCATTTCAACGCGATTCTCCTGGAGTGGTTCGACAAGCACCGGCCCGATCTTCTGCGCATCTTGCAGCGCATGGTGCGTCGGGGCAGCGTGGAACTCCTCACCGGGGGTCTCAACGAGCCGATTTTGGGCATCTTGCCCGAGGATGACGCGATTGGCCAGGTGCGGGCGCTCAGCTTGGAACTCGAACAACGCTTTGCCCAGCTTCCCCAGGGCGCGTGGCTCACCGAAAGGGTATGGGAGCCTCGTCTGCCCAATCCCCTCGCGCGCGCCGGAGTGCGCTATGTCGTGTTGGACGACATCATCTTCAGCTGGGCCGGAATCGAAGCGAACGCGATGTCCGGACACTACGTCACCGACGACGCCGGATTTTCCCTGAATCTGTTTCCCGGTTCGAAGGCTCTCCGCTACACCATTCCATTTCGTCCGCCGGAAGAAACGCTCGAACTCTTGCACGGCTTGCCGCGCGACCAAACGGATCCTCCGCTCATGGTATACGCCGACGACGCGGAGAAATTCGGCGAGTGGCCGGGAACCTACGAGTGGGTCTACACGAAGGGCTGGCTGAAGAACTTTCTGGAGAAGCTGCGCGACGATCCGGCCATCTCTCTGGTTCATCTGAAGGACCGCCTGGCCCAGCACCTTCCCCTGGGCAGGGTCTACCCGCCCGCCGCGAGCTATCCGGAGCTGACAGTTTGGGCCATGCCCACCCCCGCGCGCACGCGGATGGAGGGCTTGCTGCATCAGCTCGAAAAGGACGATCCCGCGGGATTGTTGCCGCTGCTGCGCGGCGGCCATTGGCGCGGATTTCTCGGCAAGTACCCCGAAGCCAATCGACTGCACAAGCGCATGTTGCGTGTGAGCCGCAAACACCGCGATGCGCGCGCCAAGGGACTGAGCGACGCGCGCATGGGGGAGGCGTTGCGCGACCTCTACCGGGGCCAGTGCAACGACGCGTACTGGCACGGAGTGTTCGGCGGACTCTACCTGCCCCATCTCCGCCGGGCTCTTCAAAGCTCTCTCATCCGGGCCGAGCGAACTCTCGATCGTCTGGAAAAAGGGGATTCAGGCTGGAGCACGGCGCGCCTGGTCGATTTCGACGCCGACGGGATCGAGGAGGCGGAGCTGGCGAACCCGCACACCCACCTCGTTCTCGATCCCAAAGGGGGAAGGCTCTTGAGCTGGGACCTTCGCGCGGCGGGAGACAATTGGGTCACCGTGATGCAGCGCCACGAAGAGCCCTTCCACGCGGCTCTGCGCGAAGGAAATGTCATTCACGTGGACGCCGCGGGGAACCAACTCGATTTGGACGAGAACGCAGACGGCATTCCGACGATCCATGGCGCGGTCAGGGTCAAGCCCGGGGTCAAGGAGAGTGATCTGGCGGTCGACCTCCACAGCAGAGTCGCCGCCATCAGCTGGTCCGCGCCCCAGGACGCGTCCATCGCGGACGCGCGCGCGCTGCACGAATGCGCCGCGCCGCTCCAGGGCCTCTGGCAGATCGAGGAACTGAAGCAGAACGACACGGTCACCATGCGCACCGAACAGCACGGACTCAGGGTCGGCCAGACGCTAAAGCTCCATGCCCGCGACGCCGCGCTGGGGTTGAAACTCGAGCTGGAGGCTCTCGAGGGTCCGTGCAAGTTCTTGAGCGAATGGAATCTCTTCGTGGGTTGGACCGGTGACGATCTCGAGCTGGCTTCCGAGGAGGCGATGCGCGAGGGAGCGCGAGACGACGGCTCGTCCGAGGGCTGGGAGTCCGCGGCTTCCGGCGAGAAAGAGCAGTGCGAGCGACTGTTGGTGCGTGGCGGTGGGGAGCGCAAGCTCGAACTGAAGTTTGCTCCCGCCGCGTGCGTCCGTTGGGCGCCCGTTCACACCGTCTCTTCCAGCGAGTCCGGCCTGGAGAAAATCGGCCAGGGCACCTGCTTCCTCTTCGAGTGGCGAGTCGAAGATCGTCTGCAAGTCGAAGTTCAACTGATTCCTTCAGCGCGCGCGCTGGCGGACGAAAGCCTCGACGGTTGAGTCGCGCGGACCCGGGGAGGGTTCATGTCGGAAAAACTCTTCATCTTCCACGGCCATTTCTACCAGCCACCGCGCGAAAATCCGTGGACCGGGCTGGTATCGAGGGAGCAGTCCGCCGCGCCCAGCCACGATTGGAACCAGCGAATCGATGAAGAGTGCTACCGGCCCAACGCGTACGGCAGGATCCTCGATGAAGCACAGCTCGTGGCGGAGATCGTCAACAACTACGAGTTCATTTCCTTCAATCTGGGCCCCACTCTGGCGCGCTGGTTGAAGCAACACGACCCGCTCACTCTCGAGCGAATGGTCGCCGCCGACAAAAAGAGTGCGCTCGCGAACGGCGGGCACGGGAACGCTCTGGCGCAGGCCTACAATCACATGATCCTGCCGCTGGCCGACAAGCGGGACCGCCGGACCCAAATCCACTGGGGTCTCGCCGCCTTCCAGGCTCAGTTCCAGCGCGAGGCGGAGGCCCTGTGGCTTCCCGAGACCGCCGCCAATCACGAGGTACTCGACGAGCTGATCGAACAGGGAATGAGATTCGTGATTCTAGCCCCCCAACAGGCGGCGCGAATCCGCGGGCCGAAGCAAGAGAAATGGCAGGACGTCAGCGGGGGAAAGATCGACTGTTCGAGACCCTATTTGTACCGGCACCGGGACGGGAGTGGGCGCAGCATCGCGGTCTTCTTCTATGACGGAGAGCTTGCCCACGAAGTCGCCTTCGGCGATGCGCTGAATGAATCGGATCGATTCGTTCAACAGGTCCTGGCGGCCCAGAAACGAACGAATGCCGGTCCCCTGGTCCATCTGGCGACCGATGGCGAGACGGCGGGCCATCACCACGCGTGGGGAGATCGCGTGCTGTCCCACGCTCTCACCCGCGTTCTTCCGGCAAAGGGATTCAGGGTGACCAACTACGGCTACGCACTCGATCTCCACCCGCCCAGCTGGGAGGTCGAGCTCGACCTGGGTCCCGAGGGAGAGGGGAGTTCTTGGAGTTGCGCTCACGGCGTAGGACGTTGGATCCGTGACTGCGGGTGCAGGGTCACGCCGAAAGACGGATGGAATCAGTCCTGGCGTACCGGTCTCAGGAAGGCCATGGACACCTTGCGGGACGCTTCACGGAGCTATTTCGAAGAGGAAGCGGGTAAACTGCTGCACGATCCGTGGTCCGCGCGCGACGACTACATTCGCGTCTTGCTGTCTCCAGGTTACGAAAGCTGTCGCGCCTTTCTCGGTGAACACGGCCGCGGAGAACTTTCCAAGGAACAACGGGTGCGCGCGCTGTCGCTTCTGGAAATGCAGCATCAGCTCATGCTGCAGTACACGAGCTGCGGCTGGTTTTTCGACGACATCAGCGGAATCGAAGCGCGCCAGGTCCTCCGCTACGCCGCCCGGGCCATCGACTTGTGGACCGAGCTCGGGGGGGCGCCTCCGGCGGCGGTCTTTCTCGAAGATCTCACGCGAGCCAAGAGCAATGTGGAGGGGGTGGGCAACGGCACCGATTTGTTCCGGGAGATCGTGACCACCGACACCGTCGATCCGCGGCAAATCCTGGTCCACGCCCTTCTGCGCAGCAAAGAGACGGAAAGCGAGAGTGGCGGAGCCGGGGAGTGGAAGTGGCGAGTCCTTTCCCATGAACGTCAGGAACGGGACGGCTGCACCATGCACACCGGCCGCATCTCCGTTAGATTGACTCAGACCCAGCGCAGCTTTCACGGGGCCGTCGTGGTCCTGGAGGGCGGAGACCTCGATCTGCGCGCTCACGTGTCTCTGGACATGAGCGAAGAGGATTTCAACGCTGCTGGGCGGAGGTTGGGGAGCGCATTCAGCGACGGCATCGAAATCGATGTCCTCGACGAGGAGTTCAACGATCTCAGATACGATTCCGCGAGTCTTTTGAGTAGCGGAGGGAGAGAACTTCTGGCGCCGCTGATCACGCGGAGCTACGAGAGTTTCCAAGGCAGTCTGTCGCGTCTCCATCACGATCACCAGCATCTGTTGGCCGGAGTCGAGCGACTCGGGCTCGACGAGCCGCAACTCTTGAGTGGCTTGGCGCGCATCGCGCTGGAGGCCGCGCTGAACGAGGCCCTGCTGCGAGCGCTGGCCGATCAGAACGGAGACGCCCTGGAGGAGCTGAAGAAAAGCGCAGAGCTGGCGCGCGGCTGCGGTATGGAAATCGATTGGTCCGCCTCGCGTTTCAAAGTCGAGTCGACCGTCGTTGAGCTCCTCGCCGAAGGCGAACTTCCCAAGATCGAGAAGATCCTGTCTTGGGCGGACGAACTCGGCATTCCTCTCCATCTGTACCGAGCGCAAGAACAGTTTGTCGAAGGGGGAGCCACCCTGGCGCCGCACGAGAGCGCAATGAGGGTCGGCAGGAAACTCGGAATCAGTGAAGATCTCGTGCAGTCAATCCTGGAAGGTGTCCGATGAAGGAAGCCACATCACGCCCCCGTGTTCTCTGGGTGAGTCCCGAAGCGGCGCCCTATGCGTCGACTGGAGGGCTGGCGGAAGTCGTGGGCGCCATGCCTCGCCGGCTGTGCGCCGCGGGTTGGGAAGTGGAAGTCCTGCTTCCCTACTATCGCGCGGTGAAGGACGGCGCCTATGAGCCGGATTTCTACGACGCCAAGTTTCTGAGCATCGAGCTCGCGGGCCACTTCTACGACGCCCAAGTACTCAGCGCGATGGGTGACAACGGCCTAAAGCTGCATTTTTTGGTCTGTGACGAGCTCTACGATCGGGGCGGAATCTACGCGGAGAAGGGCTTCGACTACCCCGACAACCACATTCGCTTCGCGGTGCTCTCGAAAGCGGCCTGTGAATTGGCCAAACGCGAGAATTTCAAAATTCTGCACCTGCACGACTGGACCGCCGCGCTCTGTGCCGTCTTGCTCGCGACGCACTACCGCGAGGATCCCGAACTCGCGGACGTTCGCGTCGTGCAAAGCATTCACAATCTGGCGCATCCCGGATGTTTCAAGAGCCACACTCTCGATGAGCTCGGACTGCCGCGCAAACTGGGATTGTGGAACCTGCTGGGCCACGAAAACGAGGTGAGCTGGCTCAAGGGCGGAATCTTGCTCGCCGACGCTCTGCACACCGTCAGTCCGCGCTACGCCAAGGAGATCCTGAGCCCCGAGGAGGGGCGCGGGATGGACGCACTCTTGCGGCTGCGCGGCGATCGCCTCCACGGCATTCTGAACGGTCTCGACTACGATGAATGGAATCCCGCCAGCGATCCCTTGATCCACTCCCGCTACGATCGTGACCACCTGGCCGGAAAAGAGAAATGCAAAATCCAGGTCATGAAGAACCTCGGATTGACTCATCAGTCGCAAGCGCCCCTGATCGCATTTTTGGGGCGCATGGTACCGCAGAAGGGACTGGACCTCATCTACGACGTCATTCCCTCGCTCCTTTCCAAGGGCGCGAGCGTCGTGATCATGGGCAGCGGGGCAGCCGAATTGGAGGAGAGGGGCCGCAAGCTGGCCGAAAGGTTCCCCGGAAAGATGGTCGTCTACCTCGGTTTCGAGCGCACGCTCGCGCGTCAGGTTCTCGCGGGTGCGGACCTGGTGCTCATGCCCTCCCGTTTCGAGCCGTGTGGACTCACGCAAATGCAGGCCATGCGCTACGGAACGATTCCGGTCGTGCATCGAGTAGGGGGACTTGCCGACACGGTCCGTGGCGTTACGAAGGCCTCGCTCTTGAGCGAGCGCGCCACTGGCTTCGTCTTCAATACCGAGAGTTCGCGCGCGCTCTCGCTCTGTCTCAACCGCGCCCTCAGGTTCTATCGTGATCGGCCCGTGTGGACCCGGCTCATGCGTACCGCAATGAAGCAGGATTGGTCCTGGGAGAATGCGCTGCCTTCCTATGAGAGACTCTACCGGAAGCTCTTCGAACGGGAGCCCTGGCGCTTCTCGATCGAGCTTCCCCGGCTCGGTGAGACCAAGCCGACTGAATCGGCACCCTTCATCGACTGGGGTCCAAAACTACCGGAGCGATACCATCAGGACAGGATTCGACTCATGGTTCAGTCTCCCACGCAGCTCTACCTCTACTGGGAAGTCGCCGGCGACGGGATAAAGCTTCCGCTCAGCTTGCAGTTGGAACGCGACGGGGAGAGTTGGACCGAAGGAGGAGAGTTCTCTGATCTTGGAGACTGTTGGATTGCGGCTTCACCGGCGCGCCACTATCGAGCTCGTCTCTTCGATTCCTCCGGGCGATTGCTCTTGCAGAGCAACACCGTGAAGACCCCGCGTGCTTCGGCATCCCCGAATCGAGACGCGCGTTGGATCGAAGCAGAAGAGAGGCGCAGACGCCATCTCGCGGCCAAGCGCAGACAGGCCCTGTCCCGCGGCGAGGAAGTTCCCTCGTATGGACTCGAGGATGACCTCCGGGGTCCGGCGGGATCCTCGCACTTGAGAAGGGTCTTCAAGGGGGTATTGCGATGAACCAAGCGCTTGGTTCCATGGCCCTCGTCCTTCATGCGCACCTTCCTTACGTGCGTCATCCCGAGCACGAGGACTTCTTGGAAGAAGACTGGCTCTTCGAAGCCATTACCGAATGCTACGTTCCCCTGCTGCGCGCTTTCGACACGCTCGACGGGGAAGGAGTCGGTTCCCGTCTGACCATGACGGTGACTCCATCTTTGGCCTCGATGCTCGCGGATCCGCTGCTGGAATCGCGGTACCGCCGTCATCTACAGAAAATGCAGGATCTCGTCGCCCACGAGGTTGCGGGACACGAAGAGGGCACGCCACTGGGAAAGTCGGCACGCTTCTACCAAAGCTGGTTGCGCGACACCCGGACTTACGTGGAAGAACGTTGGGGCGGTAACCTTCGCGATGCGCTGCGCCACGCGCAGGACTCCGGCCGGGCCGAACTGGTCACCTGCACCGCGACTCACGGGCTGCTTCCCACAATGTCCACCCTGAACTCAAAGCGCGCGCAGGTGCGCGTCGGGGTGGAGAGCTACCGGCGCGCCTTCGGGCGCGATCCGCGGGGAATCTGGCTCGCGGAGTGCGGCTGGCAAGAGGGCCTCGACGAAATCCTCGCGCAGAGTGGCATCGAGTACTTTTTCACCGACAGCCACGGAGTGCTTTTCGGAGAGCCCAGACCCGCGCTCGGTCTCTACGCGCCGGTGAGTACTCCGGCGGGAGTTTACGCCTTTCCCCGCGATCCGGAATCTTCCAAGCAGGTCTGGAGTTCGAAAGAAGGTTATCCCGGAGACGAGTGGTACCGCGAGTTCTATCGCGATCTCGGCTACGACTCCGACTACGAATACATCAGGCCCTTCCTGCACCAGGATGGAGTTCGTCGCGGCGTCGGCGTCAAGTACCACCGAGTCACGGGCGAGGTTCAGCTGCACGAAAAGGCTTACTGGGACGTGGACAAGGCGCGCCAACGCGCGGAGGAACACGCCGGCAACTTTCTTTTCAATCGCCAGTCACAAGTTCGTTGGTTGGCGGGAGGAATGGACCGGCCTCCTTTGATCGTGAGTCCCTACGACGCCGAACTCTTCGGACATTGGTGGTTCGAGGGCCCCTGGTTCCTCGAACACTTCCTGCGGAAGGCGGCAACGCAGCAGGACGAACTCGAGCTCATCACCCCCGGCGATTACATCGACCGCGATCTGGCGGTGCAAGAGCAGGTGCCCAACATGAGCACCTGGGGCGACGAGGGATACTTCCGCGTATGGTTGAACGGCGGCAATGCGTGGTTTTATCGCCATCAGCACGAGGCGGAGCTACGCATGGAGAGACTCGCCAGGAGTCACCCCGGTGCCACGGGGATTCTCAAGGAAGCACTCGACCAAGCGGCCCGTGAGTTGCTTCTGGCTCAGAGTTCGGATTGGGCGTTCATCGTGAGCATGGAAACCTCGGTTCCCTATGCAATTCGCAGATTTCGCGAGCATATCGCGAATTTCAACGAAATCGCGCAAATGATCGACGATGGACGGATCGACATGGATCGGATAGAACGACTTTCTTATCTCGATCCGATCTTCCGGTGGATCGACTATGGTGTGTACCTCTGAGCCAGCGGATCGCGTTCCAGGAGAATTTTCATGCGGATTCCCACTCTCAACGTAGCGGACATCGAGCTACCCCAGGAACTCGTCAAGCTGTACGAGCTGTCCTACAACCTGTGGTGGGCATGGTCGCCGCGCGCGCGGCGTCTGTTCAGCGCGGTAGACGGCGTGGCGTGGACGCACTATCGCAATCCGGTGGAAATGCTGATCAACGTCGAGCCCGACCACTGGGAACGGCTGATCACCAGCGAGACCTTCATGACCACCTATGCCTCGGTGGTCCGGGAATTCGAAAACTACATGCGCTCGGGAGATGATTCCTGGTACGCCAAGACCTATGGCGCAAAGGACTCGCGCAAAGTCGCCTATTTCTCGATGGAATACGGAGTGCACGAGAGTCTGCCAGGCTATTCCGGTGGTCTCGGGATCCTCAGTGGAGATCACCTCAAGGCGGCCAGCGATCTGGGGATTCCCCTGGTTGCCGTGGGGTTGTTGTATCGTCGCGGGTACTTCATGCAGACCATCGACGCCGACGGGTTGCAACAGCACACCTATCTGCACTGCGACTTCACGCGCTTGCCGTTGCGCCCCGTGGCCGGGCCCACCGGGCGCAGCGTGGTCGTCAGAATTCCTTTTCCAGAGCGGGAGGTCTGCGCGAAGTTGTGGCTCGCGCAGGTCGGGCGCGTACCTCTGGTGCTTCTCGATACGGACATTGCGCAGAACGACCCCTCCGACCGGCCCATCACGAACATTCTCTACGTGCGCGGCCGGGAGATGCGCCTGGTTCAAGAACTGATTCTGGGTATCGGTGGAGCCAAGGCCATCGAAGCGCTCGCCATTCAGCCCGACGTCTGGCATCTCAATGAAGGTCACAGTGTGCTCTTGCAGCTCGAGCGCATGAAGATGCTGGCGGAACGCGAGAAACTGGGATTCGACGCGGTCCGCGAGAGAATCAAGGCCAGTACCGTCTTCACCACTCACACTCCGGTGCCGGCTGGCAACGAGGTCTTCGATCGCGAACTGATTTCCAAGTACCTGAAGCCCTGGGCCGAGGCGCTCGACACCAGTTGTGAGGAGCTGATGAACCTGGGGAACGCGGACGATTACGCGGGATCACAGCAACCGTTCAATCTGACCGCGCTCGCCATTCGCACCAGCCGGCAGGCCAACGGCGTGAGTAAGCTGCACGGCGAAGTCAGCAATCGCATGTGGCGACATCTCTACCCCAACGTAACCGCGGAGGCGATGCCCATAGGAAGCATCACCAACGGGGTCCACATCTCCACCTGGTTGGGGCTGGATTTGCTCGAACTGTACAATCGTTCCCTGGGCATCGGCTGGAAGGACCGGCGTCTCACCGTGGAGGATTGGCAGGCCATCTTCGACATTCCCGATGAGGAAGTCTGGATGGCGCACCTCATTCAGAAGCGCCGCATGGCGCGTTTCATTCGAGTGATGTTGCGACAGCAGTTTGCCCGTCACGGCCACAGCCCCGACGAGCTGCGCGAGCTCGATGGTTGGCTCGACGAAGAGGTCTTCACCATTGGTTTCGCGCGCCGCTTCGCAACCTACAAGCGAGCGGACTTGCTCTTCCGGGACATGCACCACCTCAGAAGCCTGGTCTGTAGCGCCGACCGCCCCGTGCAGATCCTGCTGGCGGGGAAGGCCCATCCGGCCGACCGTCCGGGACAGGAGCTCATCCAGCACATCTTCCAAATTTCGCGCACGAGCGACTTCGCGGGGCGGGTCATCTTCCTGGAAAACTACGACATGAGAATCGGCCGCGCCCTGGTGCAGGGAGTCGATCTCTGGCTCAACACCCCGATGCGTCCGATGGAGGCGAGCGGAACCAGTGGGCAGAAGGCGGCCATGAACGGCGCGCTCAACTTCAGCGTTCTGGACGGGTGGTGGCCGGAGGGCTACGACGGAGAGAACGGCTGGACCATCGGACAGCCCAAAGACTACCTGGATCGCGAGACCCAGGATCGCGACGACAGCCTCTCGCTCTACCAGACCCTCGAGAAAGAGATCATCCCGCTCTACTACCAGCGCAATGCTGAGGGCATTCCCGTGGAATGGGTGCGCCGCATGAAACACTGCATGGCCACGATCACTCCCCAGTTCAGTGCGGAACGGATGGTGCGCGAGTATGCCGAGAAGGCTTATTATATAGAGGAGAGTTCATCCTGATTTCGTTGCCGGGAGGCATCCCCTTCTTTGAGTGACAGACGGCCGAGAACCAGGTCAACGGATTGTTACTACGAGCCCAGACGCGAGGCTCTCGTGGAGAGGGCAGTGTTGGCGGGAGTGCAATTCGCTCTGCCTACGGGGACGAACGGGCAAGATCCGGACAAATCGGCGGCGGCGGAGTGGATCGACCTGGACGAGCTGGAGCGCCTGGCGAGATACGGCCGGAGCCAAAGTCGTGGCCCGGCTCGAACAGCGCCGCCTGCGTCCCAACGTCCGCAGTCTCTTGGGTAAGGGCAAGGCGGATCAGCTCAAGCATCTGGTGAAGAGCACCCACGCCGACCTGGTCATTTTCGACAACGATCTCACTCCGGCGCAGGGGCGCAACCTCGAGCGCCTGGTGGGAGTTCGCGTACTCGACCGCACCGAGCTGATTCTCGACATCTTCGCGCGGCACGCGCGCACGCGTCAGTCACGGCTGCAAGTCAGTCTTGCCCAGCACCAATACCTCTTGCCGCGACTCGCCCGCATGTGGAAGCACCTGGAGCGCCAGGCGGGTGGCATCGGCACCCGAGGTCCCGGTGAAACGCAGATCGAGACCGACCGCCGCCTCATTCGCCGGCGCATCAGTCATCTCACGCGCGAGTTGAAGGAAATCGATCGCAACGTCCAAACGCAGAACAAACAGCGCGCCAAGGAATACCGGGTGGCGCTGGTGGGATACACCAACGCCGGCAAGAGTTCGATCATGAACCTTCTGTCCGGGGCTGGAGTCTACGTACAGGACCAGCTCTTCGCGACCCTGGATGCGACGACCAGAAGGATCGAGTTGCACGGTGGCCGGCACTTTCTTCTCACCGATACCGTGGGTTTCTTGCGCAAGTTGCCTCACCATCTGGTCGAGAGTTTTCGCGCGACCCTGGGAGAGGTCGACGAGGCCGACCTCCTCTTTCACGTCGTCGACGCGGGGGCTGACGATCTCGAAGCCCAGATCGAAGCGGTGGAGAAAGTGCTGGAGAACGTCTGTGCAGACGAAGCGGATCAGATCATGGTCTTCAACAAGATCGATACCATACAGGATGAGAGTTGGATGGAGTACGCGCGCCTGCGCTGGCCCAATGCGGTCTTTACGAACGCGCTGAAGGGTATTGGTCAAGAGGAACTGCTGGAAGCGGTCGGGCGCAGGCTCGTCAACAAGGAGCGAGATGTCGTGCTCGCGGTCGAGCGCTCGCATCCCAGAAGTCTGGCGTTGCTGCACGAGATCGGTGAAGTTCTCGCCATCGACTACGAGAAGAATCCTACCGAAGTACGCCTGCGCATCGATCAACGAAGTTACGGGCTCATGGCAAAGCTCGCTGGAGTGCGAATCCTCGAGGTAACCCGGCACCGGCGTCCCAAGTACGAACCGAAGAGTCCCGTCGCGAGTTAAAGGCTGGCATGGCGGAGTTCCTCGGGCTAAGCTCGCGCGCGTGAACGCCAGCTTCGAATCAAACTCTCCACAACCGGCTTCGCTGCGGCACAACCGCCGTTTCGCGGCTCTTTTCCTGGCGGAAGCGGTGAGTGGATTCGGCGACCGGATTCACATCTTCGCGCTCCTGCTGCTCGTTCACGCCAGGACCGGCCGCACTTTCGATCTGGGTCTCCTGGCCATCATCCAAGTCTTGCCGGGGACCGTGCTGGCTCCTCTGGCGGGATGGGTCATCGATCGGGTCGAACGACGCCGACTGATGATGAGCCTGGATCTGCTGCAGGCGCTCCTCGTCCTGCTTCTTCCTTGGACCAACTCGTTGGGACAGATTTTGACGATCGCGGCGCTCTTGGCGGTCGCCAGACAGTTTGCCGATCCCGCACGCATGGCGGTGCTGCCCGAAGTCGTTAACGAGGACCAGGTGTTGAGCGCGAACGGCGCACTGTCTTCGGTACTCCACCTTCTTCTCATCGTGGGTCCCGCCGCGGCCGGACTCATCGCGGGCCGCTACGGTCTGACCGCATGCTTTCGCGTCGACGCCGCGACCTACGTGCTCAGCGCGCTGAGCCTGATCGGCTTGGGACGATGTCCCCATCCCGAACTGGAAGATACCCTCGCCGGTGCGGGCAGGGCCTGGAAGGACTTCTTCGCGGAGATTCGCCAGGGCCTGCAGGTTTTGACCCGTGACACCGCCCTGCGCTTCACCATCGTCTTCTTCGCCCTGGGGACCTTCATTTCCAGCATGCAGCAGCCCCTGGTGGTGGTCTTCGTGAAGGACGTGCTCCATGGGAGTGACCCTCAGCTCGGCACCCTGATCTCCATGATGGGGGTGGGAGGAATATTGGGTTCGGTCCTGGCCCCGGCGAGCAAGCGCTGGGTCTCGGCGATCCTGGTCATGCCGCTGGCGACCGTTCTGGACGGCGGAGCCCTGATCGCGTTCGGACTCTCCTCGAGCATCGCTCCGGCGATGGCGCTCTTCGGCGCGTTCGGTTTCGTGGCGGGGATGCTCCAGGTTCGGGTCACCAGTCTGTTCCAGGCCCGGGTTCCCAAGCAGTATCGCGGTCGGGCTTTCGCCTGGCTGGGCCCGCTCTTCGGCCCCTTGAGCGTGGCTTCCCTGGCTCTGGGCACCTGGATTGCGGACCTCACCAGCGTGGTCAAGGTGATCGTCGCCTCCGGGGCGCTGGAAATCGCGGTCGCCCTCGCCGCTCTGCTCTGGCTCCTGGGCCGCCCGGCGCTCCGATCCGTCAGCGAAACCGGTGCAACCTCGGCCCCGCCGGCGCCGTAGGGAGTTCTTTGAAATGTTGCCTCTGGACGACTAGTATTACTGCGTCCATCGACCCTTCGAGCGTGCTTCCCGCCGGCCCGTTCTCTCCCAGTCCCAAGGAAGTGCCATGCGAACTCTCGCATTCTGTTTGTGTGCCCTCTTTCTGCTCGTTTCCCTGAACGCTCGCGCCGAATGGAAGGGCAGCGAAGAGACGGTCGATGGGGTTTTGACGATTCACAACCCCGCCGCGCCCGCGCAAGGCGAGCTCGTGCTGAAGCTCAAACCGCTATTCAGTCTGGGCGGCGAGAGCGACGATCCCAACCAGCTCTTTGGAATGGTGCAGCAGATTCTGGTCGACGAGGAGCACAACACCTACGTGCTCGATCAGCAGCTCCACGAGATCAAGGTCTTCGATGCCAAGGGTGAGTACCTGCGCACCATCGGCCGCAAGGGCGAGGGCCCCGGAGAGTTCAACAACCCGAATGCAATGTTCTTTCTGCCGGGTTCCCGGATCGGGGTTTCCCAAATGATGCCGGGCCGCATCGCCGTGTTGGACGAGCAGGGCCAGGGACTCGACGATTATCCGATTCCGGGCGAGGGTGGTTTTGCACTGGTAGCCCAAGTGGAATCGGCCGCGGATCGCGTCGTTATGCAGGAGACAGTTGGAAGTTTCACGAGCGGCAAGGTCAAGAACATCAATCGATTGCTCGCGCTCGATGGCAGCGGAAAAGAACTGCTGAGCTACGGCGAGGAAGTCAAGGAGATGGACGTGAGCGGGGGGCGCATGCGAATCAACATGGGTGACGAGACCTTCGCACGAGAATGGGCCGTCGGGCCACAGGGACGAGTTTTCGCAGTGAACGAAAGAACAGGCTACAAAATCCAGGTCTACGGACTCGACGGAAAGATCGAGAGGACCATCGAGCGAGATTACGAGCCCCTCGCTTTCACCGACGAGGAGAAGGCGGAACGCAAAAAGAGGATGGACGAAAATTCGGAAGCACAGGGAATGGACATCGACGCCGAGCTGCCCGATTACAAACCCGACGTCCAAGGTCTCTTCGTCCGGCCCAACGGAGAGCTCTGGGTGCGCACCAGCCGCTCGGTGGGCGAGGATGGGGGCTTGGGCAGCTTCGACGTCTACGATGCCCAGGGGCATTTCCAATACCTGGTGAAGCCACAGCTGGCCTATGTCGACAGTGAAGACGGATTCGTGCTCACCAAGGACCGCTTCTATCGCATCAAGGAGCTCAACGGCGCTCTGAAGGCCTGGGCGGCCGGATTTGGCGGCGGAATCAGGATCGCGGTCGACACCGAGGACGAGGATGAGGATGGGGGCGAACCGGAGCCGCTGAAGATCCTGGCATTCGAGCTTCCCTTGGAGCTCTCGCAGATGCGAAAGTGATATCGAAATTCATGATCAGTTTCCCGCGCCCAGAGCGCAACCCAAGACACCCAAAGGGCGTAGAAGCAGCCATGAAGTCCACGGGCCCGGTCCCTTGCGGACGCACCCACGATGACGGCTGGCTCGCGACACTACGCTCTGATTCCCAGGAGAAGATGAAATGCTTGCACTTCGTACGCCTTTTCCCTCGCTGAGAAGAGGCCCGCTCTTTTCTCTCATCAGCTCTCTCGTCCTTTTGTGTGCATCGGGAGCGTTCGGGGCAGAGTGGCACGGAACGGAAACCAAAGACGCCGACGGAGTCGTCCATGTGGTCTCACCCGCCGAGCCCAGCAACGGGAGCGCGACGGTTCAGCTCGACGAGATGTGGCGCATCGGTGGCGACACCGACGACGAGGATCAGATCTTCGGCCTCATCTCCAAGGTTCTCACCGGTCCCAAGGGAGATCTCTACGCCCTGGATTCTCAGCTCTCGGAGATCAAGGTCTTCAGCCCGGAGGGAGAATATCTGCGCACCATCGGGCGCGAAGGGGAGGGTCCCGGCGAATTCCGTGGCGCGCAGGACATGTTCTTCTTGCCCAACGGGAACATCGCGGTCCTCCAAGTCTTTCCCGGACGTTTGGTCGTGCTCAAGCCCGATGGAGAACCCGCCGATGATCACTCGCTCCCCAGCGCGGACGAAGGCGGTTTCGTCCTGCTCTATCGCGGTGGCGGAACGGTAGGAGACAATCTCGTTCTCTCCATCGGGATCAACCATTTTGCCGACGGCGTCTTCGACCAGAAGCGCCAGATCGTGGCCATTGATGACGCGGGAACGATCCAGAAGACCCTGTATTCGGAAAACCGTTCACTCACCATGAGCACTCCCATTTTCAACGAGAGTGAGTGGACTTCCTTCGACAGGGTATGGACCGTGGGCACGAATGGATTGGCCTACATTCCCACCGAATGGAACAAGTACCAGATCGAGGTTTGTGACGGCAGCGGTGCGGTGCGCTATATCGAACGCGCCTATGAGCCGCGCAAGCGGACCAGCGGGGAGAAGGATCGCTGGCAGAAGATCTACGACGAGTTCACCAAGAGACAGGTGCCCGGCTCCAGCTGGAAGCTCGAGGAGACCGACCAGGACATCGGACAGATCTTTCCCCGCAAAGATGGCAGCCTCTGGGTTCTTTCCAGTCGCGGCCGGCTGGATGCCCCCGAGGGGTCCATCGGTGTCTTCGACGTCTTCGACGCCAAGGGGCACTACGTGCGTCAGGTAACTCTGAAGGGCGAAGGCAATCCCATGACGGACGGCTACTTCTTCTCGGGCAATCGCCTCTTCGTGGTCACGGATTTTCTGTCAGCGGCCATGAGCGCCAATGGCGGCAGCGCCGATGTCCTCGAAGACGAAAATCCCGAGCCGATGGCAGTGATCTGCTACAAGCTCGAGGGCAACGAACTGGGCATGAAGTAGAGTTTCCCAGCGTGCAAACCCCACAGTGGAAGGATTGCGGCAGCGCGGTCCTTCCACCGCATCTCTCCGCCAGCCGACCATCACTTTAGGAGTTTTTGCCAGATGGCCTCTGAAAACCCCACTCAGCGAGGCATGCTTTTCGGCGCCCTCTTGTTCTCGCTCCTGCTCTTGATCGCGACCATCAGCGCCTGTTCGAAACATCCCGCAAAGGACGCGGGGAAGGACGCCTCCAAAGATGGACAGAGCACGGAAGTAAGTTCCGATGCGGGCGATTCGTCGGGCACGAATTCCCAAGACGACTCCGACGACGAAGAAAAGCCGGAAAAAGCGGTCTCGGTGAACGTATGTGACGCGTTCCGGGGCGAGCTGGTGGTTCCCATCGTGGCCGAAGGAACCATTCGCGCCCGGCACACCGCGGAGCTGCGTTTCGAGCTGTCGGGGAAGATCGATCGGATTCTGGTGGAAGAGGGACAGACCGTCCGTAAGGGGCAGCTCCTGGCGGAGCTCGATGGGCGCGAGTATTCGATTCGCATCGAAGAGGCGCACAGCCGCTACCTGCAGGCTCTGGGCAAGGTCGCGGTCGAGGAAAACGGCGCTTCGTTGCCCAACGACTCCGAGAAAGACGACGAGTTCCACCAGGAGTTGCGCAAGCTCGCGCAAATGGAGGCCAAGGGCGAGATCACGCGCGGAGAACGTCTCGACCGGGAGATCGAACTCGGGATGAAGGCGGTGGGGCAGGGTGGATTTCGCCGCGAGCTGGTGGAGGCGCGCAGCGGAATGGTCCAGGCGCGCGCCGATGAAGAACAGGCGCGGCTGAATCTGGAGAAAACCCAGGTGCGCGCACCCTTCTCCGGGGTCATCACCGGACTGACCCTCGCCCGCGGCGAGTGGGTGAACGCCAATCAGACCTTCGCCTCCCTGGTCGACAACATCGACATCGAAGCCGCGGTGGGCGTCCTGGAGAGCGACCTCAAGGACCTGGAAACCGGCCGCCCCGTGCTCCTGGCGGTTCCGGCGCTGCAGGACACCATCCCCGTGCACGTGGACGTGATCAGCCCCCGCATCGACCCCGAAAGCCGTACTTGCGAGGTATTGATGCGGCTCCACAGCGAGGACGGCCGAGTGCGTCCGGGAATGTTCGTTCGCGCGTTCATCGCGGGCGAGATCTTGAACGATCGCCTCCTCGTGCCGCGCGCCGCCATTCTCACTCGGGACGGACGACCCCTGCTCTTCAAAGTCGTCGATGGGCGCTCCAAGTGGGTCTACGTCAGGCTGGGGGCCAGCAACGATCTGTTCGTGGAAATCGATCGGGTCTTGCAGGGCGGACCGCTGGATCCGGGTACCCCCGTCGTCATCTCCAATCATCTCACGCTCGCCCACGACGCGAAGATCAAGGTGAAGAAAAAGATCGCGCCGCCCGACGCCTGGGCATCCTTCGATCGGGTGAAGTGATGCTGAAGGGAGCGATCCAAAGACCCATCGCGGTCAGCATGCTCTTTCTCGCCCTCATGTTGTTGGGCCTGATTTCCTACAAACGTCTTCCGGTGGATCTGCTTCCCTCGATCGTCTATCCGCGCCTGACCGTCATAACCACCTATACCGACATCCCCGCCGAAGATCTGGAACGTCTGGTGACCCGTCCCCTGGAGGAAGTGATCACCGCTTTGGCCGGGGTTCGGGGCGTGACTTCACGCACGCGCGAAGGAATCTCCGCGATCACGGTGGAGTACGAGTGGGGCACGGAGATGGACTTCGCGAATCTCCATCTGCGCGAGGCGGTCGATCGTGTCGCATTCCGGGACGACTTTCCCGAAGGCGCGGATCGGCCCTCGATTCTGCGCTGGGATCCCACAGCACGTCCCATTTCCAATCTGGTCCTGCGGGCGGACGGACGGCGACTGCAAAATCTGACCGACTTCGCCGAGGAAGTGGTCAAACCGGCTCTGGAACAGGTCGACGGAGTGAGCCAGGCCGAAGTGATCGGGGGAGCGACGAGAGAAATTCTCGTGCAGCCGGATCCAAGAAAGCTCGCGGTCTACGGCATCACCATCGAGGACATTCGCAATGCCTTGGCGCGCTCGAACGTGTCCTTTCCCGGAGGTCGAATTCGCCAGGGCCCTCTGCAGCTCTCTTTGAGAATCGCGGGCGAGTACGAGAATCTGGATGAGATCGCGGCCACGGACATCACGCAGTCCGGTAGTGCGACCATCCGCATCGGCGACGTGGCGAAGGTGCTCGACACCACGAAGGAGCCCGAGGGCGCCGCGTTGTCGGGCAACGAGCAGGTGGTGGCGCTCCTCATCTACAAGGAGCCGGCCGCGAACACCATCCAGGTATCCAAGGAAGTGGACGAGAGCCTGGCCAACCTGCGCGGGGAGTACGGAGACTTCAAGTCCGAGTTCATCTACCGCGATGCCGACTACGTGAAGGAGAGCTTCCGTGGCTTGAGGAATTCGCTCTTGGCTGGCGCCATCTTGGCCTTTCTGGTGCTCTTCTTCTTCTTGCGCGACTTCCGCAGTCCGGTGGTGGTGGGAATCTCCATCCCCGTGTCCATCATCATCACCTTCGGCTTTCTCTACTTCAGCAAAGTAAACCTCAACCTCATGAGCTTGGGTGGTCTCTCCCTCGCCGCGGGGATGTTGGTGGACAACGCCATCGTCGTGTTGGAGAACATCAACCGGCATTTGAGGGAGAGACGGGGCGAAGGCGGCGCGGAGGCGAAGCCGCAGAGCATACCCGCCGCGCGCTACGACGCGCAAAGGCGCATGGTGGCCAATTGTTCGGCCAGCGGTACGACGGAGATGACGCGGCCGGTCATCGCGAGCACTCTCACCACCATCGCGGTGTTCTTCCCCGTGGTCTACGTGCCGGGGATCGCCGGGGCTTTCTTCCGTGACCAGGCGCTCACGGTCACTCTCTCGCTCATGGTTTCGGTTCTGGCCGCGCTGCTTCTGCAACCCGTTTTGGCCTCGAGGGTTTTGCGCGTCGCCACGCAGCCCAAGGGAATGTTTCGCGCCTTCGAGAACTCCTTCAACGCATTCCACGACATCTACCACCGCGCGCTCGAGGGAGCCCTGAGGCATCGTGGCTGGATGATTGTCGCGCTCCTTCTGTTCTTGGGCGGCTCGCTCCTGTACGGGGCCAATCTTCCGCGCACCTTCATGCCGAAGAGAAGCAGCGGGGACATGCGTCTTGACCTGGAGCTCCCCGCGGGGACTCCTCTACGCGAGACGGTGTCGATGACGGGCGATCTGGCTTCCTGGATCGAGAAGGACGAGGCG
>CAWDWO010000027.1:0-12120 GCA_963806035.1 Candidatus Krumholzibacteriota bacterium | reverse complement strand
GCGTGCACGGGACGGATGCCCCCGAGCCCGCCGGAAATGACCTCGGCTGAAATCCTCATCAAATCTTCATTCATTGAAACTGGCGGGCGGCTATTCTACAGTCCAAGCGGAACTTACCTTCTTTGGCCTTCTTTGGCCTTCTTTCGGAGTGTGCGTGAAAATGCCGGACCGAGAGACGACCACGGTTTTGATCGTGGAAGACGAACCCGATCTGCGCGAAATCCTGCGTTACAATCTCGAGCGCGAGGGCTTCAAGGTCCTCGAATCCGAGGACGGAGAGGCCGGGTTGGCGCTCTTGCGCAAACATCTGCCCAAGATCGTGCTGCTGGACATCATGCTGCCGGGGATGGACGGCGTGGAGATCTGCCGATCGATCAAGTACGACCCCCAGACGCGCTCCATTCCCGTGATCATGGTGACCGCCCGCGGCGACGAGAGTGACGTCGTCCTGGGTTTGGGAGTGGGCGCTGACGATTACATCGTCAAACCCTTCAGCCCGCGCGAGCTGGTGGCGCGCATCAAGGCGGTGCTCCGCCGCGCCAAAGTTCGGCACGAATCGAAAGCGGACGAGCGCATCGTGAGAGACCGGATCGTCATCGACCCTCCGCGACATGAACTGCGGGTCGACGGAAAGAAAGTCGATTTGACCCCCACCGAATTCCGCCTGATCAGCGTCTTGGCTTCCAGGCCGGGGCGAGTCTTTACCCGCGACCAGCTCATCACCCGCGTGTTGGGGGACGAGGTGGTGGTCACGGAGAGAAACGTCGACGTTCACATTCGCTCTGTCCGCAAGAAACTCGGTGAAGCAAGAGAACTCGTCGAGACCATCCGGGGAATCGGTTACCGGTTCCGGGAGGACGCGGAGGAGGAATGACTCCTCAATCCCAGCTGAAGCGCTTTTCCATCGCCTATATTTTGCTCGTGCTCCTCATCAGCATTACGGTGGGAGTTGCGATCACCGGCAACCTCCAGCGCGAGTCACTGGAGCGCACGAAGGATCAGTTGCGCGATGAGGCCGGTATCTTCGCGCGGCTGGCGCTCAGTGGACTGCAGGGGGAACAGTCTCCGCGAGATCTCGCCGGGATACTGGCGGGATCGGAGAGCTTCAGGGACTTGAGAGTCACCGTCATAGAACAGAATGGCGCGGTGGTGGCCGACTCGGCTCTGGATCCCGCTCAGGCCGAGAATCTCCTGCAGCGTCCAGAGATCGTCGAAGCTCTCAGCGAGGGAATCGGTTTCGCGCGCCGCGTCAGTCCCGTTCAGGGGCGGGAGATGCTCTACTGCGCCCTTCAACTCCGCTGTGGAGATCAAGCTTGCGGATTCGTGCGAACCGCCATGCCGCTGGAGACAGTCTCTCGGGAGTTTCGGGCCACGCGCAGGATCATCCTGGCTGGCGCGCTCGTCCTGGGTGGACTCAGCTTGCTTCTCGGCCTGTATCTGATGCGCGGCGCCCTGCGCCCGCTCTCCGCACGCACGCGAGCGGCCGAGTCCGAAGCGGCCGGTAACCGGGAGCGTCTGGCCACCATCCTGGCGAGCATGAGCGATGGCGTGGTGGCGGTGGACAAGCACCAGCACGTCGTGCACATGAATGCGGCGGCCGGTGCTCTCTTCGAACTTCAGCCGGAACAGTGCATCGGCGTTCCAGTATGGAAGGTGCTACGCAACTCGGAGATTCTCGACGCGCTCGATTCCGCGCAGACCGAGCTCACCGAAAGCGAGATCATTCTGCATGCGGACGCTCAGACGGGGAGCGGGAGGCGCGTCGTCGAGCTGCGGGCGGCTCCGCTCGAGGAGCCCGAGGGGGAAGTGGGTGGCGTGGTCCTGGTTTTCCACGATTTGACGCGTTTGCGCCATCTTGAGTCCGTGCGTCAGGACTTCGTGGCCAACGTTTCGCACGAGATCAAGACGCCGCTTTCGGCCATTCACGGAATCATCGAGACCATGATCGACGATCCCGAGATGTCGAGCGAAATGCAGGAGCACTTCCTCTTGCGCATGTTCAAACAGTCACAGCGCTTGGGAAATCTGGTGCGCGATCTCATTGCGCTCTCTCGCTTCGAGAGCGAGGATCTGCCGCTCGACAAGGAAGAGCTGGATCTGAGGCAGCCCATACTCGACGCCTACGAGCGTTTCGAGATGTTGGCGCGGGAGAAGGAACTCACGCTCCTCAAGGACTTGCCTCAGCAGCCGGTGTGGGTGGACGGAGACGGCGAGGCCCTGCGGCAGGTCTTCGACAATCTCCTGAGCAACGCGCTACGCTACACTCCGGAGGGTGGCCATATCACGATGCGGCTCAAGGAGGAGCGGGGAGTGGCTTGGGCGGAAGTGGAGGACAGTGGAATTGGCATCGCCGAGGAACATCTGGGGCGAATTTTCGAACGCTTCTACCGCGTCGACACCGCGCGCTCACGCGAGCTTGGGGGGACCGGGCTCGGCCTGAGCATCGTCAAACACATTGCCACGCGATTGGGAGGAGGAGTTTCCGTGCGCTCTCAACCGGGGCGTGGCACGACCTTCTGCGTGCATCTGCCGCTCTCGAGGCCCAATTCCTCGTCGCCTGACCAATAGCGTCGACCGGCCGCCTCGCCTCGATGGTCAAGTTGGGCTCAATTGCCATTCAGGTGGCTTCGCGCCGCTTCAAGTATTATATATGCGGTGCTCAAACTCGGTACCATAACCCCCGCGCGGGCAAGGCTCTTTCATGTTGAATGACAAGCGAATTCTCGTCACTGGTGGCGCGGGCTTTCTGGGCTATCACCTCGCACAGGAGTTTCCCGCCTTCGGTGTGGCCCACATGGCCTTCAACGACATCGCCCCCTTCTTCGCAGATGAATATCCGGATGGCGCCGCGTTGGTGAACGCCGACGTGCGTGACAAGGAGGCCATGCGCCGGCTCATCCGGGACGAGAAGATCAACGTGATCGTGCATACCGCGGCGGCGCTCCCGCTGTGGAAAAGGGAGGAGATCTACTCCACGAACGTGGGCGGTCTGCGCAATACCCTGGAGGTTGCGGAGGAATGCGGGGTGGAACGCTTCGTGTTCATCTCCTCCACCGCCGTTTACGGCGTGCCGGAAAAGCACCCCCTGGTGGAGAGCGATCCGGTCGATGGAGTCGGCGCCTACGGCGAAACGAAGATCTTGGGCGAGCAGATCTGCGAGGAATTTCGTCAGCGCGGAATGAGCATCGCCATCATTCGTCCCAAGACCTTCATCGGGACCGCGCGCCTGGGCGTATTCCAGATCCTCTACGACTGGGTTGACTCCGGAAAACACATCCCCATCATCGGCAAGGGCTTCAATCGCTACCAGCTCCTGGAGGTCACCGACCTCACCACCGCCATTGCATTGGCGATCAGCTCTCCTCACGAAACGGCGAACGACACCTTCAACGTGGGTGCGACCCGCTTCAAACAGGTGAGACAGGACGTGGGCGACCTGTGTGATTTCGCGGGGAACGGAGCCAAAGTGAGACCGGTCCCCGCCTCTCTGGTGAAGCCGGCCCTGGCCTTCTTCGAGCTCATTCACGTCTCGCCTTTGTACAAGTGGGTGTACGGAACCGCCGACAAGGACAGCTACGTTTCCACCGAGAAGATCGAAAAGAAGCTCGGCTGGGAACCGAAGTATTCCAACTCCGAGGCGCTCATCACTTCACACAAGTGGTATCTCGAGCACAAGGATGAGCTCGCGCACACGCGTCCCGGAGTGACTCATCGCGTGGGCTGGAATCAGGGAATCCTGGGGTTCTTCAAGCGCTTCATGTGACGTGGGGCCGCGCCTTCATGGCCTTCTTGCGTTCGTTTTCGCTCAACAGCGCTTTGCGAAGCCGCAGATGGTTTGGCGTCACCTCGAGGTACTCGTCGTCGTTGATGTATTCGAGGGCCTCTTCGAGGCTCATCTTCAGCGCGGGAGCCAGCTTGAGCTTTCGATCCGCGGCAGCGGCCCTGAGGTTCGTGAGTTGTTTGGCCTTTTGAGCGTTTACCACCAGGTCCCCCTCCTTGCTATGCGCTCCAATGACCTGGCCAGCGTAGAGTTCGTCGCCCGGCTCGATGAAGAACCTGCCACGGTCCTGTAGAGCATCGAGGGCAAATGCCACGGCGGGACCCTGCGCCATGCTGACGATGCTGCCGTTTTGTCTCTGCGGAATGCTCCCCTTGAAGTACTCGTATTCATAGAAGCGATGGTGCATCACGATCTCACCACCGGTGGCCTGCAGCATGCGACTGCGAAATCCGATGAGCCCCCGGCTGGGGATGTGAAACTCGAGGCGGCTACGGCCTTCACTCTGATCCATCGACACCATCTCCCCCTTGCGCGTGGCCGCGTATTCGATGACGGTGCCGGCGTATTCGCTGGGGATGTCCACGGAGAGGACTTCGATGGGCTCCAGCTTACGTCCGTCCAGTTCCTTGTAGATCACCTGTGGCTGGCCGACCATGAACTCGTAGCCCTCGCGCCGCATCGTCTCCATGAGGATGGAGAGGTGCAGAATCCCCCGGCCGTTCACTTCGAAGGCATCGGTGAGGTCCGCTACCGAGAGAGCCACGTCCCGCTCGATTTCCCGGTACAGACGCTCACGGAGCTGCCGGCTATTTACGTACTTGCCATCTCTTCCGTAGAAGGGCCCGTCGTTGGTCATGAAACGCATGCGCAGGGTGGGTTCGTCGACGGCGATCAGAGCTAGGGCTTCAGGATTCTCGATATCGGCCAGGGTGTCACCGATGTCCACTCCCTCGAGACCGACTACCGCGCAAATGTCACCACAGAGGACCTCATCCACCTGTCTACGACCCAGGTTGTCAAAAACGAAGAGCTGCTTCACCGCCGTCTTGGTCACGCTGCCGTCACGCTTGAGGAGTGCCACGCGGTCCGAGGAGCGGATCTTTCCTCGCACGATGCGCCCGATTCCGATTCTGCCAACGAAGTCACTGTGGTCCATCGCGGCAATCAGCATCTGCAGAGGACCCTGCTTCACTTTGGGTGGCGGAATCTCGCGGACGATCATGTCGAGCAGTGGAGAGAGGTCCCGGGGTTCATTCTCCAGTTCCTCGACGGCCCAGCCATCGCGGCCCGCGGCGTAGACGCCCCGAAAATCGAGTTGTTCGTCACTGGCGTCCAATTCACAGAAGAGTTTGAAGACTTCGTCGAGAACTTCGTGAGGGCGCGCGTCACTCCTATCGACCTTGTTGATGACGACCAGCGGCTTCAAACCCAATTGCAGGGCCTTCTGGAGCACGAAGCGAGTCTGCGGCATGGGGCCTTCGAAGGCGTCCACCAAGAGCAGGACACCGTCGGTCATCTTGAGGACCCGTTCGACCTCACCCCCGAAATCCGCATGGCCAGGAGTGTCGATGAGATTGATGCGGACATCATGGTAGGTAACCGCCAGATTCTTGGCGGTGATGGTGATGCCGCGCTCGCGCTCGAGTTCGTTCGAATCCATGATTCGTTCCTGCACCTTCTGCCCTTCGCGAAACACGTGGCACTGGCGCAGAATTTGGTCGACCAGGGTGGTCTTCCCGTGGTCGACGTGAGCGATGATGGCGACGTTGCGGATCTCCATGGAGTCCTGCCGAGTTCGAGGGGAGAGAAGGGAAAGCTTTCGCGGCCCAAAGGCGCAGCTCCTTGCGGCGGCCGAGGCCCACAGTTAAGACGAAGCTCGCACTGGGCGCCAGCGCCCGCTTGGCGCCAGTGGTCAAACGCCCGGGGAAGTTGAGAGTCAAGTGAGGCTCCTCTGGCGGCAATTCCGTGGCCCCGCGAGCCGTGCAAATCCGTTACACTCTTGTCTTGGCCACGCCCGGGCCGCCCCCTTTTCCCCGGAGGTCGAGTATGCGCTTCACTCTGCGTCGTCTTCAGTGCTTTTCCAGGGATTCGAGCCGCCCGGCCACGAGGCATTCTACGGGGTCGGCGCTACGGTTGGTTCTTGCGTGCGCGCTCCTTTTGGGAGCGCTGTCTGTACCGTTTCTGCAGCTGAGCGCCTGGGCCGGGGGGCCGCGGGCGGCACTCAGCGAGTTCTTCAAAGATGTGCCGGCCCGGAGCGCACCCAGTGGAGTGCTCTACGACCGGGTTCTACCGCTTTCGCGACTCGGGGAGCTGGACGGCACAGCGTCGGCGCCGGTGAGTTCGCTCGCGCGTTGGCAGCAGGCCTATCATGAAATCCGCCAGGCCGCCAGCGAGAAGCAAGGACTGCCCAGCCTGAATGAGATTCGCGCGCGAGTAGCCCGACGCCACGATCAAACCATTCGCATCGCGCTCCTGGACTATCGCTACGACCGGCTGCGCGAGAGCGCGCTCCAGGACGGCAGCGCGCGGATCAGCGGGGGGCGGATCCATCTGGATTCCCGCGCCCTTCGGCAGTCTCGCGTCTTTACGGCCACCGCACTGCGGGAGAGAAGCTACGAGGGCTATCGTCTCCGCTTCGAGTTGAGCCGCGAGTCCATCTTCAGCAATCTGAACGCGCCCAAGTCTCGTTACTATTTGGATACGGACGACGGAACCGGCTTTCACGAATTGAATCTGGACCTCGCCTTGGATGCGCACTATGAGGCGCCGGGAACGAAGGTACTCCGCCTGCGCGCGGTGGCATCCGATGGCGCCGTGCACGAGTCCGCGTTTCAGTTCGAGGTAGCGGCGCTGGCGACTCCAGCTCCCGATGATACGCTGCAGCTCACGGCTGGGATCAGCTACCAGGGAGTTGCGGCCACCGGGGAGGCTTATCTCTACTACGCTCCCGGCCACGATCATCTGGTGCAGCCCCTGGTATTCATCGAGGGCTTCGATCTGGACAACAGCCTGTATTGGGACGAGCTCTACGCGCTCCTGAACGCGGAGAACATGGTGGAGGACATTCGCAGCGCGGGCTACGACATCGTGGTTCTCAATTTCGACGATGCCACCGACTACCTCCAGCGCAACTCGTACCTGGTGGTAGAGCTCCTTCAGGAGGTGCAGCAGAGCATCGATCCTCTGGCTCATTTCACTTTGGCAGGAGCGAGCATGGGCGGACTTTGCGGACGCTATGCTCTCACTTACATGGAGCACAACGGCCTGTCTCACCGGGTGAGCACCTTCATTTCCTTCGATGCACCGCAGCGCGGGGCCAACATTCCTCTGGGCTTGCAATACTGGCTCGATTTCTTCAGCGGAGACAGCGCGGACGCCGAGTTTCTTTTGAGTCGCTTGGATCGACCGGCCGCGCGGCAGATGCTCGTCTACCACCATTCGACGCCGCCCTCCTCGACTGCCTCACAGGACACCATGCGTACCGCCTTCACGGCGGAGCTCGCCGCGCTCGGCGATTATCCCAGTGAGCCTCGACTGGTGGCGATCGCGAACGGGAGTGGAACCCAGCAGAATCAGGGCTTCGCTCCGGCCGCGCAGATCATGCAGTGGGAGTACAGCAGTTTCCTGGTGGACATCACCGGCAACGTATGGGCGGTGAGTGATGGCGCCAGCCAGAGGATTTTCCAGGGTAAGGTGAACATCATCCTCTTGCCCTCGGATACCGAAGACGTCACTGTCAGCGGGACCGATCCCTACGACAATGCGCCGGGCGGTTCGCGTGCGTCCATGGCTCAGGCTGATTCGACAGAGGCCCCGTATGGGGACATCGTCGCGCTGTATCCGAGCCATTGCTTCATTCCCACCATCAGCTCTCTGGATCTCGCGACGAACGATCTGTTCTTCGACGAGGCAGGTGCGAGCGATCTCGCGGGCATGAGTCCCTTCGACGCGGTGTATTTTCCCGTCGAGAATCAGGAACACGTCATGGTGACCAGTGAGAATGCCGCGTGGATCAAGTCGGAGATCTTCTCGACGCCGACGGCCACGCAACCGGTGTCCAGGCCCGGACCTTTGGCGGTGCTCTATCCCAATGCGCCCAATCCCTTCAATCCCGCCACGGTGCTTCGCTTCGACCTGTCGCAGGCGAGTCGCGTTCAGCTGCAAATCTTCGATTTGCGCGGAAGGAAGGTCAGGACACTCGTCGATGAAACGCTGCCGGCGGGTCAGTATTCACGCCGCTGGGATGGGCGTGATGATGCGCACACAGGAGTCGCATCCGGTGTCTACATCGGAAGGTTGAGCGTTGGGGGCAAGAGTCAGGCGCAGCGGATGACTCTGGTGCGTTGAGCGAAACGAGCAGAAAGAGGCCGTTTGAGACCGATTGTCGCGCTGACTTGAATAGCGATCACGAAAGTGTTTATCCTCTGAGAGAGTCTACTTTCGGAGGGTAGACTAAGCCGGAGGTGATCACGATGCGAAACAGTCATCGTTTCATGTTCCTCGGTCTCATGACGGCAACCATTCTTGTGGCGGCAAGCTCTGTGAGTAGGGCCGACGTTGGCTCACCATTGGTCGGAGAGATGGGGCTGTACTTCGATGCGGCGGGAACCGTGCGATCCCAACTCGTTCCCAACGCCACGACTTTCGACGCCTATCTCGTTGCTCATATACCCGAAGGGGGAATTCTCTCCTACGATCTTGTCGAACCGAAGTTCTCAGATCCAGCCGTGGTCTTCATCTTGGGCAATGCGCCGCCCGCCGGCGGTGCTTTCGTCAAGCAAGAGCTCGCCGACGCTTGTTCGCGCGCGGTCGCGGGCGAGTCGGGATGTCCCGCGGCAGCGGGAGAGATCGTTCCGCTCATTCACTATCAGCTACAGTCCGTGGGTGGCGATCCCTCTCTCAGCTTGGAGAATTTTTTGTGTCCCACGATTGCCGGGACCGTCATCACTGAACTCTACTACGAGAGCTGCGATGAGCCCGGGGTTCAAAAGACCCTCAGTCTGAATCCCGCGCTGTCCACGCTCTTTCTGGACGGCCGGGTGCCGGTGGGAGAGTCGCACTGGGGCACCTTCAAGAGCCGCTTCGGAAGGGAATGATCGCTCGGGTCCGTGTGACGGCGTCGGCCCTCCGCCATCGCTTCCCTCGCTCTCATCCCTTGACCCGCTAGCGGGGCCTGTTGAAGTGCGGCCGCAGGTTTCGCAGGGGATCGTAGATCCACAACAGTATCCCCAGAGTCACGAGCGGCAGTGTCATGCGCCAGGGGTAGGTGGAAAAGACCGCGAAAGCGATGGGGAGGGTGATGAGAATCAGGGCCAATCCCAGAGAGCGGCAGTAGAGCGCGGGCCACCACCTGCGCAGAGCGAGGGCGAGGATGAGATTGAGGCCATTGGCCGCAAGGATGATGAAAATGGGCTGCACGACTCGACTCCTTTCTTCGTGACGGAGGATCTTCAAAGGCTGGCGGCGATTCAGGGCTCGGTGGCAGCCCACAGAACGCTGTAGGCGGCAGAGGCCAGTATGCTCCCGATGGGCCCGAAGAGAAGTCCCCCCAGGGCACCCTCAGCGTCCATGACGATGGTCAGACAGATCTCCCATTTCTCCTCCTTGAAGGAGCCCTCCCTCTGGAGGGTATCTTCTTCCGCGACGCCCTGCCAGAAGCGCGTGCTGGCCTGATAGACCTCGTAGATCATGGCGAGAGTGGGCGAGGAATGGCCCAGCTCGCGCAGGCCCATCTGCTTCGAAGCACTGGGAGTACTCGTTTCCGCCGCACTCTTCGCCCCGCCGGCAGCAGAAGCCAGCAGCGCAAGGAGGCGGCACGACCTGCATTCTCTCCGTCGACCCCCCAGGAACGAAAAAGCGTCTGCAACTCTTCGCTGCTCGGAGGCTCGCTGCGCGTGAGCAGGGACTTCAGTTGATAAAATCTGGCCTCGATCAGATCGAGGTGCGCGTCGTCGAGAAGCACCTCGAGTTGCTCGTTGGGCTGATTGCGGAAGGCCTGCCGGGCCGCGTCACGAAAAGCCTCTCTCAGCTCGGCGCGGGACACGTTCCCAGGTGCTTTCGTGGCGAGCTCCGGAAGCGCGGCGAGTGTCTTCTCCAGAATGAGATTGTGCATCCGTCCCGCCTGGGGGACGAGGGATCGCGGAGCATCACGCGATGAACTCTCGTCCGCTGGTCCCGCAAAATCTAGGGGCATCTCATCGCCGCACCCATTCAAGAGGGGGGCGAGAAGAGTGACCAGGAGGAAGAGGGCGGCGGCCATGTGCGGAGCGCGTGGCTCGAGGTGCAGACGGGCAGACAGACCATGCTGTTGATCCAAGGTCGATCTCCGAGTTCCGGAAAGCGATCGAAATGAGGAAGGACTTCCGGTGCACTCACCGAACCATCCAGCGCAGGCTTCGTGCCAACGCTCACTGGCGAGAACAGACGTCCATTCCCCGCATTCTGGAATGATTTTACTCGCCCGGCCTCTCTTCGCCCTGCCCTCTGTCCGGAGGGCCGAACAGCGCGGCCTCGCGCGTTTCGCATTACGGTCTCGAACGATCACCCCTTTCCGGGAAGTGTCTCGACATTCGGAGTTGGTTGAGACTCACCGAGAGTGTCTCGACCTTCGGAGTTCAACTTGCCTTCTCCCGAGTGGTTCACGGTTCGGAGTTGGTCCGTACCTGTTCCAAAGCGTCTCGACGTTCGGAGTCGCGCCCGAAGACTCCCCGTGTCTCGACGTTCGGAGTTGGTCGCGCCCCGCCAAAAGTGTCTCGACATTCGGAGTCGGCTTGGCCAAGTCCGAGTTTTGACCTTCCGTACCTGCACCACAGCGACTCTCAGCACGGGACCCGAAACGGTGCGATTGGGACGGGAAGTCGCCCCACCGCCTCGTCGAACATTCATGCCAAATCGCCATAACCCGTCCCTTCACTGACTTCCCAAGTCCCAGAGGAACGTTCAGGAAGCCGGAGCACTATGAGTCCTCTGAGAAAGCAGTCTCAAAGTAATACAAATATATGTTTGTGTCAAGATCGAGATCGGACTTTCGTCGGACTGCCGTGCAAGGAAGCGGGCTCGCCTCCGTTCAAACTCCTCCGAGGCCCCTAGCCGGGAATCTCCGCCTCCACGAGCTGTGCCAAGAGCGCGAGCGATTCTTGCCAGCCCAGATTGCACGCCTCGACCGGAATGATGTCCGGAACGCCCTCTTGCACGATCTCCAGTTCGGTCCCGCAGGAGACTTCCTTCACCCGCACGGTCACTTGAATGACGCCAGGAAGATTGGGGTCCTCGAATTCATCGGTATGCCGGATCAGTTCATTCGGCACGAGTTCAAGGTACTCCCCGCCAAACGAATGGCTCTGACCGGTCGTGAAATTCGTGAAGGACATCTTGTAGCGCCCACCGACCTTGGCGTCGAGTTGATGAACCTTGCCTGTGAAACCATGAGGCGGGAGCCACTTGGACATGGCATCGGGATCGAGAAAAGCCCGGTAGACGCGCTCCGGTGTTGACCGGAGCACGCGGTGGAATCGGAAGGTGTTTGTGCCCACAAGTGGACTTCCTTTCAAGACGGGGGAAAGAGGTATGAGCGAGGACTCACAGCAAGCGGTCTTCGGGGAATGAGTAGATTTGGGGAATCAGTGGATTCGGAGATTCAGAGAATTCGGGGAATCAGAGAATTCCTGGAAAAAGGGCCTTTGTATGCCGTGCATAATCGAAAAATTTAGAACCGAAATGTTGGCCCAGCCAGCGCTCCTCGACCAGTAGTTTGCGCCAAAAGGAAACAAACACGATGGCGACCGCCAGAAACCCACGCCAGTTTCCGATCATCACTGCGGTACCGAAGAACATCAAGAGCAGTCCGGAATAGATAGGATGACGAATGACGCGGTACGGACCGCGCTGAATCAACTCGTGATCGGACTTCAGCTCGACGACGCTGCTCCAGTTCGCACCGAGCACGTAACGCGCATAGCAGGCGACGGACGTACCCACCACGACGATGCTCAGCCCAATCGACTCGACCGAAATCGAGTGGGGAAGGAAGTGATCGCGCAAGACGCCATGGCCAAGCCACCTGCCTGGGCCGAGCAGGTACACGGCCGCGGCAAGCGGTAGCCAGTAGAACACGAGTCGGCGTGCCAGAGACTCTGTTCGTATGGGGCTCTTGGCTCCTCTCGCACTCACGATCCAGTAGAGGAAGAGAACTCCCCAACAAAACTTCAGCGCGGCAGGGAAGTGTAAGTTCATGAATCCCTCATACACGATCGATCCATGTCTCGCTCGGAGACAGCGTGTGAGACTAAAACGTGAACGCCCTTACCGTCATGTCTGATCGCCGCATGAGGCACGTATTC
>CAWDWO010000026.1:0-205968 GCA_963806035.1 Candidatus Krumholzibacteriota bacterium | reverse complement strand
GAGAATCTCAACACCATCGGTGACGCGGGCATTTCGTTCGCGAAGAGCGATCCGGAGGATCTGCGCAATAAACTCGAGGAAATTCTGGAAGACGAGGAGAGGATTCGAGATCTGGGCCGGCGCGCGGTGGAGCACGTGCGACGCAACTACGATTGGGAACGAATCACGGACAACTTCGAAGCGCTCTTTCAGAGCTTGGTCTGAGGAGCCCGCTGCGTGCCTCGTCGATTCCGCAGACTTTTCCTGGGCGTGTTCGTGACGCTGCTCGTGCTCACGATCTGCGTCCTCACGGCGGGTACGCTTCTTCTGCGGGGAAGTCTGCCGAAGCTGCGCGGTCAACTCGGCTTGCCCGGCCTGAGCGAGAGCGTGACGGTTGCGCGCGACTCGCTCGGCGTTCCCGACATCCAAGCCCATACGCGACTCGATGCCGCGCGAACTCTGGGCTTTCTCCACGCCCAAGAACGTTTCTTCCAGATGGACCTCTTGCGGCGCAGTGCTGCGGGGGAACTCTCGGCTCTTTTGGGTCCAGCGCTTCTGCCGCTGGATCGGGACGTGCGGCGGCACCGTTTCCGCGAGAAGGCGGAGCGGCTCGTGGAGATCAGCAGGGGAAGAAATCGGCAGATTCTCTGGGCCTACAGCGAAGGAGTGAACGAGGGGCTCTCCGCTCTCCGCGCGCGACCCTTCGAGTATTTTCTTCTGCGCCAGAGGCCCAAGCCCTGGCGCCCCGAGGATTCCTTCCTGACGCTCTACGCCATGTTCCTGGATCTGGGTCTTTCCGGCGCGGACGCCGAGGAGGCCTACGCCAGCGTCCGGGAAAATCTTTCTTCGGCCCTGGTGGCCATGCTGCTCCCCGAGAGCAACCGCTGGGATGCTCCTCTGGAGAAAGGCGAACTGCGGGGAATCGTTCTTCCTGATTCCAGTCAGGTAGATTTGCGACGCCGTCGCGCCCGGGAGGGCGGAGGCGCAGTCCCGGAAGAGGAAGCGCGCCCCGAGCCGGCCGGATCGAACAACTGGGCCGTGGCGGGAACTCTGAGTGGCCATGGGGGAGCACTGCTCGCCAACGACATGCACCTGGGACATGCTCTGCCCAACATCTGGTTCCGGGCACGGATGAGCTGGCCCGAGGGGAAAAGCACGCGCTCGGTCGTGGGAGTCACCCTGCCCGGAGCGCCGGCACTGGTGGCGGGAAGCAACGGGGATGTGGCATGGGGCTTCACCAACAGTCAGGGAGATTGGTGCGATCTCGTTCGACTCGAATGCGCTGCGCACGACTCAACGCTCTACCGCACTCCCGAGGGATGGAGGCGCTTCAAGCGTGTCGCGGAGCGCATCGAGGTCGCGGGCGCCGATGCCGACACCGCTTGGGTAGATGAGACCATCTGGGGTCCCATATGGTCCCGTGACGACGAAGGACATCCTCTTGCCCTGCACTGGACGGCCCACGACACGCGTGCGGTGAACTTGAACCTTCTCGCGATGGAGTCCGTTACCAGTGTCGATTCGGCAGTGGCGTTGGCGTCGCGTCTGGGCATTCCCGAGCAAAACTTTGTGTGTGCGGATCGTAAAGGGCGCATCGCCTGGACCTTGGCCGGCGCCATTCCCAGGCGGATGGGTTTCAGCGGCCGGTTTCCCGCGTCCTGGGCCGACGGCAGTTGCCGTTGGGATGGATACTGTGATGCGCAGCAGCAACCCAAACTGATCGATCCCTCGGAGGGGCGCCTGTGGACGGCCAACAACCGCGTGACTGCCGGCAGGGACCTCGAATTGATCGGTGATGGGGGTTATGCGCTGGGGGCGCGTGCCCGGCAGATCCGCGATGACTTGCGCGCAGTGGACGAACCGGTGGAAAAGGACATGCTGGCGATTCAACTCGATGACCGCGCCGTCTTCATGGCCCAGTGGCGCGGACTCCTTCTCGGGTATTTGCAGAGAGCGGACCCCGGAGCGGAGGAGCCGCGGGCTGAGTTCCTGCGCATCGTGCGCGATGAGTGGTCGGGCCGCGCGGACACGCAGTCGGTGGCCTACAGGCTGGTACGCGAGACCACGGAACGATGCGTGGCGGAGATCTACGCCATGCTCACCGCTCCCTGCCGCCAAAAAAATCCAGACTTCCGTTCCTCGGCATTACCGTTTCGCCATGCGGTGAGCTGGGAGTTGCTGACGAAGCGACCGCAAAATCTTCTGACGGGAAAGTACCGGGATTGGGATGAGCTCGTTCTCGAGGCTGTCGACCAGATCATCGAAAAAGCCACCGCCGATGGGCACGAGCTCCAGGACTACCGATGGGGCGAGCGCAACGTGGTGGACATCGCGCATCCTTTCTGCCGGCTCTTCCCTTGGCTGAGACATTGGCTGGCTGTTCCAAAGCGTGAACTCCCGGGAGACTCGTGGATGCCACGAGTTCAGTCCCCCCGGCGGGGTGCTAGCGAACGACTCGTAGTCTCTCCCGGGCGCGAGGAGCGGGGAATTTTCGAGATGCCGGGGGGGCAGAGCGGTCATCCGCTTTCACCCTTCTTCATTGACGGTACCGTGGCGTGGGAGGAAGGTGATGCAACACCACTCCTGCCCGGCCCGAGCTGCTATCGATTGAGGTTGACGCCATGAAAGCCCGGCCTCAAGCAGCATGAGAGACTCGCTTGGCCGAGAATTCCGTTGATTCGAGGCTCTCAGAGAGAATACGATCAAAACGTGTCTACCAAATCCAGAGAACTTCAACAGGTCATAGACTCGGTACTCGGTGACAAGTCGCGTCCCCAAGTGCTCGAAGCTGGCTGTGGATCACTCAGCCACGTGAAGTTCCCCGCCGATACCTATCTGGTGGGTATCGATATTTCCCAGGGTCAGTTGGATCGAAATCAGGGACTGCAAGAGAGGATCTTGGGAGATATCCAGACCTATGAACTGCCCCGCGAAAGGTTCGATGCTGTCGTTTGCTGGGATGTGCTCGAACACTTGCAACGGCCAGAAGATGCTCTGGAGAGATTTGCCGATACAGTAGGGAGAGGGGGGATAATCATCCTCTCTGCGCCGAATCCTCTCTCCACGAAGGGGATCGTCACAAAGTTGACTCCGTACTCTTTCCACGTCTGGTTTTATCGCCGGGTAAGAGGATGGAAGGAGGCCGGCACCAAGGGAAATCCGCCATTCCCCACTTATCTGAAGATGACGATGTCCCCCGGTGCGATTAGGCGTTTCGCGGAGCGACGAGGTCTACGAATGCTCTATGGAGCCGTCGAGGGAGATGGCGACTCTCGAGACGTCTTGGGCCGCAAGAATGCTGGGGTTGACCTCGTGATGAAGCTGCTGAACGGTATCCTGAAGCTCGTGAGCTTCGGGAAGATCGAGCCCAAAGCAACGCAGTTTTATTTCGTCATGTCGAAGTCACCCTCAGCTGCTTCTGCCGGGACCAAGGGGTAGAGGACCTTCGGCTTAGCTCGCTTCTCGAGCCGCGTTGACGCGAGCTTGGCAGAGCATCTATCGTGGTAGTCGCTGGAGAAGGTGTGTTAGACTCCTTCTCGAGGTTCTCTTCGACTATTTTCGTGCTCCCAATCAACTCGCGCGCTGCACCCCGCGAGCTCCCTCACCGTGGCGCCATGAAGCAACTCTCCATTGGCAAGAGCAAGGTTGTGCGGGGATTTGGTCTTGCTGTGGCACTGGGAACTCTCGCCTGGGTTCTCGCGCATCTCGATCTGAGACTGGCATGGCAGACGATACGCTCGGCCAACCGTCTCTGGCTCCTGGTCGGTCTGGTGGGGTTCTATGTCTCCCTACCGCTTCGGGCGCTGCGTTGGCGTATTCTTCTGCACGAAGTCCACGGCAGTGTCCCGTTGAGGTCGCTGGTATCAGGTATCTTTTTGGGCTGGTTCGTGAACTGCGCAATTCCCGGAAGAGCCGGCGATCTCTATTCCACCTACTACATTCGGGATCGGCACGGACTTGGGATGAGCGCGACGGCGGGGACGGTCTTCATCACCAGAGTTTTCGACATTCTGGTTCTGGTGACGCTCTTTGCCGGCATCTACTTCCTGCAGGTGCAACATTCCCTCCCGCCCGACATCCGGACGGTTGCCAACCTGGCTTTTGGCGCAACTCTCGTTTTGGTGGTAGGGGTCGTGGTTCTCATTCAAAGCCATGAACTGGGACAACGCTGGTTGCCGCAGCGGATCGCCGGCATCCACGGGCGATTCGTGGGAGCCTCCAAGGCCTCTCTTTCCCCCAAACTCGCGCCCGCGGTGCTGGGTCTTACCGTGGCTCTCTGGCTGCTGGAGGTTTTCCGCTTGGGATGTGTCCTGCGCGCGGTCGGAGTAGAGCCCTCGCTCGCATGGTTGACCTTTCTGGCGTTGTCTGCCGCCGTCTTGACGCTTCTGCCGGTGACCCCTGGGGGATTGGGCACCGTGGAGTTGCTCTATCGCGAGGTTTTCCCTCTGGCGTCGATCCCCAATTCCGTGGCGGGAGCCGTTATACTCTTGGATCGCTTCATCAATTATTGGTTCATTCTCCTGGTGGGATCGCTGATCGTGGTCGCCAGAGCCGGGAGGGTTCCGGGTTTATCGAGAGGTCGAGATGTCATCCAGTAAACGCTATTCCGTGGTCGTGATGCCGGCGTACAACGCCGAGGAAGCAATCGAGGAGACCGTGCGCGAGATCCCACCGGGCAGCGTGGACGAGATGATCCTCGTGGACGATTGCAGCCGCGACAATACGGTGAAGATCGCGAAGCAGCTTGGCCTGACCGTGGTGGAACACGAAAAGAACCTGGGCTACGGGGGGAATCAAAAGACCTGTTACCGCCTCGCGCTGGAGAAGGGGGCGGACGTGGTGGTGATGCTCCATCCCGACAACCAGTACGACGCACGCCTGGTTCCGGTGCTGATCGACCTGTTACGGAACGAGCACTGTGACGTGCTCTTGGGCAATCGAATTCGTACCCGACAGGAGGCACTGGAGGGCGGGATGCCGCTGTACAAGTACATCTCCAATCGTCTTCTGACCATTCTGGAGAACGTCTGGCTGGGACAGAACCTGGGCGAGTGGCATTCAGGCATGCGCGGCTACCGCAGAGAAGTGCTGGAGACGATCCCCTGGGAACGGAATAGCGACGACTTCGTCTTCGACAGCCAGTTTCTGGTGCAGGCGGTACACTTCGGATTTCGCCTGGGCGACATACCAGCCCCGGTTCGCTACATGAAGGAGGCCAGCAGCATCAGCTTCATTCGTAGTTCTAAGTATGGGATACAGACTCTGGACACTCTGATGGCGTGGTCGCTGCACCGCATGCACATGACTCGATCCCCGCTCTTCGAACCCCGCGATACTCCGGTGGTCGGTGCTGAAACGAGTGGAGAAACTTCGCGATGAATTCTCCCCAAGCCGGAAGTTCGCGCCGGCGACTCTGGTTTTTCCTCGTCATCCTCCTCGCGGTCGGTGTCCGCGTGGCGAGCTTCACCGGAGAGATGCCGCCGGATAGCCTGGCCTACGCGCAGTACGCCCATGAGCTGGCTCACGGGACCTTCGATTTGAAGAACACTGATCAGTACGCACATCGTCTCCCGCTCTTCGCTCCCACGTCGCTTCTCTATCGCTGGTTCGGGATTTCACGCTTCACGACTTCCGCGTGGCCTCTGCTCTTGTCCCTGCTGGGAGTAGTATGTGCCATGGTGCTTGGCGAAAGACTCTTCGGAACGAATACCGGATTGCTCGCGGGACTCTTGCTGGCCTTGTTTCCCCTGGATGGAATCGCTTCCACTTTTCTTCTGCCCGACGTTCCCTTTGGGGTTCTGATGGGTTTCAGCGGCGCACTGTGGCTCATGGGCACGATGCACCCCGCCAAGAGGGCAGGGGCGCTGCCCTACCTCTCGGGAATCTGCATGGGATTGGCCGCGGTCATTCGACCCTATGCACTGATCCTTGCGGCCTACGTCGTCATCGATGCTCTGGTGCGCAGAGTCCGCGGGACGAAGGTGTTCCAAGTGGCTCTCGGTAGCCTCACGGTAATCGGTGGACTGCTCTTGCTGTACGGGCTGGCCACTGGAAATCCGTTTTACCGGGCGGAGGTGGTGTCTCAGGTCTATAGCAGTGGCGTCTTGGCCGAACCGGCCAGGCTTAGCATGTACCCCTCGACTCTGATTGCGCCCCTGAGTCTGACGGGACTGCACCCGTGGTTTCTCATGCTGGGGGCAATGCTCGCACTGGTGTGGCGCTCGAAGGAGGCGCGCAGTCTGCTCCTGTGGATCCTCGTGATCTTCTGCTTCCTGGAATTCGGATCCATGAGCCTTGGCAGCTACCTGCCCATTCTGAAGCGACTGCGCTTTCTCACCCCGCTGAGCATCCCGGCCGCGGTCCTGGGAGCGTGGGGCGTTTCACAGCTCTTGGGCCTCGCGCCCAATCCACGCGCGCCTTTTCTGCGGCGTCGCGCGCTACGCAACGCTCTGCGTGTGGGGGCGGTGGGAGTCCTGCTTTTGGAACTTGGACTCTACGGGTATCAGGTCGTCCGGTTTCGAAGGCTTGATGTCCCGAGATACGAGACCTGGAGATCAGTTGCCCATCTGGCGGAGGAGCACTCGCAGCTCCCCATCCTGGTGGACCATTGGCGCACCGGAATTCGCCTGGCCTACGAGCTGCGTTACAAAGACATGCGCGGTCTCTACCACGGGAGTGATGACGATGCCAGGATGGTGCGGACCGATCCCTGGCCGGGCGGGCGGATCGCTTACCTGAACTGGTATCGCAATCCCGCCACCCTGCCCGAAGGACTGGCGGTCATCGACGCGGCCTCCTTGAAGAAGTATGGCGGTCCCGAGGGGGGCCAGGGGCGGCCCGTGGCAGCCACACTACCGGCCTATGTCTTCCATCCCCCGGAAAGTTGGTCCCTGCTGCATGAGGCCGCCGGGGTTCGTGTGTTCGAAACGCGGCCCCGGTGAGCCGTACTCGCGAGATTTCTCGGGGCCGCTAGATTGCTTGCGACGGGGCAAGAGTGCTATACTGATTCTCCTGGCGGGGATCCCAGTAGAAAAAGGCTCTAAAGCCAAATCATGCGACGTTTGCGGCTGTATCTCCGTCTTTTCCGAACATGCGGAAAGGGCTCCCATCCTCTCCGAGAGTTGCGCGTCGTTCCTTTCGAATCTTCGAGGTGATCCATGGATCTGTCCGTGATCCTCACTTACCGCTGTGACTCGCGTTGCTCGATGTGCAACATCTGGCAGAATCCGACGCGGACCAATAGCGAAGTGACCCTCGAGACTCTGGAACAGCTCCCGGGCGGCTTCGACCACCTGAACCTCACCGGGGGCGAGCCGACCCTCCGCAAGGATCTCGCAGAGATCGTCGACGTCCTGTCGCCCAAGGCGTGCACGATGGAGATCTCCACCAACGGCCTTCACCCGGACAAGCTGGTCCCCATCGTGAAGCGCCATCCCGACATCAAGATTCGCATCAGCGTGGAGGGATTCGAGGCCACGAACAACTGCATCCGCGGCGAGAAAGAGGGCTTCTCCAAGAAGATGGAGTGCATGGATGCCCTGATCGAAGCAGGGGGGAGGGACCTGGGCTTCGCGACCACTTTCCAGGACGAAAACGTGGACGAGATCGTCGACCTGTACGTCATGAGTCGCGACAAGGGGGTGGAGTTCGCGACCTCGGCGCTCCACAACGGATTCCAGTTCCACAAAGATGACAACGTTCCCTACGACCGCCGCGCCATCGCGAGCCGGGTGGAGGATCTGGTCAGCGAAATGATGAAGGCCTGGGACGCGAAGACTCTATTCCGCGCTTACCTGAACCTCGGTCTCATCGCCAAAGTTCTGGGGCACGACCGTCTCATCCCCTGTACTGCCGGAAGCATGTTCGCCTTCATCGATCCGTGGAGTGACGTCTACGCTTGCAACGTCCGCCCCGATCTCAAGATGGGCAACCTTCTGCAGGCCAGCTGGAAAGAGATCATGTCCTCACCGCTGGCCAAGGAGCAACGGCAGAAGGTCGCGGCCTGCACCCAGAACTGTTGGATGGTGGCGTCGGCCAAGACCGCGATGCGGAACGAGCACTACGCGAAACTGCCGCGGATGAAACCCCTGCTCTGGGTGATGCGAAACAAGCTCCGTAGCATCTTGGGAATTCGCATCCCGTTCGAGAAATATGTCGACTATTCCATCGTGCATCAGGACGAGAACATCGTGCGGCGCGAAAGCTATCTGGGGAAACGCCAAAAGGCTGTCATGCAGCCCGACGAGAGCCGGCAATATGGCCAGTTCGAAAACGGTTTCTTCAATCGCTAGAGGTCTCGCGGATGAATGTCGCCATCCTGGGGATCAAGACCTTGCCCGCGGTGGCAGGGGCAGACAGGGTCGTCGAGAAGCTCCTGGAGAACTTCTCCGCGGAGAATGACTACTGGATCTACCTGCGGAAGGACACGTCCTCAACCACCGTCTGCCACGACAATCTGCATTTCATCCACGTCCCCGCGCTCAGCGGAAAGCATCTCGGGTCGTTCAGCTATTTCTTTCTGTGCTGCGTGCACTACCTCCTCAAGGGCCGCTACGATCTTGCCCACGTGCACAATTCGGATTTCGGTATTTTCGTTCCCCTCCTGCGCCTCAAATTCAGGGTTCCCGTCCTGGGGACTTTCCATGGCGACCCCTACACGCGTCAGAAGTGGGGTCGCTTCGCCAAGCTCTATCTCAAGATTTCCGAGAGATTCTTCGTGCAGTTTTGCCACCGGTTGAGTTCGGTCTCTCGTTTCAAAGAGCGGGTGAATGGGCTGTGGAGCCGCAAGCAGGTGGAGTACATCCCCAACGGTGTCGATCCTTATTTTCAGGACAGCCACCCCGAGAGTCTCGATCTCAGCAGCATGGAACTGAGGCCCCGGGCTTACGTCCTCTTCGCCTGCGGCCGGCTCGATTCCACCAAGGGACTCCACCATCTCCTGAGTGCTTGGGAGAAAATGGATACGCCGTTGAAATTGTGCGTCGTCGGCGACTTCACGCACGATGCGGCCTACAGCGCGAAAGTGGACGCAAGGATCGCAGCCGACGCCTCGATCGTGGCACAGCGCAGGCTGCTGGGGAGGGAGGCGCTTTTGGAGCTGGTGCGAAACTGCAAGCTCTTCGTGTTTCCCTCCGAATACGAGGCGATGTCGATGATGCTGCTGGAGGCGATCTCCTGCAAACGCCCCGTTCTCTGTTCAGACATTCCCGCCAACCGTGAGCTGCTCGTCCCGGACTATCCCTACCTTCATCGCACAAAGGATTCGGATTCACTCGCGGAGCGACTCCAGGCTGCCCTGACGGATCCGCGGCTCGAAGAATGGAGCGCGCGGCTCTACGAGCGCTGCATGCGCGAGTACGCCTGGGACTCCATCGCGGCCGCCTATGAGAGTCTCTATGCCTCGCTCAGAGGAGAACCGCTCTCCCAAAGCTCAGCGGGGGTGCCGGCGCGGAACGGGAGCGCCTAGCATGCGCGCGCGAAGCTTCATGGCTTGGTTCCTGGCGCTGGGAATTCTGGCCGGATGGCCCGCTTCTGCACTCGCCAACTCCTTCCTGGTCCTCGGCGGCCACATGTACGGCCTGACCGCGGACAAGAAGCCCTGCCCCGGCTTTCAGGCCATCGTGGACAGCCTGCCCCACTACGGACCCGATGCCTACATCGCCGGGGGAGACTGTACTTTCTCCGGGGCGCCCGCGGAATGGGACAGCCTCGAGGCCACCTACGCCGGGAAGTGGAGCTTCCCCTTCGTTCCCGTGCTGGGCAATCACGACAGCGAAAACATGGGCGAGTGGTATTCGCGTTGGGGAGACGACACCTGGCGCAGCGATTACGACTCGACGCGCGTGATCTTTCTGTGGTCCTCGCAATCTCCCAACGGAAATCCCGACCAGGAACATTTCAACTTCATCGTGAATGAACTGGCGCAGGCGGCCAGCGATCCCAGCGTCAGCGATCTTCTCATCGTGCAGCACCACCTGGCCTGGGTGAAGACTCACCCGCGCTACGAAGTCATCCGCAAGATGGGAAACGCCTGGTACGACGAGTTCTCCACGCGCGGATACGACGTGAACGAGTTCTTCGACGAGATCTGGCCCCACATCAAGGCGGTGGCGCAGCTCAAGCCGGTCACGATGTACTGCGGGGACACCGGCTATACCGATTTGAATCCGGGGATTTTCTACGACGTGCTCGATGGAGTCACTTTGATCGCCTCGGGCTATCACGCCGGCGGGAATCCCAGCGGCGATGCGGTAATCTTCTACCGTTCCAGCGGCGGGCAGATCTCCCTGCAGCTCTTCTCGCCCTGGGGGACCAATTTCAATCCGCTCGAGAGCTACAATCTGGACTACTGGACCAACAAGCTTGCCCAAGCCAGCGATCCGGCTCCAACGGTCACCCCGGGGCCGGAGCCACCCTTCGTCTCGGATCTCCCTGCGGGCACCTTCGACATGGGGGACCACGTCGATCCCCGCTATGAGAGCTATCAGGTGTCCACCGGATATACGGTGACTCTGTCGCCCTTCGTGATGTCGGTGACCGAGATCACGGTGGCCCAGTACCTGGCCTTCCTCAACGACACGGGTTCCAATCTCTACGCCGGATACCCCTGCGTCGATCTGGGCGACGCCCAGTGTCAAATCCAAGAGCTCGGGGGAGTCTATTCCGCGAAGGATTCCGTCGATGTCCACGAGCCCATCGTTGAGGTGAGCTGGTACGGAGCCCTGGCCTACTGTAACTGGCGCAGCGGACTGGACGGAACCACCCCGGCCTATGACGGGGTCACGCCGGTTCCGGGAAGCGATGGCTGGCGGCTTCCCACCGATGCGGAGTTCGAGTACGCGCTGCGCGGCGGCTACGGATCCACTCCGGGAACCCCGGGCTACACGCGCTTCTGGTGGGGGGATGACTCTTCCGACTACGTGCACGACTACGCCAACTACTATGGGACCGGGGGAGCCGACGTGTGGGAAGGACTGGCGCCGGTGGGTTCCTTCCCGCCCAATCTCTTCGGACTGAGAGACATGGCGGGCAACGCCTTCGAGTGGTGCGAGGATCCGTGGACCTGGTCCTACCAGCTTTCAGGAAGCGTGAACGATCCCCTGGAGAGCGGCTCGTATGGGTACACACAGTACCGGGTGATCCGCGGCGGCGGCTACAATTTCGACTGGGCCGGCTGCCGCAACGGCTATCGCAGCGGTGAGCTCGCCGAGGAGAGTCAGAGTTATATCGGATTTCGTATCGCGCGCTCGGGCAGTGACGTGGTGACCAGCGGACCCGCGGTGACCCGGATTCCGGTGGCGGTGAGTTTGGCGCCCGCGGTTCCCAACCCCTTCAATCCACGGACGACCCTTCACTACGAGCTGCCGCCGGGCGAGAGCAGCGCCCAGCTCGCGATCTACGATGCCCGTGGGCGTCGGGTGCGCACCCTGAAGAGCGGGGGAGATTGGCCCCTCTCAGGAGTGCTCGTCTGGGATGGCAGAGACGAACGCGGAGGAGAGGCATCCTCGGGAACCTACTTTGCCGTCTTGAAAGCGGGAGCGCAGAGCAGCTCGCAGAAGTTGAGCCTCATCCGCTGAGCCGAGTCGTGGCTCAGCGAAAAGTGGTCTGGACGTACTCGCTCAATGCGAGGCGCCAGTCACGCATGGGCGCAAGTCCGATCAACTTGGCGCGCAGCCCTTCGAGACTCTCCGAAGGGGGACGGAAGGCCGCGAGCGGAAACTGTGCCGAGGAGCAAGGTTGCACCTCGCAGTTTTCGATGCCGGCGGCTTGCAGGATCGCCTGCGCCATTTCAAAGCGCGTGCAGGCGCCTTCGTTCGCGGCGTGATAGGTGCCGAATCTCTCCGTGGACAAGAGTTCGAGGCAGCGGCGCGCGATGTCGACCGTGTAAGTGGGCGACCCCGTCTTGTCATCCACCGCGAGCAGCAGCTCGCTCGCTCGCGCGCGATCGATCATCTTGGCCACGAATTTCTTGTCCTCGGGCCCGCCTCCGAACATCCAGCCCGCGCGAACGACATAGTGCCGGGCAACCAGACGACGCACCGACTCCTCGCCCAGGTATTTGCTGCGCGCGTAGACGCTCACCGGTCCCGGAGAATCGAACTCGTGGTAGGGGAGATTCTTGTCACCGGGGAAGACACTGCCCGTCGAAACGTAGAGCAATCCGCAGTCACGATCGCGGCAGAGCATGGCCAGGCTCTCGGTGCCCAGGGCGTTGACTCGCCAGGCATCCTCGGGCACTCGCTCGCAGTGATCGACGTCGGTGAGGGCGGCCAGGTGGAGCACCCAGTCGGGCTGGAAGCGGTCGAGGGCCTCCGCGACGGCCTCGTGGGCGCTGATGTCCAGCCGGTCCTTGGGGTCCTTTTCCAGCTTGGCGATATCGGTCCCCCAGACCTCGTGCCCCGCGGCTTCCGCCGCGGCGCGAAGGTCCCTTCCCATCATGCCCCGCGCGCCGGTGATGAGCAGCCTCATGGAATCCTCCCCGAAAGTGCGCTTCTCGGCCCGAACTCGAAGATTAGCAGAGTGCGGGCCAGCTGGCGAGCGCAGAGCGGGAAGGGAGCTGGCCCGGCGCCGCCCGGCGGGCTCGGGCCGGGGATCCTCGGGGGGAGGGCCGGGAGGGCCAGGCTAAGCCCCTGTTGGAAGGGAACTTGCTTGGCGAAAAGTGTCGCATTGAGCCTCTTGGAATCCCCCAATTTTCTATGCTATACTGCCAAGGTCATGCGAACCGATATCCAACAGGTACCGTTCCTGGACCTGATGGCCCAAAACGGCCCCCTTCGTGACCAGATCAACACCGCGATGGCGCGCGTCATCGACCAGAATGCATTTATTCTGGGTCCCTCCGTGGTTTCCTTCGAAACCGCGTTTGCGGATTACTGCGAAGCCGCGCGCTGCGTTGGCGTCAGCTCGGGCTGCATGGCCCTTCAACTGATGATGCAGGCGGCCGGGCTCGGACCCGGGGACGAGGTCATCACCGTCCCCAATACCTTCGTGGCCACGGTCGAGGCAATTCTCGCGGTGGGGGCGACTCCTGTTCTCAGCGATGTCGACCCCGAGACCTGGCTCATGGATCCCGCCGCGGTGGAGGAGAAGATCACTCCCAACACCAAGGCGATCCTCGCAGTGCACCTCTACGGCATTCCCTGCGATCTCGATGCACTGCGCGCACTCGCGCGGAAGCATGAGCTCGTGCTACTGGAGGATGCGGCGCAGGCACACGGCGCACGTTGGAAATCTTCTCGCATTGGCAGCAGCAGCACCGCCGCGGCCTTTTCGTTCTACCCGGGGAAGAACCTGGGCGCGATGGGCGACGGTGGCGCCGTGGTGACGGACGAACCCGAACTGGCCGAGAAAGTGGTGGCTTTGCGCCATCATGGTCAGCTCGAGAAGAACATCCATAGCCTCGTGGGAACCACCGGGAGACTCGATTCTCTGCAGGCGGCGGTTCTCGAGGTGAAGTTGGCACACCTGGACGACTGGAACGACGGACGCCGTCGCGTGGCCAAGCGGTATCGAGAACGACTCGCCGGTACTCGGTATCGGATGCCGCAACCCCAAGAAGGGGCGGAGCCTGTCTATCATCTGTTCGTGGTCAACCATCCCGAGGTAGAGAAGGTCAAGCAACTGCTCAAGGAGCACCGGATCGGACATGGGGCGCATTACCCCCTGGCGGTGCACCAGCACCCTGCTTTCTCTAGCCTGGGTCGTGACGGTGAATTTCCGATTGCCGAAGCGATCTGTAATCAGATTGTCTCGCTTCCCATCTTTGCGGAGCTGGACGATGAGATGGTGGACTACGTCAGCGAGGTGTTGCTGAAACTCGAATCCTGAGGCGAGACGCTCGCTTCGGGTTTCGGATGGAAAACCTGTTGGACCTCGTGCCTGGTTTGAAAGGGCCGGGCGCCTGTTTCGGGTCGGCCATTGATCACCGTGAAGTGCAGCTCAGCGCAGGGACGGCTCCAGAAATGAAGAAAGACGCGACAGCCTTGAATCTCGCAACGCTGGAAAAGCAATTGGAAGCGGCCGAGGTCTTCAGTCTTCGCATCGGCAGGCTGGAACAATCACAGCTCCAATTGGGCGTAAAGCGCGCGATGGATCTCTTCTTTTCGGCATTGGTCTTGGTGGTGGGAGCTCCGCTCTTCCTCTTCCTCGCCCTCGCCGTGAAGTGTAGCTCGCGCGGCCCGGTGTTTTTCCGGCAAACCCGTTTGGGTAAGAACGGTATCCCTTTTACTTTTTATAAGTTCCGGACGATGCATCATAACAACGATGAATCGGTCCATCGCAGCTTTGCCCAGAGTTTCATCAACGGAAAGATGGAAAGTCGCCAGGGGGGACGCGTCTTCAAGATGATCAGCGACCCGCGCGTGACACGCATCGGCACCTTCCTGCGGCAGAGCAGCCTCGATGAACTCCCACAGTTTTGGAACATCCTGAAAGGCGAGATGAGCCTGGTCGGGCCGCGTCCGCCCATTCACTACGAGTTGGACCACTACCAGGACTGGCACAAGGATCGCTTGAAAGCCAAGCCGGGACTCACCGGTCTCTGGCAGGTCAGCGGCCGCAGCCGAGTGCCCTTCGACGAGATGGTAATGCTGGATCTGCATTACATCACGCATTGGAGTCTCGCGATGGATCTGAGGATCATCTTCAAGACGATTCCCGTGCTCCTGAAGGGAGATGGGGCGTACTGATCACCCCCCGATTCCAAATGCCAGAAATCAGTCTCTAAACCGAGGACCACCAATGAGCGCTCCCATTCGCGTTGGTGTCATCGGGGTTGGGTACTGGGGACCCAATCTCGTGCGCAATTTCGCATCTCTTCCCAATACACAGTGCGCCTGGGCCGTCGATCTGGACGAAGAGCGTCTGAGCCACATGCAGGGGCTCTATCCGGCCCTGCAAGTCAGCCGGAATGCTTCGGACGCAATCGAGGATCCCTCGGTCGACGCCATCGTGCTGGCCACGCCGGTCGACAAGCACGAGGAGATCGCAGTCAGGGCTTTGAACCACGGCAAGCACGTCTTCGTGGAGAAGCCTATGGCCACCACGGTGGACGAGTGCCACCGCATGATCGCCGCGGCCGAACGCAACGGAAAGGTCCTGATGGTCGGGCACACCTTCCTCTACAATTCCGTGGTGCGCAGGATCCGTCAGCTCATCGAGGAGGGCGAACTCGGGGAGATCTTCTACATCAACATGACCCGCGTGAACCTCGGGCTCTTTCGCGAGGACGTGAACGTGGTCTGGGACCTCGCTCCGCACGATATTTCCATTCTCGGCTACCTGCTCGACTCGCATCCTCTGAAAGTGCACGCCACCGGCAACGCCTTCGTACAACCGGGAATCGAGGACGTGGCCTTCGTGGACCTGGAATACCCGGGAAGCGTGCGGGCTCATCTGCACGTGAGCTGGCTCGATCCCAACAAGATCCGACGGGTCACCGTGGTGGGCAGCAGGAAGATGCTGGTCTACGACGACACCTCCAACCTGGAAAAGCTGCGCGTGTACGACAAGGGCGTCACCAAGATGCCGCACTACGACAGCTTTGGAGAATTCCATCTGAGCTACCGTTACGGAGACATCGTCCTGCCGCGCATCGAAGAAGCCGAACCGCTCAAGACCGAAGCCCAGCATTTCCTCGAGTGCATTCGGGAGGGGAAGAATCCCTTGAGCGACGGAGCCAATGGTCTCAAGGTGGTGGAAGTTCTGGAAGCCGCCTGTCGATCCATTTCCGACGGCGGTGCGGCCATCGAATTGAATGGGGTGGGGAGCCCGCGCTGAATTCCCCGAGCAGCAAATTGAGAGTTCGCTTTCTGGCCGACCGTCTGCCGGTGGGAGGCGCCGAGCGGGTCGTCCAGTCGCTCTGTCTGGGACTTCCAGGGCAGGGCATCGAGACGGCGCTCACGACCTTCCGCGGACTGGGAGAAATCGGCTCGGAGATCGAGGCCGCGGGGGTAGAGGTCGAAGCTCAACTGCTGCCAGAGCCCAAGTCTCTCCTTGCCCTGCCGCGTCTCGTCCGTCACCTGGCCGGCCTCTCCTGCGACCTGCTCTACGTCCTCGATCACGGCAACGCCCTCTTCTTGGGACGGCTGGCCGCACGCCTGGCCGGCGTCCCGCATCAGCTCTGCGCGGTGCATCGCACCAGACGTGCTGACGGCAGCCCCAGTCTCAATCTGCTGGATCGGGTCCTGATGCCCCTGTCCGATACGGTGGTCGCGGTGAGCCACCGGCAGGCGAGCTATCTGCAAGAGGAAATGGGAATCGCGCCGGAGCGGATCGCCGTCATCCACAACGGAATCGACACGCACCGCTTCGCGCCACGTCCTTCCAACGAGGAGCGGGTTGCGCTCCGACGCGAACTCGGACTTCCCCTGCAGAACCCGCTCCTGATCATCGTCGCCGCTTTGCGTCCCGAAAAGCACCACGAGCTGATTCTCGAAGCGTTGCAGAGCAGTGCTCACGAGCCTCGAGCCCATTTGGCCATCGTGGGAACGGGCGCGCGTGAATCCGCCATCCGGGCGCACGCGGACAAGCTCGGCGTCAGCGATCGTCTCCACTGGCTGGGACTTCGCGACGACGTGCCGCGGATTCTCTCTCTTGCTGATCTCCTCGTCCTCTGCTCGCACCCCGTTGTCGAGACCTTCCCGCTGTGTGTACTGGAAGGGATGGCTGCCGAGCTCCCGGTCATCTCCACCCGGGTGGGTTCGATCGAGGAGATGGTGGTGGAAGGGAAGACCGGACTGCTCGTGGCGCCGTCGGATGCGAGCGCCCTTGCCCAGGCAATCGATGAACTGCTCGGCGAGCCCGAGCGGGCGAAAGCCATGGGGGTGGCCGGCCGCGAGCATGTGTTGCGGAACTTCGATCAGGAGACCATGGTAGAGGCTACGGCGCGCTTGCTTCGTCGGATGGCGGCGAAGTAGGGGCGGCAGGGGAGGAACGATTGTGGGAGATGCGTCTCTCGCGAAGTATCTGGAAGAGTTTGCCCGCCACCTTCATCCACGGCTCCTTGCCGCCGTCGAAGCGAAAGAGCACGCTCATACCCCACGCCTGCGGGAAGCTCTCGGCTATACTCTGCTTGCTCCCGGCAAGCGCATCCGCGCCGCCGTCATCGATCTGTGGTCGCGCTCCGCGGCGAGGGCGGACGAGAAACTCGTGCTGGATGCGGCGACCGCGGTGGAATTGATCCACAGCGCTTCTCTGATTCTGGACGATCTGCCGAGCATGGATGACGCGCGTACGCGCCGGGGATTGCCCTGTTGCCATCTGGTCTTCGGTGTCGATACCGCGATCCTGGTCGCGACGGCCAACTTGGCGCGGGCCTTCGAAATTCTGGGCGAAGTCGACGCGAAGAATCAGCACCTGAGACTCACCGCGCTCTTCGCCAGGGCGGTCGGCGTGAATGGGATGATCGGCGGACAACACGTCGATCTCCATCTCCCGGCACAGATGCGCGAGCTCGATACACTCGAGTACATTCACCGGCACAAGACCGGCGAACTCTTCGGAGCTTGCGCGCGCGCGGGAGTTCGCCTGAGCAAGGGGGATGAACGCCTGGAGGAAGTCGCGGCCAATTACGCACGAAATCTCGGGTTGGCCTTTCAGATCAAGGACGACCTCCTGGACGCATTCGGGCACGCGCAGGAAATGGGAAAGGACGCGCGCAAGGATCGAGGCAAGGCGACCTTCGTCAGCTCGCTGGGAGCCGAGGCCAGCGAGGAAATCATGAATCGACTCCTGGCGACGGCAAGCGACAGCCTGGTTCATCTGGAGAATCCCGATCCGCTTCTGCGTGAACTCTGCTCCTTCGTCGCATCCAGAAGGAACTAGCCGATGCCGCGCAGTCCCCAAGACGAAGAACGTCTCCGGCAAGGACTGGCCCGGCTCCGCGAACTGGGCTATCTGCGTTCTCCGGTGGAGACCTTCGTCGCGGAGAAAGTCTCGCGCGGCCGCAGCCCCTCGCGCAGCGCTCTCTTGGCCGGGCTGTGGCTGGGAGCGGGAGGAGGAGCTCTCACCGGTCTCTTGCTCACGGTCTCCGTGGCGGTTGCGCAGACGGAGATCCTCGACAAGCTCCACGATCTTCTGTGGTTGAGTTTCGACCTGGTGCTGGCGGCCGCGATCTCGGGTGGGGTCCTGGTGAGCTTGCTCAGTTATCCGCTCCTCCTCAGCGCGCGCCGGAACGGCTTCTCCGCACGCCGCCGCGGCGAGTTGGCGGTGTTCTTCGTCTCCTCGCTACTCTTCGGGCTGTATTTGAGCGATGTGGTGGGACGCTTCGTCCTGCCCAAGATTCATGGCTCCACCTGGTTCGTGGCCGCTCTCTTGGCGAGTCTGTTCTGCGCCGCGCTCGGGGTGGCCTTCGGAAGGCTCTTTCGCGCTCTATTGGCCGTCGTTCGATTGGATCAGTTCGAACTCGATGAGGAGAGAAAGAGCGCGCGCCACACCCCGCGGGTCATCTTGCTGTTGTTCGTCTTGGCAGCGGGACTCCTTCTCTTGGGACCCTACCGTCATCTGCGGCCGCTTCCCACCCTGGACGAAGTCCATCCCGCGGTGACGGTCGCACCAAAACGAAGCCTCATCTTGTTCACGGTGGACGGGGAAAGTCCCGCCGACCTTCCCGGACTCCAGCGCCAGCTCGGCGAGCCCGCGCGGACCCTGCAAGCCCCGGGCCTCGCGCTGCACCCGGAGAGTTTCTGGAATTGTGTCGCCACCGGATTTCCGCCGGAGGTTCACGGCCTCAACCGCGCGTCCTCCAGCGGGCCCAAGGGGGTGGCGAGCGATTTGACCCGGGCGCGTCGCCAACCCCTGTTGGCGCTGATGCTCCGTGGACTGCTCCCGGGCATCGGATTGACCAAGGAGAAGGCTCACGATCAGCGAGAACTCCTCCGTCCTCCGTTTTGGGAGATCGCGGTGCGGATGGGTTTGAAAATGGAGGTGGTGAACGCCTGGGCGACCTACCCCGCCGCGCGCCACGAGGGCCTCACCGTGGTCAGCGATCGCTGTTTTTTGCGCCTGTGGGAGGGCGCGGACTCAGCGGCAGACACCCTGCTCGTGCAACCGGCGCAAGAGGGGCTCTTGGCCGATCTGCGGGCGGCCCTCATGGAGCAGAGCGGGTATTCCTCCCTGGTGCGAGGCGATTCCCTTCTGAACAACTTGCCCCTGCACGACCTGCAAGAGGTGGCCGAGGCCTGGCGCTACGCGCTCGCCAGTGATCTCTTTCACTCCTCACTGATCCTGAAGGGAATGGGCACTGACGCCCAGCAGGGACGTATCTGTCATCTGGGGGGCGCGGACATTCTGGAGCGGGCGGTGAGGCGAATTCCGGCCGGTCCTTCCAAGGAGATGGGAGAGCGGCTGGAAGTCCTCTATGCGAATTTTCTGGATGAATTGCTGCAGAAAGTGGTAGAGGAAGTTCCCAAGGGCAGCGAACTTTGCTTCGTGTTCTCGCGGGTTCAGAAAAAGGAACGGCTTGCATGGGCGATTCCATCTTCTTTGGCGAAGGGGGAGGGATCCGTGCTTCAACTCGCGCCGTCCTTCTTGCGAATCCTGGGGATCCCCCCGGCCAAAGACATGGCCGGAAGCGACAAAGATGGTCCGGCCACCTGGGGACGCCGAGCAGCCTGGACGCCGCACGCAAAGCGCTCGGCTCTTGACCTTCAGCGGCTCAAGTCGCTGGGATACATCGGCGGTTCTTGAATTCACCCGGTGCTGAGGAGTTTGTGATGCGAAGCGACTTTCAGGGTACGATCGCGCGAGTTCTTCCCCTCATCCTCGCGCTTGGGCTGAGCGCGTGCTCTTCGCCTCCCGCGTCGAGCGTGAAGAGCGATCCCGCGGCCGAGCAAGAGAGCACGCAGCAGACCGCTCAGCAAGAGAGCGAGTCCACCCACTCGCAGGACGCCGATGGCAAGCAAGAGTACCGGCTCCAAAGCGAGGGCGAGGCTCCGGTCACGAAGGACGTGGAATTCGAAGAGGATCGTCTGCCGCCTTCTCCGGAGGAAGTGGAGGCGGCGAGCCTCGAAAAGAGCAAGGTGGCTCCAACCGAACTCGAGCAGATGCCCAAGGTGCAAGGAGAGGCCCAAGGCGATAGCAATGCGGCAAAGATCCCCCAAAGCGTCACCGCGCCGGTGGAGCCCAGCGTGAAAACGCCCATCGAGGGGAGCCGCCCCGCAGCGCGCCGAGGTTTCCGCGTACAGATTGCGGCCTCTGGCGACAAGAACAGCGCCGAAGAGGTGGCCAGGGTGGCTCGCACACGCGTCCCCGAGACGGTCTACGTGGTCTTCGAGAGCCCCTATTACAAGGTTCGCGTGGGAGACTTCAGTGATCGGGCCCTCGCCTTGCAATTGCGGGATCGGCTCCGCGGCTACGGATATGACGGGGCCTGGGTGGTCACCACCACGATCCTGGAAAACGCCAAGGATTCCGGCTCTTGACGGAGGGGCCTCATTAGCTAAACTAAGCAGTCCCACACGGTGGGAATTCTTGGTTTTCAAGGAGCGGGAATAGCTCAGCTGGTAGAGCACCACCTTGCCAAGGTGGATGTCGCGGGTTCGAGCCCCGTTTCCCGCTCCATCGCTTCCCGGCGGCATAGCCAAGTGGTCCAAGGCGACGGTTTGCAAAACCGTTATTCCCCAGTTCGAATCTGGGTGCCGCCTCCATACGACCCGAGCACGGCCCGCGCCCCGAGAGTGGTGGGCTGAGTTTGGAATCGAGTTTGCCACGCGGATGACGCTGGATGCGTCATCCGCGTTTTCGCTTGCCCAATTCCCAGATGGCGCGGATTTTGGTACTGACGGAGCCCGGGTGGCGGAATTGGTAGACGCAGGGGACTTAAAATCCCCAGAAGCTTGCTTCGTGAGGGTTCGATTCCCTCCCCGGGCAGAACCACCGCGCCTGCAAACAGGGCAATACCAGATCTCGGGCAGCGTCTCGGCGCTTTGAGGCGGAAGGCACGCGTGCGCATCGCATACTTGAGCATAGGCCGGCACCTGCATACCGAGCGCTGGATCCAGTACTTCGCGCGGCGCGGTCACGAATGCCATCTCCTCACGGTGCAACCAGGACCCATCGAAGGGGTGCAGGTGCACGACATTCGCACGCGCGCTCCCTTCAAGCCGCTGCGCTACTGGTTGAGTCTGAGGAAAGTGCGGAAGATCCTGAAGGGACTGAAGCCCGATCTGCTCCACACGCACTTCCTCACCGGCTATGGTTATTGGGGTCACTACTCGCGCTTCACGCCCAACCTTTTGACGGTGTGGGGTGATGACGTGTATGTCACCCCGCATGAAAATGCGCTGAAGGGTTGGTTGGCCCGGCGCGCCCTGCGCTCTGCCTGCGCGGTCAGCGGCGACTCGGTGGACATCCTCAAGAGCTGCGTCGCTCTCGGGGCCGATCCCGCCACCTGTTACGAGATCCAGTGGGGCGTCGACTTTTCCATTTTCCATCCCGAGCGTCCGAGCCGGGTTCGTGAAGAACTGGGGATTCCCGAGTCGGCCCCCGTCGTCTTTTCACCGCGCTCCTTCACCCAGGCCTACTACAACATCGATGTCATCATCGATGCGACGGCGCGCCTGCAAAAGGAGCGGCCCGCGCTCCATGTGATTTTCGCCGGCTACGAGGGCGATCAGTCGCCCTTCCGCGCATTGGCGAAGCGGGCCGGTCTGGACCGTCAAACTCACTTCGTGGGCAGAATCCCGCACGAGGATTTCGCGGATTACCTGGTGGCCAGCGACGTCTTCGTGAGCGTTCCCTCTGTCGACGCAACCGCGGTTTCACTGCTGGAGGCCATGGCCTGTGGCCGCGCCATCGTGGTTTCCTCTCTGCCCTCCTCTCTGGAGTGGATCAGGGACGGTGAGAACGGACTGGTGGTGCCCCCGCGCGACGAAGGCGCTCTGGTGGACGCGCTCACAAAGCTGCTGGATGACGCCGCTCTCCGCGATGAGTTTGGAAAGTCGTGCGCGAGCGAAGTTCGCAAGCGCGCCGATCACGAGCTGAACATGCAGTGGATGCTGCGCCTCTACGAACACTTCACGGACAACCGGCCTCTTCCATCCGAACTGCGTTCGATCCAGGAGAGGGGGCTCTCGTGATCAGCGTCGTCGTTCCCACACACTGCAAACCGCAACTTCTGCGGCGCACCCTGAAAGCTCTCAGCCGACAGCGTTACCTTCCCGAGTGGGAACTCGTGGTGGTGGATGACGGCTCACAGGACGCGACGGAGGAGGTCCTGCGGGAATGGGGGAGACGGCTTCCGCTGCGCGCGCTCGTGCTCTCGCAGAACGAGGGGCGCTCACGAGCTCGCAATCACGGCTGGCGCCACGCCCGCGGGGAAAGCGTGCTCTTCTTGGACGATGACATCCTGCTCACGGCCAATGCCCTGTCCGCTCATGCCGCCGCGCAAGAGCGCCACCCCGGCGTGTGGTTGGCCGAGGTGAAGACCCTTCCTGAAATCGTGGATTCGACTCTTTTCGAGTATCTCGATGGCCAGGGGCTCGCGAAGTGTTCCCCGGACGGGCCGGTACCGGCGCGCTACTTTCTCACGCAAAACGTATCGCTGCCGCGCGCCGCGCTCGAGCTCTGCGAGGGCTTCGACGAGCGCTTTGCGTCCTACGGATTCGAGGACATGGAACTGGCATTCCGGCTCGAGGAGCGAGCGGGGCTGGACTTTCACTTCCTGGAGGGGGCTCTCGGCTACCACGTGCACCACCACACCCTCGCGGAGTATCTGCACAAGAAGCGCGAATGCGGGCGCTCGTCTCTGCCCCTGATCGCCCGTCTGCATCCCCAGCGCCTGCGCGAGATGCAGCTGGATCTTCTTGTCACGCCCCTGGATGAGCTCGAAGGGCCGCGACGCGCACTGGCCCTCGCCTTGCGCCAGAGCTTTCGCCTCGGCGGCCCCAGCGCGGCCCAGGCGGCGCTGGGTGGGGTTGCCGCGCTTTTGCCCCAGGGGCTGCGGCGGCGCCTCTACGACTACCTGGTGCTCGCCTGCTACGCGCAGGGCCTGGCAGAACGAAGCCTGCCATAACGACAGAAATCTGCCATTGTGGCACTGTCAGGGGCAGAGCCGCTCTCGGCCTTGAAACCCTCAACTCATTCTGATTTCAGAACTTAGTGGAAGTCCCTTCCCCTGGCATGGGGATTGTTGTCTTCCCGGGCACCAGGATTCTATCGCAGAAGGAAAGGAAGCAAGAGAATGGGCAAGATCATTGGAATCGACCTGGGCACGACGAACAGTTGCGTGGCCGTGGTCGAGGGTTCGGAAGTCAAAGTCATCACCAATGCCGAGGGTCAGAAGACGACTCCCTCGGTCGTGGGGTGGAACAAGGACGGAGACCGTCTCGTCGGCGTGGTCGCCAAGCGCCAGGCGGTGACGCAACCCGAGCACACCATCTATTCCATCAAGCGTTTCATGGGCCGCCAGTTCAACGAGGTGGCCGAGGAGATCAGCGAGGTTCCCTACCAGCTCATCGAGGGGCCGGGCGGGAAGGTGGTCGTGAAGACCCCCTCCGGTGAATTCACTCCACCTGAGGTCTCCGCCGTGATCTTGCAGAAGATGAAAGAAACCGCCGAGACCTATCTCGGCGAAGCGGTCACCGAGGCAGTGATCACGGTTCCCGCGTATTTCAACGACTCCCAGCGGCAAGCCACCAAGGACGCCGGCCGCATCGCCGGACTCGAGGTGAAGCGTATCATCAACGAGCCCACCGCGGCCGCTCTGGCCTACGGACTCGACAAGAAGAAGAACGAGACCGTGGCCGTCTTCGACCTCGGGGGTGGAACCTTCGACATCTCCATCTTGGATTTGGGCGAGGGCGTCTTCGAGGTCAAGTCGACCAACGGCGACACCCATCTCGGGGGAGACGACTTCGACCAGGCCGTCATCGAGTGGCTCGTTCAGGAATTCAAGTCGGCGGAGGGCATCGATCTCTCACTGGACAGCATGGCGATGCAGCGACTCAAGGAAGCCGCGGAGCGCGCCAAGTGCGAGCTCTCCAGCTCGACGCAGACGGAGATCAATCTTCCCTTCATCACCGCGGACGCGAGTGGCCCCAAGCACCTCGTGAAGACTCTGACCCGTTCGCGCTTCGAGCAACTGGTCGATGCGTTGGTGCAGAGAACCGTGGGACCCTGTCAGAAGGCGCTGCAGGACGCAGGGCTTTCGACCTCTGACATCGACGAGGTGATTCTCGTCGGTGGATCGACCCGCATGCCGGTGATCCAGGAAAAGGTGAAGAGCCTTTTCGGCAAGGACCCGAATCATTCGGTCAATCCGGACGAATGCGTGGCGATGGGAGCCGCGATCCAGGGAGGCGTGCTCTCCGGCGAGTCTCACCTGAACGATGTGGTGCTCTTGGACGTCACGCCCCTGAGTCTGGGGATCGAGACTCTCGGTGGAGTGATGACGAAGCTCATCGAGCGCAACACCACGATTCCCACCAAGAAGTCCCAGACCTTCTCCACGGCTGACGACAACCAGAGCGTGGTGGAGATTCACGTACTGCAGGGCGAACGCGAAATGGCCGCGGGGAACAAGTCCATCGGGCGCTTCCAGCTCACGGGCATTCCGCCCGCGCCGCGTGGCATTCCGCAGATCGAGGTCAGCTTCGACATCGATGCCGACGGGATTCTCAACGTGAACGCCAAGGACAAAGCGACGGGTAAGGAGCAGAGCATCGTCATTCAGGCCTCGAGCGGCTTGGACGAATCGGAAATCGAGAGGATGGTCGAGGACGCCAAGTCCCACGCCGACGAAGACAAGAAGCGGCGCGAGAAAGTGGACACCAAGAACCAGGCCGAATCGTTGCTCTACCAGGCGCGAAAGCTGCTGAGCGAGACGGGCGACAAAATCCAGTCCGACACCAAGGAGACGGTGGAGAAGGCCATTTCCGAGCTGGAGTCCGTGAAGGACTCCGAGGATCTGGCCGCGGTCAAGAGCCGCACCCAGGCCCTGAGCGACGCCCTCCAGAAGGCCGGGACGGAAGCCTACCAGCAGGCTTCGGCCTCTCAGGGCGCGGCCGGCTCGTCCCAGACGGAGCAGGCGGAGGGCCAGGCCGAGGCTGGAAACGACTCTTCCGAGCCGGTAGACGCCGATTTCGAGGTGGTGGACGAGGACAAATCCTGAACGATGGGGCCCGGGCCGCGGATTCCCTGAGCCCCTTGGTTGACAGGGCCCGGGCCCATGGTTCACAATAGCTGCGCGAGTTCTCACGCAAACATGGGTTTACCGCGAGAGTGAGCCCGATCCCGGCGCACGCGGCATCATCGCCGGGAACTGCTTCCAGGGAATGACGTAGGAGAAGAGAGCCTTCACGGTCATGGGCCGCCAGGAACCCACCCGGGTTTTTGGGCTCCTAGGTCAGTTGTCTGCGTCGAAGAAGGCAGTGGGAGTGTCGCGGTCGAGTTTGCATGGAGACGCGCAATCTACGGCGTCCCAAGGTGGAGGAAATCATGTATGAAGTCGAGCGGAGCCCTGATCGTCGTCAGGATCAGGCGCTTCAGCACTACTTGAAGGTGATCGGACGTTATCCCTTGCTCACCAAGGAGCAGGAGTTCGATCTGGCCTACCGCATTCGCGGTGGCGACGAAGCGGCGCTCGAGAAGCTGGTCTACTCGAACCTGCGCTTCGTCGTGAGCGTGGCCAAGCGCTACGTAGGCCATGGGCTCTCCTTCCTCGATCTCATCGCGGAAGGCAACATGGGGCTCATCACTGCAGCACATCGCTTCGATGAACGCCGCAACTTCCGTTTCATCTCCTATGCGGTCTGGTGGATTCGTCAGGCCATTCAAAAGGCGCTCGCGGAGCAGACTCACACCGTGCGACTGCCGATCAATCGCGCGCAGCAGGCTCAGCGTTTGCGCAAGATCAACAACCGCATGGAGCAGGAGAAGGGCGGCACGATTCCGCGCGAGGAGCTGGCCAAGCAACTCGACATCTCGGTGAGCAAGCTCAACGAGATCAACGCGGTGCTGCGGCCACTGCTCTCGATCGACGAGAGCCTGCACGACGAGGAGTCACAGCCTCTGCAGGAGATTCTCTCCAACCCCGAGGACTCCACTCCTGAGGATGAATTCGTGCGCGACGAGCTGCGCGATCAACTGGACTCCGCAATGAAGAACCTGACCTCGCGCGAACGAGATATCGTGGTGCGTTACTACGGGCTCAGCGGCGAGGAGAGCACCTCGCTGGAGGCGATCGGCGAGGACATCAATCTTTCGCGTGAGCGCGTGCGGCAGATTCGTAATGACGCTCTGCGCAAGATGCGCCATTCAGTTTCGGGTACCAACCTCACGGACTATCTCAGCTGATCCGGCAGGACCGGTCAGCGCGAAAGGGGCCTGTTCTAACAGGCCTTTTTTGTGAGAAAGAGGCAGGGGTCGTGGACAAAACTCTCAGGCTGCTCTACTTCGCCGATGTGGCGCTCCAGACGGGAACCCGCGAGGAGTCGGTATCGCTTCCTGAGGATGCGACCCTGTCCGAGCTGCAAGAAAGCCTCTACCAGAAATACCCCCAGTTGAAGGCGATGCAGAAGCACCTCCTCTGGTCGGTCGACGAGGAGCTCGCCAGTGGCGAGACCCGCCTGTCTCAGGCGCAACGGGTGGGCGTCATGCCTCCCTTCAGCGGGGGGTGAGCCGTCCGTGGACCGGATTCTCCTCAGCGACGAGACGCTCGATCTGGTGGGATTGGAGGCGGAGCTTTCCGGTGGGGAGCGGGGTGCGGTCGTCAGCTTTCAAGGTCGGGTCCGCGAGACCGAGGGTAGGCTGAAGCTGCGTGGCATCGATTACGAAGCGTACGCCGCGATGGCTGAGAAGAAGCTGGCGGAGTTGCTGAAGGAGGCCCACGGAAGATGGCCCGAGTTCGATGCGGTGGTGGCGCATCGCAAGGGCGTGGTCGAAGTGGGAGAGTGCGCCGTGTACATCGCGGTGGCGACGGCGCATCGAGCCGAGGCATTCACCATCTGCCACTGGCTCATCGACGAACTCAAGGCGCGGGTTCCGATTTTCAAGCGCGAGCACCTGCCCCGCTGAAAGGGGCTGTCAGGCTTGACAGGGGGGTGCCCCTTGGATATTACTTTGCGTTCCTGGGGGCGATTAGCTCAGCTTGGTTAGAGCGCTTGCTTGACATGTAAGAGGTCACTGGTTCAAGTCCAGTATCGCCCACCACCTCAAATCTCGAGATAGCGCTCCTTCGGAGGGAGCGCGCGGGCCCGCGGGGCCATTCTCTTGGGTGAACCTCCGGGTTCGCCTTTTTCGTTCGACGAGCTGGTCGAAGGAGCGGTCATGGCCGAGTCGACAGTCACCCTGAGTCTGCCCGATGGAAACTCGATCGAGGTCCCGCGCGGAAGCACGGTTCTGTCGGCCATCACGACTATCGGAGAGGGACTGGCGCGGGCCGCCGTCGCGGCCAAGGTCGATGGGGACTACCAACCCTTCGATGAGCCTCTCGAAGAAGACGCTCGACTCGAGGTGGTGACCAAGAGTTCCGAGGAAGCGCTGGACGTGCTCAGGCACAGTACGGCGCACCTCATGGCCTACGCGATCCAGGAGCTCTTCCCCGGAGCCCAGTTCGCTTTCGGTCCGCCGGTCGAAAACGGTTTCTACTACGACATCAAAGTGGACCAGCCCTTCTCCGAACAGGATCTGGAAAAGATCGAGAAGAGGATGCGCGAGCTGGCGAAGCAGAGTTTTCCCATCGTGCGCGAGAGGATCGGTCGCGCGGACGCTCTGAAACGTTTCGGCGACCAGCCCTTCAAGGTGGAGCAGATCGAGGAACTCGCGGGGCAGGAGATCTACGCCTACCACATGGGCGAGTTCACCGATCTCTGCGAGGGGCCGCACGTTCCCAACACCAAGAGCATCAAGGCCTTCAAACTCTTGAGCGTGGCGGGAGCCTATTGGCGCGGAGACGAGAACCGGGAACAGCTACAGCGCATCTACGGCACCTCGTGGTTTTCCAAGCAGGATCTCGACGCCTACTTGAAGCAGATCGAGGAGGCCAAGAAGCGCGACCACCGCAAGCTGGGCAAGGAGCTCGATCTCTACTCCATTCAAGACGAGGCCGGTGGGGGACTGGCGTTCTATCACCCCAAGGGCTCCGTCCTGCGCCACGTTCTCATCGACTTCTGGAAACAAGAGCACCTCAAGCACGGCTATCTGATGGTGGACACGCCGCACATCAGCCGCGCCGATCTCTGGCGCACTTCGGGGCACATGGACTTCTACAAGGAGAACATGTACCTCTTCGAGATCGAGAATCAGCAGTACGTCGTCAAGCCCATGAACTGTCCCGGTCACGTGCTGATCTACAAGCGGCGTCTGTGGAGTTACCGTGATCTTCCCGTCCGCTATGCGGAGATGGGCACCGTGTATCGTTACGAACGCAGCGGCACCCTGCACGGGATGCTCAGGGTACGTGGCTTCACCCAGGACGATGCCCACATCTTCTGCACGCCGGAACAGCTGGAGGAGGAGGTGCTGGGCGTCTTGCGTCTCACGCGGCACATCCTGACCACCTTTGGCTTCGAGGAATTCCACGTCGAGTTGAGCGTGCGCGACCCCCAGAACAAGGGGAAGTACGCCGGCAGCGACGAGGAGTGGGAAAGGGCCGAGCTCTCGCTGGTCAAGGCCATCGAGGCCGAGGGCCTCAGCTACCGCCGCATGGAGGGCGAAGCGGTCTTCTACGGGCCGAAGATCGACGTGAAGCTGGTGGATGCCCTGGGGCGCAAGTGGCAGACCTCCACCTGCCAGTTCGATTTCAACCTGCCGCGCCGCTTCGGTGTGGAATACGTGGACAACCAAGGCGAACGCAAGAACGTGTACATGGTTCACCGGGCCATCTTCGGCTCCCTCGAGCGTTTCATCGGAATGCTCACCGAGCAGTTCGCCGGGGAATTCCCCCTCTGGCTGGCGCCTCTGCAGGTGGCCATTCTGCCGGTGAACGAGCAGGTGCTGGACTACGCCAAGCAGCTCGACGCCAAGCTCAAAGGGGCCGGAATCCGCAGCCAGGTGGACACCCGGGACGAGAAGATCGGCCGCAAGATCCGCGACGCAGAGCTGGAGAAGGTGCGGTACATGGCGGTCCTCGGCGAGCGCGAGCGCGAGGCCGGTACGGTCTCGGTGCGCCGTCATGGAGAGGGCGACCTGGGCACGAGGGAGCTGGAGGGCTTCATTTCGGCCCTCCTTGACGAAATCGAGGCCAAGCGCTAGATTGCTGCGGGCATTTGACGCCGGCTGAGGCCGGCGCGAGGGCCGAAAAATCAACAAGTAGAAGCGGTCTGCTTCTCACCCGGCGGAGGCCAAGCGTGCCACCGTCATCTGACCGGGTTCCCGAGGCACTCTGAGTGAGGGAGCAGACCATGTGGTTTGCTCCTTTTGTCGTAAGAGGAGCCCAGTGAGACGAAGGAGGTCTCGATATCGCCAATTCGTCATCGACTCCCCAGAATCGAGTCAATTACCAGATCCGCATTCCGCAGATCCGCGTGATCGACGAAGAGGGGGAGCAGCTCGGGATCATGGAAACCAGGGATGCTCTGGAGCTGGCGCAGGACCGAGGCTTGGACCTCGTGGAAGTTGCCCCCACCGCGCGTCCTCCCGTTTGCCGGATCATGGACTACGGGCGCTTCAAGTACGAAGAAAGCAAGCGACAGAAGCACGCCAAGTCCAAGCAGCAGCGCCAAAAGGTGAAGATGATCAAGTTCCGTCCCAAGACGGAAGAGCACGATTACAACTTCAAGAAGAAGCACATTCTCGAGTTCTTGGCCGCGGGGGAGAGGGTGAAGGTCCTCGTGCAGTACCGCGGACGGGAAATGGCGCACAAGGAGCGAGGGATGATGGTGATCACGCGACTGCTTCAGGACTTGGACGAAGCGGCGCTCGTGGTCGATCCACCCAAGATGGAAGGGAATACCCTCTCTTTGATGTTGATGCCACCGAGCAAGAAATAGCCGTGGCGAGAGGCGCGAGGCACCGTGCATTCGCGTGAGGATCTTTCAGACTCAGGAGGGCGAAATGCCCAAGATGAAAAGTAACCGGGCTGCCGCGAAACGGTTTCGACGTACCGGAAGCGGCAAGATACGCCGGCAGAAGGCCTTCCATGGCCACATTTTCACGAAGAAGACGACCAAGAGAAAGCGCAATCTGCGCCAGTTGACGCTCGTGGCCTCGGTGGATGAAAGCCGGGTCAAGAAGATGCTGGCGGGCGGCTAGGCCAACGGAGTTCAAGAGGAAGGTTCGACCATGTCACGAGCAACCAACAACCCCGCAAGTCGCGCCCGTCGCAAGAAGGTCCTGCAGAGGGCGCGCGGCTATTACGGCGGACGCAGCAAACTGAATCGCACCGCGCAGGAGACCGTCGACCGCGCCCTGGCCTACGCCTACCGCGATCGTCGCAACAAGAAGCGGGATTTCCGCCGTCTCTGGATCACTCGTATCAACGCAGCTGCGAGGATTCATGGACTCAACTACAGTCGTCTCATCTGTGGTCTCAAGGCGGCCAAAGTGGAGATCGACCGCAAAATTCTCGCGGATCTCGCGGTGAAAGATGAGCAGAGCTTTGCGAAGATCGCCGAGCTCGCCAAGGCCCATCTCTGATCGTCGCGGCATTGTGAGGAGAAATTCGCACCGCCCCGGGCCCAGCTGGCTTCGGGGCGGTCTTTGATCCGGGAGGATGGAATGCAGGAGAGAATCCAGGAGATTCTGAGCGAGGCTTCCAAGGCGATCCGCGCGGCGGAAGACGCGGCGAGCCTGGAGGAAGCCAGGATTCGCTACCTGGGACGGAAGGGCGATTTGACCTCGCTCCTTCGCGGATTGAAGGAAGTGCCGGCGGAGGAGCGTCCCCAGGTGGGACAGGCCCTGAATGCGGCCAAAGAGGAACTCACCCTCGCCCTGAACCAGCGTCGCGAAGCGCTGGACGCCAAGGGTAACGACAAGACGGTGCGCTTCGATTTGAGTTTGCCCGCGCGGAGACCGCACGCGGGCAGCCTCCACCTCCTTCAACAGAGCATCGAAAAGATCTGCGACATCTTTCACGGCATGGGGTATTCCCGCGCGGACGGACCGGACGTGGAACTGGATGCTCTCAACTTCACCGCCCTGAACTTCCCCGACGACCATCCAAGCCGGGATCTGCAAGACACTTTTTACGTGAACGACGAAGTGGTGCTGCGGACACAGACCTCTCCGGTACAGGTGCGCTACATGCGGGCCCACACGCCTCCCATCGCGATCCTCGCTCCGGGACGCGTCTACCGGCAGGAGCAGCCCGACGCGAGTCATGCCGCGGAGTTCTACCAAATCGAGGGACTCTTCGTGGACAAGGGCGTCTCCATGGCCGATCTGAAGGCCACGGTCTACGCCTTCGTCAAGGCCTTCCGCGAGGAAGAAAATCCCCGTCTGCGTTTTCGTCCGCACTTCTTTCCCTTCACCGAGCCCAGCGTGGAAGTCGATCTGTGGTGGGAGAGTGGCGGCAAGGGGCAGTGGCTCGAGATCATGGGCGCGGGCATGGTGCATCCGCACGTGTTTCAGAACTGCGGCTATTCGCCCGATGAATACACGGGCTTTGCCTTCGGAATGGGCATTGATCGTCTGGCCATGGTGAATGCGGACATTCCCGACATTCGGCTGCTCTACGAGAACGACATTCGCTTTCTTTCGCAGTTTCCGTCCTGAGTCGAGGAGTCGATCGTGAAGCTCTCCATCGAGTGGTTGCGTGAACTCGTGGATCTGCCACGAGAGATCGAGTCGATCTGCCAGGATCTGACTCTTTTGGGCCTGGAAGTCGAGCAGGTGGAAGAGGTAGGCCTGAGCTTCCCGGGAATCGTGGTGGGGCACGTGTTGCAGCACGGCCGCCATCCCAACGCGGATCGATTGAGCGTCTGCGTGGTCAGCGACGGCGCCACGGAGTATCCGGTGGTCTGCGGTGCCCCCAACGTGCGTCAAGGCCTCAAGGTCGCCTTCGCGACTCCCGGTGCCACCTTGCCCGACGGAACGACCATCAAGAAGAGCAAGATCCGCGGCGAGGTTTCGCTGGGAATGATTTGCAGCGAGCGTGAACTGGGATTGGGCGAGGGTCACAGCGGCATTCTGGAGCTGGACGGAACGCACGCAATCGGAACTTCGGTGGACGAGATCTTCGGGTGGAAGGACACCTGTGTGGAGATCGAGGTCACGCCCAACCGTCCCGACTGGTTGAGTCACATTGGGGTGGCGCGCGAGCTGGCCGCGAAGTACGGCAAGGAACTGCGCTTGCCGCAGGTGGATGAGAAGCTCGAGTTGGCCCTGGAGGACGAAGGCTATCGCGTGCGCTGCGAGGACGAGGGCGCCTGCCCGCGCTATACCGGGCGTATCGTTCACGGACTCGCGATGGCGAAAACTCCCGAGTGGATGAGGCGAAGGCTCTTGGCAATCGGGCAGCGGCCGATCAACGCGGTCGTGGATTGCAGCAACTATTTGTTGCACGAATGTGGGCAGCCCAATCACGCCTTCGACCTGAAGAAAATCGAAGGAAAGGAAATCATCGTCCGGCGCGCCAAGAAGGGCGAAACCTGCGTGACCCTGGATGAGCAGAAGCGCGCCCTCGAGCCCTCTCATCTGGTGATCGCGGACGCAAAAGGCCCCGCCGCGCTGGCCGGACTGATGGGTGGCAACCGCACCGAAGTTTCCGACGATACGACCGATCTCTTGCTCGAGGTTGCGAACTTCGATCCGCAGACGGTGCGCGCCATGCGCCGGGATCTTGGAATGAACACAGACGCCTCCTATCGCTTCGAGCGGGGTTGCGATCAGGAAATGATTCCCTGGGTTCAGTCGCGGCTCGTGCAACTGCTCACGCAGTGTTGCGGGGGGACGGCGAGCTCGCGAGCGATCCAGGCTCTGGGCAAGTCGCTCCCGAGTCCCGCCTCCTTTTTCGTGCGCTCCAAACAAGTGCGGCGTCTCTTGGGGGTGGAGCTTTCGACCGGGCAGATCACGAAGATTCTGGACCGCCTGCAGATCTCCGCCCAGGAAGGCGAGGAGGAGGGCGAGAGCGGAGTGTGGGTGAAGGCGCCCAGCTTCCGACGCGATCTCCTGGAGGAGGTCGATGCGATCGAGGAAATCGCGCGGCTCTACGGCTACGACAACATTCCGGTGCGCGATCGCGCCCCCATGCTGCGTCCCGCGCGCCGTGAGAAAGCGGAGATGCTCAGGAGCCAACTGCGCCAGCATTTCTCGGCCGTCGGTTTTCACGAAGTTGCTGGATCTTCCTTCATGGAGTCGAAGGACCCGGACCGTCTCCGTCTCGGCGAGGACGATCCCCGTCGCAGCGCGGTGGAAGTTTTGAATCCCCTGGTGGCCGGCGAGGGTCTGATGAAGACGAGCTCGCTGCCCGAGATGCTGCGTTTCGTGGACCGCAATCGCCGTCGGGCATTCAGCGGCCCCATCCGCTTCTTCCAGCTGGATCGTTGCTTTCTCAAGCAGCAGGACGAGGCATTGCCGCAAGAGCCAGAGGCGGTGGTGATGGTATGGGCCGGTCCGGCTGAAACCGCGCATTTTTCGCGCGAGCCGCGTCCCGTGGATCTCTTCGACGCCCGCGGAGAGATCGAACTCGCGCTGGAGAGCCTGGGGATTCGTCCGCACTGCGCCCCGGGCCAGGACGAGAGCTTTTACGCGCCGGGCAGTGGGGCAGTGGTATCCGACGGTTCCCGGGAACTCGGCCGCATGGGGCTCCTGCACCCGAAAGTACTCAAAGCCTTCGATCTGGAGGGACCGGTGTTGCACGCCAGGCTCTCGCTCAGCGCTCTGAAGGAGGCCCTGCCGCAGGGGAGGAGCTACCAGCCGGTCCCCATCTATCCGCCGGTACGGCGCGACCTGAGTCTTTTGGTGCCCAAGGGGGTTGCCTACGGCGCCATCGCCGCACTCCTCAGAGAGGAAGGCGGCGAGCTGCTGGAGAGCCTGGACGTCTTCGACCTCTACGAGGGCGAGGGAATCGGCTCGGCCGAGCGCGCGCTGGGGGTGCGCCTGGTGCTTCGCAGCATCAAGGGGACGCTCAAGGACAAGCGCGTCGACCAGCTTCTCGGCAAGATGCTGAAGAGAATGGAGTTGGAGCTGAGAGTCAAGTTGAGAGCGGAATGAGCGCGCTTGCCGTGAGGCAGGCCGCCGGATTAAGCTAGAAGTACTCGTGGACGAGAGGACCGCAGCCGGCGGTACGCGCGACGAAGTAGCTACAGACCTCAGAGGGGGAGGCAGTGATGGAGCCTGGTGTGACCACGGTCACGATCTTCGGCCAGGATTACAGTGTCCGTGGCGGAGATGATGCGGCTTACGTGCGCGAAATCGCCAAGTACGTGGACGAGCGCATGAACGAGGTTGCTTCCTCGACGAGCCAGATCACCTCCTTGCGGGTGGCAATCCTCGCCTCCTTGAACATCGCCGACGAGCTCTTCCAGGAGAGGGAAGGCCGCCAGCGCACTCACAAAGAGCTGCGCAAACGCGCACAGAAGCTGCTGAAAAGCCTGGAGAAGATCCCCGGCTGAGGCTTTCTTTGACGATTGGAGTATCCCTGCGGTGTTTGTGATGCACCGACGTTTTTGAGCCAACAAGTAGACCACGGAGTTCCGCAGTTCATGATCCCGAGGCCAAGTCTTGCGAAAGGAAAGGCCGAGGCTCGTGGCAGGGACTCCACTTGAACCGAATGGTTCAAAGGGTCCCGTGCACACGGCCTTGCGGGCCTACTCCATTCACCCTTCGAGAGTGACTTCATGCGCATCTTTTTCATCGGAGACATCGTGGGGCGTCCCGGCCGGAAGGCTCTGCGACGTCTCTTGCCGGGGGTCAAGAACTCCTACGCGCCTCAGCTCGTGGTGGCAAACGTCGAGAACGCCGCTTCGGGATTCGGTCTCAACGAAAAAGTCGGGCGCGAGATTCTCGAGTCCGGGGTCGACGTCATGACCGGAGGCAACCACCTCTGGGATCGCAGGGGAAGCGAAGCGTACCTCGAGGCGGAGGAGCGCCTGGTGCGCCCGGCGAACTATCCCGAGGGAACTCCGGGACGCCGTTATCATCTCACCGAAGTCGCGGGCACCCGGGTCGCTGTGCTGAGCCTGCAGGGCCGCGTTTTCATGCCGCCTTTGGACTGTCCATTCAGGGCCCTCGATTCTCTCCTGGAGGAATTGCGTTCTTCGGCGGATATCTTCCTGCTCGACTTTCACGGAGAGGCCACCAGCGAGAAGAAGGCCATGGCGCTCTACGCCGACGGTCGCGTCTCCGCGGTGGTGGGCACCCACACCCACGTGCCGACGGCCGACGAGTGCATTCTCCCCGAGGGAACCGCTTTTGTCTCCGATCTGGGAATGACCGGTCCTTACGATTCGGTGATCGGCATGGATCGGGAGAACGTTCTGGCCAAGTTCGTGAGCGGGCTTCCGCACCGCTTCGAAGTCGCCAGTGGCGACCCCCGTCTGAGCGGACTCATCGTCGATCTGGACGAGGAGAGCGGGAAGGCCCGTTTCGTACAGAGAGTTCACGAACGTCTCGTCGACGTGGAGGAAGCATGAGTGCCCGCATCCTGGATGGTAAGGCTCTGGCCCTGAAGATCCGCGGAGAGCTCGCGCAAGAAGTGGCGCGCCGCATCGATCAGGGAGTCCGGCCTCCGGGACTCAAAGTGATCCTGGTGGGGGAGGATCCGGCCAGCGCGATCTACGTGCGCAACAAGGAAAAGGCCGCCGCGAAAATGGGAATCGTGGGCGGAGTCGAACGCCTGCCGGCGAGCACCAGTGCGCGCGAGCTCCGTGCGGCGGTCGAGAGAGTCAACGCTGACGATGCAGTCGACGGCCTCCTCGTTCAACTTCCTTTGCCCGAGGCCATCGATCCGGCACAAGTGCGCTCCTGGATCGATCCGCAGAAGGACGTGGACGGACTGCACCCGGAGAACGTGGGTCTTTTGGCCAGCGGTCAGGCGCGGTTCGTCCCCTGCACTCCGGCGGGATGCATGGCCCTGCTCAAAGAACACGGAATCGAAGTGGCGGGGAAGCGCGCGCTGGTCATCGGCCGCTCGTTGATCGTGGGACGCCCCATGGCCGCCTTGCTATCGCAGAAGGGCGTGGACGCGACGGTCACGATCTACCATTCCAGAAGTCATGGTCTCGCCGAGCTGGGCAGACAGGCCGACATCATCGTCGCCGCGGCGGGAACCCCGGGATTGCTGCGGGCCGAACACGTGAAAGAGGGCGCGGCCGTACTCGACGTCGGCATGCACCGCGTGCCCGACGCCGACGCGCCCAAGGGGACGCGCTTGATGGGCGACGTCGATCCCGGCGTGGCCGAGCTCGCCTCGTGGATCTCTCCGGTTCCCGGAGGAGTGGGCCCGATGACCATCGCCATGCTTCTCTCCAACACGGTGCTCTCCCACGGTCGAAGGACGGGGACTTCGAGCCAATGACGGAAGTGACCCCGCAGGACAGGATGAGGAGCGACGCCGAGGAGCTGACCCGTCGCGCGGGGCGGGCTCTGCGCGCGCGCGAGGGCGCGGCCCCACGGCTGCTGGAGGCGATGGAGTACAGCTTGATGGGCGGGGGGAAGCGCCTGCGCCCTCTCTTGGCGCTGTGGGTCCACGATGCGGCCGGCGGCTCGCCGCAGCGTACTCCCGCGATTTGGAACGCCGCCATCGCCTTGGAAATGCTCCATACCTACAGCCTGATCCACGACGATCTTCCCGCGATGGACGACGACGACCTGCGTCGCGGACAGCTCTCCTGTCATCGCAGTTTCGACGAAGCGACGGCCATTCTCGCCGGCGACGCGCTGCAGACGCTGGCCTTCGAGCTCCTGGCGGAGATCGCACCGCCCGCCCTCGCCAGCGCCTGTGTGCTGCGCTTGGCGCGCAGCGCGGGAGTGCAGGGAATGGCCAGCGGACAGCAGTGGGACCTCATGGCGGCCGAGCAGACCGGAGGTCCCGAGGTGGAGACCATTCATCGTCTCAAGACGGGCGCGCTGATCGGGGCCAGTTTCGCTCTGGGGGCTCTCTGCGCCCAGGCGGAGCCGGCGGTAGTGGATGGAGCGGAGGAGGCCGGGGTGCGGCTGGGGATCGCGTTTCAGATCGTCGACGACATCCTGGACGAAACCGCCAGCGCGCAGGAGCTGGGCAAGAGTCCCGGCAAGGATCAGAAGCAGGGCAAGCTGACCATTCTCCGAGCGCACGGCAAGCAGAGGAGCGAAGAGCTGGCGCGCGACTTTCTGGCCCAATCCACTTCTCAGCTGCAGGAACTTTCCCTCTGGTCGCCCGAGCTGAACTGGCTCTGCGATTCCCTGGTGCATCGTGCTCGCTGAGGAAGGCACTTCCGGCGCGATCCTGCCCATTTGGGCTTTCGTGATCCTGGCCGCGCTGGCGGTCCAGATCCTGAAGTTCGTTCTGTATTGGGCGCTTCAGCGGCAGAAGAACTTGAAGATTCTGGTGTCCTCCAACGGTTTTCCCAGCCTGCACGCGGTCGTGTTCGCCTGCCTTGCGACCCTCATCTGGTGCGCGCGAGGGGGCCAGGACCCGGCCTACAATGCCGTTCTGATCTATGGCGCTATCATTCTTCATGACGCGATGAGGGTGAAGGGCCGGGTCGAGGAGGGGAGAACTCTCGCCTTCGCGGTCGCGCAGCGCCTCCAGGGGCGTCTCGCGCGCCCCTTCTCCTTCCAGGAGCTCTTGCTGGGGAGTTCCTACAACCACCGGCCCGCCCATGTCCTGGCGGGAGTGGTCCTGGGGATTGTCCTGGGGCTGGCCTACTACTATTTGCCCTGAAGCTCGTCCCTTGGCGGTTTCCAAGGGCTGGGATAGACTGCAGAAGCGCGGCCGGAGAGGGCCCGCCTTCAAGGACGAGGAGGAAAAGGAATCCATGGCTCCAATTCTGCCCGGAATCGAATCCCCGGATCAGGTCTCGGGCCTGAGCCCCGAGGAACTGCGTCAGCTCGCGGACGAGTTGCGCGCGGAGATTCTGCGCGTGGTGAGCGAGATCGGAGGACACCTGGGAGCGAGCCTCGGGGTGGCCGAACTCACGGTTGCGCTGCACCACGCCTTCGATTCGCCGCGCGACAAGATCGTGTGGGACGTGGGACATCAGGCCTATGGGCACAAGCTGCTCACGGGACGCCGCGAACAGTTCTCGACCATTCGGCAATACGGGGGGATCTCGGGATTCCCCAAGCGCAGTGAGAGCGAACACGACACCTTCGGCGTGGGCCACGCCTCCACCGCCATTTCCGCCGCTCTGGGCTACTGCAAGGCGCGCGATCTGCGCCGGGAACGCCACCACGTCATCGCAGTGGTGGGAGACGGCGCACTCACCGGCGGCATCGCCTACGAGGGGATGAACAACGCCGGCCAGCTCGACAGCGATCTCATCGTCATCCTGAACGACAACGAGATGTCGATTTCGCGCAATGTGGGCGCGATGAGCCGCTACCTGACCCAGATCACCTCCGGTCGGGTGTACACCGCGATGGAGGCCGAGATCTTCAAGCTTTTGGGCAGGCTGCCCAAGGGCACCAAAGCGCAGGACATGGCGGGCAGAGTCAAAGAGGCGCTCAAGACACTGATGGTCCCCGGACAACTCTTCGAGTCGCTCGGCTTCCGTTACTTCGGCCCGCTGGATGGCCACGACATCGACCTGCTCGTCACCACCTTTGAGCAGGTCAAGAATCTGAAGGGGCCCACGCTGCTCCACGTCATCACCTGCAAGGGGAAGGGCTATTCCTTCGCCGAGAAGGACGCGGCCAAATACCACGGCGTCTCGCGTTTCGATCCCAAGGAGGGAGTCACCGCCGCACCCAAGTCCAAGGGCGCACCGAAGTACACCTCGGTCTTCGGGAACGCTCTGGTGGAACTGGCCAGGGACGACCGGCGGGTGGTCGCGATCACGGCCGCGATGCCCGAGGGGACGGGATTGAAAGCCTTTGCCCACGAATACCCGGACCGCTTTTTCGACGTGGGGATCGCCGAACAGCATGCGGTGACCTTCGCCGCCGGCCTAGCCTGCCGCCAGATGAAGCCGGTGTGCGCGATCTACTCCACCTTTCTGCAGCGCGCCTATGACCAGGTCATCCACGACGTCGCCCTGCAAAAGTTGAATGTCTTCTTCGCCCTGGACCGGGCCGGGTTGGTGGGGGCGGACGGACCCACACACCACGGCGCCTTCGATCTCTCGTACCTGCGCGCGGTACCAAACATGGTGATCATGTCACCCAAGGACGAGAACGAGCTGCAGCGGATGATCGCGACCGGCCTCGCCTACGACGCGGGACCGATCGCGGTGCGTTTCCCGAGGGGCGCGGGCTTGGGAGTCAAACTCGAAAAGGACTACAAGCCGCTGCCGATCGGAAAGGGCGAGGTGCTGCGCAAAGGGGAGGAGGTCCTCCTCATCGGGATCGGCTTCGGCGTGCAGCTGGCCAGCGAGACCGCCGAGATCCTTCAGGAGTCGCAGATCAGTTCCACCGTGGTGAATGCGCGCTTCGTGAAGCCCCTCGACGAGGAATTGCTCCTGGAGCTCTCCTCGACGCATCAATTGGTGGTGACGATCGAGGAGAATACCCTGTCCGGCGGATTCGGCTCGGCGGTGCTCGAGTTGTTCCACGAGAATCTCAAGCATCCTCCGCGCGTGCTGCGTTTCGGTCTACCCGACCGCTTCCAGCAGCACGGGCCGCCCAACAAGCTGCACGAACAGTGCGGCCTGCACGCTCCCTCGATCGCCGGCGAAATTCGCAATCGGCTCATCCTGGACGAGCGCTGGATCGACCTCGGGCACCATCGGCGTTCGCAGAATCACGAGAGTTGAGAACCTCCAGAGGAGCCGCACAGTGCTCACACGAATCGGGCTCATCGCGAATCTCACGAAACCCATCGTCAGAGATGCGGTGCATGTTTGCCGACGGGAGCTCTTGACCAACGGATTCCAACCGGTCATGTCGCAAGCCTTGGCCGCCGAACTCGGTTTGAAGGGAGCGGTGGTCAAGCAGGAGGAGATGGCTCGCTTCGTCGATGCAATCATCACGCTCGGCGGGGACGGCACTTTCTTGATGGCCTCGCGACTGGTGGGCAAGGACAAGATTCCGCTGCTGGGAATCAATCTGGGCAGTCTCGGCTTCCTGGCGGAAGTGAGGCATGAAGAGATCGCGAGCGCGATCAGCACTTTGGCCGAGGGCAACTACCGCATCGAAAAGCGGCGTAAGGTCAGCGCGGCCGTGCAGCGCGAGGGCGAAATCGTCTGCGAACTGACGGCGCTGAACGACGTGGTGCTCAACATGGGCGCCACCCCGCGCGTGCTCGACCTCGAAGTCAAGGTGAACTCTTCCTCGCTGGGACGCTATCTCGCGGACGGACTCATCGTCTCCACGCCCACCGGCAGCACGGCGTACTCGCTCTCCGCGGGAGGTCCCATCGTGGATCCCGCCATGGACGCGCTGGTCATCACGCCCATCTGCCCGCACAGCCTGGCCGTACGGCCGCTTCTGCTGCACCACAACCATCCTCTGGAAATCATTCTGCACGACTGTCCTGACGGGGTCATCTCGGGCGACGGACAGCTGCGGCAGCACGTGATCACCGGCGACCACATCGCCTTCCGGCGCGCGCACGAGCCGGCCTATCTCATCCGGCTGCCGCGGCGGAATTTCTTCGAGATCATCCACGAGAAATTGCGCTGGGGCGGAACCCCCCGCACTCTGAACGAAGGCCGCGACGACGGCGACTACGACGGGGACTGAAGACGTGCTCGCCGAACTGCGTCTCAAGAACCTCGCGATCGCCCGCGACGTTTCCCTCTCACTGGGACCGGGACTCAATGCGCTCAGTGGCAGTACCGGCGCGGGTAAGTCACTGGTGGTGGAGGCGGTTCGCTGGTTACGCGGAGAGAAGACCGAATCCAGCTTGATTCGCGCCGGTGAGGACTGGGCCTCGGCCGAGGCCATCTTCGATCTGCAGCAGAGTCCCTCTGCTGCGGCTTGGCTCGCCGAACTCGGAGTGGAACTCTCGGCGGACGGCATCCTCACCCTGCGGCGCGAGCTGCGGCGCAACGGGCGCTCGCGCGCATTTTTGGACGGCAATCTCACCTCCGCCAACCACCTCCGCGCGATTTGTGAGCGGCTGCTCGAACTCTTCAGTCAACACCAGCAGACGCAGATTCAAGACCCGGCGCGTCATCGCGGCCTCTTGGACGACTGCGGGGTTTCGGCCGAGCTGCGCGAGGAATGGGAAGCGGCCTACGATCGCTACAAGAGCTGCAAACGCGAACTCTCTCTGTGGCAGAAGCGCCGCGAGGAATTTCTCGCTCAGCGCGAGATTCTCCTCTTCCAACGGCGCGAGCTGGCGGACGCGCATTTGCAAGAGGGGGAGATGGAGCAGCTGCGCGAACGAGTGGAGCTGCTCATGCACGGCGCGCAGATCTTCGAGGCGGCGCGGACGGCCTTGGCGCGCCTGGAGAGCGATGAGGGAGGTGCGGTGAGTGAGGTGTCGAGCGCCATCCAAGCGCTCGAACGCGCGGGAGACTCCATCGCGGTGATCGGCGAAGCGCGGGAGGCGCTGTTGCAGTCGCTCGAGTTGGCGAGCGAGGCGACGCGCGAACTCGAGCGATTTCTTGACAGCGCCGATTTCAGTCCGGAAGCCCTCGACGCCGACCAGGCCCGTTTGTCCCAACTCGAATCGCTCTGCCGTAAGTACGCACGTAGCGAGAGCGAACTGCTGCGCCTGCTGGAGAAACTCAGCGGCGAACTCGACGGGGAGGACTGGGAGGAAGCGGAGCCCGAGCGTCTGCTGGCGCCGCTGAGAGAATCCGTCGCCGCGCTGGAGCAGGCCGGAGTTCGCCTGTGGAAGGAGCGGCGCCGCGTGGCGCGCAAAGTCGCGCGCGCCGCCAAGGAGTTGCTCGCGGATTTGAAGATGGCGGAGGCGGAATTGAGTTTCGAGCTCGATCTCCAGGCGGATCCCGAGGGACCCATCAAGCTCGCCGGCACGCGGATCACGCCCTCCAGGGAAGGTCCCGGTAGCGTCAGACTGTTCGTGCGCACCAATCGCGGTGAAGCTCCCGGTCCCATCGAGAGGATTGCCAGCGGCGGGGAGTTGAGCCGCATCAGTCTCGTCCTCCAGACCCTCGCGGTGACGGGCACGCGTCCCGTTCTTCTGATCTTGGACGAGGTGGATGCCGGGGTAGGGGCCGATCTCGGACCAGCCCTGGCGCGGCGACTGTCGGCGATGTCCGACGCGCTCCAGGTCCTGGTCATCACCCATCTGCCCGCGGTCGCTGCCGCCGCGGCCACGCACCTGGTGGCCGAAAAATCTTCCAGCGGGGAACGGACCCTGGCGCGCATAGGCCAGGTCCACGGCGATCAACGCCTCGCCGAACTCAGCCGGATGGTGGGCGGAGAGAAGCGCGCCGCGGCTCAAGTCGCCCGTGGACTTCTTCGATCATCGCGAGCGCGAGCTGGCTCATGAGCTTCCGGCAGGACACTCCCACCGCGCGCCGCTTCTCCTCCCTCGCGCGCCACTACAATCTCGTGCCGGTCGTGCGAGAACTCATGGGCGATCTGGAGACTCCGGTTTCAGCCCTCCTCAAACTGCGGGCTGGCTCCTCGCGGTGCTTTCTCTTGGAGAGCGTGGAGGGAGGCGAAAACTGGGGACGCTATTCCATCCTCGGGGCCAATCCGCGCGGCCGCTTTCGCGCCCGCGGCCAGAGGGTGCTCATCGAATGGGATGGGCGCAAGCGCACGTTCAAAACCAAGAACCCTCTGCGTGCCTTGGCGGATTGGATGAAGCGTTTTCGCGCGGCTCCCGTCGAGGGTCTGCCTCGCTTCTTCGGGGGCGCGGTGGGAAGCATCTCCTATGACGCCATCCGGGGAATCGAGAGAATCCCCGACCGTCACCGCACCAAGAACGACCCGGAAGAATTGGATTTTTTTCTCGTCACTGATCTGGTCGTCTTCGACAACCTGAGCAATCGCATGAAACTGGTGTCCTGCGCCACGATCGACGGTGACGTCCCCAGTGCCCGTGAGCGCGCGCGCGCCCGTCTGGATGCCATGGAGAGGGCGCTGGCCGAAGCTCTCCCCGACTTGAGCCGCAGCCGACCGGCCCATGCGCCCCGCTTTCGATCCAGCGTGTCCAAGCTGCAGTTCGGCCGCGCGGTAAAGCGCGCCACCGAGTACATTCGCGCCGGAGATTGCTTTCAGATCGTTTTGAGCCGGGAGCTCTGGTGCAAGTCCATCGCTTCCGCTTTCGAAGTCTACCGGGCATTACGCGTGATCAATCCCAGCCCCTACATGTTCTACTTCGATTACGGAAAGAGACAACTGGTGGGGGCGTCTCCGGAGGTCCTGGTACGAGTGGAGTCCGGGCGCGCCGAGTTGCGTCCGATTGCCGGCACCAGGATGCGGGGGAAGACCGCGCGCGAGGACGAGGCTCTCATCGCCGAGCTGCTCGCCGACGAAAAGGAACGGGCCGAACACGTGATGCTCGTCGACTTGGGCCGCAACGATCTGGGGCGCGTGTGCCGCTATGGTAGTGTTCGTACCGACGAGTTGATGGCGGTGGAGAAGTACAGTCACGTCATTCATCTGGTGAGCCACGTCAGCGGCGAGTTGCGCGAGGACTGCGACTGCTTCGATGCCCTGGCGGCCTGCTTTCCCGCGGGAACGGTTTCCGGCGCTCCCAAGATTCGCGCCATGGAGATCATCGACGAATTGGAGACTCGCCGGCGCGGCAATTACGCGGGCGCGGTGGGATACATTTCCTTCGCGGGCTCGATGGACACCTGCATCGCCATCCGCAGCATGGTCAAGGAAGAGGGCATCGTGCGTCTCGGCGTGGGGGCAGGCATCGTGCTGGACAGCCGCCCCGAGCGCGAATTCGAAGAGACGAACGAAAAGGCGGGCGCGCTGCGCCAGGCCATCGAATGGGCCGAGAGAGGAGAGCTCCAATGAGCGCGAAATCCTCCAAGCCATTGGTCCTTGTCTTGGACAACTATGACAGCTTCACCTTCAACCTGGTGCAGTACTTGGGCGAGCTCGGGGCGCACATCGAAGTGCGACGGAACGACGAAATCAGCGTGGCCGGGATTCGTCGTCTTTCTCCCGACGGCCTCCTCGTCTCCCCGGGTCCGGGGACTCCTGACGACGCGGGGATCAGTTTGAAAGCGATCAAAGCCTTTGCCGGCAAGATCCCCCTCTTGGGAGTCTGTTTGGGCCACCAGGCCCTCGCCCAGGCTTTCGGGGGAACGATCGGACCGGCCCGTCACATCTTGCACGGGAAGACCTCGCGCGTGCTTCACGGCGAACGAGGGATCTTCGCCGGCTTGAAGAACCCCTTCACCGCCACGCGCTATCACAGTCTCGAGGTCCCGCGCAGCGGCCTCCCCTGCGAATTCGAGGTGGTGGCGTGGACCGCGGACGACGAGATCATGGCGATCAAGCACAAGCAGAGCGAGAGCTGGGGCGTGCAGTTTCACCCCGAGTCCATTCTCACTGAGGACGGCATCCGGATCCTGCGCAACTGGTTGGAGTCGTGCCGATGAAGGATCGTAAGGAGACCACTCGGGAGCTGAACCAGATCCTGCGCAGTGCGCTGGCGGGGGAGGACCTCGATCGCGAGCGAGCCCGTTGGGTGATGGAAGCCATCCTCCAGGGCAAGGCCAGCGTTCCCTGGATCGCGGGCTGGCTGGTGGCCCTCAGGCAGAAGGGCGAAAGCGTAGAGGAGATCGTGGGTTTCGCCGAGGCGGTGCGCGCTCACGCCGAGCTCATTCACTGCACTCGTGAACCTCTGGTGGATACCTGTGGGACCGGAGGAGACGGCGCGCACACTTTCAACATCTCGACGGGAGCGGCATTGGTGGCGGCGGGCGCCGGCGCCCACGTCGCCAAGCACGGGAACCGTTCGGTGAGTAGCCGCTGTGGCAGCGCCGATGTGATGGAGGCCCTGGGTGCGCGTCTCGAATTGAGCAAGGAACGAGTGCAAGAGGCGATCGACGACTTGGGCTACGGCTTTCTCTTCGCACCGCGGCACCACTCCGCGCTGAAACACGCGGTGGAACCGCGCCGGGAACTCGGCGTGCGCACGGCATTCAATCTCCTGGGCCCGCTGGTAAACCCGGCGGGAGCTCCGTATCAAGTGGTGGGGGTCTACGAAGGCCAGCTCCTTTCCAAGCTGGGAGAGGCGCTCTGCGAACTGGGCACGCGCCGCGCGCTCCTGGTCCACGGAGACGATGGGCTCGACGAGCTCAGCGTCTGCGCTCCCAGCCGCACTTTCTTGGTGGATGGAAGTCTCAGTGAGGGTCGCGTGGATCCCGGCGAATTCGGCCTGGGTCCGCATCCTGCCGAGGCACTGAAGGGCGGGGATGCTCACGAGAACGCAGCCATCTTGCGGGAAGTGTTGGAAGGAAAGATGGGCCCGCGTCGCGATGCGATCGTCCTGAACGCGGCGGCGGCGCTTCTGGTCGCCGACTTGGTGGAGGACTTGAAGGAGGGAGTGGCGCGCGCGCAGCAGAGCATCGATCGCGGAGAGGCGGTCGAAGTCTTGCGAGCCTATCTGCGCTTTTCTCAGCAGCACGGAGCGACAGCTTGAGCCAGCATTTGCAGAAGATTCTCGCCTCGGTGCGCGTGCGCCTCGATGAGCGCCGACGCCAGCGGCCCTTGGCCGCGCTCGCCCAAGAGTATTCCTCGTTGCCCCCGACCCGTTCTCTGAGCGCGGCCCTGCGCCGCCCGGGCAAGGGAGAAAGCGACGCTGCGCCCCTGCGCGTCATCGGCGAATTGAAGCGCGCTTCGCCTTCGGCCGGAATCATCCGGAAAGATTTCGATCCCGCGCGACTGGCGCGCGAACTCGAGGCAGCGGGCTGCCGGGCGCTCTCCGTGCTCACCGAGGAAGACCATTTCGGCGGAAGTCTCGCTGCGCTGCGAGAGGCGCGCCAGGCCGTCACCCTGCCGCTTCTGCGCAAGGACTTCATTCTGGATCCCTACCAGCTTCTGGAAGCGCGGGTGGCCGGGGCCGACGCGGTTCTCTTGCTCGCGTCGGTCCTCTCCGACGAGCAACTGCTCGCCTTCAGGGATCGCGCACAGGAGTTGGGCCTGGAGACCCTGGCCGAGGCGCACGGCGAGGAGGAGCTGCGGCGGCTCCTGGCGTTGGAGCTTCCGATCATAGGTTGTAATGCGCGTGATTTGAGTACTTTCCGTGTAGACCTTGAGAAAGCACTCAAGATGTGCGCCAGGGTCCCGCGGGAACGGGTGTGCGTGGTGGAGAGCGGGATTCTTGCCGTCGAGGATGCGCGCCGGGCCGCGCAGAGTCCGGTGGATGCCGCCTTGGTGGGCGAGGGCCTGATGCGCGGCGAGAGTCCGCGTCAGCGTTTTGCCCAGCTCTTCCAGGAGACGCCATGAAGTCGGTGCGCCTGAAGATCTGCGGTTTGACGCGCGCCGAGGATGCGCAGTGCGCGCTGCGTCACGGGGCGGACTACCTGGGCTTCGTCTTCGCTGAGAGTCCGCGCCGGGTACGGCCGGAGGACATCCGTCCCTGGCTGGACGAGCTGCGCGAGAGAGCCGAGCTAGTGGGAGTGTTCCGCGACCAAAGCTACGAAGAAGTGGCGGAGCTGGTGGAGCAACTCGATCTGGATCTGGTGCAACTGCACGGAAGTGAACGCGGCGAGGAGTGGTTGGGATTGCCGGTGCGCGTGATCGAAGCGCGGGCGGTGACGCAGGCGCGCGTGGCCCCTTCGCGCCTGCGCGACTCGAGCTGGGCCACCCTCCTCGATAGCGCCTCGCCTTCGGGCGGCGGCAGCGGGCAGGTCTTTCCCTGGCAGCTCGCCGTCTCCTTGGCCAAACGCCGCCGGATCTTTCTGTCGGGCGGACTCACCGCGGTCAACGTGGCGCGGGCCATCAGCCAGGTGCATCCCTTCGCGGTCGACGTCTCCAGCGGGGTCGAGAGCGCACCTGGGCTGAAGGACCCGGACAAACTGGCGGCCTTCGCCAGAGCAGTGCACGACTTGAAGGAGGGGGGAGAGACGCAATGAGTGCTGGCGAATCCGAGTTCGTCTTCGAGGAAGGTCTGGGGGAGGACGGACGCTTCGGTCCCTTCGGCGGACGCTACATGCCCGAGACCTTGATGGGTCCACTGATGGAGTTGGAGAAAGCGTTCAAGGCGGCGCGCGCGGACGCCAGCTTCGTCGCGGAGCTGAACGATCTGCTGCAGAACTACGCCGGGCGTCCGACACCCTTGAGCTTTGCCCGCCGTTTGAGCGCACACTACGCGAGCGCGGCGATTTGGTTGAAACGTGAAGATCTCGCGCACACCGGCGCGCACAAGATCAACAATGCCCTGGGACAGGCTTTGCTGGCCAAGCGCATGAAGAAGACGCGCATCATCGCGGAAACCGGGGCGGGGCAGCACGGCGTGGCCACCGCCACCGCCTGTGCCGCCCTCGGTCTCTCGTGCGTGATCTACATGGGCACGGTGGACATGGAACGGCAGGCCCTGAACGTCTATCGCATGCGGCTTCTCGGCGCCGAAGTGGTCGGGGTCGACAGCGGAAGCCGCACGCTGAAGGACGCCATCAACGAAGCGATCCGGGATTGGGTGGCCTCGGTCGAGAGCACCCACTACGTCTTGGGCAGTGTGCTCGGCCCCCATCCCTTTCCCCTCATGGTGCGCCATTTCCAGAGCGTGATCGGAGTGGAGGCGCGGCAACAAGTGCTCGCGCAGGCGGGAACCCTGCCCACGCATCTCTTGGCCTGCGTGGGAGGGGGGAGCAACGCCATCGGCCTCTTCCACGCATTTCTCGGTGACCGCCAGGTTCGAATGATCGGGGTAGAGGCCGGAGGACGCGGTGAGGGTAGGGGAGAACACGCGGCTCGCTTCTTTTCCGGACGTCCCGGAGTTCTCCACGGAACGCGCAGCTACCTCTTGCAAGACGATGACGGCAACGTGCTGCCCACGCACAGCGTCTCGGCGGGTTTGGATTACCCCAGCGTCGGCCCGGAGCACGCGTACTATCAGAGCGTGGGACGCATCCGGTTCACCAAGGTATCGGACGAAGCGGCCCTGGCGGCGTTCCATCGACTCAGCGAGTTGGAGGGGATCGTGCCCGCCCTGGAATCCTCGCATGCCCTGGCCTGGCTGGAGGAACTCATGCCCGAGCTGAACGAGGACGATCTGGTGCTGGTCAATCTCTCCGGGCGGGGCGACAAGGACGTCGAGGCGGTGCGCGCGCGCGAGGACTCCTCCACCTAGCGCCCTCCGTCGTTGCAGCATCAGGGCTGATTTGGCATATTGGTCTGCGTCGCGCCGGGACTTCCGGCGCGACCTTTGCGATGGCCGTGCCCGTAGCTCAGTTGGATAGAGCGTCGGTCTCCGGAACCGAAGGTCACAGGTTCGAATCCTGCCGGGCACACCACTTTCCGCCGAAAGTCCACGGGGCCTCGAGCTGTTCCGGTGGCGTCTTTCGCTCAGATTCAGCCGCGGTTATGTTCCTTACGCGCGTTCTTCTGTTGCTCTTGGCGTTCTGGGCCGTACGCCGGCTCGTCCAGTGGTTCACCAAGGGAAGCGCCTCGCGGGTCTCCTCGCAACAGAGCGGTCCGGTGGGAGGGCGCAAGACGCCGACGCCCGAGGTACTGAGCGAACAGAAGATCGAGGAGGCGGACTTTGAGGAGCTTCCTGAAGACCGGTCGAAGCGGAGCCCGTAGCGAGCGTCTGCGGGAGAAGTACCGATCGCGTTTTCACGACGGTCGGGCTGCCTCGGGGAACCGTCTGCTGCAGAAATACCGCCGCAACCGGCAAATGCTGGCCCGTGAATTCACCTCCCTGATTCTCTGGCTCGCCCTCGCCTTCATGATGATTCCCCTGGGGCGCTCTCTGTGGAGAGTCGCCGCTGCCCACCTGGCGGATCGCTCGATTTTCTGGCGCTACGGGCTGCCGGGTTTGGCTGCTCTCGCGCTGATTTTTTGCCTCCTGCGCGCCCGTAGTGGCTGGCGCGAGATCAGTGAGCTGCGCGCCGAGCAGCGCGAAATTCTGAGCAAGCTGCGGCGGGAGATCGGTCCCGAGGGCGAAGATTGAGGGTAAAACCTTGCTGAGGAAGAACTTGGAAGGCAGAGGCACACTAGTTGCATATTGCCGGCTGAGGTACCGCACACTGGATCGGGAAATCCATGGAAACTTACGAAAGTACCCGCTGGGAACGCCTCTTTGAGGCGATCTACGAGCTCTCGGGCTTGATCAGCGCGGGACCCCATCGGGAAGAGCAGATTCTGGAGAGGATCCTGCGCAGCGCGCTCTCGTTGCTGGATGCCCGTTTCGTGCATCTGCTCCTGGTGGAAAATGAGCGGATTCGCCGTCTGGTCCTCTCGCGAGACGAGAAGGGCCGGGAGGTCCTCAGCGCCCAGCTGCTGTCGCGCAGCACCAATCTGGTGAAGTGGATCCAGCAGGAGCAGGCCGAAGCGCTCCTTCAGCCGCCGGAGCTCCTCATGGAAGAAATCGGCAGCTTCAAGGACAGTATTGCCTTCGGTCCGCCGATGTCCTCGCCTCTCTTCGCGGGGGGCAAGACGCGGGGGATTCTCATCGTCTTTCCGCAGGAGTCCTCCTTCTCTCCGGAGGACGCCAAGCTGCTCGGCTTTCTGGCCAACCAGGCCTCGGTGGTCCTGGAGTTGGCCCGCCTCTATCACCGCCTGGAGACGGAGGCCAGCACCGACGGGCTGACCGGTTTGTACAACTACCGCTACTTCATGGACGCACTGCATCGCGAGGTGAAGCGGGCCAGCCGCTTCCAGGAGCCCTTCGCGGTGGTGATGGTTGATGTCGACAACCTCAAAGAATACAATGACGTGAATGGCCACCTGGCCGGGAGTTCTGCCTTGCGCGAGATGGGATCCCTCTTGAGAACCGACGCCCGCGAAATCGACATCATCGCCAAGTACGGTGGCGATGAGTTCAGCTTGATTCTGCCGAACACCAACGCGGAGGGATCGATCGTGTTCGCCGAAAGAATGCTCCGCAGGGTCGCCGGCCACCGCTTCCATGACGATCCTCAGCGCCGGCTCACCGTCAGCGCGGGGATCGCTGTGTATCCCGAAGACGGAGATTCCGCGCGCGAGCTTTTGAGCCGGGCCGATGACCGCCTCTACCTCGCCAAGTCGGAGGGCCGGGACCGTATCGGATATCCTCTTTCACCCCCGGTCCCAAACGCTGCCGCGCCTGAGGATTGATCATGACATTTCAAGAAAAACTCAAAGATGGCTCAGCTCGGCTGGCCGTCATCGGGCTGGGTTACGTGGGATTGCCCCTGGCCGTCGAGTACGCGAAGAGCGGCTTCACGGTCACCGGCATCGATTTGGATTCGAGGAAAGTGGAGAGGCTCGCGCGCGGCGAGAGCTACGTCGGGGACGTCAAGTCCGACACGGTGGCCCAGCTGGTCGCGAAGGGGCGTTTGAGCGCCACTACCGACTTCAGCGTCCTAGAGTCCTGTGACAGCGTGAACATCTGCGTTCCGACTCCGCTCTCCAAGACCCGCGATCCGGACATCAGCTACATCGACTCGGCGGTGGAAAAGATCGTCGAGAATCTGCATCCCGGCATGCTGATCATCCTGGAGAGCACCACCTATCCGGGAACCACCGAAGAGGTGATCCTGCCCCGGCTCGAGAGCACCGGCTTGAAAGTGGGAGAGGATTTCTATTTGGCCTTCTCGCCGGAGAGAGTCGACCCCGGCAACCCACGCTTCAGCACCAAGAACATCCCGAAGATCGTGGGCGGGATCACGCCCGCCTGCACCGAGACCGCGGCCGCGCTGTACCGCGCTTCCCTCAGTCAGGTGGTGCCGGTGTCCAGCGCTCGTGTCGCGGAAACCGTCAAGTTGCTGGAGAACACCTTCCGTAGTGTGAACATCGGTCTGGTGAACGAGATGGCGCAGATGTGCAGCAAGATGGACATCAACGTGTGGGAAGTCATCGATGCCGCGGCCACCAAACCCTTCGGCTTCATGCCCTTCTATCCCGGCCCCGGTCTGGGTGGACACTGCATTCCGATCGATCCCTTCTACCTCAGCTGGAAGGCGCGCGCGCACGGATTCGAGGCGCGCTTCATCGAGCTGGCGGGCGTGATCAACAGCAGCATGCCCGGCTTCGTCTTGCAGCTGGTGGCCAGCGCGCTCAACGACAGAGGAAAGGCGGTCCGCGGCAGCAAGATTCTCATCGTCGGCATCGCCTACAAGGCGGGAATCGACGACACGCGCGAATCGCCGGCGCTGGACGTACTGCAACAGGTCAGTGAGATGGGAGCTCAGACCTGGTGGTACGATCCGCATGTGGAGAAGCTGCCGCTTCCCTTGGACGCGCAGCGCCTGGTGGAAATCGGCGCGGAGCAACTTGCGGAATTCGATTGCGCCGTCATCACCACCGCGCATGCGGACGTCGACCACTCCCTCTTCGCCAAGCATTGCCAAAGCGTGGTCGACACGCGCAACGCTCTGCGCGGAGAAGCATTCGATCATCTCTATCGACTCTAGAGGGGCAGGAGAAGCTCATGGCGAAAGTCCTGATCACAGGAGGCGCGGGATTCATCGGCTCGCACATCGCGGCCGCATTGGTGGAGGCGGGGGACGAGGTGAGAATCCTCGACGACTTCTCGACCGGATTTGAGCGCAATGTCGAGGCGGCTGGCGTCGACGAAGTTTTCCGGGCCAGCGTGACCGAACTCGAGAAAGTGCGCGAGGCGGTGAAGGGCTGCGACTACGTCTTTCACGAGGCCGCGCTGGCCTCGGTTCCGCGCAGCGTGAAGGACCCACTGGCCAGCAATGCGGTCAACGTAGCGGGCACATTGAACGTGCTCGTTGCGAGCCGGGACGAAGGCGTGAAGCGAGTGATCTATGCCGCTTCCTCCTCGGCCTACGGCGACAGTGAGGTTTTGCCCAAGGTGGAGACCATGCGGGAGAGGCCCAAGTCTCCCTACGCGGTGGCCAAACTGGCGGGGGAGCAATACGTGTCGGTCTTTGCCCAGGTCTACGGCATGGAGACCCTGGCCATCCGTTACTTCAACGTCTTCGGTCCGCGCCAGGACCCGGACAGCCCCTACGCGGCCGTGATTCCGCTCTTCTTGGACGCTCTCTTGAAGGGGGAGCCTCCGACCATCCACGGCGACGGCGAGCAGTCACGGGATTTCACCTACGTGGAGAACGTGGTTCACGCGAATCTCCTCGCCCTGCGGGCGCCCAAGCTCTCCGGGGAGGTGGTGAACGTGGCCTTGGGGGACCGGGTCACGCTCAACGAACTCTATGCGCGCCTGGCCAGGCTGGTGGGAAGCTCGCTCGATCCCGTCCACGGACCGGTCCGGACGGGGGACGTGCGGCACAGCCAGGCCGATATTTCACGGGCCCGAGAGCTGCTGGGATACGAGGCTCAGATCCCCTTCGACGAGGGACTACGGCGGACTGTGGAGTGGTATCGGGCATCACAGGAAACCCAAGGCAGCTAGGGAGTTTAGCGTCCCTTTGCCAGAGTTGACAATCCATGGCAAACGCTTCTAAACTATTGGGGAGCTTTCGGGTGGCCGCGGAGGCCGTGGTCGCGCCCGAATTCCCGTTACCCTGCCCTGCGATCGAGGTCCTAATCATGACGCGCCCACTTCTGATCCTTTCCGCAGCCCTCGCGCTGCTCCTCTGCCTGGCCGCGCCGTCCGCGCAGGCCAACATGGCAGTGGACCCCTCAGCAGCGGCCCTGGGTTCGTCCACGATCTGGAGCGCCGTGCCTGAGACGGCCGATCCCGCCGAGACTCCCGAACTCACGCTCAAACTGCAGACCCCGGAGGGATCGAACAGTTCCGATCTCTATCTGGTGGAACCGAATGGCCGCCTCCCCCTGGTCTTCCCCAGCGAGGACCCCGATGCCGGTACGGGCACCATTTCCAGCGGTGCGATTCCTCTCACCACGACCCTCGGCGTCACCCGCATTGGCGACGGCGATGTCAACCTGGGTGAGCCCACGGGCTGGGTAGCCCTGGACCGCAACCGCGGTGGAGATCCCATCGTCAGCGTACCCATGGAGGGGCGTCAGCCCCGCACCGCGGCGACCCCGGCCCCCGAGCCTGCCACCGTCATGCTTCTTGCATGTGGTCTGGTCATCGTGGGAGCCATGATTCATGCCCGTCGCCGAGGGGCACAGGCCCAGAGCTAGGAGAGCCTCACTCGGGCATTGTCATCGACTCCATAAGCGTATATGGATTGGAGCGGGATCCTCTGGCTGAGAGGGTCCCGCATTCGTGGGCGTCTCTTTGCGAGTTGCCCGGTTTCGTCATTCCATTCAGCGCGGGTACCCTGGAACATGAGATTGCCCAAGTCCTGTCGATCCCTGAGCCTCCTCCTTCTGCTCGCTCTTCTGGGCGCGGTGGCCGTGCCTGGTGCTCTGGCGCAGTATCCCAACGCGGTCGCGGGCCGGCCCTACCATCTCGGTGTGGGAGACGTGCTCCAGCTCTCGGTGTGGCAGCAGCCCACTCTCGATCGGGAACTCACCGTCCGTGACGATGGTACGGTAGTGGTGCCGCTCGTCGGTGAGGTCAAGGCAGCCGGACTGACCGTTCCCGAACTGGAGGACCTTCTCGCGAAGCGACTGCGTTCCTTCAACCGAGACATCACCGAGGTTTCCGTCACGGTCAGCAAGTATCAGAGTTTGCAGATCTACGTCATGGGGGCTGTCGCGAAGCCCGGCGTACATTCCTTCAAGGAAACTCCCACTGCATGGGACGCGATCCGCACCGCGGGAGGGCCGACCGCCACCGCGAATTTGCGGCGCGTGCGCGTGCTTCACAATGACGAGAAATCGACGGTGACGACTCTGGTGAACGTTGCCGAGGTGATCCACGGAGAGGGGACCGGAGATCTTCCCGATCTTTCGCCGGGGGACACCGTCATCGTTCCCGACGACGCGATGCTCAACGCGGCGGATCGGGAGACCGGCGTGCAGGTGTTCGGGCAGGTCGTCAAGGCGGGGTTCTACAGCGTGGAGGGTCCCACCCCGGTGCTCACGGTGATCCTCCTGGCGGGCGGTTTCAACGGCGAGGGTGACCCCCACAAGGTGCGATTGGTGCACGATTCGGGGCGCGGTAGCCTACAGGGCCGGACGGTGGATACGACCCTCTTCTTGGAGAACGGACAGATCAGCGGCAACCCCCTGGTCTATTCGGGCGACACGGTTTTCGTCGAGAAGAAGCCCAGCTCGGGAGGCGTGTGGCGGATTCTTCCCGGCATCGTGGCCTCGGTCACCGGGGTGGTCGCCCTCTTGATCAGCGTTTCGCGCAAGTAAACGCGTACGCGCGTCGTGGAGAATCAGCATGGCCCCTAGCCCCAGGAAATCGCAGCATAGGTCGGGCCCTTCCCAAGCGTCCAAGAGCGGCGAAGGAGGGTTCGATCCCCATCGCCTGTGGCAGATCATTCGCCGGCGCCGTTTCTACCTCATTCTTCCGGTGCTGGTGATCGGGAGTGTTCTGGGGGCGGGAGTCGCGACGATGCCGCCCGTGTATCAGTCGAGCGTGCGTATCCTCTTGGAAGACCGAAGCACCGGAACCGACGTGGACAAGCTCATGACGCGCGAGGCCCGCCGCGTGCGCGATCTCGAGAACCTGGTCATGGTGCGCGAGACGCTCATGTCGCAACAGCTGCTCACCCGCGTCATCCGGAATCTCCAGCTGCGTAACGACAAGGAGATCCAGGAGCAGGCGCGGATCCTCCAGGAGACGAAGCTGCCGGATCAGACTCTCAGTTTGATCGCCGAGCGACTCCTGGTCGATCGTCTACGCCACAAGCTTTACGTCAGCTATCAGGAGGGCAACCTCTTTCTGATCAGCATGGAGGACAACGATCCCTACACTGCGTACAAGCTCACCGAGGCGGTGACCGAGGCCTTCGTGGAGGAGATGAACCGGCGCAGGGTGGAGGGTCTGATCGAGACCACCAGCTTCACCGATCAACAGTTGGAGAGCGCGCGGCAGAATCTCAAGGATGCGGAATCGGAACTCGAGAAGTTCAAACGAACCCGCGTCATCCAGGAGACCCTCACCAACAATCCGGTGAACGAAAAGAACAGCCGTCAGGCCGAGGGGATCCTGCAAAACGTCAAACTCGATCTCACGGAAAACGAGCGCGAGATCACGCGCATCGACAACGAGCTGTTCTCCATGCTCGACTCGCCTCCGCGAAATCTCCGCTTCAGTGACGACCCGCAGGTGCAGGGAATCCGCGATCGGCTCGAAGCGCTGGAACAACAGGACTACGTCTCACAGCTCGGCACTACGGTCAGCTCCGCTTCGGGAATCACCCCCGAACAGCAGCGAATCGGTGTGCAGAGAAATCGCCTGAACGCGCGCATGCTCGAGATCATGAGCGACGCTTACCCCAATTTGCCCAAGCACGCGCTGGAAATGCTCGCGCGGAAGGCAGAGCTCATGGTCGTCGACGAGGTGCTGCGCAAGCATCAGGACAGGATCCAGGGCGAATACGACGCCTTCCAGCAACGCATCAAAAAGAAGCCGGGGCTGGAGGCCGAGCTACGCCGTCTGGAGCAAAAGGTCTCCCAGGAGGAGTCGATCTACAACCACCTGATCGACGCCGAGAACTCCAACGAGCTGCGACTGGCCGCGAACGAGAGTGGCTTCGGCATCAGCGTTCGTGTCCTGGAGCCGGCCTTCAAGGCGATTACGCCCTTCAAGCCGGACAAGAAGAAGATCGCGTTGATGGGCATCGTGCTCGCCCTGGGCATCGGAATGGGCGCCATCTTCCTGGCGGAATACGTGGATTCCAGTTTCAAGGACGTGGACGAGGTCGAGCACATCCTGGGACTGCGCGTGGTGGGAACTTTACCGCGCTTCGCGGATACCTATGAGTGGAGCCTCAAAAAGAGGCGCACGGTGTTCGTGTGGAGAACCGCATTCATCGTCACCCTGGTGACGGCGATGCTGCTCTTCGTCCTCTACTATCGACAGGCCATGGTGCACGATCACATTCAGCCGCTCAGTCCATTGACGGAAAGCGCCGCACCCTCTTCCGCCCCAGGGGATTCACAGTGAGAGAGAACGAGGTTCAGCAATCGTCTCTGTTGTCCACCGATCCCAAGGATTTCGAGACTCCCTTGGCAGTCGAGATGCGACGGATGTACACCAAGCTGCGTCCGCGGCTGAAGGAACTCTCGGCACAGGTCCTGATGTTAACTTCCGCCGAGAGGGGCGAGGGAAAGAGCACCACCTCGGCGAATTTGGCCGTCACGGTGGCGCGTCACCGTCGCACGCGCACGGTTTTGGTCGACGCCGATCTGCGCCGTCCCACCGTCCACAAGCTCTTCGAGATGCCGCGTGAGCCGGGACTCAGCGATATCCTGCAGGGGAAGTGCTCGATCGATCAGGCCTTACGGCCGACTCCTCACTCTTTTCTTCAAGTGATCCCGAGTGGGTACCGCGAGGAACACCCGGGAGCACTCTTCGAAAGACAGCATCTGAGCGATACCGTCGAGCACTTGCGAAAACGATTTGAAATCGTCATCTTCGATGCGCCCCCGGTATTGCCCGTCGCGGATACCACGATCCTGGCGGGAGAGATGGATGGAATCTTGATGGTGATCATGGGTGGACTCACCCCACGAGAAGTCGTCGAACGGGCACGAGACATTCTCGATGATTCAAACGCACGCATCCTTGGCGTGGTTCTCAACAACGCGTCACGAGTCTTACCCTACTACTACGAGTACAGCTATTACGGCGAAGAAGAATAAGAATCTGTTTCTCGCCGAAGCTCTTTCCACCGCAGCTCACGCCGGGAAGTGAAGGTTACGACAAGACCGAGAAGAACCGCGAACCATAGAGTCGCTCCCCGAACAAGCAGGGTCGCCGCGGTCGCCGTGGCGAGAGTGATGCCGGACTGGCGCAGAATCTCGATCAAAAGAGCTTCTGTCCCCACCAAGCCGCCCGGCAACAAGGTGAGATTCCCTGCGATCGTACTGCCAGCATAGATCCAGCTGGCCTGGACGAGGGGAATGGACGTCCCCAGCCCCACGAGAATCAGATAGAGCCCCACGCATTCCGCGAACCATGCCCCCAAGCTCAAGAGAAGAGCGGGGAGAAGTTTCGCGGTGGAAAAGAGTCGCGCACCGTCGCGCAGGGCTTCGCCCAACGAGTCGGCTCGCTTGGCCGTCCAGGGAATCTTTCGCAGAAGCCGCAGCATCAGCTTCTGCACCCAGGGACGACCCAAGAGGAAGCCGCCGAGGAGGGTCACCAGCAAGAGCGCGATCAGGCGCGGTTGGAGGTTCTTCTGTCCGCTACCGATCCCGACCAGGGCCAGAAGGGTCAGGGCGAAGGCATCGGTGATCCGGTCGACCAGGAGCACGGGAGTGGTGCTCTGGATCGAGTGGCCGTGTTGGCGGCGCAGGAAGACGAGTTTGTAGACCTCACCCAGTCGGAAGGGAGTCACGACCATGGTGAGGCAAGAAAAGTAGATGCGCGCGTTGGACACAAAGGGCACGCGGATCTTCAGGGCCTTCAAGAGGAAGTCCCACTTGGCGAAACGGAGCCAGTAGTTGAGCAGGCTCAGGGCGAGAACCGGCAGGATGAGAGAACGATCAAAGACCTGCCAGGCCTCGTGTAGGGGCTTTCTCGCCAGGATGAAGGCGAGAACCACCACGAGGAGCGCCAGAGCCGCAAGGTAGGCGAAAAGGTGCCGGCTCAGGAACGAACGAATGCGTGAGTTGGCGTCAGACATGGGGAATTTGGCTTGGATCCTGCCCAGTCATTGGGGTGGGGAGGGTCGAAAAGGGAGCGTAGAGTCTTGCAGATGAAGCGTCAATCAAGACGAGTCCATTACTTTCTCAGCATCACGGGTTACATCCTGCTCTTCCTCGGCGTGGCGGCGCCATCCGCTTGGGCTCAAGAGACCAGCGGCACCTTCCTCAGCATTCCCGTGGACGTGGTGGGTGCGGGCATGGGTGGAGCGGATGTTGCACGATTCAGCCACGGAATTTCGCCTTTCGCCAACCCGGCCGGGTCCCAGGTGACGAGCAGCACCGCCACCCTGACCCACGAGCTGTGGTTGGCCGAGCAGCGCGTCAATGCCCTGTCCATTCAGATGCCCCTGCAGAAGGGCCGCTCCGGACTCGCGCTGACGGGCCGCATGGTGAACCATGCGAGCGTGCCGCGATTCGACGCCAGTGGCAACCGGATGGGCTCTCTGGAGCCCCAGGATCTCAGCCTGGGCGCGGCCTATGCCATGCGCTTCGGCATGCTCAGCCTGGGTGCGGGCGCGCAGTACATCCAGGAGAACCTGGAGGTGGCCAAGGGCACCGGCTTCTCTTTCGATCTCGGTGCGCTCCTGGACGTGGGACCGGCACGCATCGGGGTGTCCGGCACCAATCTCTTCGGCTACCTGAACTATGACGGCAGCAGCTACGATCCGCCACGGCGTCTGGCAACGGGTGTCGCGGTTTCACCGGGGCTGCACGATGTGGAACTCGTGGCTCAGTACAACGACCGCCGTTATGGCGACAAGGACCTCGCTCTGGGCGCGCAGTGGTCGGGGATGCACGGGATCCTCAATTTGCGCGCGGGTTATGTCGCGCTCACCGAATCTTCGGAGCAGGCGAGCTTCTCTCCGCTGCGATTCGGCTTCACCATCGCCCACTCGGGATTGGCCCTGGATTACGCCTACGTTCCGCACAAGGAACTGGGACAGGCGCATTTGCTTTCCCTCCGCTGGATGAAGCAGTAGTCTCTCGACGCCGGCCGCCCGTGCGACGGGCGGCCCAGTCGACTGGATACCGCTCATCCATGTCCCTTTTGGGGGCGCATTCGGGAGGGACATCGTGCCCGGGGGGACGCGATGAAGAACTTGCGGCTCGTCCTCAGCGTTGCCTTCGCGACGCTGGCCTTTCTGCTGGCCTACGCGCAGATCTTCAAGGGCTGGGTCGCGGACCTCATTTCCGATCCCAACTACGGACACGGACTCGTCCTGGGCGGACTTTTGATCGCGCTGGCGATCTGGCGCAGCTTGAAGGGCGATGAGAGCGGGGAGAGGGGGCTGGCTCCAATCTGGTGGGGCTGGGCGCTCATGGCCCTGCTCGCGGCGGTTGGCGGCCTGTTGGTGGCCAACGACAGCCTCTTGCGCTGGTCCTTGATCCTGGCCGTTCTCGCTGCAGTCGAGGCCTTGGCTCCCGCCAAGATCGTCTCCGCCTGGCGCGGTCCGCTTCTCGCGCTGCTCCTCTTGGTCCCCTGGCCCTACGTGCTCTACTACGGTGCGACCGCGCATCTGCAGCGGATGTCCTCGGCCGCGGCGGCCTTCGTCTTGCACTGGAGCGGGGTTCCCCTGGCCAGAGAAGGGAATCTGCTGCACTTCGCCGGATACGATCTGGAAGTGGTGGAGGCCTGCAGCGGGCTACGCAGTCTCTTGGTGATGAGCGCACTGGCCGCCTTCATCGCGGCGGCCGCGCGTCTCTCGGTGCGCCGCACTCTCTTCTTGCTGCTCCTTTCGGTGCCTCTGGCACTGGGAGCCAATCTGTTGCGCTTGGTGTTGACCGGCTACGGCGCGCAGTTGGGTGGACCGGAGACGGCGGAGAACCTCTTTCATCTCGGAGGCGGACTTCTGAGCTTCGCTCTGGGAGTGATCGTGTTGGGGATGGCTGCGTTCATCCGGCGGGGGACGAGATCATGAGACGATCCCCTCGTGCCCTCATCCTGGGAGTTGGATTTCTCGGCGTGGCTTTTCTCTCGCATCGTCTTCAGACTCCCGTCGCGGAGGCGGATTGGTCGAAGGACTTCGCCGACAGCATTCTTCAGGGGGCGCAGGTGACGGTGCTCCCCGTTTCGCTGCAAGCGCGCGAGGCGCTGGGGGTCGACCGCTATCGCTTCGTGGAAGTGAAGAGCGAGGACTGGGCTCCCGTCTGGATCTACGCCGGCTATTACGCGGGGCAGAGAACCAACGCGCAGGTGCACGCTCCCGAGCACTGCTATCCGGGCGCGGGATGGGAAATCATCGACAGCGAAGTGGTACACGAGGACGATTCGGTGATGCGCCAGCTATTGATCGAGAAACAGGGAGAGAAACGGCTCGTGTGGTACGCCTATCGTACACGTCGTGGACAGGTGACGAGTGCGCTCGGCCTCAAACTGGACCAGATGCTTTCTTCCCTGCGCGGCAGCTCGCGCGACGCGCTCCTGCTCCGGCTCAGTACCCCCGTGCTCGACGTGGAAGGAGAGAGCGTGGCTCAGAAGCGGCTGGCTCGCAGCTGGGATAGCTACGGAGAAGAAGTGCTCCGCTACTTTGACGAGAGGGGAGGCCAATGAACCTCCTGCGCTTCGTCGAAGATCTCATTCGCCTGATCGTCCTCGGATTCCTGGACTTTCGGCGCGCCGGGGTGCGTGTCGTACTCTTCTTCGCCTTCGCCGCGGAGCTCATGGTATTCGTGATTTGCGCGGATCCGACCTTTCCCCTGTGGGGTGGCGCGGTCGTCCCCTTCGTGCAGAGGGTCTTCGGTTCCTACTACCTGCATTACCCGGAATCCTTCATCGGACTGCCGGTGACCGGCGCGGCGGGAAAGCTCCTGGTGGATCTTTTCGTGAGTCCCTTCGTCGCGGCCTGGTGCGGTTTGGCCGTCTACCACGTCGTGGGTGACGAACGCACACAGAACAAGACGCCCGCCCGCGACAGCGCTCATTACTACTTGCCCCTCTTCCTGTTGACCTGTGTGGAAATCGCGGGGTGGATTCTCCTCTACGGCTTGCCGATCTATCTTTTGAACACGCGATTTGATCTTTCCTACAGGATCCACTCGTTGATCACCACCTTCGGAAGCCTCCTTCCGCTGCTCCTCTTGTGCCCCCTGTTCTTCGTGCCGGCGCACCTTCTGCGTGAGGACAGGGGATTGCCGCGCGCAATCGGGGCCAGTTTCCGGCGGACGCGCCAGGATCTACAGTGGCCTGTGGCTTTCGTTCTCTTGCCCTGGCTCGCGGGACTTCCGCTGTCCTTGATTCTGCAGCGCTCGACTCGCCTGGCCGCTCAGCTACGGCCAGAAATCGTTCTGGTGGTGGTGGCCCTGCAGGCCGCCATCTTTCTCTTGTTCGGATTCCTCGCGCTGGACGCCTCGATTCGAATTTTCCTGAAACCCAGGAGCCGTGGACTATGAGAGCGCGCGGACTCCTCTTCCTCTCCTTGATCCTCGTGTGCGGATGCGGCCGCCAGGACATGCGCGCCCGCTACCAGGCAGAACGTGCTCGCTACTGGGCCGAACGCGAAGCCATCAATTTCTCCCTGGAGGCGGACCCCAAGATTCGCAAGGGTTACTACCGCACCGGGCTGGCCTACATCGAGGTCGCCCAACGTGCCGATCCGAGTCAGGTGCACGGGAAGAGCGACCCCAAGGTCATGGCCGAACTATCCTCGCTGCAGGCATGGGGAAGGATCCAGGCCGGCGATTCCTTCCTGCGCGCCGGGCGTTTCGACCTGGCGGAAGTCCAGTTACGCGCGGCCCAGGACACCGGGCCCATCATTCTGCGGCGTCAGGCCGCGTTGCTGCGCGCCGAGTCGGCCCGCACGCAGGAACGATGGGAAGACGCGGTCAGTCTCTACGGAGAGTTCTACTCCCTCATGCAAGAGCCCCCGGCTCCCAGTACTCTCGACCCCCAGATCCTGCGCTTGCCCTTGGTGTTGGTACAAGATCTCGACGGTAAGGCCGACAGTCTTCTCACCGAGAAGGGTAGGGTGGAGGGTCACCAATTTTACGGATGGGTGCAGAAGCAATGGCAGGGCAGGCGCACCGGGGACCGCGCGGCCTTCTTGGATCATCGTCTGGACATCGCGGCTCACCGTTGGAAAGACGCGGAGCGAAGTCTGGGCCGTTACGAAGCGCGCGAGCTTGATCCGGAAGACCGTTTGAATGCTCTCTTCGATCGAGCTGAGATTTTGGCGCACGGCCTGAACCAACCACAGCGCGCGGATTCGCTCTATCTGCGAGTCATCAAGGAAGCACAGACCGAGAGCCTGCGCGGTTTGGCGAAGCTGCGTCGCGCGGAGATCCTCGTGGATCTCAATCGTCGCAACGACGCCATGCTCGCGCTGGACGAGGTCGTGCATGATTTCCCCGACCAGTCTCGCCTCGCGGCGGCGGCCCTCCTGCGCAAATCCGAACTTCTTTTGGACGCCTCGGATTGGTCCAGCTCTCAGAAGACCTTGCGCCGACTCATCCAGCGTTATCCGGACACGGCGGCCGGCTTGGAAGCCCCCATGCGTCTGGTGGACATTCAGAGAGACAGGGGCAACGCGGGCACTGTCACCAGCGAACTCAATCGAGCGCTCGAGCAGTACCAGCGTCTCATCTCCGGACACGCCTCGGCGGGTGCGGTGGGAATTGCCGCCCGCGAACACGCGGTGGATTGTCTCCTCGCTTTGCACGAAACCGAAGATGCTCTGCGTCAACTCGAGCAGATCCACCACATCCTGGGCAGACAGCGAAGGGGTGGCGAAGCGCTCCTGCGCGCGGCGGAAATCGCGCGCGACGAGATGAAGAACCCCAGGCTGAGCCGCCTCTACTTGGAGTGGGTGGACGAGCAGGTGCCGGGAAGCCGTGCCGCTCTGCGGGCGCGTGAGATGATGAAAGAGATGGGGGGCCAGCCGGAGAGCGGAAGCTGAACCGACGCGCTCCGCGAGCCTGAACAATTGCTTCCCTTCGCTCGCCGTTCTAGACTGTCCGCGGTAAACATCAGCCGAGAGGTCCTTATGCGTCCGATGATCCTATTTTTATTCCTCCTCTGCGCGATGGCGATTCCGGCCGGGGCGCAGGAGAACTCGCCCAATGCGTTTCGCGTGACATCACAGGTGAGCAACAGCGAAATTGTCCTTCAGGGAAAGGACATGAAGCGTTCGTCCATGGCGCCACTCGCGATGGACGACCTCACGCCGGGACGCTACCAAGTGCAGCTCTACCGCGACGGGGTCCGGCAGGCCCAGATCACGATGGACGCGGGCACCCGCGTGGTGCTTTCCGACCGCCGCGGAAGCCGTGTTCTGCTCTCGACCCTCGTTCCCGGCCTGGGACAGCTCCGCGATCTCTCGCCGGCCTCGGCGCTCGTTCCGATGGCTGAAGTGGGCAATGCCCTGGGACAGGTCTTTCGCTACTCCGCGCGCGTCAACGATCGGCAGCAGACCATGGACGCGGTCGCGGCGCAGACCTCGGCCGCGGATAAACTCACTCCGGCCTACCAGCGCGTGGCGAATCACCTCGCAGACGAGGTCTGGCTCGAGGAACAGACGCGCAACAACTACGGCTATCTCGCGCTCTATGCCCACCTGGGAAACATCATCCACGCCGCGGTCCGGCGCGGACCCTACCGCTTCGAACTCTCGGGCACCCGCAGCATCGCCGCCCGCTACCGGCCGCCTTCCCCGCTGGGGGTGGGCATGCTCTCGCTCCTCTATCCCGGATCCGGGCAGACGCGCCTGGGCCACGAGACGCGGGGTCTCGTGTGGTCATCCTTGGGCTTTCTGGCCGGGGTGACGCTGGTGGAGACGCAGCGCTTCGTGGACCAACGCAAGGTCAGCGAACAGGATGCCGGACGCGTGGTCGCCCTTCAGGAGAGCCAGGGCGGAGCCACGGCCGAGGCCAAAGCCAGCTGGGCCACCGCTCAGGGGGACCTCGAGAGCGCGAAATCACGCAGGCGTGCGGTAATTTTCGGCATGGGGGCGCTCTGGGTCCTGAACATGGCGGATGCGATCTTCCTGGCCGACGATTCTCCCATACCGCTGGAAAACGGGCGAATTGGCGCTCTGGGAGTCGATTTGCGAGTGGCCTGGGTTGGAGAGGCGCCCGGGCTGAGCCTGGCGCGAAGCTTCTGAGGCGCCCGGCGAGGATCTTGCCTGGTGGAAGGGGAAAGAAAGAGCTAATCTCGTCCTTGACGATTGGGGGAGTTCTACCGGCGCTCTCCTGAAGTCGTGGCTCTCCGGTCACGCCCGCTGAAGTCCCAGCTTCGCGTCCGCCCGGAGGCCGCAGTCCAGATCAGCTCCCAAAGTCCAATGAGACGCTTTGCCGGCGCGGGTGTGTGAAAGGTCCAGAATGCAGCTCCACCCTTCGATGATCCAGCACGTGGGATCGCATTCCCGCAGCTACGACGCCCCGCAGCTGAAGTACCTCGGGAGCCCGATTCCGCTCTACGGACAGGTGCCGAGCTGGAAGCGAGGCGTCAAGCGCGCCTTCGACATCGTCTTCTCCCTGGTCGCTCTGGGCTTCTTTGCCTGCCTGCTGCCCTTTTTGGCGCTGGCCATCAAGCTCGAATCGCGTGGCCCGGTGTTCTACGGACAAATTCGGGTGGGCATCAACCGTCGCGGGCGTGAGCGCCGGCGCGAGCAGTCCCAGGCCCCGGAGATCGGGGAGAGACGCTGCCAGCAGCAGAGCCGCGACGTTCGCCGCGTGATCGCCGAGGGCAGGCCCTTCAAGATCTGGAAGCTCAGGACCATGTACATCAACTCCGAATCGGAGGGGATGCGCTGGGCGAGCGAGAACGACCCGCGGATCACGCGCGTCGGTCGCTTTCTCAGGCTGACGCGAATCGACGAGTTCCCGCAGTTCTACAACGTGCTCAGGGGTTCCATGAGCGTGGTGGGGCCCCGTCCCGAGCGTCCGCCGTTCATCTCTCTCTTGAGCCGGGAGGTCCCCGGCTATCTGGAGAGGCTTCGCTTCAAGCCCGGGATCACCGGACTGGCCCAGGTGGAGAGCGGCTACGACGAGTCGCTCGACAGCGTGCACAAGAAGGTGGCACTGGACCTGGAGTACATCACGCGCTTCGGTCTGCTGCGCGACTTGCGCCTGCTCGTGGCGACGGTTCGCGTCGTGATCACGGGGCGCGGGGCACTCTAGGGCTTTTTGCCCCTTCTGGCGGCCAGAGTCGCTCCTTCGCAGATTCCTCCAGCATCCTCGAATCCGTACCTTTCGAGCCCTTCAAACGCCTGAGTGGGGAATTTGGCGCAGCTGGGCACGATCCTTGATTGAGGCATCTGCGGACTCCTGGGGGGAGTACCGCGAGCCACATGATCCACCGCGCCTTCATTCTCTCCTTTTTTCTCGCCCCCGCGCTGGCGCTGGCCCTGCGCGAGCGTGTCTCGGGAATCGTCGTGCTGGCGATCTGTTGGGCGCTGGTGGGCATTCTCTTCCATCTGCACACACGCAAGCTGCTACGGGGCTGGGACACCCTGGGCCGTGACGCCGAGGAAGCTTCCGGCGGTCTGGGCATTCTGGACTTCTACCGCGGAGTGCGCGCCCGGGTCCTGCAGCTCAAGCACAGCTACGAGGACGCGCGTCTGCGTCTGGTGAACACCAACATCCAACTTTTGAGCGTGCGTGAACTCTGGCAGGCGCTGGCCCGTCCGGGCCGGCTGGAACACACGGTGGACGGAGCTTTGGTCTACTGCCACCGCGCGAGCGGATTCCAAGAGGTCATGATCCTGCGCATCGAGCGCAAGTCGCGCGAGCTGGTGGGACGCTGGTTGCACCCGGGCGCCAGCGGCTCGGTGGTGGAGAGTCTGCGCTGGTCTTTGGGCGGTCTGGGCGGGAGCGCCGCCCGCGCGATGCGCAATCCCAGTAGCATTCTGGTGGCCGAGAACTCGAGCGAATTGCTCTTGACCGTGAACGGAGAATCTCCGGCCGCGTTCAGGGAGCACGGAGCGCACCTCGTGGTGCCCCTGCTCACGCCGCTGCCGCGCCACGAATGCCTCAAGGGAGGCTGGCTGTACCACGACGACTGTCCCGTGTTCGAACTGGCCCCTTCGGAACAGATCCGTGAGAGCTTTCCCATCGGCGAGGGCGGTCTCGATCTCCACCCCTGCATTTCCTGCCGCCACTATCCCCTGTACGGACTCATGGTGGTCACCGATCGCGCGCGTCCGGCCGGGATACGCAAGGCGGATCAATTGACCTTGGAGTCGCTGAGCTACGCGGTGAGCGCGGTGCTTCAAAACGCGAGCCTGTACCACGAGCTCGAAATGGGAGAGCGCTTTCGCGACCAGATACTGGACGGCATGAGCAACGGCCTCATCACCACCGACGACCGCGGGCGGGTGATCTTCATCAATCGCCGCGCGCAGGAGCTTCTCACGAGCTCACAGAAACAGCTGGTGGGGAGGAAGCTGGACTCCCTGATGTGGGTTCCGGGCGTGGAGTCTCCTTCCAAGGCGGCTCTTTTGGGGCGCGAGCCGAGTCTGCGCTGGGAGGGACGCATGGGTCTCAGCCCGGAGTCTTCCATTCCCGTGCTGGTGACGCTGGCCAAATACCGTCGCGAGGAGGGGGGGCTGGTGGGAGTCATCGCGGTGATCGAGGACCTCAGCGCGGTGCACCTGATGCAGGAGGAGATTCGGCACCTGGATACCCTGGCCGCGATCGGGCGCTTCGCCAGCAGCATGGCGCACGAGATTCGCAATCCTCTGGGCGGGATCAGCGCCGGAATGGACTACCTGGCGCGCAAAGGCGCCTTCGAGGACGAGGATGCAGAGAGTGTGAGCGTGATCCAGGAGGAGATTCAGCGCCTCGACGGAATCATCCGCAATCTCTTCCAGGTCGCTCGCCCCGCGCGTCTGCAAAAGGAGGAGACTTCCGCATTGCAGACCGCGCAGAGAGTCCACCGCTCCATAAAAGATTGGGCCCAGGAGCGTGGAGTCGAGATACGAATCGAGAGTGAAGACCTCTTGCCGAGCTATCGCATCGACCGGGATCAGATCCACCAGGTTCTCTTCAACCTGCTCAAGAATGCAGTCGAGGTGAGCGAACCCGGCAACACGGTGCTGCTCAAGTTGAGCAAGATGGATCACGCCAGTACGAAACCGGAACTCGAGGAAGCCATCGCCTTCGAGGTGATCGATCAGGGTCCGGGAATCGCCCGCGAGGATCTGCCGCACATTTTCGAACCCTTCTACTCCAAGAAGGCGGACGGTACCGGTCTCGGTCTTTTCGTTTCGCACAACATCGTGGAGCGCCACGGCGGCGTTCTCCAGGCCTTCAGTGAACCGGCACGGGGAGCCCGCATCCGGATTCTCTTGCCTCTAGCGCCCACTACCATCGGGAGCCAATCATGAAACCGCAGATTCTCATCATCGATGACCAGGAATCCATTCTCTTCTTTCTGCGCCGCACCCTGGCGGAGGAGGGATTCGAAGTCATCAGTGCGGAAACGGGAAGCAAGGCGCTCAAGCTCATCGAGAGCACCATTCCCGATCTCGTCCTTTTGGACTTGAAGCTGCCGGACATGAGCGGTCTGGATGTGCTCGAGCGCATCCAAAACCTCTATCCCGACCTGTGTGTAGTGATGATGACGGCCTTCGGTGACGTCGAGACCGCGGTGTCGGCCATGAAGGCTGGCGCCTTCGACTACGTGAACAAGCCCATCAACCTCGAAGAGCTTCTGCTCATTCTGCGGCGCGGTCTCGAGACGGGAAAGCTTCACTCCGAATTGCACCAGCTGCGGCTGCGCAGTGAGATCATCGATCCGCGCAGCGAGATCGTGCCCAGCGTCGCGCCCAAGATGCTCGAGATCTACGACCTCATCCGCCGCATCGCCGTGGGGGGGAGCACGACCGTGCTCATCGAAGGGGAGAGCGGCACGGGCAAGGACGTGGTGGCCAACCTCATCCACCAGAATTCTCCGCGGCGGGATCATGCCTTCCTGGAGATCAACTGCGCCTCGCTGCCCGAGGAGCTTCTGGAGAGCGAGCTCTTCGGACACGAGAAGGGCGCCTTCACCGACGCCATCAACCAAAAGCGCGGCCTTTTGGAGCTGGCGCACCGCGGCACCCTGTTCCTGGACGAGATCGGCGAAATGAGTCTCACCATCCAGGTGAAGCTTTTGCGGGTGCTGGAAAAGATGAGCTTTCGGCGCGTGGGCGGGGTGAAGGACATCCAGGTGGACGTCCGCATCGTGTCCGCCACCAACCGCGACCTCATAAGATGCGTTGAAGAAGGGACTTTCCGGGAAGACCTCTATTATCGCCTGAAGGTCATTCCGCTGCACATTCCGCCCCTGAGGGAGCGCAGCGAGGATATCATCCTTCTGGCCGAGCATTTCCTGCGCAATTACGCCAAGGCCTTTCACAAGCGTTTCCAACGACTTTCGCCCGAGGCGAAAAAGGTGCTTGTGGGCTATCCCTGGCCGGGTAACATCCGGGAACTGAAGAACATGATGGAGCGTATCGCGCTCTTGGAGGACGGCGAGGAGCTGCTGGCTTCCCAGGTGCCCATCACGGGCAACGAGCGCACGGACGAGGGTTCGCTGCTGGAGCGTATCGAGGAAGTTCTCAAGGGAGCGATTCCCGAGGCGGGAATTCCCTACGACACGCTGGTCGAGGATCTGGAGCGGACGCTCATCGAAAAGGCGTTCCACAAGGCGGAAGGCAATCAGAGCCTCACTGCCAAGTACCTGAACATCAACCGGGACAAGCTCCGTTACCGGATGAAGACTTTCGAGCTGCTCTGACGATGCAAGACGCGCGTGTGTTCAACTGCGAGCAAAGGACGGGGGTTCGTCGCGGCTCGCGGTCGCACGCCGTCCTGAAGCAAAACATTCCGCTCTGGATCCTGCTTCTCGTTTTCGTGCTCTCAGGATGCGGCTACGGCCTCACGCCAGGCCGCGTGAAGCCGGGGCTGGAGAGCGTCGCCGTTCCCTACTTCGAAAACGAAACCACCGAACCGGAACTCGAGGTCAGCCTCACCGATGCGATCATCGCGGGAATCGTGGCGGACCGCACCCTGCGACTCACCGAAGAGAATCAGGCCGACGCGCTCATCCTGGGCAAGATCACCTTCTTCAAGATCCAGGAGGTTTTCTTCGCGGAAAACCGCCAAGCGCAGGAGTATGAAGTTCGCGTGGCCTGCGAAGTGAGTTTGGTGGATCGCGCGACCGGCGACGTCATCGTCAAACCGACCACGATTCGCGGCAAGGGAGACTACTTCACCGACGAAGGGCCCGAGGGCGAGGAGAACGCGCGCAAGGAAGCGGCGGACGAATTGGTGCGCGCGATCCTCGCGTTGGTCATCGAGGAGTGGTGATGGCGAGCGCGAAGATTCTCACCCCGGCCGAACTCAAGAGCACCCTCGCCAAGAACGATCCGGCGCCGGTGTATCTTCTGGCCGGGCCGGACACCTGGCGCGCCGAACGCACCGCGCTCTGGCTGAAGGAAAAGGTTCTCGACCCGCAGTCCGCCGAGTTCAACGCGCAGGTTCTGCAGGCCGACGAGTGCCTTCCATCGAGCATCGTCGAGGCCGCATCCGCCTATCCCATGTTTGGAAGCAAGCGTTTCGTCTGGGTGCGCCACGCCGAAGCGCTGCCCTCCGGCGCCGCGCTGGATGGCCTGCTGCAGTACCTGGATTCGCCGGTTGCGAGCACGGTTCTCGTCTTCACCAGCGCCAAACTCGACAAGCGCCTGAAGTTTACCAGCGCCTGCGCAAAGGCGGGCTGCGCGGTCGACTTCGATACCCTGCGCGGCAGCGCCATCTTCACGCAGGTGGCGCGGCAGGCCGCGAACCTCGCGCTCAAGCTCTCCCGCAATGGGGTCGAAGAACTCGTCGATCTGGTGGGCGATGACCTCGGAGAACTCCAGACCGAGCTGGAGAAGCTGGCGCTTCTGCAGGAGGGCGAGGCCGAAATCGGCCCGGAGGAAGTGCGACTGCTGGTGGCACGCTCGCGCGACCTCGACGCCTTCGCGGTGGCCGATCTCTTGAGTTCGAACGATCCCCTGCCCGCGTTGCGCGCCTGGACCAAGGTGCGTGTGGGAGGGGGGGATCCCATCGGGACCGCTGCCATCCTCAGCTGGCGTCTACGCCAACTGGCCTCCTTCAGGGCCGCGCTGGACGAGGGGGAGGATGCAAGCTCCGCCGCGCGCCGCCTGGGCCTTCCCCCCTGGCAGGCGCGCCGTCTGGAGGCTCTGGCCCGGGCCTCCTCCTTCGAGCAGCTGCGCGGCACGCTGAAGCACATGCGCCGCGCCGACCGCCGCGCCAAGTCCTCGCGCCTGGGGGCCACCTTGTCCTACGATCTGGCCCTCCTGAGCTGGGCCGTGGAATCGCTTCCGCCCGCGAAACCCCGCAAAACTTGACAATCGGGCCCTTAGCCGTACCTTGGCCGCATCGTTGGGATCGTCGCTTCCGAATCGGTCCCATAGAGTACTATCTAGGGGATAGGAGTAGCTCCATGGCAGCACCAGTCGCGGTCGACACCAAGAGCTTTGCGGCCGAGGTTCAGCAGGCCTCCGGCCTGGTCATCGTCGATTTCTGGGCCCCGTGGTGTGGCCCGTGCCGCATCATCGGACCCGTCCTGGAGGAGATCGCCAAGGAGCAGGATGGGACGGTCAAGGTCGCCAAGGTGAACGTCGACGAGAACCAACAACTCGCCGGACAGTTCAGCATCATGAGCATCCCGACCTTGTTGTTCTTCAAGGACGGCAAAGTGGTGGAACAGGTCGTGGGCGCGGTGCCCAAGGACAAGATCCTCCAGACCATCCAGCGCCATGCGGGTTGAGCTTGAGATTCGACCGGCACTGAGTTTAGAAACTCATTGAAAATTAGGCAGTTGGGGAGGGAGATCGGCGAATCTCCCTTCCTTTGTATCTGATGCGGAAGTTAACATAATGCATCTTATGCGCAATTATACAGGAAGCGCACGGGCACGGACCCGAGACCCTCGAATCCCCCCTCTGATCGTATTTGCCGTGTGCGGGGTCTCTTCAGTCGCCGGCCGGGATCTTCTCGGCGTAGTCCTCGAGCACCGGGATGCCGAAGCTCTCCCCGGCCAGGGCCTTCACGAAGCCCAGGATGCTCAGGATGAGGAAGGACGCGAAGGCGACCAGCTCGAGCAGGATCTCCACCAGGAAGCCCAGCACGGGGATCCTCCCCACCGTGTTGCTCACGATGATGAGAAAGCAGATCACCGCGGCTTCCACCAGAAAGAGCGCGAAGGCCTGGCGCGCGTGGTCGCGTAGGAAGGCGGGCTTGTTCTTGCGGCTCAAAGAGAAGAGTGAAACGGGTCCCAGATACGCGATGGCGGCCAGCCAGCGCTGTTTGGTCTCGCCCATGGGAGTTGAGCTCGTGGCTTCCTGATCGGTCATCCTGCGTTTCCTCCCGGCCTGGCGCGCGCCAGGGGCGCGACGCTCTGACGCTTAGGAATTGCTGATCTGCGCTCTCAGGACCTGGATCTTGGTGTTGGCTTCCTGCTTGGTCTGAAAGTCCGAGCTACGCGACAGCGGCAGAAGCACGGTGATGGCCTGCTCGCGCTGCCCCATTTTCTCCAGCACCCGCGCTTCCGCGAAGGCGGTCGAGGTGTAGAGGAAGTCGTCGGGCTTCAGCTGCTTCAAGAGCGCGTCGAACTGCGCGAGGGCCTCCTGGTTCTGCCCGGCACCTTCCAGAGCAAGGCCCAAGCCAGACTGGGCGCTGTGCGCGTAGAAGCCGTCCGGCTTCCTTTCGAGATACTCACGAAAGCTCTTGATCGCAGCCTCGTTCTCGCCCAGGGCCAGGTGGCTGGCGCCGGCGTAGTACAGGGCTGTCTTTCCCTCTTTGCGGCTGCCGAAGCGCTGGATGAGATCTTCCACCGTGAGCAGGCACTCGCTGTAGGAAGTGGAATTGTACTGGGTCGCGGCCTGCGCCAGGAGATGGGAGGCCTCCTGGCTGCTGTGCATCTGGCTCTGGCGAAAGTAGACGGTCCCCAAAACGACGACCGCCACCAGCACCACGGCGAGAAACACCTTCAGAAAATTGGTCTGAAGATAGCTATAACCCTTTGCCACGTTTTCAGAAAACGCGTCATGCCGAAGTTCCTGCTTGGTGAACTTGCCCTTCGCCACGGTTTCAACCTCCCCGGCCTAAGCGCCGGCCATTCTTTGCGTTCCACGCGATCCGTGGAAGAGTAGTGGGTCTTGCGGAAGCGGTCAAGATGGCCCCTCCGCCGAAAATCAGTCTGCCCCAGGCAGGACTCGAACCTGCGACACCAGGTTTAGGAAACCTGTGCTCTATCCACCTGAGCTACTGGGGCTCAAAGCGCGCCCTGGCTAGTCATAGACCAGCAGGGTGTGGACCGGCCAGGAAAGCTGCTGCCTCCCCCCCAGTCCGGCCAGTTCGATGACGAAGGCCAACTCCTCCACCTTGGCTCCGGCCTCCTCGACCAGCTCGGCCGCGGCACGCGCCGTGCCACCGGTGGCCAGGAGATCGTCCATCACGACCACCCTCTCGCCGCGCTTGAGGGCATCACGATGGATCTCCAGGGTGGCGCTGCCATACTCCAAGTCGTAGCTGCGCTGCAGCGTCGTTTGCGGCAGCTTGCCCTGCTTGCGCACCGGCACGAAGCCCACGCCCAGAGCGAGAGCCAGCGGAGCGCCGAAGAGAAAGCCGCGGCTCTCCACTCCCAGCACGCGGTCGATCCTCCCGGATTGGTAGCGCTGCTCGAAGCGCGCGATACACGCGCGAAAGGCCTCCGGCGCGTTCAAGAGCGGCGTGATGTCGCGAAAGAGAATCCCCGGCTTGGGGAAGTCGGGAATCTCCTGGATGTAGTCGCGCAGATCCATGCTTCCCTCCCGGACTCTCAATTCCAACGCAGGTGCTGCGCGGGGTCGACCGCTTGCTCGCCCCTGCGAATTTCGAAGTGCAGCGCGGGCTTGCTGCGCTCGACTCCTTGGCCGAGTCGCGCCAATTCCTGTCCCGCGTAGACCGCCTCGTTCACTTCGACCTTGATGTGATTGGGATCGCACGGTCCATAGACGCTGCGCCATCCTCCGTCGTGTTCCAGCACCACCAGCCGACCGTAGCCGCTGAGGTCGCCGACGAAGCGAACGACACCGTTGGCGCAGGCCAGAATCTGCGTGCCTTCGCGGGCGCGCAGATCGAGCCCGGTGTGGCGTTCCACGACTCTCTTGTGACGGGCGTCCTGTTTCTCGCCGAAGCTCGCCACGATGTCACGCTTGCGAATTCCCTGGATCGGCAGCTCTCCCTCGAAGTGTCGTGTGCGCTTCTTGCTGACTCCCCCCGCTCCCCCCAAGTCCAGGCGCTCTCCAGGTCGGATGAGATCTCCCTGCAGGTGGTTCGCCTTACGGATCTGCCCCACCGTGGTATTGAACGCGCGCGCGATCTTGAACAGGGTATCGCCGCGGCGTACTCGCACGAAGATCTCGTCACCAGCTCGGCTCGGCGCGGCTGCACCCACAACGAACGCGATAATGACGAGGGAAAAAAACGAATGTCGCCAAGGTCTACCGAGCACCAACTCGTCCTCGCGCAACGCGAAGAAGGAATCGTGGTCGGGGCGAGAGGATTTGAACCTCCGACCTCCTGCTCCCGAAGCAGGCGCGCTAACCGGGCTGCGCTACGCCCCGACCCTGAACTCTTCACCTACCAAATGTGGATGATCCCCTGCACCGTCAAGGTTACGACGATTCCCGCGCAACAGACACCCGCCAAGATGGCGGGAAGTGCCCGGCGCGGCGAAAGATCAAAAAGATAAGCCGCGATCGCTCCCGTCCATGCCCCCGTCACCGGCAGCGGCACCGCGACGAAGAGTATGAGGCCCCAGGCGCCGTGGCGCTCCACCATGCTGGCCTTGCGTCGGGTGCGGGCGAACAGCCAGCAAAAGAACTTATCAAACCACTCAAAGCGCCGCAAACTCTTTTCAATGCGCCCCAAGAGTAAGAGCCAAAAGGGGATGGGAATCATGTTGCCCAGCACCGACCAGAGGTAGGCCGAGAGCGGCGAGAGCCCCCCCACCCCGATGGCCCAGGGAATCGAACCTCGCAACTCCAGAATGGGCAAAGCGGCCACGATGACGGTGGAGAGAGGCTGGGGCAGATGCGCGGCCCAGGTGAGAATCTCACTCTTCACCGGCGAATCCTCCCTCCCCCAAAAGCGGAACGAAGCGGCAGGCGCAGCCCTGCTCCTGCGCGTCCTCTCCGTTCTCGCGCCGCACGATGACCAGCGTCTGGAGGTGCTGGTTGCCCACCGGGGCCACCAGTCGACCCGGATCGGCCAGCTGCTTCAGCAATGCGCCGGGCAGCGCGGGGGCGGCGGCCGTCACCAGGATGCCGTCGAAAGGCGCCTCCTCGGGCCAACCCAGACTCCCGTCGCCGATGCTCAACTCGATGCCGGGAATCTCGAGTTCGTCGAGAACTTCGCGCGCCCGCTGCGCCAAACTCGCGTGGCGTTCCACGCTGTACACTCTGGCGCCGAGCAGAGCGAGCACCGCGGCCTGGTATCCGCTGCCGGTCCCGATCTCCAGCACCCTCTCCCCTCCGCGCAGCGCGAGAGCTTGCGTCATGGTGGCCACGATGAAGGGCTGACTGAGAGTCTGCTGCTGCGCGATCGGAATCGCGCGCGGCGCGTAGGCCTCACCCCACTGCTCCGGTGGCAGGAAGCGATGCCGGGGCAAGCGTCCCATCGCCTGAAGAACGCGTTCGTCGCTGATGCCCTGTCCGCGCAGCTGATGCTCGATCATGCTGAAACGTTCGCGGGCGAAGGAATTCACTTCGGCCATGCGCGCACCAAATCCTCCCCCTGAACCATGGCCTTGTAATCGGTCATGTCGAGGTGCAGAGGGGTCACCGTGATCCAACCCGAACTCAGAAGACCGAAGTCGGTGCTCTCGTCATCGCTCTGGGGAAGCGGGTCGCCTCCGATCCAGAAGTATTCCTTGCCGCGCGGATCCACCTTACGAGTGATCACATCCTGGTAGATTCTCGAGCCCAGCTTGCACACGCGCATTCCCTTGACCGCGCTGAGTGGTTTGGCGGGAACGTTCACGTTCAAGAGCATCTGACCCTGCAGTCCGCGCTCGAGCCACTGAGGAAGGATTTCGCGGACCAGGTGATCCGCCGTCTCGAATTCTTCCTCGCTCAAGCCTCTCGATCCCAAGGAGAGCGCGATGCTGGGCAGCCCACAGATGGTCCCCTCCATCGCGGCCGCGACGGTGCCGCTGTAGAGGATGTCCTCCCCCATGTTCGGGCCGTGGTTGATTCCGGAGATGACGAGCTCGGGCAGTTCGTCCTCGAAGATCGCGCGCAGGGCGAGCAAGACGCAGTCGGTCGGCGTGCCCGTCACGGAGTACTTGTCCTTCCCGTGACGAGTGATGCGCAGAGGCGAGGTGAGAGTCAGGGCATGGGAACTCGCGCTCTGTTCGCGGTCGGGCGCGCAGACCGAGATGCGCGCATTGGGCATCGATTCCTTGAGTCCCGCCTCCAGGCGCCGCAGTCCTTCGGCGTGGATGCCGTCATCGTTGGTGAGAAGAATGTGCATGAACGTGCCTCGCGCTACTTCGGTCCGGCGGTCTGTTCTCCGGGTTTGCGAATCCACTGCCGGGAGCGCCAGAGGAGCCTCAAGAATCGAACCGTGTCCACCAGGGGATGGATGGAGCTCTCTTCGTCATGATACACCGTACTGATCGCCACGGAGGCCACAGGGTAGCCCAAGCGCCCGGCCTTGATCAAGATCTCGGATTCAAGATCGTAGCGGCTGGATTCGAGGTGCATCGCGCGCAGCACGCGGGCGTCGATGAGACGGAATCCGCACTGCGAATCGTCGATTCGCTGTGAGGCCAGAGCACTGACGATGTGGGACATCACCTCGTTGGTGCGTTTTCTGAGCCAGGGCATCCTCTCGTTCTCCGCCATGCGGTTGCCCACCACCACCAGGGCTCCCCCTTCCCAAGCGCTCAAAAAGCGCGGGATCTCCTCGGGGAGATGCTGGCCGTCGGCGTCGAGGGTGATGCAGGCCCGATAAGCTCCTTCCAGCAGGTAGGCGAAGCCCGTCTTGAGAGCCTCGCCCTTGCCCAGGTTCCTCGGGTGCACCACCACCTCCGCGCCCAGCTTTCGTGCCACCTCCGCGCTCTGATCGTTCGAGCCATCGTCGACCACGAGGGCTTGTACCGCGGGCGTGAGTTTGAGGATGCGCGGCAGGAGTTCGGGAAGATGGCGGGCCACGTTGTAGGCAGGAAGAATCGCGAGCACCGGATCACTCATCGCTCTCCTCCTCCCAGATCGGGGTAAAGCGCGCCCACTGTTCGGGATTTCTGCCCACGTGCTTTTCGAGCAGACCGACGATCTTCCGCAAGCATTCCCCCTCGCCCCCCTCTTCTACTCGCAGGGGCTCTTCGATCCTCAGTTCGGTCGAACTTCCCACGCGGCGGGCGAAGATCGGCAGGATTCGCGCGCCGGATTCACGCGCCAGTCTCAGATAGCCGTCGGGGAACTTGGCCTCACGCCCGAAAAATTCCACGCTCGTCCCCCCCGAGGCGAAATTGCGGTCGCAGAGCAGAACCACCGTCTCCCCGCGTTGCAGTGCTTCCAGAAGAGGCCGGTACGATCTTCCCAGAGGATGAACGATGATGCCACGCTGCGCGCGCCGTTGCGTGAAGTACTCCGTCACTTTTTTGGAAGGATGCTCGAGCGCGACGGTGTGAAAGGGGCCGAGATTTTCCGCCAGCCACGCGCCTCCCATCTCCCAGCCCGCCAGATGGGCCGAGAGGATGAGAAGCCCCTCCCCCAAGCGGCGATGCAGGAACTCCTCCCCACGAACCACGCGGTAGCGTTGCAGGATCTCGGTGGTGCTGCGGTGCGGAAGACTCACGAATTCGTAGACCGATCGCGCGAAGGCGTCGAAGACCTCGGGAACCATGAGCGGGTCGTAAGGACGGCCCATGGCCCTCTCGATCCCCTCGAGATTGTGCTCCACGATTCGCACGGTTTGCGGATGCGTCCAACGGAAAATCACCGCCACCCAGAAGGTGATCTTCAGGCCCAGCCAGCGCGGCAGGCGCCCGCTCAACCATCCCGCACTGAGGTAGAGGATCCAGGTGAGCAAGGGACGCGATCGACGGCGAGAGAAATGCTTGGTCGGGGCGACTGGATTTGAACCAGCGACCACTTACCCCCCATGCAAGTGCGCTACCGGACTGCGCCACGCCCCGACCAGACGTTGAGAAGACGCCAGGGGAGAGCAAAGATACCATAGGCCCCGCCGAATGCAAGCTCGGCGCAGCCAACTCCCTCTCAGGACTTCAGTTCGTCGATCACCTGAAGGATTTCTTTGAGTCCCTGGCGCAGCTCCTCGATCAACGCGTCGCGGGGGTCCTTCTTGGGGGGCTTGGGTCCCACCGCTTCCTCGCGTGCCTCGCGGTCGGCGAGGATGCGCCGCGCTCCGTCGATCTTGTAGCCCTCCTCGTAGAGGAGGTGCTTGATGGCCTTCAGTTCGTCGATGTCGCGCTGGCGGTAGCTGCGGTTGCCGGCGCGGTTCTTCTTGGGGCGCAGGGTCGGGAACTCCGCCTCCCAGTAGCGAAGCACGTGCGGCTTCACCCCGGTCATCTTGGCCACCTCACTGATGCTGTAGTAGAGCTTCTCCGGAAGCTCGGCGTTCATGACCCCCTCCTCTTCGCGGATGCAATTTCTCTTTCGGAACGCAGGGCTCGTCCCATGAGTTCATCGATGGCACGGCTCGGGTCCTTGCCCTCGTCGAGCACGGCAAGCACCTGGCGACTGATGGGCATCTTGACCTGGTGCTTCTCGGCCAGAGCGACAGTGGTGCGCACCGTGCTCACTCCCTCCACCGTCTGTCCGATGGCGTCCATGGCGCTGCCGAGGCTCTCGCCCCTGGCGACTCTCTCCCCCAGCGCGCGATTGCGCGAGTGACGGCTCAGACAGGTGGTGATCACGTCGCCCACGCCGGAGAGTCCGTAGAAAGTCTCGCTGCGTCCGCCGAGCGCCACTCCCAGCCGGGAGATCTCGGCCAAACCGCGCGTGAGAAGCGCGCCCTTGGTGTTGTCTCCCAAACCGAGCCCGTCGCACATTCCGGCCGCGATGGCCAAGATGTTCTTCAGCGCCGCGGCGTATTCGGTGCCCGCCTGATCGTCGTTCGTGTAAATCCTCAACCAGTTGGTCGAAAGCGCTTCCTGCACACGCTTGGCGCGCTCCGCCTCCCCCCCGGAAAGAACCACCGCGGTGGGAAGCTGACGCGCGACTTCTTCGGCGTGCGAGGGGCCGAGTAAGGTCATCTGCCGCTGCGTGCTCAGAGGAAGAGTCTCCGCCATCACCTGGCTCATGCGCCGTCCCGTCTTTTCTTCCAGACCCTTGGCCGCGCACACCACCACTGCCGCTTCCTCGAGCTGGCATTCGCAAAGCCGTTCGCATAGCTGCGCCACGGAGGAAGCGGGCACCGCGAGGACGATCACCCTTACCCCCCGGACGGATTCCTGCAGCGAGTCGCTCGCCTTCAGGGTCCGGCTCAGCTGGATCCCCGGCAGGTATTTTTGATTGCTGCCTTCGCTGAGTTCGCGAACGAGTTCCTGGCGTCGTGCCCAGAGTCGCGTCTCATGTCCGGCCGCGTCGGCGCTCAGCGCCAAGGCGGTGCCCCAGGACCCGGCCCCCAAGACCGCGATCGACTCGTTCACGACCACAGAGGTTTCTCCTCCCCGCGACGCAGGCGGCGCAGGTTCTCGCGGTGCCGCAGGAGAATGAGCGCGCCCAACACGACCGAGGCGATCAGGGTGGCCCAGCGCGGTTGGGCCGAGGGATGGCTCAGGGTGTGAACCAGGAGGGTGACGGGAAGCGCCGCCGCGGCCGCGATGCTCGCGATGCTCATGATGCGTGTGCTGAGCAGCAGGATGATCCAGATGCCGAAAGCGGGCAGCGCGCCCCAGGGGGCCAGGGTCAAAAAGGCGCCGGCCGCGGTGGCGACTCCCTTGCCGCCGCGGAAGCCCACCCAGGGGCTGAAGGCGTGTCCCAGGACCGCCCCCATCGCGGCGGCGAGCGCCAGCGCGTCCGCGGTCGGACCGGCCGCGGCCAGTCGATCCGACAGCGCCAGCCAGACCGGGAAAGCTCCCTTGAAGAGATCGACCAGAAGCACCAGGCTGGCGGTGACGGGTCCCAGGACGCGGAAGGCGTTCGTCGCGCCCAGGTTTCCGCTTCCCTCGACCCTCAGATCGACGCCCTTGCGCCGCCCGAGCAGATAGGAGGTGGGAAAGGAACCGAAGAGGTATCCGACGAAGAGGGCGACGAGTACGGCCAGCCAAGGATTCATCTGCGGGCTCTCTCCTTCTCACGGAGGGCGAGGTGGATCCGGGTGCCGGAGAATCCCACCGCCTCACGAATACGATTGTTCAGGTAACGCAGGTAGTTCCTCGGGAAATAGGCACTCCGGTTGACAAAGAGCGTGAAGACCGGAGGTGCGGTTCCCGTCTGCGTCGCGTAGTAGATTTTCCCGGTCCCGTGCTGATGCAGCGGCGGAGGGTTTTTCTGCTTCGCCGCCTCCAGTATGCTGTTTAGGCGGCTTGTTTCAACCGTTTTCTCACGTTCCCGCGCCACTTCCCAAGCCATCTCCAGGATCTTCTGCGTCCGTGTCCCCGTCAGGGCGGAGATCGAGACCACCGGGGCATAGCTCAAAAAGGCCAGATCCTCGCGGATCTTGTCGGTGAAGTGCTTGAAGGTCATCGTCTCCTTCTGGATCGCGTCCCACTTGTTGACCGCGATGATCGCTCCCTTGCCCGCGTCGTGGATCTCGCTGGCCACGCGCGCGTCCTGAGCCACCACGCCCTCGGTGGCATCCAGAAGCAGCACCGCCACCTCACAGCGCTGGATGGCCTGGATCGAGCGCAGCACCGAGAAGTACTCCACTCCCTTGTTGTGCTTGAAGCGGCGGCGGATTCCCGCGGTGTCCACCAGCACCACGTCTTCATTGTGCCAGCGAATCCGGCTGTCCAGCGCGTCGCGCGTGGTGCCGGGAACCTCGCTCACCAGACTGCTGACCGAACCGGTCAGCGCATTCAGAAGGCTGCTCTTGCCCACGTTGGGGCGGCCCACCAGAGCCAGGTGCAAGCCGGTCTGAGGCTTGAACTGTCGTGGAGGTAGAACCTCCACCACCGCATCCAGGAGGTCACCCACTCCCCTCCCGTGCAGCGCAGAGATCTGATGCAAAACGGGAAAACCCAGGGCATAAAATTCCGCCGCCTCGAGCTGGTCCAGTTCCTTGTCCACCTTGTTCACCACAAGCTGGACCGGTTGCTCGAGCCGGTGCAGCTCGGAGGCGAGTGCCTGGTCGTAGGCGGTGATCCCGCTTCCCACTTCCACCACGAAGAGAACGAGGTCAGCCATTTTCATGGTGGCGCGCGCGACCTCGGCGATCTCATGCTCGAAGGGCGTGCCTTCCTCGAAGGGAATGATGCCTCCGGTATCGGCGAGGGTGAAGTAGTGTCCGCTCCATTCGGCGGATCGAATGTGACGATCGCGCGTCACCCCCGCGCTCTCGTGCACCACCGCGGATCGGGAGCGGGTGATTCGATTGAAGAGGGTCGATTTGCCGACGTTGGGCCGGCCCACGATGGCGACCAGAGAGGAGTTCATCTCAAGTCCTTTTGGGCGATGGAGATTGCGCCGCGAGCTCCAGCAATGCTTCCACCAGGCCTTCGCGCGCCACCTTCACCGGATGCGGTGCGCTCTCCAGCAGCTCCTTCAGGCTCATGTCGTCCAGGAACAGGTCCTCGTGATTGAGCGGGGAATCCGGCAGGAGCACCTGGCCGCAATCGGCGGGAAGCTTTGCGATGGTGTCCGCGAAATCACGGCCGGGGAGAAGTCCCACCACCGTGATCCCCTTCCCGTAGAGTCGGTTTTCGATTCCCACCACGCGCAGGTCGAGCCACTCGATTTTCTGAAGCAAGGGCAAGAGGTCCCTCTCGAAGAACGCGGCCCCGAGGCTTCCGGTGAGAATGGTCGCGGTGCGTCTTTCGCGGGATGCCTTAAGAAGCCGGGGGGTGGCCTGCTGGATCTCTTCCAGGAGGGCTCGCGCCTGGCCTATGCCATTGTCTTCTTGCGGCATGTCCTCGTAGAAAGCGCGCGGAGGAAAGGGCAGCTCGGCGCGCAGGTAGAACTCGTCGCTGAGATACACCAGGCGTTCTCCGTGGTGCGCGAGAAAGCGATCCTGCCAGTTCCGCAGTTGGCCCAGCGCGGCACGCGCGTCGCCCCGGGTCACGGTTCTCAGCTCGGGAAGTCCCTCGCGATGATCGCTCAGGCCCACCGGGACGACCGCGATCGAGGCGACCCCGGGAAAGAGCGCCCCCAAATCGCTGACCGTCTTGTCCAGGATCGCACCGTCGTTCCATCCGGGGCACAGCACGATCTGGCAGTGCACTTCAATCCCATTGCTGGTGAGTTCGCGCAGGATCGCCAGCACGTCGATGCGCCGCTTGATCCCCAACAGCTTCGTGCGCACGTCGAGGTCGGTGGCGTGCACCGAGACGAAGAGCGGACTCAACTTTTGCTCGAGCACGCGGCGCAAACCGCGCCGCCCCAGACTGGTCAAGGTGATGTAGTTCCCGTAGAGAAAACTGAGTCGGTAGTCCTCGTCCTTCACGTAGATCTGTTTGCGAAGTCCCTGGGGATTTTGATCGATGAAGCAGAAGACACAGCGGCAGGCGCAGGTCTTGAATTCCAGGGGGGCGAAGGACTCGGCCAAAAGCGTCAGGTCATCCGCTTTCAGTTCGAAGTCCAAACTGCGGCCGTCGCGATCGAGGATGGCGACCTTCAGGCGCGTGGAGTCCTCGCCGAGGTAGTAGAAATCGAGGATGTCCTCGATGGGGCTGTCGCCGATGCGCACCAGACGATCGCCTTCACGCCAGTCATAGCCCGGCAAGATTCCGTCTGCGGGAGCGCGTTCAAGAGCGATCACTGGATTTCCTCGGGAATGGGCCAATGCGGGTCATGATGATAGGACCCAATGCTCGCCCTGGCAACGATGCGCGGTTCTGCGGGGCCCGAAGCGGCGGGAAATCCTGGAGCGGGCGACGGGACTCGAACCCGCGACCTTCAGCTTGGGAAGCTGATACTCTACCAACTGAGTTACACCCGCTCTTAGCCCCTCCGCGGGCGGCGAGGCAGGCTCGCAAGCTAGCAAGGGCGCATGGGGGTGTCAAGAGGACGCGGATTCCCGCAGTGCCTTCAGAAGCTGGCTCTTCAGGGCGGGGTTCTCCGGCGTCGCTCTCAATTCCACCTCGGTCTTGCGGAACCAGATCTCCTGCTGCCGCGCGTAGCGGCGGGTGGAGACGAGGACACGCTCGAAGAGTTCCTCACTCGGTCCGGGATTTTCAAGGAAGGAGACGATCTCCCGGTAACCCAGGATCGAGAGTCCGGGCGAGTCCTTCCCCCACCCCTTTTGCAGAAGTTCGCGCGTCTCCTCGATCCATCCCCCGTGCAACCATTGTTCGGCGCGGCTGGCGATTTTCGCGTGCAGCTTCCAACGCGTTTCTTGCAGATGGAATACGCGCAGCTTCAATCCCAAAACGGGGCTCGGTCGAAAGTCGCGGGCGAGTTCGCTCATGCTCTTCCCGCTGAGCGCGTGGATCTCCAGCGCGCGCTCCAGACGGTAGCGATCGTTGGGATGCAGTTGTGCCGCGCGCTCGGGATCGACTTCGTGCAGACGACGGCTGAGTTCTTCGCCCGAGAGTTGCTTCCACTCGCGGCGCAGCTCGGCCAGAAGTTCGGGGTCTTCGGGCAGATCGAAGAAGCCTTCTTGCAGGGCCCGCAAATAGAAGCCCGCTCCTCCCACCACGATCGGGGTCACTTTGCGCGCGAAGAGTCCGGGCAAAAGTTCTTCGACGCGCCGACGGTAACGTCCCGCGTCGAAACGCTCGTCAGGATCGATGATGTCCACGAGATGATGCGGCAGCGCTTGACGCTCTTCGAGGCTCGGCTTTCCCGTGCCCAGATCCAGGCCGCGATAGATCTGCCGCGAGTCGAGAGAGATCAGTTCGAGCGGCGCTTCGAACTCGCGCGCCACCTCCAAGGCCAGGCGGGTCTTTCCGGTGGCGGTGGCGCCGACGAGCACCACCAGACTCGGAGTGCTATCTCGCATCAATCAACGTCTTCCGAAGCGTCGTTCCAGCTCCTGCAGGCCGATCTTGATGAGGGTGGGCCGTCCGTGGGGGCACGAGTAGGGAAGTTCGGTGGCGAAGAGGCGGTCCATCAGGGCCTGCATCTCCGGCAGGGTCAGTTTCTCACCGGCGCGGATCGCGCCGTGGCAGGCGTAGGAGGCGAGAATCGCTTCCTTCGGATCGCTGCCCCCGCGCCCGCTTTCGGCGAGATCGACCAGGATGTCGCGCAGCAGGGCGCCATCGTTCCAGTTGCGCAGCTCGTTGGGAATTCCGCGTACGAGCACGGTGGAGCCGCCGAAAGCCTCGGTGAGAAAACCCATGCGTTCCAGGTCGCCCCGATGGACTTCGTAGGCCGACAACTCCGTGGGGGAAAGCTCCAGCGTGCAGGGAAAAAGCAGCTGCTGTACCGCGGCCGCTCTGCCCTCCACCGCGCGCTTTCCTTCGTTGTAGAGGATGCGCTCGTGACTGTTGTGCTGATCGACGATCACCAAGGCCCCGCGGATCTGGGTGAGAATGAAGGTGGAGTGCAGCTGCCAAAACAGTCCGGCCGAAGTATCCAAACTCTGGCCCAGACCGGGATCGACCGGTGCCCCCTGGGGCACGAAGCCGCTTTCATGCGCCGAGTCTCCGCCCTCGAAAAGAGTGGGCGCCTCCTTGCTGCGACTCCAAGCCGGTCCGTAGGGCGTCGAGTGTCCTTCGGTGGGCCCGTGCCGGAAGACCTCCTCGGCGGTGCGGCGCAAGCGCTCCATCGCCTCGTCCTCCACTTGCGTCCCGCGGGCCTCCCCCCTGCTCTCGTTACGCAAGGCGAGCGCATCCTGAATCGCGTGGCGTACCAGCTCGTGGGCGGTGCCGGAATCGCGCAGACGAATTTCGGCTTTGGTGGGATGGATGTTCACGTCCACGCGCGAGGGCGGCACTTCGAGAAAAAGCAGCACCAACGGGAAGCGGCCGGCGGGAATGACCTCGCGATAGGCGTGCTGAATTGCGTGGCTCAGACCCTTGTCGTTCACGTTGCGCCGGTTCACGTAGACGAACTGCCCGGTCCGGTTGCCGCGCGTATAGGTGGGAAGGCTACACAGTCCCTCGACCCGCATCCCCTGCACCTGCGCTTCGAAGCGCCGCAGATGCTCGGCCACCGAGGAACCGAAGACACCGTGAACTCTCGTCTCCAGATCGAGCGCGCTGGGAAGATCCAGACTCACCCGTCCGGCAGACTCCAGGCGGAAAGCGACCTCCGGATGCGCCAGGGCGAGCGCGGTCACCACCTGGGTCACCGCTCGATTCTCGCTGGATTCACCCTTGAGGAACTGGCGGCGCGCCGGCAGATTGAAGAAGAGATCGCAGGCGGTCACGCTCGTGCCCGGATGCCTGGCCAGCGCTTCCTTGCGCTCGAGCCGTCCACCGACCAGATCGAGACGCGTCCCCAGCTCCTCCTCGGCGGCGCGCGAGCGCAGCGTGAAGCGGCTCACCGAGGCGATGGACGCCAGGGCTTCCCCGCGAAAGCCGAAGGAATGGACCGCGAGCAGATCGCCACTGCCCGCGATTTTCGAGGTCGCGTGCGCCTCCACCGCCAACGGCACTTCGCGCACGGGAATTCCGCTCCCGTCGTCCTCCACCGTGATCTCCTCCAGCCCGCCGCGCCGCAGCCGGATCACGATGTGACGCGCCCCGGCATCCAGCGCGTTCTCCACCAGCTCCTTGACCGCCGAAGCCGGACGCTCCACGACCTCGCCGGCGGCGATGCGGTCGACGCAGGAGGGATCCAGAAGACGGATCGGGCGACGCTCTGAGTTGGGAGCATTCACGAAGACAATCCCTGAAACACTTGTGATGGTGTGAGTTGGAGTTGTTTGGCACAGGCGAAAATTCCGTTGCGCCGGTGGCGCTCACACTACGCCGAGGAGGGGGCGCTGTCAATCTGCCGCGGGACCCAGTGCCTTCTGCGCCTCCTGCAGAATCTCGTCCGGAGTCTCGGCGTCATGGGGGTAGCGTGCGTGGTCGATGCGCAGATCCGAGCCGGCGCCTCCGAGCTCGCCGAGCAGCTTCTCCACCAGGTACCGATAGCGGCGGGCCAGGCGCCGCTGCCCCCGTGCCTCTTCCGGAGCCAGGACCGCAAAACGGTCCGGGGCAATGAAGAGCACGCAATCGGTCGAGCGCGCGGCATCGAGTACGACGTCCACGAGACGCTTCTGGAATTCCGGCTTGGCCTGAGGGGCGTCCACCTGGAAGCATGTCAAAGAAAATCCGACGTGGTAACGCTGCGCGCGCTGAAGTTCGCGCTCGAGCGCTTCGCGCAGCAGCAGACGGTTGGCCGTGATGTCGAAGCTGTCCGCTCGCATCAGCTCCGGGGCCGGATGGCCTGCCGCGACCATGTGCCTTTCTTGCTGGAGCGCTTCTTCGGCGGGAAGAGTGCCCAGGAGCAGGGCCGCCATGTCGGCATCTTCCTCGCTGAATCCGCGCTCCTCCAGCGCACTCTTGGGCTTGCGGTCGAAAGCGATCAGTACGCGCTGGTCGGCTTCGAGAACCACCAGCCAGTTCTTCACTTTGCCGCCGGAGGATTCGAAGCCGCGCAGCCGCTGCGACTCTTGGTTCTCGATGCGCTGCGAAAATTCGCTCCACAACTCCCGGGGATCACACTCGGGCAGGTTTTCTTCGCCAAGCCATACGGTGGGCGCCTCTCCCCGTCCCTGGTAGACCGCGACCGCGTTGGCCCCGCTGAGCTCCATGAAGGCACTGGCCACCCGAGCCGGACGTTCGCTGAAGGGAAGAGAACCCACGCGGCTCAGTTCGCGCGCCAGCCCCTGCAGATGTTCCATGCGCACGCGGCCCTCTTCGCGAGCCAGCAGGGTTCCCAGACGCGAAGTGACCACGGCCTGTACCTGGCTCAAGTTGCGCTGGAAGTGACTCAGTGCGGACAGCCCTTCGAAATCCATGATGAGCACCGCGAAGCACTCCGGGCTTCCCAGGGGAACGTAGAGGCTGGAGTAGCGCCGGGCCGTCTTGCGGCCGGCGGGTCGAATTCTCTCCTCGAGGATCACGACTTCCGAGGTCAAGAGGACCTGGGCCAGGATGCCGCTCTGGGGGTCCACGTCACGCACCAGATAGGGTTCACCCTCCTCATCCTCACCGGCAAGCACGCGCAGCGCCGGCCCGGCTCCACCCAGGATGATCAATTGGCAACTCTCGGCGCCGGAGAGATCGTGCAGAAGACTGCGGATGAGTCCGAAGGCCTGGGATACCGGCAACTCCATCTGCAGGAGTCGATCCAGACCCCGCTCGAGATCGTTGACCAGCGCGCGTTCGTGGTAGGACTGGATTTCGAGTAGATGCGAAAGCACGGGAGTGATGCGCGCCGCCATGCGCTGCACCGTGGCGAGGTCGACGGCCGAGAACGAGCTGGAGCCGCGATCGCGCGAGACGTTGGTCACGCCCAGGGTCAAATCGTCGTCGAGCAACGGCACGCAGATCGCACTCTGGATGTCGCAACGGTCACGTTCGCGCGCTGCGGTGGGTTGCCCTTCGATGACTTCGCCTTCTCCACTCATCGCCACCCGTCCGCTGATTCCCTCTCCCAGGCGTCGGCGGCTGGTACGAATGGTATGGTCGCTCAGACCTTCGGCGTAGGCGATGTAGAGTTCCTTGGTGGCATGGTTGAGGAGTTGGATGCTCCCGCTGTCCGCGTCGACGGCCTGGATCACCAGGGCCAGAAGACCGCGCAAGACCTCCTCGCGGTCCAGGGCGCGATCCAGCCAGCGGATGGCATCGTCGAAGTCGCGCCAGCGCGCGCTTTCCGCGCGCATCTCCCGCACTCCGCGTCGCGGCGGCCACCCCGGTTCACCGTAGAGTTCCAGGGCCTCGTGCAGTCCCAGGAGGCGCACCTTCTCACCGCGCAGATAGGCCACTGCGTCCTGGATCCGCTCGCGCTCCTGGCTCAGGACCACCTGCCCCGCCCTGGCCAATTCGCTCAAGAATTCGCGGCTGTGTCCGTGGGGAATCCCCAGAATTTCGGCAATTTCGTGGCCCAGAGCCTTCGGATCCGGGTCATACACGCCCACGATCTGCACCGCGACCGCACGATGCAACTCGGCCAGGACCGGGATCTCGGCTTCCCGGACCCCAACCATCCCCAAGAGAGTCAACGGATTAGCTGTGTCTTGCATGGCAATTTCGTCCACCTCCCTCCACCTTGAGGTACAGCGGACCATGATTGGCGCAGCAAGGAGGGTGCCAGCACGGACTAAACTGCCGTGAACAAAGGAGCTTAGGCGTCCTCGGAGGCGTCGGCCAAAAAGCCCTCCAGGCGCTCCTTGAGCTGGCTCAGGAGCACCAGCGCATCCACGGGCCGCAGACGCTCGGGTTGGGTCTCCCTCAGGCGCTGGAGCACCTCGAGTTCGGCCGGACTGAAGAGGGGCAGTTGGAGAGCTTCCTTGGCCGCCGGACGCGCGGCTCGGGGCACGGCGGGAGACGCGCTGCGGCGCTCGTTCAAGAGCTCGCGGGCGCGCCGCAGAACCGAGGGCGGAATCCCCGCCAGCTCGGCCACGTGGATCCCGTAGCTACGATCGCCGGCCCCGGGAATCACTCTGTGCAGGAACAGAATCTGGCCCTGCCAGTCCCGCACCTCCATCTGGATGTTGGCAAGACGTGGCAAGCTCTCGACGAGCTGGGTCAGCTCGTGAAAGTGGGTGGCAAAGAGAGCTTTGGGATGCACGGGACCGTCGTGCAGATGCTCGGTGATCGCCCATGCCAGCGCCAGGCCGTCGTCGGTGGAGGTTCCGCGGCCCACCTCGTCCAGAATCACCAGGCTCTGGTCGGTGGAACCGCGCAAGATCTTGGCGCACTCCGCCATCTCCACCAGAAAGGTGCTCTGCCCGCGCGCCAGATTGTCGCTGGCGCCCACCCGCGTGAAGAGACGATCGGTGAGGCCGATGCGCGCGCGGCGCGCCGGCACGAAGGATCCCATCTGCGCCATGATCACCAGCAGCGCGGCTTGACGCAGGTAGGTGGACTTTCCGCCCATGTTGGGGCCGGTGAGCAGCAGGATCTGCCGCTCGCTGGAGTCCATCGCAAGATCGTTGGGCACGAAGGGCTCCTGCACCAGCTTCTCCACCACCGGGTGCCGTCCCTCCTCGATCAAGAGCACTCCGCTCTCGTCGATCTCGGGGCGGACGTAGTCGCGCGCCAGACTCAGTGCGGCCAGAGCGCCCAGGGTGTCCAGCCGCCCCAGTGCCGCGGTGAGCGTGCGCAGCGGCGCGAGCGAAGCGGCCAGGCTTTCCAGCAGTTCGAGATAGAGTTTCTTTTCGAGTTCGATGCGCCGTTCTTCGGCGCTGAGGATCTGCCGCTCTCTCTCCTTCAGATCCTCGGTCACGTAGCGCTTGGCCGCGGCCAGAGTCTGCTTCTCCTGATAGTCCCCGGGCACCTTGGACAGGTGCGAACGCGTGACTTCGATGTAGTAGCCGAAGACCCGGTTGAATGCGACCTTGAGCGAGCTGATCCCCGTGCGCTCGCGTTCGCGGGCCTGGTAGTTGGCCAACCACTTCTTTCCCCCGCGCGCCAAGTCCGCGAGTTCATCCAGTTCACGATGGACTCCCTCGCGCAGGATTCCCCCCTTGCGCAAGTGCAGCGGTGGTTCCTCGGTGAGATGGGTGATCAAGGGCCGGTTCAATTCTCCAGCGCTCGAAATTTGATCCAGGATCTCCTGCAGAATGGGATCGCGCCCCGCCCACTGCAGCTTGTGGATCGCCTCGACGCGCAGCAGCGAAGCGCGCAGGTTCGCGAGTTCCTTGGGCATCGCGCGGCGCGTGGCGATGCGACCCAAAATTCTCTCGACGTCGCCGATGCCATTCAGGCTCTCGCGCAGGGAACGCAGAAGCACGGGGTCCTCGCGCAGGGCCTGCACCGCGTCGAGGCGTCTCTCGATTTTCGATCGCGTCCGAAGTGGCGAGCGCAGCCAGGCCGCGAGACAGCGGCGTCCCATCGGAGTCTTGGTGGCATCCATCTGCGCGAAGAGCGTCCCCTCACGCTTGCCGTTCTGCAGACTGGCGAAGAGCTCCAAATGGGCCACCGTCTCCCGGTCCAGATAGAGCTGTTCGGCGCTGTGCTGCACGCTGAGCTGTGAGACCTGCGCGGGCAGACTGCGTTGGCGGTCGGCCAGGTAGCGCAGGGCGCAACCGGCGGCGCGCGTGGCCAGCCCGGCCCCGTCCAGTCCCAGGCCAGTGATTCCATTCAGCTTGAAGTGATCTTCTAAAGTCCTTGTAGCATAACCTTTTTCAAAAAGTAAATCGGAGACACCCGTGGCATGAATCCCCTCCAGGGCGCCGCCCCCCGTCCGCGCCCTGCCCTCCTCCACCAGCTCCTGGGGCAAGAGGATCTCGACCACCGGATAGCGCCGCGGCAAACCCAGGACTTCCTCGGCCGGGGCCTGCCCACAGAGGAACTCGCCCGTGCTGCCGTCGAGGAGGGCGTAGCCCCACTCGTTCTCCTTGGGCAGAAGCGCCAGGAGATAGCTGCCCTCGTCGCTCGAAAGCAGTGCCGGATTGGTGACCGTTCCCGGCGAGAGAATCTCCACCACCTCGCGCCGCACCAGTCCCTTGGCGCGCGCGGGGTCTTCCGTCTGTTCACAGATGGCGACGGTGGCGCCCGACTCGAGCAGCTTCTTCAAGTACTGCTCGAGAGCGTGGAAGGGGATTCCGGCCAGGGGGATGGGTTTGCCCCCCTTCTTTTCGCGGGAAGTGAGAGTGATGCCCAGGACCCTAGAACACAGCTGCGCGTCCTCGAAGAAGGTCTCGTAGAAGTCCCCCATGCGGAAGAGCAGAATGGCGTCGGGATGTTCGGCCTTGAGTCCGAGATACTGCTCCATCATGGGCGTGTGTTCGCCGGACTTGCGTCGCGTGCCCATCAGCTCTGTCCCGGCGCGAGTATGACGGCCTGCCAGCCCTGGCTCTTGAGTTTGTCTTGAAGGCTCTCCGCCGCGCTGCGCGTCGCGAACCGGCCCACGATCACGCGGTACCAGGGGGGCGAACTCTCCACGCTGCGTTCGATTCTCAGTTCGTCCACCTGGCTCTCCAGAGTCAGCGCGAGCTTGAGAGCCAGACTCCTGTCGTGGAACGCGCCCATCTGCAAGGAAAACGAAGTTCGGCGCGCGGGTGCTTCCACTTCGGCCACCTTCGTTTCGGGAGTGGATGTCGAGTCGCGCGCCGCCTTGACTCCCTCATCGCGCACCCAGCTCGCCTCGGCCGTGCGTGGAAAACGCCTGAGAATCTCGCTTCTGGTTTCCGCCGCGCGCTTCCCGTCTCCACTCTGGGAGAGAGCGACGGCACGTGCGTAGAGGGCCTGGGGCGCCACGTCCTGGTTCCTGGTGGCCAGCGCGGCTTCCGCATAGCGCAGGGCCCCCTTCACGTCGCCACTGCGCAGACCGAGATCCGCCAGGAGCACCTGGGCCATGGGATAGCTGGGGCTCTTGGCTTCCACCAGCAAAAGCCGCTCCTTCGCCTTGCGCACGTTGCCCGCGGCGGCTTCGGCCATTCCGGAGAAAAGAGCGATCTGGGGGAGCCGCCGCGAAGCCTCGGGGGGCAGGGCCTCCAAAAATTCGGCGGCGGAGAGATAGCGTCCGCGCGCAAAGTACTCGCGCGCCCGGGCCAAGGAGATCACTTGATTGAGGCTGTCGGAGACCGAACCCCCGCTCGTGAGGGAAGCCGCCATGCGATCGAAGCGTTCGGGATCGGTCTGCAATTCCGCCTGCAGCCAGCGCAGTTCGCGCGAGAGCGGGGTCCCGTGTTTCACGTGGTCCTCGAGCAGTTGACTCGCCAAATCGTAGTGCGTCTGGTCGCGCAAGCGCCGCACCCGCTCGAGGATGTCCTCCCCCAGCGCGAAGCGCAGGAAACCCATGAGCAAGAGCGCCGCGGCGGAGAGGGTGAGAACGCGCCTTCTGTTCACGAGTACTGCCTCTTGAGCAGGCGTTGGGATCGCAGCTCCTTCGTGTCAGGCCGCAAGGGCAAGAGACGGCCGCACTTGGGGCAGGCCTCACGCGCTTCTTCGTCGCGGTAGCCACAGAACGCGCACGAGTAGTGACGGGGTCCAAAGGAGTCCGGCATCGAACTCAAGAGTCTCAAGAGTGAAGTGTGATCGTTCGACCGGCTCAGATAGCGAATCCAGCCCGCCCAGGCCGGAATGTCGGCGGCGTCCACCGCCGGCGGATCCTCCACCAGCGCAAAGAAGCTCTCCAGATCGCCGCGCCTCAGCCGCAGATCCGCTACCGCACGCCACAGCGCGGTATCCTGGGGACGGTTGGCTCGCTCGCGCTCGAGTTCGTTGAGCAGCGTCTCCATTTTCCCCGCGCGTAGCGCGGCGTCGGCCAGCCTGGCCAGAAAGGTACGCGCTCCGCCGCGGCTGCGGCGCAATCCCTCTTCCCAGGCCTGCACCGCGCGATCGGGTCGCTGAAGCGACATGTACCGGTCCCCGGCCACCTCGTAGGCGGCACCCAGACTGTCATCCAGCTTGAAAGCCCGATGCAAAAAATCGCCGGCATTCTGTGGCTTTCCCTGCCGCAGCGACTCGCGCGCCATCTCCGCCAGGTACGCTGCCGCCTCGCGGCGCGCCTCGCCTCCGGCGAGCTTGGCTCTCTGTTCCAATCTCTGCGCGGCGTACTCGATGCGACCCAGGCGGTGCAGCGCCCGCGCGTGACGTTCCAAAAGATCGGGATCGAGAATCCGGCGGTCCAACTCGTCCAGGCGCCGCTCGGCGGCTTCGAAGCGGTTTTGGGCCAGGAGATCGTCCGCGATGGCGAGCTCGACGAGTCGGCGCAAATCCGAGGGCAGCGCTGAACGCGCCAAGAGTCCCTGGTGCAGCGAGAGCGCGCGCCCCGGATCACCGCCCTCCCGCAGGAGGTTGCCGAGTTGAAGATATACCGAGGAGGGCGCGCTTCCGGCCCGGATGAGTTGGGCCATGAGAACTTGCGCCTCGTCCTTGCGTCCTTCCAGGAGAAGCTCGAAAGCGTCCGCCGCGCCCTTGGAGCTGGGCCTGGCTTCCTCGCTCCTGGCGAAAAGCATCCACAGGAGTATGACCACGATCAAGGTGGCGGCTACGACGAGGGCGGTTGCCATTGGGTCGCTCACGGCAGGGAATCACCGTCCGAGAATTGGTCCTGCGAACTCGAGAGTTCATCGAGAGGCGCAGCGCGCAAGCGCTTGATCTCGCGCTGATATTCGTCGCGTTCCCGGCGCAGTTTTCCCGAGTCCAGGCGCAAGCGGATTTCGCGCACCACGGAGACGATCATTCCCACCACGAAGCCCACCAGGGCCGAAGCGAAGATGACGATCCACAGCGGCACCATGGGTTGGGTCCACGCAAAGAACTTCACCGTGACGCCGGGCTCGCTGTTCTGCACCGCGACCGCCACGAAAAAGACCAGGAGAATCACGAAAAAGATGGTTCTAAGCAGCCACACGATCGTACTTCCAGACTACGCCGAGAGTTTCGGCAAAAAATGTTGTGGCCTGGCTTCCGGTCACTTGTACGAGGAGTTCGTCTCCCCGTCCCAGATCGTCTCGCGCAGGCACCAGGACTTTACGGTTGTTCAGGGTACGGGCTCTGAGAAAACCGCGGCCCTTGCGATCGGGTCCCTCGATCGCGACTTCCCAACGGCTCCCCACCAGCGCGGCCGCCTCCTTTTCCCACAATTCTCCCTGGAGAGCATTCACGCACTGGATGCGCTCCCGCTTCAGCTCTTCGGGCACGTCGTCCTTCAGCTTCGCGGCCGGAGTGTCCGGCCGGGAAGAATACTTGAAGACGAAAGCCGAATCGTAACGCATCTCGCGCATGACCGAGAGCGTCTGCTGGAAATCTTCCTCTGTTTCGCCGGGAAAGCCAACGATGATGTCGGTGGAGAAGCTCACCTCGGGCAGGACTTCGCGGCAACGAGACACCAGTTCGAGATACTCCTTGCGGCGGTATCCGCGCTTCATTCTGCGCAGAATCCGGTCGCTGCCGCTCTGGATGGGCATGTGGAGCCAGGGAGAGACCTTCTCGCATTCGGCGATGGCGCTGAGGGTATCCTCGGTGAAGTCCGTGGGATGATTGGTGAGAAAGCGGATGCGCCGCAGGCCTTCGACTTCGTTCACCCTGCGCAAGAGCTCGGCGAAGCTCGCCTCTTCGTGGCGATACGCCGTCACGTTTTGTCCCAGCAGAGTGACTTCCACCCCGCCCCGCTCCTCGACGATCGCCTCGACCTCGGACACCACGGTCTTGGGATCCTTGGGTCGCAGGGCCCCGCGCGTGTTGGGAACCACGCAAAAAGTACAGCGGTAATCGCAACCACGGGTGATGGAGATGAAGTGCGTGTTGTTTTCCGGATCGAATTCCGGGCTCGCCTGGTAGGTCGCGATGTCGCTGGTGGTCGTATCGAATTGGGGACTTTGGGTCTGGCGAACGGAGTCGATCATCTCCGCGATACGGCCGTACTGGTCGGTGCCCACCACCAGATCGACGGCCTTGCGCCGCTCGTGCAACTGTTCTCCGAGCCGCTGGGCCATGCACCCCACCACACCCATCAGAACGTCCTTGCGATCCTTCTTGTAGCGCATGAGCTCGCCGATCCGCCCGATCACTCGCTGCTCCGCATTGTCGCGCACGGCGCAGGTGTTCAAGAGCAACACGTCCGCCTGCTCGGGGCTCTTCACCTCGGTGAAGCCGGCGCGCTTCAGATTGTCCAGAATCACCCGGCTGTCGTAGACGTTCATCTGACAGCCGTAGGTTTCGATGTACAGCCGGTTTTTCATCTCAGCTTCTCCCCACCGCGGCTCTGGCGGTGTCATCCTCCGCGGATTCGGCCTCGTTGAGCACCACGCCGCGCAGCCGACCTTTCTCGTCCATCGCTTCCACTCTCAGCGTGACGCGCTTCTTCTCGAAGCTCTCCTCGACTCGGGCCCACACCGTCGCATAGTCCTCGAGCATGATCTCTCGCTGACCCTCCACCCCATGGGGAGAGGGACCTTCCACGACGCCCTGGTAGACCCCGTGCAGGTGCTTGCGCAAGAAGTCCTCGCGCCTCTTCTCGCCCGCCTCGCGCAGAATCCTGGCGCGCTCGGCGACGACTCCGCTCGCCACCACTTTGGGCATCGTCGAGGCGGCGGTTCCGGGCCGGTCGGAGTAGGGAAACACATGATAAAAGCTGATCGGAGTCGACTCAAGCAGAGCCACCGTCTCCGCGAAAGCGGCCTCGTCTTCGTTGGGAAAGCCAACGATGAGATCGGCTCCCAGACCGAAATCGGGGTCGATCCCGGCGATCTTCGCCAAAAGTCCGCGCAGGTAGGGCGCGCTGTAGGCGCGGCGCATGCGGCGCAGGACCGCATCGCTGCCAGACTGCAAGGAGAGGTGAAGATAGCGGCACAGCCGCGGATCCTCCGCCAGCATCCGCACCAGTTGGGTGTCGACTTCCGAGGGATCGATGCTGGAGAGCCTAAAACGCACTCGTTCGTCCACCAGATCCAGCAGCATGCTCAACAGCTCGATGAGATCAGAGCGCGGCGAGAGATCGCGCCCGTAGTGCCCCAGGTGCACGCCGCCCAGCACGATCTCCTCATATCCGGCCGCGGCCAGGCTTTGGGCCTGGTCCACGATTTCCCGCGGCGGACGGGAGCGGCTGGGGCCACGCGCGCTCCAGATCGCGCAGAAGGTGCAGCGCATGTTGCAGCCTTCCTGCACCTTGATCGTGGCGCGGCTCCGGCCGGCAAAGTCCTCGATCCACTCCCCTTCTCGCGCCCGCATCTTCTTGGGGAAGGACGCCGCCTCCAGGATCCGATCGCCCGCGAGGAGCCGGGGCAGATAGTCCTCGAGGTGCTTCTTCTCCTCGTTGCCCAAGGCCGCGTCGATCTCGGGCAACTTCATCAGAGGCTCGCCGTTCACCTGCGCGTAGCAGCCAACGATCATCACTTTTGCCGCGGGATGACGGCGCTTGATCGAGCGCGCCAGTTGACGGCATTTCTTTTCGGCGCGAGTGGTGACGGTGCAGGAATTGACCACGTAGACCTCGGCCTCGTCCTCCCATTCCACCAGCTCGGCCTGCGTCTTTGAGTGCAGACGATGGCGCATGGCTTCGGTTTCGAAGAGGTTCAGTCTGCATCCGAGAGTCGTGAACGCGACTCGCATGACTTTTCCCTTCCCGTGTTCGTGCTGGGCCCGAAAGATCGCGCCGAATCGCTGAAAACCCGCAGATCGAGAGAGGCCCCGTCCGGTGATTCCGGGCGGGGCCTCGCTGCACACGTCTCGGTCGCGATCGACGAGGCGTGGGGCTTAGGAGTCCTGTGCGTTCTCCGCCGCCAGTTCTTCGTCGAGCTCATCGCCCTTGTAGGCCTCGCCCGCCGCGCGTTCTTCCTCGGTGAGCTCGCGCTTGGGATGAGCCTCGATGTAGGCCTGAAGCTCGTCCTCATGCTTCGCGAAGTACTCCTGGGCCGAGAGAACGATCTTGCGGTTCTCCACGTCCATTTTGATCACGGTGAGAGGAATTTCCTCACCGACCCGGAAGTGCTCCTGGGCCGAGGACATTTCGGGAATCGCGAGTTGCTGCGCCGGCACGAAGCCCTCCACCTGGTCCTCGACCTCGATGATGGCACCGTGGTCCAGAAGCCGCATGATGGTCCCCTTGCACTCGGTGCCCGCGCTGTACTTTTCGCCCAGCTCTTCCCAGGGATTCTCCTGCATCTGCTTGATGCCCAGGCTGATGCGGCGGCGCTCCTGGTTGATGTCCAGGATCACGACCTCCACCGTGTCGCCCTTCTTGACGATCTCCTTGGGGTGGCGAATGCGCTTGGTCCAGCTCATGTCGGAGATGTGCACCAGACCGTCGATGCCCTCCTCGACCTCGACGAAGGCGCCGAAGTCGGTCAAGTTGCGCACCTTGCCCGTGAGCTTGGTCCCCACCGGGAATCGCTCCTCGAGGGTTTCCCAGGGATCGGGTTCGGCCTGCTTGAGTCCCAAGGAGATCTTCTCGCTCTCCTTGTCGACCTTGAGCACCATGACCTCCACGTCTTCGCCCAGACTGACGATCTTGGAGGGGTGGCGGACGTTGCGCGTCCAGGACATCTCGCTGATGTGGATGAGGCCCTCGATGCCCTTCTCCAGCTCCACGAACGCCCCGTAGTTGGTGATGCTGACGACCTTGCCCTTGACCAGTTTGCCTTCGGTGTACTTGGCCTCGACATCCTCCCAGGGATATTCCTGCAGCTGCTTGAGGCCGAGGGAAATGCGCTCGCGTTCGCGGTCGAACTCCAGCACCTTGACCTCGATCTCGTCGCCGATGTTCACCATCTCGTTGGGATGATTCACCCGGCCCCAACTGAGGTCGGTGATGTGCAAGAGCCCGTCGATTCCACCGAGGTCGACGAAGGCGCCGAAGTCGGTGATGTTCTTGACCACGCCCTTGCGAATCTGTCCTTTTTCCAGCTCGGCGATGAGCTTCCTCTTCTTGCGCTCGCGTTCCTCTTCGAGAACGACCCGGCGACTCACCACGATGTTGCGGCGCCGCTTGTTGATCTTGATGATGCGGAACTCGAGGGTCTCGCGCAGCAGCGCGTCCAGATCTGGTACCTGACGCAGAGCGACCTGCGAACCGGGAAGGAACGCATCCACTCCCATCAGCTTGATCACCAGCCCGCCCTTGATGCGACGATCGACCACGCCGTGCACGACGCGATGCGTATCGTAGGCGGTCTTGATGTCGTCCCAGACCATCAGGAAGTCGGCCTTCTCCTTGGAGAGAGAAATCAGGCCGTCCTGGTTTTCGATTTTCTCCAGATAGACGTCGAGAATGTCGCCTACCTTGATCCGACCCTGACCCCGGAATTCGGTGATCGGGATGGCACCTTCGCTCTTGAACCCGACGTCGACGAGAACTTCGTTCTCGAGAACTTCCACCACCGTTCCGCGCACGATGGTGCCCTCGCGGATTTCGCTGAGGGTTCCCTCGTACTGCTGGATCATCTCGAGCATCTGCTCGGGAGAATAGACATCCTCCTCGAGGAGCTCGGGATTCACGATGTCCTTGGGATCGAATTCGGTGGTGACGGTTGCGGCCGGATGCCCACCGGAATGGCCCGGTGCGGTGCGAGCGCCGGAGCCAGAGCCTGCACCCGCATTGGAGCTGGACGCAGACGCTTCCGGAGCGCCCGGTTGGGGTGAAATATCACTCATCTGACTTTGTTTCCTCCTACACGTGGATTTACCCACAGCCGTGGGCAGACGCATAGAATAGTTCACCTCAAGAGCCGCTGCAAGCGCGGCCTTTGCCGGATTAGGAGGGTTTTGCCGCCCGCTGGGCGCTGCGCTCGGCCAGTTCCTCGATGCAGGCCAACCACAGGCTCGCGATGCGCTGCTGCAGGGCCGCGTCGGATATCGTCTTCTTCAGGACATTCAGCGCATGCAAGCGGAGCGGCGGGCCGATCCAGACTTCCAGGCGCTCGCGCCGCAGCAGGCAGGCCCGCAGAGAGTCGGTGCCGCGCACGAAGACCGGCAGCATGGGCACCCCGCTGCGCTCCAGGAGGATCCCCAGACCGCGCTTGCCCGGGCCGGGGCGGCCAGGCGGCTTGCGGGTGCCCTCGGGGAAGAACATGAGCGATTCCCCGCGCTTGAGAGCCGCGATCGCGGCCTCGAAGGCCTCCGCGTCCCAGCGCCCGCGGCGGATGGGGATGGCGTCGAAGTGCGCGATGATCTTGCCGAAGATCCCCACGAAGAGTTCGCGCTTGGCCAAAAAATACAGCTCCCGGCCCAGGGCCGAACCGGCCACCGGCGGGTCGAAGTGTGAGATGTGATTGCTGGCGAAGAGCACGGCTTCGGCCAGTTCGGCGTTGGCCCGTCCGAAGACTCTCATTCCACAGGGTCCAAAGAACACGAGCCGGATGAGACGCACCACCCACGCGTAGCTCCACTTGCGGAAGCGATAGGGCGCCAGGGCAGCGGGCTCCGGCACGGGGGGGGTCGCCTCTTTGGCGAGGCGCGCCACTTCGTCCACGACCTCCTCCAGACTCATTGCGCTGGTGTCGATCACGTGCGCGTCGGGAGAGATCAGGAGGGGGCTGTGTTCGCGTTCACTGTCGAGTTTGTCGCGCCGCTGGATTTCTCGCTCGAGTTCTTCCAGGCGCGCCTCCGTCGGCTCCTCCCCCGCCTGCAAGAGTCTTCGCTTCGCCCTCTCTTCGAGCCGTGCATCGAGGTAGATCTTGCAGCGCGAGAGAGGGAGCACCACCGAGCCGATGTCTCTACCCTCCAGCACCGAACCGCGCGCGGATTGACGGCAGAGGCGACGCTGGCGCGCCACCATGACCCGCCGCACTTTCGGATGAGCTGAAACTTCTGAGACTCTCTCGGTCACCTGTGGCGTGCGAATGGCCTGCGAGAGGTCCTCTCCATCGAGGTGGAGGGCGCCTTCACGAAACTCGATCTCCATCGCGTCCAGACGCTCGCTCAACGCATCTTCCGAAGAGGGGGGGATCTTCTCGCGCAGAGAGAGAAAGGTGAGGGCGCGGTACATCGCCCCGGTATCCACGTGAACCAAACCCAGTCGCTCGGATACGCGGGCGGCCACCGAACTCTTCCCCGAGCCGGCCGGTCCATCGATGGCGATTTGCAGGGGGTCCTTCGCGGGGTCCATCAGCTTGCGCCACTCAACTTTCTCAGGGTCGAGAAGAACTCGGGATCACTCACCGCGACCTCATCGCTTTCCATCAACTCGCACTGACCATCTTCCGCCCGGCTCAAGGCCCCCACCGCCAGCGCCGCCGCGGCCATCACCATACGATGATCCCGCGCCGGCTGGTAGCGCTTGGGCGCATGGACCTCTCCCCCCACGATGCTGAGCGTGTCACCCTCGATCGCCGCTTCCACCGCGAAGTCCTGCAGGAGACGCGCGATGGCGGCCAGCCGATCCGACTCCTTGACCCTGAGCTCCCTCAGTCCGGAAAGCCGGCTCCTTCCCGGAGCGAATGCGCACAGCACGGCCAGGGCGGGAATTTCGTCGATGAGCCCGGGCACCTCGTCCGCTCCCAGCTGGAGAGGACGCAGGGCCGAGGGGGATTGGAGGAGCAGGTCACCGCGCTCCTCGCCGGCGCTCGTCCCGGAGTGCTCGCGCTGAATGTCGATCCCCATCCGCCGGTAGACCTCGAGAAAGGCGCTGCGGCGTGGATTGAGGGAAACCCCCTCGATCGCCACGCGGCTCTGCGGAACGGTCGCAGCCGCCGCGAAAATCAGGGCGGCGGCGGAAGGATCTTTCGGCACCGACACGTCCACGCACTGCAGCTCGCCGCTCTCGCGCAGATGCACGCGCGTCCCCTCGCACTCGATCTGTGCCCCCATGGCCGCCAGCATCTTCTCGGTGTGATCGCGCGTGGGCGCGGCTTCCTCGATCTCCACCTCGACCCGGCTGGCCGCCGCGGCCAAGAGCAGACAGCTCTTCACTTGCGCCGAGGCGACCGGCAAGCGGAAGCGCTGCGAACGCAGCCGGCAGCCGCTCACGATCAGAGGAGGGGTGCGCCCCCCGTTTCTGCCTTCGACCCTCGCTCCCATTTGGCGCAGGGGGTCGGCGATCCTGGTCATGGGCCGGCGCTGCAAGCTCTCGTCGCCGCTGAGAGTAGTGGTGAAGGGTTGGGCCGCGAGAATGCCGGCCAGCAGTCGCATGGTGGTGCCGGAGTTACCGCAGTTCAGAGCATCACTGGCCGGGCGTAAACGTCCCGCGCGCCCCTCGACGAGGTAGCCCGCAGCGCTCTCGCGCAGCACCACCCCGAGCTGGGCAAGGACCGAGCGTGTGGATCCAAGATCCAAACCTTCGTTGGATCCGCTCACCCGTGCCGCGCCCGTGCCCAGACAGTTCAAGAGGAAGGCACGATGGCTGATCGACTTGTCGCCGGGCGGAACCGCGCTCCCGCGCAAAGGTCCCTTGGGACGCACGATGAGCTCGGTGCTCAGGAGCGGTCCTCCCCGCGAATCACCCTTCCCAGGGCCTCGAGATAGAATTCGTTCTCGTCTTCGGTCCCCGTGTTGACCCGGAAGGACCGCTCCGGCATTCCGAAGGGCTCCATGGGCCTGACGATGACCCCTTGATGCAACAATCTCTCGAAGAGTTGGGGAATGAGCTGGGGAACGATGGCCAGATAGAAATTGGTTTGAGAAGGCAGAACCTCCACTCCCAACTCCTCCATTCCCTCGCGCAGCCGTTTCATCCGGCGCTGGTTCTGGGCGCGCCTCTCGTCGACTCGATCGCGACAGTTGATCGCCACCGCCGCGGCTTTCTGCGCCAGTCGATTGACGTTGAAGGGCTGGCGTACGCGATGCAGCATGCCCACGATCTCCTCGCTTCCCAAGAGGTAGCCGATCCGCAGACCGGCCAGGGAGTAACCCTTGGAGAACGAACGCAGTGCGACCAGATTCGGGTGGTCCTTCCAGAGTTCCTTCCAGTCGGGAAAGTCCTTCGCGGTCACGAACTCCAGATAGGGTTCGTCCATCGCCACGACGACATCGTCGGGTACGCGACGCAGAAACGCGGCAACCTGGTCGTGCGTGAGGTAGCTGGCGGTGGGATTGTTGGGATTGCACAGGAAGATCAGGCGAGTCTTCTCGTTGATCGCATTCCCCATGGCGTCGAGATCGTGCACCCAGTTGGCATCCAGCGGCACCTCGCGTCCCACCTTGAAGTGCGTCTGGGCGATGAGTCCGTAAATGGGGAAGCTGGGCCTGGCATAGAGGACTTCCTGTGTCGGCCCGACGAGAAGGTGGATGAGCAATTCCAGGATCTCGTTGTTCCCGTTGCCGAAGAACACCTCGCTCTGCTTCAGTCCGTAGAACTTGGAAACCGCTTCGGCCACCTCGAAGCAACCCGGATCGGGGTAACGGTTCAAGTTCCCCACTTCGCTCTTCACCGCTTCGATCACTTCGGGAAAGGGTCCGTCGGGATATTCGTTACTGGCCAGCTTCACGATCCGGGGGATGCCCAGTTCGCGCCGGACGGTCTCGATCGGCCTGCCGGGTTGATACGGCGTGAGGTTTCTGACCTCCACACGGACTCGCTCGGAGATTGCACTCATGGTTCACACCTCGGGGAATTAGACGCCTCTGCAAAACTAGGCGGCGCCCCACCCCCGGTCAACGTGGCGGAAGCCCCGCGGCTGCGCGAAGCTCCGCGAGTTCGCTGTCGAGAAGGCGTCGCAACTCCCCGGCGCCGAGATCTCCCAGTTCGACCGGGCCGATCGCCTCGCGGGTGAGTTCGAGAACTTCTCGCCCCAGCTGTGCGCACATCCTGCGGATCTGCCGTTTGCGGCCCTCCCGCAGCTCTACCCGGTATTCGTGTCGAGGGGAATCCGAGAGTGCTTCGATTCGGGCCGGCAGGGCGGGACGGCCATCGATGAGCAATTCACCGCCGGCGAATTGGCGCATGTCTTCGGGCGCGAGAGCCGCGTCCAGCGCGATGCGGTAGCGCTTCCACACCGGATGGGAAGGATGCGTGAGCGCGTTGCCCAGCTCGCCGTCATCGCTCAGCAGCAGAAGTCCGCAGGAGTCACGATCGAGACGCCCCAAGTGGAAGAAACGTCCGTTCAAGAGTTCTTTGGGCAGGACATCCAGGAGGCAGGGCGCTGAGCCCTGGCGCGCCAGTGAGGAAATCACGCCTCGCGGTTTGTGGTAGGCGAAGACGGCGCCTCCGCGCTGCGGCTCCACGCGCTCGCCATCCACTTCCACCACGTCACGCGCGGAGTCCACCCGGGTCGCGAGATCCTGTACTCGCTCTCCGTTCACGGCGACGCGTCCGGCTCGAATCAGATCCTCGACCCGGCGGCGCGAGCCCAGACCCGCTTGGGAGAGAAAACGGTTAATCCGCAGCGCCTTCACTTCGGCTCAGGGAAGCGTCCGCCTCACCGGCCTCGGGTGCCTCATCCCCGTTGCCCGCCGCGGGCTTCTCCTCCTCCTCTGGCAGCGGCGGATTCACCACCGCCTCGAATTCTTCGTCGGTGATTTCCTCGCCCATTTGGCCGGCCAGCTGTTTGATCTCCTCTCGCTCGGAGAGCAGATCCTCCAGCTCGCTCAGGCGCGGCAGCTCCTTCAGACTGCGGAGCCCCAGATATTCCAGGAAGGTGGCGGTGGTGCCGTAGAGAAGCGGGCTGCCCAGTCCCTCGGCTCTGCCCACGATCTCCACCAGCTCGCGCTCCATCAGGGTGCCGAGCACGCCCGAGGCCTGGATCCCGCGGATTTCCTCGATCTCCAAACGGGTCACCGGTTGCTTGTAGGCGATGATCGAGAGCACCTCCAGGGCCGCCTTGGAGAGCCGCAGCTTCCGTCGTCCCCGGTAGAGCTTCTTGACCACGGGCGCGAACTCGGGCCGGGTGGCGATGCTGTAGCCGCCGCCGAATTCCACGATGGTGAAGGCGTGTTCGTCGCGGTCGTATTCGGCCTGCAACTCCTCGATGATCTTCTTCAGAGCGCTGCGCTCCACGCCGGGAAAGTACCCTGCGAGCCGAGTGACACTCAGGGGTTGATCCGTCGCGAAGAGCAGCGCTTCGAGCTCACGTCGCATGTCCCACCTTCTGCACTTCCTTCGCGGCTTTCTCTCCGCCCCGCTTCTTCTTGCCGCTCACGGATTTCTTGTCCATATCCTGCGGATAGATCCAGATCTCGCCGTAGGCTTCGACCTGGCGCGCCCACAGCTGCCCCTGCCGAATCAGCTCGAGCATGGCCACGAAGGTCACCACGACCTCCATCTTGCAGGAGGCGTGACCAAAGACCTCCTTGAAGCGAATGCCCTGGCTCCCTTCGAGCATGGCCTGGAGCTTCTCCGCCTGCTCCTCCACGGTGTACACCATGTTGTAGACGTGGTGGAGCTGATCCCCCTTCAGAGTATCCAGAATCTCCTTCACCGAGCCCAAAAGGTCGAAGAGCGAGAGACTGAACTCCGGCGGTTCCTGAGGAATTTGGTCGCGGAAGGGATACTCGATGGGCCGCGAGAAGTACTGACGCCTCTGTTCCTCCGCCTCGGCGAAGTTCTGGGCTGCCTCCTTGTACTTCTTGTATTCCAGGAGCCGGCGCACCAGCTCGTCGCGCGGGTCGGCTCCCTCCTCTTCCTCTTCGGTTCGCTGCACGGGAAGCAGCAGACGGGCCTTGATGCGCATGAGGGTGGCGGCCATCACCAGAAACTCTCCGGCATTTTCCAGATCGAGCGAGTCAAGATCCTCGATGGATGCCAGATACTGCTCGGTGATGTGAGCGATCGGAATGTCGTAGATGTCGATCTCGTCGCGCTGGATCAGGTACAGCAAGAGATCGAGCGGACCTTCGAAACGATCGAGCTGGATGTTATAGCCGCTACCCGAGGGGCCGGACGAATCCCGCTGTCCCTCCCAGTGGTTCTGTGGCTCATCGCCATTCAATGCAGCGGCTGACTCGCCTGAGCGAGGAAGGATCATCGACGGCTCCAAGTCGCGTGTGCGCCCTTGCGCCTCGGTCTGCACCGTGTGGACCGTAGCTCCATAGGGCAACAGATGGTGGGGCTTGCGCAAGCTAGCAGAGGGCGCGCGGACACGTCAAGCCTCCTCCGGCCTGGTCCGGCGCGCCCGGGGATGGTGTAAGAGATGCTGTTCCCGCACGTAATCACGATCGAGATGGGTGTAGATCTGGGTGGTTGCGACGCTGCTGTGCCCCAAAAGCTCCTGGACCACCCGCAGGTCCGCACCGCCGATGAGGAGGTGCGTCGCGAAGGAGTGGCGCAGGACGTGGGGGGTGAGCCGCTCGCCGAGCCCGGCGTGGCGCGCGTGCTTCTTGAGGATCTTCCACAATCCGACGCGGCTGAGAGCACCTCCGCGCGCGTTCAGAAAGACCCTCTCACCGAGTTCCTTCTTGGCCAGTCGTGGACGGCCCTCGCGCAGATACTTCTCGAGCGCGCTACGGGCCGGAGCGCCCAGGGGAACCTGGCGCTCCTTCCTCCCCTTCCCCACCACCCGGACCAGTGCTTGCTCGAGATCGAGGGCGCGCCGCGGCAACTCGCACAGCTCGCTCGCTCGAAGTCCACAGGCGTAGAGCGTCTCCAGGATCGCGCGGTCTCGTAGCCCCAAAGGCGTGGACGGGTCGGGCACCTCGAGCAGGCGCAGCACCTCCTCCACGCGTAGGGTGCGCGGAAGTTTGCGGGGAAGTTTGGGACCGCTCAGGTTTTCCGTGGGGTCGCTCGCGGAGAGTCCGGATTCGTTCAAGTAGCGATGGTATCCTCGAAGCGTGGAGAGCAGGCGAGTCCGGCTGCGCGCGCCCAGACCGTTTCGCTCGCGCAGACTCAGATAGGATAGAACCGTCTCGCGCCCGACCTCGTTCGGTTCGGCGAATCCCTCGCGTTCCAGGAACAGCAGATACTCCCGGAGATCGCGTCCGTAACTTTCCAGAGTATTGCTGGACGCGCCCTGCTCCACGTCGAGCGCCAGGAGGAAGGCATCGCCCGCCAGGAGGAAACTCGAGGGCCTATCGCCGGAACTCTGCAGGAGTTTCACCATCGTCAATTCTTCCTCAAACCGAAGAAGGCAAGGATGCGTTCGGCGTCGCCCTGGCCGATCCCCTCCACCTCCACCAGATCGGCTGCCGCCGCCTTCCCCACCGCTTCGACCGAACCGAAACGCAAGAGAAGGGAGCGTTTCTTCTTGGCGCCGATCCCCGGAATCTCGTCCAAGAGGCTCTTCTTGAGTTCTTTCCCGCGCAGCTTGCGGTGGTAAGTCACCGCGAAGCGATGCGCCTCGTCGCGCGCGCGCTGCAATAGTTTGAGCGCGGAGGAACTCTTGGGCAGGCGCAACGGCTCCTTGCGGTTCGGCAGATAGATTTCCTCCTGCTTTTTCGCCAATCCCACCACCGCGGTCTCCACGAAGCCATAGCGGCTGAGTGTGGAGACGGCGACCGAAAGCTGTCCCGCGCCCCCGTCGACCACCACGAGATCGGCGGGGAGCTTGTCCTCGTCGCGAAGGCGGCTGTAGTAGCGTTCGAGGACCTCTTGCATCATTCCAAAATCGTCGATGCCTTGCGACTGCTGGATGCGGAAGCGGCGGTATCGGCTCTTGAGGGGTTCTCCGGCCTGAAAATAGACCAGAGAGCCGACGCGCTGACTTCCCTGGATGTGACTCATGTCGAAGCACTCGATGCTCCAGGGGGCCACCGCCAAACCCAATCGTTCCTTCAGATCGAGCACCGAGGGGACTTCCTTGCGCACCGGCGCGGTGGATCCCAGGCGCTCGCGCAGCTTCCAGCGCGCGTTCGCGCAAGCCATGTCCACCAGGCGTCTGGCTTTGCCGCGGTGAGCCACCCGGATGTGCACCCTGCGTCCCAGACGCTCGCTCAGAACCTCCTCCCAGTGTTCCATCTGCGGAATCTCTCGCATCAACATCACTTCGCGTCCGCCATGACGCTGTGAACTGAACACCGAGGAGGTGAAGCGTTGAAAGAACTCATCCACTTCGCTCACGCGCGGTGAGGAGAAAAAGTAGGCTTCCGAATGCAGGAGCTTCCCGTCGCGAATACGTAGCACCACGCCACAGGCTTGCCTGCCTTCCCGATCCAAGCCGAAGGCATCGACGTCTCGACCCTTGTCCCAGACCACTTCCTGCTTGGAGTCCAGCCGACGCACCGCTTCGATCTGATCGCGCAGACGAGCTGCCTCCTCGAAGCGCAAAGCCTCGCTCGCTGCGTCCATCTTGCCCTGCAGGGTATCGAGCAGTCCGCGACTCTGCCCCGACAGAAACAGACGAACCTGCTCCACCAAGAGTCCGTAGGATTCTCGGTCGATGTAGTTCACGCAGGGCGCATCGCAGCGCTTGATGTGGTAGTCGAGGCAGGGCCGGGGGACGGTCTCCTCGGGCAAGCGAAGCTGACAGGTGCGGATCCTGAAGACCTGCCCGATGGTCTTGAGGGTCTGGCGCATGGCTTTCGCGTTGGTGTAGGGACCGTAATACTCCTGGCCGTCCTCCTTGGGTCTACGAACCACGCTGAGCCGCGGAAAGGGCTCCGTCACGCTCAGCCGAAGCCAGGGGTAACGCTTGTCATCCTTGAGCCGGATGTTGTAGCGCGGCTTGAACTCCTTGATCAGCTGATCCTCGAGCAGCAGCGCTTCGCGCTCGTTCGCGGTGAGCACGTAGTCGAAGTCCGCGATCTTGCGCACCAGGGTGGCCGTCTTTTGATCCAGGGCGCTCTCCGGCGCGAAATACGAACGCACGCGCACTGCCAGCCGCGCGGCCTTGCCCACGTAGAGGACGCGCCCCTGCTCGTCCTTCATGAGGTATACGCCGGGAGAGTCCGGCAGGCCCTCGAGCTTCTTGAATAGCGGGTGTTCAGGATCCATGGCAGGCCGCCCGGGCTAGGGCACCGACCGGGACGAACCGGTCGGCTTGACACGCTCGAGCCCTTTGGCTATCGTTTCGCCCCACTCTCTAGAGGGAGAGTCCCCCTATACATCGTTCGAATTCGTCTCTCAGCGCGAGTTCAAAGTCAAGGATGGTCCGCGGTGCCGCACAACAAGTCCACGAAGAAGCGTGTCAAGACCAACGAGATTCGCCGCCAGCGCAACATGGCGCGCGGCAGTCGTCTCCGCCACGCGATCCGCGATCTCCGTCAGCACTCCCGCGTGGAAGGTGCCGCCAAGGAAGAGCTGATGCTCGAGTACCAGAAGGTCAGCGGCCTGCTGGACAAGATGGCGAACAAGGGCTTCATCCACAAGAACAAGGCCGCGCGTCTCAAGAGCCGCCTCTCCCCGCGCGCCGAATCCTGAACCCCCCTCGGCCATTTCTCAGTGATCGCAGGACGCCAGCTTCGTGCTGGCGTTTCGCGTTGGGGCCTCTCGCCCTTTAGAGGGGATCGAAGACTCCGTCCCACTCGAAGCGCGCGTCGAAGACTTCGACCGCGGGACCCTCCAGCGTCCACGCGTCCTCCAGGGGCTGCACTCTGATCTCGTCCCCGCCGCGGGTGATGAGGCGCACGGCATCCTCGCGTGGAGCGATGCCGGCCAGGGCGGCGACGCTGGCGATGCAGCCGCTGCCGCAAGCCCAGGTCTCGCCTTCCACCCCACGTTCGAAAGAGCGGATTCGCCAGGCGTCTTCAGCTCGATGCACGAAATGCACGTTGGTGCCCTCGGGAAAGGCCTCCGTCCACCAGCGCAGCGGCCGCGCCAGGTTCTCGAATTGCGGCGACTGGAGAACCTCGGCCTCCACTTCGACCACCAGATGCGGGTCGCCAGTGCTCACGCGTTGCCCGAAACGCGCCACCGCATCCGCCGGAAGTTCCAGGCGGCCGCTTTCGCAGCGCGGCGCCGGGAACAAAAGCCGCACGCGCTCGCCCGCTTGCAGAATTTCCGCTTCGATGCGGCCGTACTCGCTGAGAAAGGAAAACGCTTCTCCGCACCAGCCAAGACGCCAGGCCCGCAGCGCGCAGCAACGCGCCCCGTTGAAGCACATTTCGCAGTAGCTTCCGTCCATGTTGTAAAAGTACATGCGAAAGACCGGCTGCCCTTCCTCCCCTCCCTGCAGGCGCTCCATGAACAGAGCGCCGTCCGCACCGATGCCCACTCGCCGGTGGCACATCGCGCGCACCAGAGCCGCATCGCGTGGCGGCGCCGGGGGCGCCTCCTGCAGGATGACGAAGTCGTTGGCCGCTCCGTGCATCTTCGCGAATTGCAGTTCCATGGGCACTCCTCTCACGGGGCGGACTCCAAGAAGAGTGAACGCGGCAAAGGAGGCGTGCGCATCGTGTCCAGCTCCGCCCAGGACGCTCTCTCGCTGGGCCGGGGCAAGATCAGGCTGTCCGGATGCGCCGGCTGAATTTCGAGCTTCGTCTCGGCGACAAAGGGTTCACTCAGTCCTTCCTCAGCGGGACCGAAGTGATTGTCGTTGTCCAGATCCAACCAGGCGGAAATGCGATACTCGCCCGGAGTGAGCTGGGATTTGGAGCTGCCCAGGGTATCCAGAGTGGTGGTCTGGACACGGGCATCTTCCACCCCGATGGGACGCAGCGCGACACGCACCGGGAAGCTGTCCGCCTCGCTCAATTGCATGCGAATGAGAAGGTCCACCGGCGCTTCGAGATCCACCAGGGTCAGCGTGCCCAGATCCAGGACCGGGCTGCCCGCGGACAGATAGAGGGAGTCCTGCTCGGCCGTGGGTTCGCGCTTGTCCCTTTTTCCGTTCTTGTTCTTGTCCTCGAAGATCTGTAGATCGTAGGGGCCTGAAGGAGAAGCGAGCAGACCGAGACGGAAAAATCCCAGTTCGTTGGGAGCGACCATGCGCCAGAGCACCGGCTTCTTGGAAGTGGCGGTCCCGAGCGCACTGAGCTGAGCCACCACCTGATCGAGCTTCAGATCCTCGCCCGCCACCTGCCCCTTGATCATGCCCTCGGGGATGGTATCACCGGTGGTGAAGGCCCCGCTCACCGGGGATCCCAGCTTGACCTTGTGCCGGTCGCTGAGAGTGGGCAGCAGGGTCCACACGACCAGGGTGTCCTTGGGCCAACCCGTTTCCGGACGCACCGTCACCGTGGTCGCGTCGAAGCCGATCTCGCGCACGCGAATCTCGGGCGCGAAGTGAATCGAGCCGCGGAATCCACGCCGATCGACTTTCTCACTGAAATCCAGAACCAGGGGGGTCAGGGGATCGACCCGCAGAGCCAGGCTTCCCGGCTGCGCCGAGAGGAACCGCGGCGGAGTCTCGTCCACCGGACCACCGGGCGGCGGTCCCGTCTGCGCGCAAGCCGCCACGAAAAGTGCAAGGAGCGCGCACAGCCCCGCACCCCAGCCCAGGCGCGGGAGTTCACCGCATGAGGTGGTAGAGTAGCGCTCTCTGGACATGCAAACGGTTCTCCGCTTCCTCAAAGACTCGACTCGCCGGCCCGTCCATCACTCCGTCAGTGATTTCCATGCCGCGGTGCGCCGGGAGACAGTGCAAGACAATGGCCTCCTTCTTGGCCCGCGACAAGAGTTCTTCGTTGACCTGGTAGTCGGCGAAGATCTTCGCCCGCGCCTCCGCCTCCGCCTCCTGACCCATGCTGGCCCAGACGTCGGTGTAGAGCACGTCCGCTCCGCGCACCGCCTCGTGCGGATCGCTGGTGATGGTGAGATCCAGCTTGCCCTTGGACCTGGCCCTCTCGACCACCGCGGCATTGGGCTGATAGTCGTTGGGAGTGCAGATGACCAGCGAGAAGTCGAGCAGCGCGGCCGCGTTGATCCACGAATGAGCGATGTTGTTGCCGTCCCCCACGTAGACGATTCTCTTGTTGTCGATTGCGCCCAGTTCCTCGATGACGGTGAACACGTCCGCCAGAATCTGACAGGGGTGGGCCAGGTCGGTGAGACCGTTCACCACCGGCACGGTGGCGCTCGCCGCCAAGTTCTCCACCAGCGAGTGATCGAAAGTGCGGATCATGATGCCGTCGACCAGACGGCTCAGGACCCGCGCCACGTCCTCCACGGACTCGCGGCTCCCCAGACCGATTTCCTTCTCGGTGATGTAGAGCGAATTGCCGCCGAGTTGGCGAATGGCCACCTCGAAGGAGATGCGGGTTCGCAGGCTCGGCTTGTGAAAGATGCAGGCGAGAGTCCGGCTGGGATGGCTCGCGGGCAGAGCGTGCTCTCTGGCCTTGGGCTTCTGTTCGCGCGTGGTCTCAAAGAGCGTGTTCAAGTCCTCACGGCTGAGGTCGAGAATGGTCACCAGATCTTTACTGGACAGCTTCTTCATGCCCTCACTCTCCCCTTCGCGGTTTCCTCAGGGCTCGATCTCTAGAGGATGAAACGACTCAGATCCTCGTCCTTGACGATCCGCATGAGCTTCTCGTCCACGAACTTCTTGTCGATCACGATCCGGGTCGGTGGTGGATTCTGCGCGCTGGTGGGTGGAAGTTCAAACAGCATTTCGTCCAGCAGCGAAGTCATGATGGTGTGCAAGCGCCGCGCCCCGATGTTCTCCTGGCTGCGGTTGACCTCCCAGGCGATGCGACCGATTTCCTCGAAGGCCTCGCGCTGGAACACGAGCTCGCAGCCTTCGGTCTGAAGCAAGGCCTGGTACTGACGGGGCAAGGAGTTCTCCGGTTCCTGCAGGATCCGCACGAAGTCCTCCTGCGAGAGGCTGTTCATCTCCACGCGGATGGGGAATCTCCCCTGGAGTTCCGGGATGAGGTCGCTGGGCTTGCTCATGTGGAACGCGCCGGCGGCGATGAAGAGAATGTGGTCGGTGGAGACGGCGCCGTACTTGGTCTGCACGGTCGCTCCCTCCACCACGGGCAAGAGATCGCGCTGCACGCCCTCGCGGCTGACGTCCACCCCGCCGGTCTCGCTGCGGCTGGCGATCTTGTCGATCTCGTCCAGGAAGATGATGCCCGAAGATTCGGTTCTGATCAGGGCCTCCGTCGTCACTTTCTCCATGTCGATGCGGCGATCCAGCTCTTCCTCGCGCAAGAGCCGCCGCGCCTCGGCCAGGCTCACCTGCCGCGATTTGCGTTGCTTGGGAAAGAGGCTCTTGAGAGCGTCGCCCAGGCCCGACTCGAGCAGTTCGTCGCCCCCGGTGGAGAGAATCCCGAACTGTGCCCCGGGACGCGTGGAGACCTCGACGGTAACTTCGCGCTCCTCGAGTTCGTGAGCCTGAAGTTGCCGGCGCAACTTCTCCCGGCTCGCACGCCAGCGCTCGTTGGTCTCCGGCGAGGCATCCCGCAGCGGCGGCAAGAGCAAATCCAGCAACCTCTCTTCCACCGAGGCGGCGGTGCTCTCCTCCACCTCCTCGGTCATTTCCTGACGCACGATCCCCACCCCGACCTCCACCAGATCGCGGACCATGCTTTCGACGTCACGTCCCACGTAGCCGCGCTCGGTGAACTTGGTCGCCTCCACTTTCACGAAGGGCGCACCGGCCACTCTGGCCAAACGGCGCGCAATCTCGGTCTTCCCCACACCGGTGGGACCGATCATCAGGATGTTGTTGGGAATGATCTCTTCGCGCATCGGCTCGGGAACGCGCATGCGACGCCAGCGGTTGCGCAGTGCGATCGCCACCGCGCGCTTGGCGTCGTCCTGTCCCACCACGTAGCGGTCCAATTCGGTCACGATCTGGCGCGGCGTCATTTCCCCGTTGGCCAGTTGAGCCTTGGTCTTGGTATCGATTGCGATGATCTTCTCACTCATTCCTGAAAGTCCTTCAATTGGAGAGTCGTGATCTCCTCGTTGGTATAGATACAGATACCGGCCGCGATCTGCAGCGCCCGCTGACAGATCTCCTGCGCGCTCAGTTCGGTGGCGCCAAGGAGAGCGCGCGCGGCGGCCAGCGCGTAGGAGCCACCGCTCCCGATGGCGATGAGATCGTCGTCGGGTTCGATGACGTCGCCGCTGCCGGAGATGATGAAGGAGTGTTCGGCGTCCATCACGGCCAGCAGCGCCTCGAGGCGCCGCAGCACCCGGTCGCTGCGCCATTCCTTGGCCAGGGCCACCGCGGCTCGCGGCAGATTGCCTCCCTTGGCGTCGAGGTGACCCTCGAATTTTTCGAAGAGCGTGAAGGCGTCGGCCGTGCTTCCGGCGAAGCCGGCCAGAATCTTCCCATCCTGCAGAGTGCGCACCTTGTTGGCGCCTCGCTTCATGGTGACCTCACCGAAGGTGACCTGTCCGTCGCCTCCGATACAGACCTCGCGGCCGCGTCGCACCCCCAAGATGGTCGTTCCCATTATCTTCTGCGGATTCACTTTTCCTCTTTCTCCTCTTGTTGCGCACGCGGATGCGCCTGACCGTAGACCTCTTTCAGGCGCGCCGAGGACACGTGGGTGTAGATCTGGGTGGTGGAGAGACTGGCATGACCCAAGAGCTCCTGCACTCCGCGTAACTCGGCGCCTCGGTCCAGGAGATGCGTGGCGAAAGCGTGTCTGAGATCGTGAGGCGAAAGCCCCGTTCCCAGGGCGGCGGCCCGCATCGTTCGAGCGAGCATGGCCTGCACCGTTCGCCGCGCGATCCGATGACCCGCGCGACCCAGGAACACGGGCACCGCGCGATCCTCGACGCGCAGCGCGCCCTGGGCCAGCGCATCGTAAACCTCTGCCGGCAAGCGGCGGGAAAGATAGTCCGAAAGCCGGTACTTCGCCTCACCCACGAGCGGGACGATTCGCTCCTTCGCGCCCTTTCCCAGAACCCGCATCGTCTCCCCCGGAAAATCGATCTCAGAAAGTTGCAGCGCCACCAGTTCGCTCAGACGCAGACCGCAGCCGTAGAGCAACTCCAGAATGGCGCGATCGCGCCGGCCCCGCTCGTTGGCGCAATCGGGACTCTCCAGCAGGAGCTTTACGAGTTCCTCCGAAGGGACCCGCGGCAGACGGCGGCTGAGCCGCGGCGTGTGCAGGCCGCGCGTGGGCTGGTCGCTCCGCAGACCCTTGCTCTTGAGAAATTTGAAGAAGCCGCGCAGGGCGGAGAGGCGGCGCGCCAAGCTCCTCGAGCTGATCCCACGCCCACGTTCGTAGCTGAACCAGATTCTGAGCTGATCAGCATCAATCTCAAGCCAATTCACCTCTTGCGAGCTTCTCTCGGCCAGGGCCCGGCGCACCGACTCCAGATCGCGCGCGTAGGCTTCCAGAGTCCGCGGCGAAAGTCCGCGGATCGCCCGGAGATGGTCGATCCAGGCCTGTTCCAGTGGGTTGACGGCTGGCATTCTGTTGGCAGTGTAGCAGTCCTGCAGCGGCTCCGCTCTTTTCTCAGTCGAAAAGCGCGGCGAATTCCTCGCGCCAGGCGCGCATGGCACGAACTGCCCGCTCAGCCAGCGCGAGTTTGCGCTCCCGCTTGCTCCTGATGCGCTCGCTCAAGGGCGGCAGGAGGCCGAAGTTCACGTTCATGGGACTGGGGCGCTGAGCGGTGTTCTGCCGCAAGTAGGCCAAAAGACTGCCCAGAATCGACTCGCGCGGCGGAGGTGCGAAGGGCAGATCCGATTGCCGCGCGTGCACCGCGAGCGCGGCCAAAAGTCCGGTGGCAATGCTCTCCACGTAGCCTTCACAGCCGATCATCTGTCCCGCGAGATGCAATCCGTCCTGCCCGCGCAGTTGCAGTCTCTCGTCGAGGTGCTTGGGGCTGTTGATGAAGGTATTGCGGTGAAGGCTACCCAGGCGCGCGAACTCCGCGCGCTCAAGTCCGGGAATCAAGGAGAAGATGCGCCGCTGATCGGGATACTTGAGCTGCGTTTGGAATCCCACCAGCCCGAAAAGGGTTCCATCCAGCGTCTCCTGCCGCAGCTGCACCACCGCCCAGGGGCGGCGCCCGCTGCGCGGATCCTGCAGGCCTACCGGACGCATCGGGCCAAAGCGCAAACTCTCGCGCCCGCCCTCGGCGATGGCCTCGATGGGCATGCAACCCTGGAAGTAGGCCGCCTTCTCGAAGTCCTTGGGCTGCACGCGATCCGCAGCGAGAAGCTCGTCCACGAAGTGTTCGTACTCCTCCTTGTTCAGCGGGCAGTTGTAATAGTCGGCTTCGCCCTTTTCGTAGCGGGCCGCCTTGAACGCAATCTCGCGGTCCACCGAGTCCAGCAGGACCGAGGGCGCGATCGCGTCGTAGAAATACAGCGCTTCCTCGCCGAGCAGACGGGCCAGATCCTCCTGGAGCGCGGCCGAGGTCAAGGGTCCGGTGGCGATGATGCAGGGACGCTCGGCGGGAATCCGCTGCGCCTCCTCCCTCACCACGCTCAAGTGGGGACTCTGCAAGAGAGCGCTCGTCACCGCGCCGGAAAAACGTTCGCGGTCCATGGCCAGAGCCGCGCCCGCGGGCACCCGCGCCTGACGCGCGAAATCCAGCAAGCGGCAGCCCAAAAGATCGAGTTCGAGTTTGAGCACTCCCGCCGCGGTGTCATCGCGTTCACTCTTGAAGGAATTGCTGCAGACGATCTCGGCGAGATCGCCGCTTTTGTGCGCCTCGGTCGACTTCGTGGGGCGCATTTCGAAGAGACGTACGGAGTGACCGCGTGCTGCGAGTTGGAGGGCGGCTTCGGACCCGGCCAGGCCACCGCCGATGAGGGTGACGGGTTCTCGCCTTTGCATCCGCTCAGGCTTTTCGCCCGTGGCACTTCTTGTACTTCTTGCCGCTGCCACAGGGACAGGGATCGTTGCGTCCCACCTTGGGCTGATCGCGAACCACCGGGGCCGAGGGCTGGGATGCTCCACCCTCTGGATTCATGGTGCCGATGGCGCTGGCCGACGCTGCCCCACCCTGCTGGGCGCTGGCGGCAGCATAGGCGCTGGCCTGCGCTTTTTGCGCGGTGCCGCCGGACATCGCGGCCGTGGCCTCGGGCGGAGTCTGCACCAGCTCGAAACGGAAAAAGCGCGCGACCGCCTCGCTGCGGATCCGTTCCATCATCAACTGGAAGAGTTCGAAACTCTCCGCCTTGTACTCCAGGAGCGGATCCTTCTGGCCGTAGGCCCTCAGCCCGATTCCACTGCGCAGGGTATCCAGTTCGTGCAGATGGTCCTTCCACATCTCGTCGATGGTTCTCAGGGTCACGTGCTGCTCGAGCTGCTTGGCGATGGGCGGGCTGAGACGCTCCACTTTGGCGCGGTAGGCGCGCGTGGCCGCCTCCAGGAGGTTCTCGCGCAGGCTCTCCTGTCCGATGCTGTCACGGAGTTCCTCGGGCACCGGAACAGGAATCAGGAAGGTGGTGCTCATGTCCAGACTGAGTCCGGCCCAGTCCCAGTATTCCGCCGGGTCCTTGGAGGAGGTGCGGTTTTCGATCATCTGGTCGACGGTATCCTCGATGAGATCCAAAGTGGATTCGCGACCCTCTTCGTTCACCAGCAATCTGCGCCGGCGCAGTCGTAGATGACCTCGCGCTGCTTGTTCATCACGTCGTCGTATTCCAGCAGGCGCTTGCGGATGCTGAAGTTCTGCTGCTCGACCCGCTTCTGGGCCGTCTCGATGGCCTTGGTGACCAGGCCATGCTCGATGACCTCGCCCTCCTCCAGTCCCATCGGTCCATGATGCCTTCGAGACGCGATCGGAGGCGAACAGGCGCATGAGGTCGTCTTCCAGCGAGATGTAGAAGCGGACTCGCTCCGGGATCCCCCTGGCGGCCGGCGCGGCCGCGCAGCTGGCGGTCGATGCGACGGCCTCGTGCCGCTCGCTCCGATGATCCACAGACCGGCCGGGCGGCCGTCCCGCTCTCCGCTCTCGCACTTCACGCCCTCGCCCAGTTTGATGTCGGTTCCGCGTCCGGCCATGTTCGTGGCGATCGTCACCGAACCCCGTTGACCCGCTTCCTCCACGATCTCCGCTTCACGCTTGTGGTGCTTGGCGTTGAGAACGTTGTGGCGGATGCCGCGCCGCTTGAAGCATGTCGCGAGAGAGTCTCGCGCACCTCGACCGTGGTCGTTCCCACCAGGACCGGCAAGCCCATCTCGTTCAGCTGCGCGACCTCGTCCACGATCGCGTTGTACTTCTCTCGCTTGGTGCGGTAGATCTGGTCGTTGTAGTCCTCACGGCGAATCGGCCGGTTGGTGGGAATGACCACCACGTCCAGTTCGTAGATCTCGTGGAACTCCGCCGCCTCGGTCTCAGCCGTTCCCGTCATGCCGGCCAGCTTGTCGTACATGCGGAAGTAATTCTGCAGAGTGATGGTGGCGTAGGTCTGCGTCTCGGCCTCGATCTTCACGCCCTCTTTGGCTTCCAGGGCACTGTGCAAACCCTCGCTGAAGCGGCGGCCGGGCATGATGCGTCCGGTAAATTCGTCCACGATCATGATCTTGCCGTCCTGAATGACGTACTCGTCGTCCTTGCTGAACAGCGCGTAAGCCTTCAGGAGTTGTTGGACGTTGTGGATGCCTCTCGTTGCGCTCGCCGTACAGGCGGTGGACGGTCTCGATCTTCTCAGCCTTTTCCTTTTCGCTGAGCGACTCGTCCTTCTCGATGTTTCCCAATTCCACCGAGAGGTCGGGCAGGATGAAGAACTCCGGATCGGCTCGAGCCGAACTCGCGCCGTCCCTTCTCGGTCAGATCGACGGTGTTCTCCTTCTCCTGGATCACGTAGAACAGGTCCTCGTCCGCCTCCCACATGTTCTTGTCGCGCAAGTATTCGGATTCCACGCGGCGAATGATGTCCTGCACGCCCGGCTCCTTGCGCAGCTTCATGAAGCGCGGCAGCTTCGCGCCGCCGCGGCTCACGCGCAAGAGCTTCAGGCCGGTGTCGTGATCCACTTCCTCCCCGCTGCGAATGACCTTTTCCGCGTCGGCCAAATAGGTGTTCAAGAGACGTGTCTGCTTGTGCACCAGCGTCTCGACCAGAGGTTTGAGCTCGCCGAAGCGGTGCGTGCTCTCGCCCACCGGACCCGAGATGATGAGGGGGGTCCGCGCCTCGTCGATCAAGCACGAGTCGACCTCGTCCACGATCACGTAGTGGAATTCGCGTTGGACGAGGTCCTCACGCCTCACCGACATGTTGTCGCGCAGGTAATCGAAGCCGAATTCGTTGTTGGTGCCGTAGGTGATGTCCGAGTTGTAGGCCGCTCGTCTCTGGACGGGGCTCATTTCGTTGCGAATGAAGCCCACCGTCAGACCCAAAAAGCGGTAGATCCCCCCCATCCACTGCGCGTCGCGTTGGGCCAGATAGTCGTTCACCGTGACCAGATGAGCGCCCTTCCCCACCAGGGCATTCAGATAGAGGGGAAAGTCCGCCACCAGGGTCTTTCCTTCCCCGGTGGCCATCTCCGCGATGATCCCGCGGTGGAGCACCATGCCGCCCATATCTGCACGTCGTAGGGAACCATGTCCCACACGACCTCGCGTCCGTGCACCTCCCAGCTCGCCTTGCGTTCCGCGAGCCGCCGGCAGGTCTCCCACACCACGGCATAGGCCTCGATCATCAGATCGTCGACCGTCTCCCCCTCCTGCAAACGCTGACGGAAGGTCTCGGTCATCGACTGCAGCTTTGCGTCGTCCCATTCCTTCATCGGCGCGCGCGTCTCTTTGACCTCTTCGACCAAAGGCGCGTATTTCTTGTAGTCGCGCTGCGACTTACTACCGAAGATACTCTCCAGAAACTGTGTGAATGACATTTCTTACGCCGTGAATCCTCAGGGAACAGAAAGCGGTCCCATTCCCATGTGGGATGGGACCGCGGGGAAACGATTTCCAACGGACGCCTCAGAGCGCCTCGACTTGGATGGCCTGGTTCACGTGGCTCTTCTCGCGGACCGCGTAACGCACTTTTTGACCTTCTCGCAGGGTGCGATACCCCGTACCCACGACATCCACGTGTCTGAAATAAAGGGAGTTCTTAGTGTCAGCTGCCTCGATGAAGCCGTAGCCACGGCCCTCGTGAAACCAGCGCACGACACCGGTTGCCATCGACACCTCCACTTACGATGGATAGGGAGACCAGAATGGCTACCAGTAAACTAGACGCAGCGGCGCGGAAGTGTCAAGCGGAGGGGTCGATCAGTGGCCGAAGAGGCGCCCGATCTTGCCCATGAGGCCCTCTCCGCCCTTTTCCGACTCGAAATTGGCGAGCGCGATCTCCTGCTGCTGGTCGTAGGCCAGCGCGGTGGCGAAGCACTCCTCGGCGGTCTTGGTGAGACCCGCCTGCTGGTAGACGAAACCCAGTCGAGCGTGGAAATCCGCGTTGTAGGGCTCGGCCTGCACCGCGCGCCGGCACAGATCGCGCGCCTTGTGCAGATTGTCTCCGCTCAGGGCCAGAACATATCCGTACATCGACTGGTATTCCGCTTCGTTCGGCACGGTCTTGACGATCACCCTCAGCACCTCGGCCGCGCGCTCGACCTCGTCCTGATCGAGCAGCGGTTTCACCCTCGCGAAGGCCTTCCGCGCATCACGGACCTCGTCCAGTGAGGGGCCTCGTAGCCACGCGGGGCGAGGACCAGGTGATGGTCCCCGCTCCGCCTGACTTACCGCTTCCTCACCCTTCAACCCGCTGCGACGCGACTCGTCGTACTCCAGACGTTTGCTGGTGTTCGACAGAATCTCATAGGCCTTCTGAATCTGCAGGAAGCGCTCGGTGTTGGCGTCCGCATCTCCATCCGGACTCAAGTCCGGGTGATACAGCTTGGCCAGACGGAAGTAGGCGCGACGCACTTCCTCCGGTTTCGCGTCCGGCTTCACCTCCAGAACCTGATAGAGGTCCACTTGGTTTCCGACCATTTCAGGCATGGGAACCCATCTCCGCGATCTCCTGAAGCGCGCTCTTTATCAGCGGATGGTCGGGATCGGTCTCCAGCGCGATTTTCAGTTCTTTCTCGGCCTCGGCGTAGCGCTCGGCCTCCATCAGGGTGAATCCCAAATTGATGCGCGCCTTGAGGTAGTGGGGATTCAGTTCGAGGGCCTGACGGAAGCTGGCCATGGCCTCTTCGCGCAGCCCCATGTCCCCGTAAGCCAATCCCAGAATGTGGCGCAGATCGGGAAAACGGGAGTGCTCGGCCACGAGCTTCTCCAGGATCTCCGCCGCCGCTTCCGGCTCGCCCTTGCGCAAGAAGGCCAGCGCCCGCTCGCGTGCGAGACTGACTGTATCCAGGTCGAGGTGACGGATCTCCGCCAAGATTTCGATCATGCGTTGGCGGTCGTTGCTCTGGCTCGCCTCCACCAGGCTCTCGCAGAGGTCGCGAAACAGAGGGGGACAGGTGGCCGACAGCACGCGCATTTCGGCCCCGCATTGAGTGCTCTGCCCCAGCTCGAGGAGAGTCTGAACCAGGTTCACGCGGGCCAGAAAATAGCGTTCGTTGATCGCCAGCGCGCGCCGGAACGCCTCGGCTGCCTCCTCGGGACGACCGAGATGGCGCGACATCTCCCCCACCTTGTTGTGGATGTCGGCGAAGCGCGGCTCGTAGTCCGCCGCCTTGTGGTAGTGGTAGACCGCGCCTTGCAGATCGCGAGACGAAGCCGCGTCGCCCAATTGCAGATGCGCTTCGCAGGAGTACAGCTTGGCCTTGGCCTTCACCGCCGGATCCTTGTCCTGCAGCAGTGATTCGAAAATCTCCAGCGCTTCTCCGAAACGACCGTCGTTGTACAGGTCCAAGCCGCGTGTGAGCGGTTCCTGGGGCATCACCTTGAAGAGTTTCTTCAGAAACATCCTGCCCTCACGTTCTCAAGAACATCATTCGCCGACCGGCACGATCGCCGAATCCCGCATACGACCTGATGAAGCTTGCAAGGCTCCTGCCAAGGTATCGCTTCCCTAGCGGTAGTCTCATTGGGAGCAAGAGGGCGTATCGTTCCCTACTCGGCCTTCAAAGGGAGGATTCGATCGTAGACTTTCCAGAAGCGGAGCACGTTGTAGACGTAGGCGCGAGTCTCCGAATAGGAAATCGTGAGCAGCATTTCGGTGGCGGGTGCCTCGGCCCCCACGCGCTCCTTCCAGCGCCTTCCGTTGCCCTCCCCCGCGTTGTAGGCCGCGAGGGCTTGCAAGGGATCCCCCCCGCACTCCTGAAGAAGTTGGGCGAAGTAGGCGCTCCCGTAGCGCAAATTGATCCGAGGATCCAAAAGTCTCAAGGGATCCTCGAGAGTCGGATCGTCCAGTTTTTCCGCCATGCGCTGCGCGGTTTCCGGCAGAAGCTGCAGGAGACCATAGGCGCCGGCCCGCGAGACCACCTGCGCCTCGTAGAAGCTCTCGCGCCGCATGAGCGACCACAGAGCGGCCGGAGAGAGCCCGCGGGCTGAGGCTTCCTGGGCGACCGTGGCCGCGAAGGGGGTGGGAAAGGAGATTTGCTCCAGGGCCGCATCCAGCGCCTCGGAGCGTCCCTTCAGAAGCACCTGCAGCCACCAGGCGCTGCGCGCCTGACGCTCGGCACGTCCGGCAGCCCAAGCCAGGGCGCAGGCCCGTAGCTGGACCCGGGGATCGCGCCGCAGCGGCTGCACGAGTTCCAGAAGGGCACGCTCGCCGCGCTCGAAGTAGCCATAGCGCAAAAGAAGCGCGGCCCTCTGCCAGCTGGGATCCCGCGGCGCGAAGAGATCCTGCACCTCGAGCTCGTGCGCCAGGAGTTGAAACGCCTGGTATTGTTTTTGAAATAAATTCTCTAGGTCAATCAGCTCGGAATCTTCTCGAAGTGGGGGCGCGCTCTCGGGCAGGCCGAGAAAGGGACTGTCGGGAAAGCGCCGGCTGAGCTCCTGGGCGAAGCGCTCGGCCTTGTCCTCCTCCTGGCGGGCGCGTGCGCTGCGCTCCGCCAGCCACAGAGCGGCCGCCGCCTCCTCGCCCCCTCCCAGGCTGGAGTGAAGCTCCTGCTCGCGCGCTTCCGCGCTCTTGAAGTCTCCTTCTTGAAAGGGCAAGTAGATCGCGCGCAGCGCCGCCGCCTGCGCGAAAGGGGCATCGCCATGTTCGCGCGCGTAGCGCAGGAAATCCCGCTGCGCCGCCTCGCTCTCGCCCGACAACTCCCACATCCAGGCCGCTTCCCACAGCGCCTCCACCGCGCGCCGGGTGCCGTCGTAGCGCGCGGCCACCGAGTCGAATCCGGCCGCGATCTCCACGCTGGCGCCCTTGCGTCGCGCCACCCCCAAGGGGTAGGCGGCCAGGGAAGCCCTCGCCTCCTCGTCGAGACCGCGCGGCCGCGGTTCTTCGAGCAGGGTCGCGAGTTCCTCGTGCCGCCGCAGCCGATAGAGTTGCTCGCAGGCGATGAGATAGGACTCGCGCGCCTCCCTTCCGCTTCCCTCTTCGAAACTCCCTGAGGCCAGGGCGAAAGCCTCCTCACGCCGCGCGTTCCGAGCCAGCCAGTCGGCGGCCTCGTCGCGAACTCCCGCCAGCTTCGCAGCTGCCTTCAGTCGTGGATGGGCGTCCCAGAAGCTGAGAGCCCACAGTTTCTCCTCTCCGCTGCGCAGACCCTTCGCGTACTCCAGCCAGCTCCTGATGGCAGTGCAGGGATCACCCGCGCGCAGTTGGGTGAGCGCGCGGTACGCGAAGTTCCTCTCTCTGCGCTGCAGAGTCGAAGCGTCTCGCCAGGCTTCTTCGAAACGGAGGAGAGCATTGGAGGTATCTCCTCGGTTCAAAAGGAGGCGCGCGCCGAGGGCGGTCCACACTGGATCATCATCGTGGGGGGCTCGCGGATGGAGCCACACGGACTCGGCAAGTCCGAGCTGATCGAGCTGGAGCGCGGACTGCAGGCAAAACCGATCGAGTTCGCCGCTCAGAAGAGCCAGTTCCGGGGGCAACTCGTGCGAGCGCTTGAGCAAACGACGCAGGGCTTTCGTCGCCGCTTTCCCATTCCCCTCTTGCAGGGCCAGCCGCACGCGATGCCAATCGGCGATCGGCGCGGGAATCTCCTTGGCGCTGAGAGTCTCTCGCAAATTCGCCTGATCGGAAAAGGACAAAGCGAGCAGCATGCGTTCGCGAGCGCTCGTGGCGCGCGCGCTGTCGTGCAGGACCACGGCTTCGCTCACCCCTTCGCTCATTGTGGCCGGGTTCTCCTCCGCCATAGCGGCGGCCGGGCGTGCGGCCACCGCCAAAAGCAGGGAGAGAAGCAGAAACGAGCGTCGTCGCACCGTGGTTTCCTCGATCGTGCAGAGGGGCTTCAGTGAATGATGGTCACCGAGATTGCTTTGTAACGCGAGGGAAGCAGACGCGCCAAGTACAATCCTGAAGCAAGTCGATGACCTGCATCGTCAGTGCCATCCCAACTCACGAGTCCCAGATTCGCGGGGAATGGCAGGCGTCGGAGCTCGCGTCCGCGCCGGTCGTAGATCAAGAGCGTGCGCTCTTCGGCGGAGGCCTCCGCCAGGAAGTTCACGAAGCTAAAGGCGGGATTGGGCCGCACGCTGAAGGCCTGTCCCCCGCTTCGTCGTCCCGTGACGGCCAGGCGGGTGGCCGTGCTCTCTCCCACGAATGCCCCCAACTGCACCACCGCTCCCTGCGGCATGCTGAAGTGGAAGAGAGTCTCCCCGTTTGCATCCAGGAGCTGGGCGGGAGCGAGAAGCTGCCAGCCTTCTTCGGGAAGCACCCGCCCCCACAGGGAGGCGCGCAAGCTGTCCGGCGGGGGAAGCACGCTCAAGCGCGCCTGGGCCTGCGCTCCGGCCGACAGCAGATCCAGGCGCGCCTGCCAGCCCGCTTCACCCACGGACGCCCCGGCCAGGCTCCACCCACCCGCGGGGTCACGGATCAAGCCGTCCGCATCGCTGCCGAAGCGGAAACGCAATTGCAGAGGAAGATCGCGCGCCGGCAACTCCGCTTTCAGCTGGACCCAGCTCGCGCTCTCGCCGCCCACTCCCTCGATCCCGCTGGTGGCGGCGCGGCTCATGGGCACGATCAAGCCCGTGGAGGGACCGGACAAGGCGAGAGGAGTCCACTGACCGCCCAGGCTCCGGCATTCGACCACCCCGCCGTCCCACGCCTCGGGGGGCAAGGAAGCCTCGCTGTGAATCCGCGACCAGAAGCGCAGGAGGGTATCCGGCGCCGCGGAGCTCGCGATCCAGGGCGAGAGCAGCTGCAGCTCGCAACAGTTGCCGTAGGCGTAGTCCTGCGCGGTGTGCAGGCGAAAGCCGCTCAAACCGGCCGTGGGAGTTTCACTCTCACTCAATGCATCGAAGATAGTGGCGGGAATGCCCTCGGAAACGACCTCCGCGGTCCAGCGCGCGAAGTCCTCCGCCCTAAGCCCCGTGCTCGCCTGCAGCGGGATCCCGCCCTCGATCTGGCGGCTCTGGCCGTTGACCTCCACTTCCAGTCGAAGCTGCGCGTCCAGCACCCCGGGCTGCGCCGGGACCTGCAGGATGATGTCCTGGGTGGGTGCATAGCCCTTTTGTCCCGGCTCGAGAGAGATCCAGTCCATGGTGGAGGCGCTGAGGGGCGCGTCGACAGAGAGCACGCGCATGCGCGCCGAAAGAATCGGGCTGAGACTCGTGGGAAGAAAAAGAAGCTGCCACGCCTTCGCGCTGCCCGGCGCGAGCTGCACCGGGCCGTCTGCGAAACGCGCCTCCTTCAGGGAGAGCCCGGCCGCGGCGCTCTTCTCCAGCTGCAGTGTCCAGCGCTGCGCCCCGGCGTCCTGGATGCGAATTCGGGGCGCCGGTTTCGCCGGCGAGGGAGTGCGCGACTGGCTGGAGGGAGTGCTGCTGGGACCCAGCTCGTAGTTTCCGGAAGCATCGCCATAGAAGTCGCTTGCCTCGCCTTGATTAAGACCTTGGATGAGGTCCTGCCGCCCGTCGGCCTCGAGCAATTCGACCAGCGGGAAATCCGTGCCGCTGCAGCCGCGGGCGGCCTCGTCCACCCGGTAGATCAGAATGCCCTGCCCGGGCAGCGCCTCATCCCGCGGAGAGATCCCGGCCGCGCGCGCCTCCACCAGAAAGCGCTCGCGCTTCCAATCACCTTCAGGAGAGAGCACCAGGTAGTCTCCCGGCGCGCTCCCAGGATCGAGCAGCGCCTGCAGGGTAAAGCCCACCTGCTGCGCCTCGCCCCAACCCAAAAGCGAACGCGAATAGGCGTCGAGTCCGGTGGGACTCTGGCCCCCGCCGGCCCAGGTCCCGGTCGCCATCAAGGAGAATCGACCCAGACCACCGGTGGCGTATCCGTCTCCGCTTTGATCGGCCGGAACGTTCAGGTCGTAGAGATCGACCAGTCCGAAGAGATGGCCGGCCTCGTGTACGATCACTCCCAGAGGATCCAGGGCGGAGGCGAGGGCGAAGGGATCTGCTCCCACCTGGCAGGTGGAGAGCACGTACTGAGTGTCCACCCGATCCTGCAGCGCCATCATCCCCTCCTCCTCCACCTGAATTTCGATGCCAGGATCCGGGTGCAGGATGATGACGAAGTCGAGCAGCCCGTCGTCGTCTCCGCTGCCCGGTATGCCGTCGGGTCCGTCGTCGTCGAAGTCCCACCACGGCCCCAGAATCGGCGCCGCCGCGCAGATGGCGTCCTCGGCCAGTCGACGGCTGGCGACGAGTCGCGGTCGCCCCTGAAAGACGTTCTGGTAGTACGAACGAACTTGCGGCATGCGCAGCCAGGGCAGCACGCGTCCGCGAGCTACGAGGCGTCCGCCGCTCACTTCTTTCCAATAGCTCACGAAGGAAGATTCGCGACTCTCATCGAAAAATCGCGCGCTGAGTTCTTCCTGCGAGACCGGTCCCTCCTGTGGACCGTCCGCGTAAAGTACGGGGATCACCAAGAAGCGCCGCTCACCGGACAGCGCGGTCTTCCGTCCGTTAACCGCGGACTGCTCGAGGCGCAGGTGGGAAGCTTCCTTCAGCTGACGATTTCGCAACTCCAGGAGTGCGCGCGCAAACTCCGCTCGCTCGATCTGCGGGTTCTTCCACACCGCGTGCCCGGGTCCGAACACGCTGGCGCGCGAAGGAACGGCCAGAAGAAGCAGAAGCGAAAAAAGAAGCCATTCGCGAAGGCTCGATCTCATGAATCCTCGGAGGGACAAGGTGAGCTTCACAGAATATACGGAAGGCGCGCAAGCGGGACCAAACTCACTCCCACTCGATGGTCGAGGGGGGTTTGGACGAGATGTCGTAGACCACGCGATTCACTCCGGGAACCTCGCGCACGATGCGGCTGCTCACCCGCGCGAGAACTTCGTCGGGAATCCGCGCCCAATCCGCGGTCATGGCATCCCGCTGGTCACTGCCCGCAGGGCCACCACGCTCTCGTAGCTGCGTGCGTCCCCCATGACCCCCACGCTCTTCAAGGGCAACAGCACCGCGCCCGCCTGCCAGATCCGGTCGTAGAGTCCGCTGCGCCGCAGCTCCTCGATGAAGATCGCGTCGGCCTGCCTGAGCAGTGAGAGACGCTCTTCGTCGACTTCACCCAGACATCGTACGGCCAGGCCCGGGCCGGGAAAGGGATGCCGCGTTAGCAGCTCGGAGGAGATGTTCAGCTGCGCGCCGATGGCCCGCACTTCGTCCTTGAAGAGTTCGGCCAGAGGTTCGATGAGTTCAAAGCCCAGCCGCTCGGGGAGCCCACCCACGTTGTGGTGGGTCTTGATCACGTGACTCGGCCCCTTCACCGAGAGGCTCTCGATGCGATCCGGATAGAGGGTTCCCTGCGCGAGAAATTTGAAGGGGCCGTGAGCTTTCGCCGCCTCCTCGAAGACATCGATGAAAGTGTGGCCGATGATCCGCCGCTTCTCCTCGGGATCGGTCACCCCCTTCAAGCGCTTCAGAAATGTCTCGCGCGCGTCGACGACTTGAAGCCGGTGGTGCAGAAGCGCGCCCAGACGCTTGGCCACGCGCGGCGCCTCGCCCTGGCGAAGCAATCCGTTGTCCACGAAGACCGCGGTCAACTGCGGGCCCACCGCGCGATCGACGAGAACCGCCATCACGGTGGAATCCACTCCCCCGCTCACCGCGCAGAGCACGCGATCCTCGCCAACTTTCTTGCGAATCGAAGCGATCTCTTCCTCGATGAACGAACCGCGATCCCATCCCTCCTCGACCTTGCAGATGGTGCGCACGAAGTTCTCGAGGATGTGCATCCCGTACTGAGTGTGACTCACCTCGGGATGGAACTGCAGCGCGTAGAAGCCGCGCAGCTCGTCGGCCATGGCGGCGATGACGCCGTCCTCCGATTGCGCGGTGACCTTGAATCCCTCCGGGACTTTCGTCACCTGATCGCCGTGGCTCATCCAGACGTTTTGCAGAGCCGGCGTGGAATGGAAGAGGCGACTTTGCACCGCGATCTCCAGGCGGGCGTCGCCGTACTCCCGGCCCTTGGCGCGCTCGACCTTCCCCCCCAACTCCTGCGCCATGAGTTGCATCCCGTAGCAGATCCCCAGCACGGGCTTGCCCAAGCCCACCAGCGTCCCCCCGCTGCCCGGGGCTTCCGCCTCGCTGACGCTCGAAGGTCCTCCGGACAGGATGATGCCGGCCAGGTCCTCGCGCCCCCTCAAGCTCTCGCTCATGGCGGGAGTGATGAGTTCACTGAACGCGCCCAGCTCGCGCAGGCGGCGTGTGATGAGCTGGCTGTACTGGGAACCGAAGTCCACGACCACGATGGTGGGCCGGTGGCTCATTCCTCGTCCTTTCTCAGTGACGGAAGTGTCTTACCGCGGTGTGGAACAGGCGCACGCCCAGCTCTTGCGCTGCTTGCACGACCTCCTCGTCGCGAATGGATCCGCCGGGTTGGATGATGGTGGCAGCGCCCGCCTCCGCCAGTACGGTGGGTCCGTCCGGGAAGGGAAAGAAGCCGTCGCTGGCCGCCGCGCATCCGGCCAGTTCCATCTTGGCGTCGTGCGCCTTCTCGATCGCGAGACGGCAGGAATCCACGCGGCTCATCTGTCCCGCTCCGATCCCGAGAGTTCCGCTGGCGTCGGCGAGAACGATCGCGTTGCTCTTGACGTGCTTCGCCACCACCCAGGCCAGTCGCGCCGCGGCGAGGGTGTCCTCGCCGGGAGCCGGTCCCGCGACCTGCTGCCAGCGTTCCAGCTCGGGAAAGTTCTCGTCCTCCTCCTGCCGCAACACGAGCCGACCCCAACGACGCTCCGCTTCCTTGGTGCTCGCCGCGAAGCGGGCCAGATCCACGCTGAGAACGCGCAGCTTCTTTTTCTTGGCCAGAAGCTCCCGCGCGCTGGTATCAAAAGAGGGCGCGGCCACCACCTCCAGGAACATCTCCTTCAGGCGTTCGGCGGCGGGGCCATCCAGCTCGCTGCCGAAGACCACGATCCCGCCGAAGGCCGAGACCGGATCTCCGGCCAGCGCCCTCTCGAAGGCGCGCAGGGGGGTATCCCCCAGGCCGACGCCGCAGGGATTGGTGTGCTTGAGGATCGCGCACGCGTTGCGCGGCAAATCCAGCGCGAGCTTCAGCGCCGCCACCAGGTCCACCAGGTTGTTGTAGCTGAGTTCCTTGCCGCCGTGGAGAGTGATCCCGAGTTCGCCGAGATCTCCGCCCCCGCGAACTCTCCAGCTCGCTTTCTGGTGCGGATTCTCCCCGTAGCGCAGTTCGTGTTCGTCCCTCGCCTCGCTGCTTCCGCCGAAGAGATTGTCCGCGATCAACGCGTCGTAACGCGCGGTATGCCGAAACACTCTTTGGGCCATCTTGCGGCGGAACTTGAGACAACTTCCGCCCTCGTGGCGCTCCATCTCTTCGATGAACGCGGGATACGAATCCGGATCACTGAGAACCGTCACTCGCGCGAAGTTTTTCGCGCCGGCGCGCAAGAGCGTGGGCCCACCGATGTCGATCGACTCCACCAGAGCTTCCTCGTTTCCGCCCCGCTTCAATTCGCCCTGAAAATCGTAGAGATTGACCACCACCAGATCGATGGTCTGAAATCCGGTCCCCTGAAGATCACTCTCTCCCGGGGCCAGGATCCCGGCCGCGATCGCGGGATGCAGGGTCTTCACCCGGCCCGCGAGGATCTCGGCCTGTCCGGTGTACTTCGCCACTTCGGTGACCGCGAGATTCGCGTCGCGCAAACACTTGGCCGTGCCGCCCGAGGCGAGCAACTCGTAGCCGTTCTCGACGAGGGCCTTTCCCAAGCCGGGCAGGCCCCGTTTGTCGGTGACGCTCAACAGCGCTTTTCTCTGGTTCTTCAAGCTCCACACTCCCGGGCTCGTTCGGGAAAGAGACGGCGGAAGATCTCGAGATAGACTTCGTAGGTGCGCTCCAAAATGGCGGGATCCAGCTTCGGCGGTGGATAGCTCTTGTTCCAGTCCAGAGTCGCCAGATGATTGCGCAGGACCTGCTTGTCCATGCTGTCCTGCTCGCGCCCCGCCTCATAGCGCTCTGCATCCCAATAGCGCGAGGAGTCGGGAGTCAGGAGTTCGTCGACCAGGATCCACTCCCCATCCATCAGCCCGAACTCGAATTTCGTGTCGGCGATGATGATCCCACGCTCCTTCGCCATGCGACTGGCCCGCTCGTAGATCCACAGGCTCTTCTCGCGCACCTCTTCGAATCCCCTGTCGCCCAGGATCTCCCGCGCGCGGCTTTCGTCGATGTTCTCGTCGTGACCGCTCTTGGCCTTGGTGGCCGGGGTGAAGAGGGGCTTGACGAACTTCTGCGAGTTCACCATCCCCGCGGGAAGCTCGTGGCCGCAGACCGCGCCGCTCGCCTGATAGTCGCGCAGGCCGCTGCCGGCCAGATAGCCGCGCACCACCGCCTCCACCTCGGGGGGCTTGGCGCGCCGCACCAGCATCACGCGGCCGCGCAGGCGATCGGCGTGGCGCCGGAAGGGTTCAGGAAGATCCTCAGCATTTCCGTGGATCAGATGGTGTTTCAGCGAGTTCCCGAAGTAGTCATACCATGCGAGGGTCATCTGGGTGAGGAGAGCGCCCCGGCCGGGAACCGGATCGTCCATGATGACGTCGAAGGCGCTGATGCGATCGGTGGCGACCAGCAGGAGGGTGTCGCCCAGTTCGAAGATTTCGCGGACTTTACCGCTGTAATCCGGCGATAGTCCGAGCTCCTCGCAGCGGACCAGGGTCGGAAACGGGCAATTCATGCTCGATCTCTTTCCAAAGATGGGGAATTCCCGCGTGTGCGCGGCGGCAGCATAATGCCGCCCTCTCACAGCGTCAAGGCGACGGCCCCACGCTGCGAATTTGCAGGCGGTGGGCCCACCAACGGACTCCCACCGCCCCTTGGCGGTCCGTGCGCAACACCCGCCAGGCGTGCGCGCGCAGAGCTGCGAGAGTCGGCGCATGCGGGTGGTGATAGCGGTTGCCCACTCCGCAGGAGATGAGCGCGACGCTTCCTTCAAGCCGCGCGAGCAGCGCGTCGGAGGTGCCGGTTTTGGAGCCGTGATGCGCCACCTTCAACACCTCACAGCGCAATTTTTGCTGCGTGGCGAGCAGCTTCGCTTCGGCTTCCCTCTCCAGATCCCCTGTCCACAAGATCGGCGCGAAGGCGGGTCCGCCCCTCAGGACCACGCTGCGGTTGTTGGTGCTGAAGTCGCCGGCCGTCTTGGTGGGCCACAGACAACGCAGGGTCCACTGGCCCACCTTCAACGAATCCCCGCGGGCGAACCAATGCACGGCAACCCGCGCGCGCTGGGCCGCGGCCAGAATGGGCGCAGTCCACGGGCGTCCTCGCTCCACCGCTCCCAAATAGAGCGCGGCGATGCGGCCCGAATGCAGCAGAGCGAGCGCGCCCCCGTAGTGGTCGCGATGCCCGTGGGTCACCAGCAGCGACGCTCCCCGCAGATTGCGCCGCGAGAGATAGGGCGAGATCACGCGCTCCGGCCCGCCGTGCCAGGGCCCCGGACCGCAGTCGATCACCAGGCAGCTCGCGCGCCCCACGCGCAGCACCCCTCCGTCCCCCTGCCCCACGTCCAGACTCCACCAGCTCGCCCCCGGGGCCAGGAAGGCGCGCGCGTGCACGAGCACGAGCAGGCAGGCCACCGCCGCCAGCCGCCGTGCCAAGGGGATGCGCAGATCGGGAAGCAACAAAAGTCCCGCGCCACCGAGGGCCAGCACCCAGGCCCAGCCGTGCAGTCCCGGGTGGCCCAGGCCGCCCGGATCCACGGCGGCCACCAGCTTCAATAAATACCCGAAGCCATGAGTACAAACAGCTAGAATCGTTAGACTTGCTGGAGCACATGGCGGCAGAACGAGAGCCACCAGGACCAGCAGGCATCCCGCGCCCATGAGCAGGGCGAAGAGAGGGCCCAGGAGCAGGTTCCACAGCGGCGCGGCCAAGGGCAACCGACCAAAGACTCCCAGCGTCCAGGGCAGCGTTCCCAGGGGAGCCACCGTCACCGCCACCAGCGCCGCGAGCACGCGGCTTCGCGGCAGATGTTGGGCCACCCGCAGAAGGGCCAGTGTCGCGGCGTAACTCAGCCACCACCCCAGCGCGGCGACGCTCTCGGGCCGCAGCAGAAGCTCCAGGATCCCCGCGGCGGCCAGACCATCGACCGGCCTTCGCATTCGCCCTTGGCTTTTGCCGCCGATCAGCCAGGCCAGAATGGCCACCGCGCGCAAGAGCGAGGGGGAGAGCCCGGCCGCCAGCGCCCACGCGCCGAGCGGAAGCAGGATCCAGGCGCTCGCGTTCTGCCGGCTGCGCCGGCTCAGCCGCAAGAGAAGGAGAGCAACCAGACCCACGTGCAGACCGCTGAGGGCCAGCATGTGAGCCAGGCCCAAGTGGCGGAAGCGTTCGCGCGCTCCCTCGCTCAAATCTTGCCGGTCGCCCAAAAGCAGAGCCGACCACAGAGCGCTTCCCTCGCCCATCGTCGGCTGCAGTCTTGCGCGCAGAGCGCGACGCAACGCTTCGCGCAGCCCCCTGGGGGGCGGCCTCCTTGGCCCTAGCCAGTGCGCGGATTCCAAGAGCTTCGCCCGCAGAAGAGGCGGCCGCGCCAGGCCCGCCCGCAAGCGGTCGGTATCGTCGGGATTGCGCCGCGCCTTGGGCAACCAGCACCGCAGCGCCACGCGCGTCCTCGCTCCCCGCCCGATCCCCGAAAGCCCACTCACGCGCGCCCGCACCACGGGAAGTTTTGGCCCACGCAGCCAGAGCTCGCTTCCTCGGGGGCTGCTGCGGGCTACCATGACGCGCGCGCTTCCCGAATAACCATCCCACGCGCGCAGGGCGCGCAGCTCGGACTGCAAGCGCAATCCACCGGCCAAGCCCAAGAAGAGCCCCAGCAACCAGCTCCGGCTCTGGGCGCGTTCCCTGAAGAAGAGCAGCAGAAAGATCGCGAGCGCCATCGCCCGCGCGCAGAGTTCGACCCGCGGACCCGCCACGGCGTGTCCCAAGAGGATGGCCAGAAAAAGACACCAGAGGGGTTGCACCACGCGCGGCCGGCGTGGCCGCTACGGGGAGACTCGCGAAAAAATTTAGGAGGCGCGCGAAGACAAAAGAGAGAATAGCGCAGCGAGTGCGCGAACGCATCCCAGCTCAGGGGCGCGCGCTCAGGGTCCGTTGCTCCCCCACAACCGCACGCAATTGCGTCCCTCTTGTTTGGCCTGATACATCGCCAGATCCGCTCGTCGCATCAGAACGCGTTCATCGTCCGCGTGCTCGGGGAACACCGCCACACCGATGCTCAAGCTCACGTGCAAGATCACGTCGCCCTCGAGTCTGAGCTCGGATGCCTCGACCGCGCTGCACAGACGGCGCGCGGTGCGCGCGGACTCCTCCAGATCGGTTCCCGGTAGCAGAATCGCGAACTCTTCTCCTCCGTAGCGGAAGACGTAGTCGATGCGACGCAGCTGCGCGACGAGCAACGAAGCCACGTTGCGCAGGACCATGTCGCCGGCCTCATGGCCGTATTCGTCATTGATGTTCTTGAAGAGGTCGAGGTCCGCGAAGAGCAGACCCAGGGGCTCGCCGGAGCGCCGGCTGCGCTCCATCTCCACCGAGAACTGCCGATCGAAAAAGCCGCGATTGTGCACGCCCGTCAGAGGATCGTTGAACACCCGGCGCTGACTGCGGCCCACCGCCGCGATCAGATCTCCCGCCGCCCCCGCCGCTTGCTCCACCAACGCCGGCTCGAGCTTGGGATCCGCGCCCAGAGCCCCCACGAGTTGATCGTCGAGCCACAGCGGATACCAACGTGATCCCTGCGCCACGATCCCCCCGGCGGGAAGGGCGCCGGCCTGGGCCCGCTCGAGGGCGAGACTCAGGCTGTCTCCGCGCGTGGCCAACTGCCATCCGCGCCCCTGGCCGAGCTGCCGGGGCAGGCGTTCGCCCCAGAGCAACAAACGGAGCGTGGGATCTCCGAGCGAGTTGCGCAGGGCGCGAATGAGATTCTCCAGGCTGGCGTCCAGCCCGTAGCTGATCCAGTCGCGCTGGAAGGTGCCGCGGATGGCGGCCAGGGTCACCGCTCCCACCGAGGGCTCCAGCGCCGGGGTCTCACCCTCCAGGGGCCGCTTCGCGCGCGGAGGCTCGGTGGGGTCTGGCTTCGGCTCGCGGGAGGGGTCAGGGACGGGTTCGGCATCCACCTGGGCCGCGGAGGTCAAGAGAGGACGCAGATCGTACGCGCGGGGCGAGCCTTCCACCGCGTAGAGCGTGACGTTGCGCCGGCCCTCGCGCAGCCGGCCCACCGGACGCAGAAGCCCGAGTTCGCGCAGTTCCGCCACCACGCGCCTGGTGAGCGCGTACAGCTCCCCTCCCTCGGTGAGTGCGGACTCGACCTGCTCGCGCAGGCCGCTCCGTAGACACTCGAGGGGGACCTCAGATTCTAGAAAACGCTTTAAGTCAACGCGTTGCAGCTGATGCCTCATGATGTCGATCCAGCGCGATGCGATGTGTCCCACCTCAGCGCATTGATCTTAACACAGCCAGCCGCCCACTTCGGCACAAAGCTTCCTTGCCCTCCTGAGGCATATAACCGTAGGGTGTGTCCAAATCACCTTCTTCACAGTCAACTTTCGACCTCTCAGGGCACGATGGGAAATTTTGCGCAACGACACGGCTCATCCATCTCACGCCTCTCCCTTGGCGGACTGGCTCTCATTCTTGCGCTCGCGGTTGGCGGATGCGCAACTTCGCCCCCCGCTGCGCAACCCGCGCTGAATACGGAGCTCGTCCAGGCCCCGGCGGAGGACGACTCGACTCTGGATTTCGCGGATTCGCTCACCCTCGATCAGCCCGCGCTGGTGGACGAGAGCCTGCAGGACAAGATCCTGCGCTCCCACCCCGATTTCGAGCCCCTCGAGGAGCTCTACCGCCACGGCAGCGAGGCCTACAGCCAGGATCAGCTCGATCTTGCCGAGGAACACTTCCTCTTGCTCAAGCAGGGTCTGGAGGGTATCCAGGCCGCCGATGACGACAGCCTGGCCGTCCTGTATCTCTCCTCCCTGAGACGCAAGCTGGATTACTACAGCGAAATCCTGGCCGAGGAGCGCTTCTTCAAGGAGAGCTACGCTCCCATCGACCAGAGCCTGGAGGATGTCTACGACAGTCTGCAGACGCGCTATGGACTGCCCGGGTTCCTCTTGCCGCAAGAGGAGAGCCAACCCGATTCGGGTTCACTGGACGCTCTTTTGGCGGTGGACAATCCCAAGGTCGAGAAGTGGATGCAGTACTACCAGGGTCGAGGGCGCCCGCAGTTCAGCCGTTGGCTGGCCCGCTACCAGCGCGTCGGTCCGACCATGGCATCCATTTTGGAGGAAGAGAACCTTCCCAGCGAATTGGTGTGCGCGGCCATGATCGAATCGGGGCTGCAGCCCAAGATCCGCAGCCGCGCGGGCGCGGTGGGTTGGTGGCAGTTCATGCGCAGCACCGCGCGCCACCGCGGACTGCAGGTGGACGAGTGGATCGATGAGCGCAGGGACATCGAGATGTCGACCCGGGCCGCGGCGAAACACTTCGCGCTCTTGCACCGCATGTTCCAGGACTGGGCGCTCGCGCTCGCCGCGTACAACTCGGGGGAGTACCGCATCCAGCGCGCCATCGGTCTCTCCGGAGAGGCCGACTACTGGACCATGCGCCTGCCGCGCGAAACGCGCGAGTACGTGCCCAAGTTCATCGCGGCCGCGCGCATCGTCCGCAACCCCGAGAAATACGGTTTCGAGGGCATCGAGGGAGAGCCGCTCGCCTTCGACCGGCTCTCCCTGGACGACGCCTACAGCCTGAGCCAGGTGTCCAAGGCCACCGGAATTTCGACCTCGGACCTACGCGCGCTCAATCCGCAACTCTTGGCCGGGGTCACGCCTCCCGGGCGCAAGGACTACGGTTTGCGCGTACCCGCGGGAGAGGCGGATGGCGCCATGGAAGCCCTGGCGAAGATTCCCGAAGACGAACGCATCACCTGGCGCAAGCATCGCCTGCGTCGCGGAGAGACCCTGGGCTTGATCGCGCGCCGCTACCACACTTCGGTTCATTCGATCATGCAGATCAACGGCATCAGCAATGCCCGCCGCATCCGCGCGGGCCGCGTGTTGACCATCCCCTATCCGCGTGGAGTGCAGATTGCGGAGACGAGTTCGCGGGGGTCCTCTCGCAGCTCGATCGCTCCGCCTCCGCCGGATCAGGCGGCTTGGTCCTACAAAGTGCGCCGCGGCGATACCCTGGTTCAGATCGCCCGCGAGAGCGGCTGCACCGTCGCGTCGATCCGTCGCATCAATTCCATCCGCCACGACCGCATCTTTCCGGGACAGGAACTCGTCCTGCACGTACCGGAGGGAAAGAAGGTCGAGGGAGCGCGCTTGCTCGCTTCCGCGAACACCGGAAGCTCGAGTTACACCGTGCGCAAGGGAGACACTCTCAGCGCGATCAGCCGTCGCTTCCGCATCCAGCTCACCGACCTGTTGCGCTGGAACAACCTCGACAGCAAGTCCAGGATCTTCCCGGGCGATCACTTGCAGATTCGTGAGATGATGTCGAACTGAGCGGCGACGCGCTCAACTTTCCGCGCGCTCCTCACGCAGGGCCGCCACTAGCGCTTCGCGATATTTCCGGGCGCGCGCCGCTGGATCGGCCGCGCCCAGAATCCCACTGAGCACGGCCACTCCGTGCGCTCCGTGGCGCAGCAGCGGTCCAAGATCTTCCGGCTGAATCCCTCCCAGAGCGAGCAGAGGACAGCGGGTCTCCTTGGCGAGGCGCTTCAGTCCGGCAAGTCCCAGAGGAGTCGCTCCGGGTTTGCTGGCCGTGGCGAAGATGGGCGAGAGCAGCGCGTAGTCCGCCCCCTCGAGCCTGCGCAGACCACTCAGCCCGTGACGGCTGACGCCCACCAGCGCGGGGCGCAGCGAAGGAGCTAAGTCGGAGGGCGCGATCCCGTCATCCCGTAGCTGAACACCTTCGAGCCCGCTGGCCCGGGCGATGTCGGCGCGTTCGTTCAGGATGAGGGCGGGGCGCCTTGTCACTTGCGCGAGGGATCGGGCGTGCGTGTAGAGATCGCGCGCACTCATGCGCGGCCAGCGCAGCTGCACCGCGTCCACCAATCCATGCAGTTGGGATAACAGCTCGCGCAGTTGGAGGGGATCCTGATCCGCCGGCGTGATCGCGAGTATGCGCGGAGCGGTGATGCGCACCGTGGTCCTCTCAGAAGCTGACTCCCAGACTCACGCGGTGCGTGAAACCGGAGGAGGAGTCGAGCTGGAGTTCGTCACCCGCGAAAGCGTAGTCCACGCGCAGGGGCCTCAGATCGAGGCCAGCCCCGAAGGTCCAGTCCTCGCTCCCGAAACCGCCGTGACTCCCCACTCTCAAATCCACCCGATGACTCATCGAGAGTTCGAGACCCAGGTAGAGGTTCGAGCTGACGCTGGACATGCCCAAGCCGCTCCAGGAAAACTGGTCGGCTCCGCTCACCCCGTTGGCGTCCCTGCCCTCGGGGATGTCTCCGTTGCGATTGTCGAAGTGAGTCTCCAGGGCACTGCTGGCCAGGATGCTCAGGTTCCACGAGGGGACGACCCAGTCGTAGGCGACACCGGGCACCAGAACGGGCGCGATGGTCTCGTTGGTTCCCGTGCTCCAGGAGAGGTAGGTCGAGGTCGCGTCCTGAAACTTCACGCCCACGTCGAGGTTCTTCCACCAGTTCCTGCGCAGCACTCCCAGATCGATCCCCAGTCCGAAGGAACTGTAGTCGGCGATGCTCTGCCGGATGACCTTGATGTTTCCCCCAACTCGCCACGCACCGGCCTTGCGCGCGTAAGAACCCATGAACGCCCATTCCTGATCGCTCTTGTACTGGATCTGATCGCGGAATTGAAAAATTCGCGCCGCCTCGTCGTCGTCCAGCACCCCGTCGCCGTTGCCCCCGTTGGCCGGATCGTCCAAGACGCTGGTGAGGTTCGCCGTGAAGGGGATGTTGTCCAGACCCAGTCGAATGACGGTGAGACCCAAAGTCTGTTCGGCGTCTCCCCCCAAGGGTTGAACGTAAGCCGCGAAGTCCCGATTGATGAGCTTTCCGAAGCGCTCGCTGTGCATGATGAGCAGACTGCGCTTCGCTTGTCCGGCGAGTCCCGCGGGATTGAAGAAGGTGGCGCTGGCATCGTCCGCCACCGCGACGAACGCGCTCCCCATTCCCAGAGCCCGCGCTCCGCCGCCATCAGCCATGAACGCGCCGGCGTACTTCGTGGCGGCAGCCGGCTTGGGCAGCGCCAAAAGCACGAGCAGCGGCAACAGGTATGAAATCGGACGCGAGAAGGCGAGTGTACGCACAGTTCCTCCCCAAAAGGGACGTCAAATTCTACAGGGGTCGAATTCCAGCACGTGATTGGCAGCTAGAGAGAGTATACCGTGCGCGCCCCCGTGCGCGCCAGCCCGGATCCAAAGCGCGAATTCTCATCCCAGTCCGTAGCGGCGCAGCTTGCGGTAGAGGGTGCGCTCGCTGATGCCGAGCTGCTCGGCGGTCTGGCGCCGGTTTCCCCCGTTTTGGTTCAAACTGGCCTGAATGACGGTCTTTTCCGCCGATTCCAGGTCGCCACTGACGTCCACCCTGATCGGGGTCACTTCGGCCACCGAGGCATCCTTGCGCCAGTGCTCGGGACCCTCGGCCTTGCCGGCCACTCCACTCATTCGCGCCTCGAGTTGGTCGAGCCGGCGCAGAACTTCCTTGAGGTCGGCGGCCAGCGAGAAGAGCGTGTGCGCGAGCAGAGGATCGCCCGCGCCCCCCGGATCTGTCCCTGCCCGCCGTAGGCCATGGGCAAGGGACGAGCTTCGTGTCCGGGATCGGTGAGCTCGCTCGGCAGGTCCTCGACGGTGAGATAGTTGGCCTTCCCCAGTACCGCGGTCGATTGCACCACGTTGCGCAGCTCGCGCACGTTCCCCGGCCATGCGTAGTGCAGCAGGCGCTCGGAAGCTTCGCGCGTGAAACCCTTGCGGGAGAGTCCGTGATTCTCGTTCGCGAGATTGAGAAAGTGCTGGGCGAGCAAGAGGATGTCCTCGCTGCGCTCCCTCAGGGGAACGAGATCGATCTTGACCACTTTCAGACGGTAGTAGAGATCGCCGCGGAAGCGTCCGCGCTCGATGCCCTCCTCCAGGCTGCGATGGGTCGCGGTGATGAGCCGGATGTCGGTGCGAACCGTCTCTCGTCCTCCCACCCGCAGAAATTCGTTCGTCTCCAGAACCCGCAAGAGCTTTACCTGCATCGCCAGCGACATCTCCCCCACTTCGTCCAGGAAGAGTGTGCCGTGATTGGCGCGTTCGAAGACTCCGGCATGCCTGTCCGTGGCGCCGGTGAACGCCCCTTTCTCGTGTCCGAAGAGTTCGCTCTCGAGCAGGGACTCGGTGAGCGCACCCACGTTGACCGAGACGAAGGGAGCCGAGGCGCGTTTGGAATTCGCGTGGAGGGCGCGCGCCACCAGTTCCTTGCCCGTCCCGCTCTCGCCGCGAATAAGCACGGGAACTTCCAGGGGCGCCAGCTGGGCAATGGTCGAGATGAGCGCGTGGATCGAAGGACTCTGACCCACGATGCCGCTGTTGTGCCGGATCTCTTGCAGGAGGATGAGCCGGTCCACGTGCTCGGCCAGCTCGTCGCGCCGCGGTTCGCCGCGCACGAGATTTTCGCGCGGCAAGATGACGCCCTCGATCTCGCGTGAGGAGATCAAGAGACACTCCGGAGTGGAAGGAAGGCCGCGGATGCGCCGCAGGATCGCCTCGAGTGAATGCGTCGAACTGCGGGCGTCCCAAACGAAAAGCCAAACTTCGCCCTCGCGCGCCGCGGCCAGTGCGGCGGACGCGTCTTCGAAGAAGCGCAGAGAGAGTCCGCGGAGCTGCCACTGCAGAGCCCACTCCCTCAACTGCGGATCATCGCTGAGAACGATTGCCAGTGCTTGCGCCACGTCGTCTCCGTCGCGGGAAAAAAGATCGCGCGGGCCCGCTTTTTCAGCTCGCGAGCTGAGGCATCAGGCTCGAGCTTCCCCGGACTTCGGCTCCTCCACTTCCTGGGCCTGATAGCTCTTCAGCTTCTCGCGCAGAGTCTGCCGCGAGATCCCCAGGATGCGCGCCGCCTTGCTCTTGTTCTGTCCCACCTGATCCAGAGTATACAAAAGCTGGATTCTCTCGACCGCCGCCAGGGGCAGAATCTCCCGCCCGATGCGGTGCACGTCGTCGGCCAGTCCGTCGCGCGGATTCACCCCGGCCCGTACGTGCTCGGGCAAGATCTCGACGGTGATCTCCTCGGGTTCCTCCAGGATCATGAGACGGCGAATCATGTTCCTCAGCTCGCGCACGTTGCCCGGCCAGGGATAGGACTGCAGAACCTCCAGCAGAGCATCGGAGGCCGGCTTGCAGGACAGTTCCAGTTCCTCGTTGAAGGTCTCGATGAAGACGTCCACCAGATGCCTCAAGTCGCCGGGGCGTTCTCTGAGCGGGGGAATCTTCACCTCGATGACCTGGAGCCGGTAGTACAGGTCGTTGCGGAAGAGCCCGTTCTCGATCGCCTTGTCCAGCTGACGGTTCGTCGCGGCCACGATGCGCGCCTTGACTTCCTTGTCGCTCTTGCCGCCCACGCGCCGGAACCGTCCGTACTCGATCACGCGCAGCAGTCGACTCTGCAGGGTCACGCCCATCTCGCCGATCTCGTCCAGGAAGATGGTGCCCTGCCCCGCCAGCTCGAAGAGACCTTCCTTGGCGCTGCGCGCGTCGGTGAAGGCGCCCTTCTCGTGCCCGAACAACTCACTCTCCAAAAGACTCTCGGGGACCGCCGCGCAGTTGATTTCCATGAACGGCGCGCCGGGATGGCTCACCTCGTGGATGGCCCGCGCCACCAGTTCTTTCCCACAACCGCTCTCGGCCTGGATGAGAACCGAGATTTCGTTTCCCGCGCGGCTCTTGCCCACCTTCTCGATCTTCTTGACGATGTCCTCCATGCAGGGAGTGGAGCGAAGCATGGCGAGGTAACGTCCGCCCATTGCATCGCCCTTGCCGCGGACTCGCTCCTTCGCGCGGCTCTGCACCTTGAGAGCGCCGCTCACCTTGGCCCGCATGTCGGAGAGGCGGTAGGGCTTCTGCACGAAGTCGTAGGCGCCCAGCTTCATCGCCTCCACCGCGGTCGGCAGGTCTCCGTAGGCGGTCATCAGAATCACCGGCACGCTGCTTCCGCTGTCCCGCACCTTGCGCAACACCTCCACCCCGCTCGTGTCGGGGAGCTTCAGATCGAGCAGGACCAGGTGGGGCTGCCTCTCGCCGAGAATCTTCAACGCGCTCGCTCCATCGGCGGCCTCCAGGACTTCGTGACCGGCCTCGCTCAGAGTCTCCTTGAGCGAAGTGCGAATCGTGGCCTGGTCGTCGCAGATCAGAATCAGGTTCTTTGGAGACATTCCATCAGCCTCTCGCTTGGAGCTTCGACCTGCTGCCGCGCTTGGCCGCGCCGGTCGAGCTCTTGGGAATGATCGCGCGCAGAACGGTGCGTCCGGCGCGCCGCAAGTAACGAAGGTGCCCGTGGTGTGCACGAATCACCTTCTCGGAAATCGCCAAGCCCAGTCCGGTTCCTTCAGGCTTGGTGGTGTAGAAGGGCACGAAGAGCCGCTCGATTTCTTCGGGAGGAACACCGTCTCCCGAATCCTCCACCTCCAGGACGATCACCTTGGAGGTGGATCGCTGCGCCAATATCTCGGCCGGAGGGAGCTCCTCGTCCAGTCGCAGCAGGACCTCTCCTCCCGGCGGCGATGCATCGAAAGAGTTTTCGAACAGATTCAAAAGGACTTGTTTGAGCTGACTCGGGTCCGCATCGAGTTCGAGTTCAGACCTTGCTTCCACGAAGCGCAACTCGAGCCCGCGTTTTTCCGCGGCACCGTGCATGAACTCCACCAGATCCCGGCAGAAAGCGCTCATGTCGATGCGGCTGCGTTTGAGCACCACCGGGCGCGCGAAGTCCAGGAAATTGGAAACCAGTCCGTTGATCCGTCCGACCTCGGTTCGCACGACCTCGAAGTGCCTTCGCTTGGGAGAATCCGTCGGCAGAGCGTCGCACAGAAGCTCCGCGCTGTGGAGGATCCCGGTCAGCGGGGTGCGCACGTCGTGCGCCCATTCGGCGGCCATGATGAGATCGGCCTGCTGGCGCGAGACGCGGCGCCGCTCGATCTCCAGGGCGCGCATGGCGCGCTGATCCTCCATGATCACCACCAGATGTTGCTCTCCGGGCATTTCGGCCGCCATGCGCGTGGCGCGCAGGGAGACGGGAATCGACTCACCCTTGGGCAAGCTCAGCCAGCCCTCTCCCACCAGCTGCGCCCCCGCCTCGGCCTGGGCGGCCCAACCCGAAAGCTCCACCGCCTCGCCCCCCATGCGCAGGGTCGACGGTGCGGTGTCCTCTTCTCCCAGGAGTTCTCTTCCCTTGCGGTTGGCGTAGAGCCGGCGCCCGTGTTCATCGAAGGTGACGATGGCGCTGGCCACCTCGTCCAGGGTGCGCTCCTGGAATCGCTGGAGTTTGCGCAACTCGCTGACCGCCTGCGCGCCCGCGACTTCCTCGGTGAGAATGGTCTGGATGGTGATGAGAAAGTAGATGTCGCGCGCGATGGATTCGCCGTTCTCGTAGTGCTTTTCCAGGAGGAGATAACCCAGGTCGTGGTCGCGGTGCCGCAGGGGAACCACCGTCTCGTCCCAGGGCTCCTTCCGATCGACGCAGGGAAGCGGCCGGTGCTCCATCATGTCCGAGAGAGCCAGAAGGTAGGGCTCCTCCTCCTGACGGGGTGGCGAGGCGGAGAGACCGCGACACGCCCTCTCGACCACCTCGGGGCTGAGTCCATCCACCCGCCGCGCCTGCACGGTTTCCCCTCCCGCGCTGCACAGGAGCAAGCCCGCGCCCTTGGCCGAGAGAAAGCTCTTGAGCGAGCCGAGGAGCTTGCCCAGAGCCTCGTCCCAATTGCTGTGGTTGGAGAGATCGCGTCCGATGCGGTAGAGCATCACCAGCTGCGCCACCCGTCCCTGTAGCTCACGGTGCGCCGCCGCCAGCTCCGCGCGGGCGTCCTTCAGTTCCGCGGCCAGGGTTCCCCGGCCCTGCATGACAGGATCAATGCTCACGGCGCTCCTACGCTCGAGCCTCTCGAACGCTCTGGTTCCAGGACTTGGCCCTGGCCTGTTTTTTACCATGGGGAAGATAGGCGGTCTAGGGATTTCCCCGCCGCAAAAAATCGCTGAAGCCTCGCGAATCAGGCGCTGAGGCGGACGCTGAGGTAGCTCTCCAGGTGATGCAGGCTCTCCGCGTCGATCGTGGTGAAAAACACCGCAATTTCGTAGCTGGGGACCGCGGGATCCTCTTCTTCCGGTGCAACCCGCACGACGATGCCCTCACATGCAACTTCGGCCAGCTTCTCTGCGTCGTGGGGATCGACGGGTACGTCGAAGCTCAGGGCCAGTTTGGTCATGGGCTCGATCCACTTCTCGCTCTCGAAATAGAGTCCCGAAGCGGACACGTTGATCGTCGCGATGCCATCGAGTTGCTCGTCGAGGTCCTCGACTCCGAAGTGGACCTTCAAGTTCAGGCGCGCGTCGTAGCGTTCCGATTTGCGGCGTTCCACTGCCGGCCGCTCGTTCATGCCATACCTCTTTTGACTGAGCCTCTCACCGCGCCGGCACCTTCTTGAGGTCCCGAAGCCAGACCCGGCCCGTGGGCACATCGACGTGGCTTAGCAAGACCTGCACCGGCTGACCGAGACCATAGCGTTTCCCGCTGCGTTCGCCCAGCAGACAATTCCGCTTTTCGTCGTAGGTATACCAATCGCCCGAAAGCTCGGCAACACTCACGAATCCGTCCATTCCGCAGCCCTTCAGCTCCACGAAAAGACCGCTGCGAACGACTCCGGTGATGATCCCCTGCCACTCTTCTCCAATCCGCTCGGCCAGCCAGTCGGCGGCGCAGATGTCCCGGCAGTCCCTCTCGAGAAAGGTGGCGCGGCGCTCCTGCTGGCTGCAGTGATCGGCCAGGCGCAGGGTCTCCTCCCAGTCCGCCGCCTCGGCCAGGGGCTCCTTGGCGAGAGCGCGCGCTTCCTTCAGTGCGTCGTTCAACCAGCCGCCCTTGCGCGCGACGAGTGCGTGCAACCAACGTTGATTCTGCAGATCGGGGTAGCGTCGGATGGGCGAAGTGAAATGGGTGTAGAATTCGAAGGCCAAACCGAAGTGCTTGCCGCGTCCTCTGCGATACGAAGCGCGCATCAAGGAACGCAGAGCCAGAAGCGAAACGAGTGATTCCAGCCGGCTTCCTTTCACGCGGCGAAAGAGTTCCTGGTAGTCCTTGCCCGCCACCGGCTCGTCGGGATACCAATCCACGCCCAGTTCCTTCAAGGTGGCGACGAGGTCGCTGACTTTCATTTCGTCCGGATCCTCGTGCACGCGCCACAACAGGGGAAGCTGCGCGGAGTGGAGAGTCTCCGCCACCGCGCGATTCGCCTCCAGCATGAATTCCTCGATGATCCAGTGCGTACTCAAGGGAGTTCTCTCGCGCAGGGAATCGACGTGACCGCTCGCGTCGAACTCGACCACGTACTCGGGGCGATCGACGAAGAGCGAACCGTTTTCTTCGCGCCTCGTGCGCAGTTTCCGCGCGAGGGTCAGCATGTTCCGCAGGCTCTCCTTCAACTGCGCGCTTTTGAGATCTGCGGCCAGCCGGTTCGCCGGAGGCGCCGCGGATTCGTCATCCAAGAGCGCCTGCGCCTGACGGTACGAGAGAGAGGCGCGGCTCTTGATGAGCGAGGGGCCCAGCGCGATCTTCTTTCGTTGCGCCTGCGCGTCGTACTCCAAAAAGACGGTGAACGCGTCCCTTTCCACATCGTGGTGCAGACTGCAGGCCTGCGAGGAGAGCGCCTCGGGCAGCATCGGCAGAACCTGTCCCGGAGGATAGACGCTGGTGGCGCGGGCGCGCGCCTCCCGGTCCAGGCTGGTGTGCGGGCTCACGCGCGAGGCCACGTCCGCGATGTGAACTCCCAGTCGCACTCCCCCTTGATCGAGAAGTTCCAGCGACACGGCGTCGTCGTGATCCTTGGCGTCGTGCGGATCGATGCTCAAGATCAAGAGCTCCGTGAGATCGATGCGCGTGGATAGAGGAGCGGCTTGTGCCTTCGCGTCGGCGAGCGCCCGATCGCTGAAGCGGCGCGGCCAGCCCTCGCTCGCGATGCGCTTCTCCATGGCGGGCTTGGGCATTTCGGCCGGTCCGAGGAGCGAGAGCTTGCGCACCTCCGGCCGCTCGGTGGCGGGATCGAAGGCGCCGATCTCGCCCAGGGCCAACTGATCGGCCCAGTTCGATTCTACCTGGATGTCCTGCGCGACGAAGAAGCCGCCGGAGAGGCCGGGGATCTTCATTTCCGGAACGAGAACGAAGCGCTTCCCCACGGACAGCAGGGTGCCCAGGATCTCTCGCTTTTCCGCCTTGAGAACGCGGCGCAGAATCGCCGTGTCCACCCCTTCGATCTTGCGGCGCGAGACCTCCACCTGATCTCCCGCCACCACCGAAGAAAGATCCTCTTCTCGCAGGGGCAGCGATGCGCCGTCGGAAAGGACCACTCGCACCCCGAGCCCTTCCCCAGCTTCGATTGTACCTTTGAGCACGACGGCGCCGGAGAGCGCTTGCACTCTCCGGCGAGGCTGACGGGCAATTCGCCCGTCGCGAGCCATGTCCAGCGCTTGACGGCGGAACGCGCGGTATTGGTGGCGCGGCACGCGCAGGGCGCGCGCCATGGCCTTCAGTTTGAAGCTGCGATGCGGACGTCTCTCGAGAAAACGCAAGATCTCGAGTTCCCAATCCACGACGCAACCCTACCTAACGGTGGCTCTACTTGTTCTTCTTCTTGTGCCGGTTCTTCCGCAAGCGCTTCTTGCGCTTGTGGGTGGCAATCTTCTTACGCTTCCGCTTCTTCCCACTGGGCATTTCAGCCTGACCTCCAAGTTACGACTCGTCAAAGAAGCCGCAGATAACGATAAAACGCCACCCACCGCAAGGCAGGTGGCCGCCGCGTGGGAGTTGTCTCCCCTGCGCGTGACTGTAGTGCGCCCGGCCGCTGGGGCTCAGAACGGCCTGGCCGGGCCCTGACCCGCGCCACCCGGCGCGGTGTATTCCCCTCGCGCGAGGCCGGAGTGGTCCTCGTCCGAGCCATCCACGAGCGCTTTGAGCTCGTTGGAGGCCTTGAAGTAGGGCACCAGTTTGGAAGGCACCTCCACCGCGTCGCCGGTCCGCGGATTACGTGCCTTGCGGGAGCGTCTCTCCTTCACCTTGAAACTGCCGAATCCGCGCAGTTCCACCTTGTCGCCCTCGCACAGCGCCCGCGAGACGTTCTCCAGGATGAGATCCACGACCACTCCGGTGTCTTTCTTCGAAAGACCCGTCCCCTGCGCGATCATCTCGACGAGCTCGGCTTTGGTCATGGGCTCTGACTCCCTGGAATCTAGTTCTCCGTAGCGCTTCTTCTCTCATTCGAGCGAGGATAGAGAGCAAACCCCGCCGTACTGAAAACGCCTCCAAACCTAAGAATTGATAGCAGTCGGCCCGAGCCAAGTCAATGCCTAAATTGGACTTGGCCCGATCAGCTCCCCTCGGGACCCTCCAGCTTCGTCTCGTCCACCACCCCGACCACGACGCTGCGAACCGGGCCCGCGCTGCCCAAAATCGTGCGCGCCGCGGCTCCGTCGTCCACGAAGAGAACCTCTTCACCCACCCCGACTCCGGTCACGTCGACCGCGATGAGGGGCTCTCCACCGGAGAGCTCGCCCAAGGGCAGAGGTTGCAAAACGAGCAGGCGGCGTCCGTGCATCTGGGGGTGCTTCACGCTGCCCACCACCGTGCCCACCACGCGCGCGACTCTCATGATTCAGCCCCGGGATAGATGCGCCGCATCCGCCCCTCGTGCAGCATTTCCAGCTCGTCCAGAATGCCCACGATGGCGCAATCCACCGGATTGAAGGGGTCCTGCAGGCTGTTGGCCGCCTCGCGGCTCCGGACGAACCACACGATCTCCTGCGGAGCGGCCGAGACCACGTCGGCCGCGACGGCGATCCTACCCTTGTCTTTCAGGTCGAAATCCAGCGGTTGGATCAGGAGCAGTCGTTCCCCCAACAGCCCCGCGGTCTTGCGGGTGGCGACACAGGTACCCACGACGCGCGCCAGCTGCATCCTAGTCCTCCCCCGGCGGGGCCACCACGCCTCGCGGCGGAGCCTCCTGCCCGGGCCCCCCGTCGAGGTAGGCCGCGAAATCGGGATGGGGACGGGGCAGAATCGCCGTCTGCACCAAGAGGCTGGAAATGCGGATCGCGGCGACTCCGGCCTCCACCGCGGCCTCTACGTCAGCCACCTCTCCGGCGAGATGGTACACCGCCTTGCCGCCGATGCCCGCGCCGAGACGCAAAGAGAGCAGGCGCACCTGCGCCGCCTTCAACGAGGCGTCCGCCGCGCGCAGAGCCGAGGACACCGAGGCCGTCTCCACCACTCCCATCGCCTCCACCCCGGCCGCGGGCAAGGAGCTGTGGAATGCGCGCGCGAGTTCGGTGTGTACCCGAGGCAAGAAGAGGGCGTCCACCAGCTGCTCATCACAAACTTGCAGTCCCTTTTCCATCGCGGCTTCGACCTCCGCGATCGCACCGTTGATTCCGACGAGCAACTTTCCCGGGGAGACACCGCTGGCCATGAGCAGATGAACCTGCGCGGTCTTGAGCATCGCGTCGCAGACCAGAGAGCCGCGGGCGAGACTTCCGCACTCGATGAGACCCAGAGAGGTCGTGTCCACTTTTCCCCCTAGACGATTCTGAATTCACCCACGAGGGTGCAGCGCCGAAGACGGGAGAAGGAACGCGGGTCGGTGAGCCCTTCGCCGGTGGGAGTGGCGATGGTGAAAGAGGTGAACCCCTCTCCTCCCTCTCCGAGGCCGGCGAAGTTGGGACCGTTCTTCACGAAGATGGAAGCATTGCACATGCGCGCCATCTTGCCCAAACGATCCACGCGCCGGCTGTGCATCACGAAAGTGTGACCGTTCCCCGCTTCCATCTCCACCGCCAGGCGCATCGCTTCCTCGGCGTCGTCGACCGCGCACAGCGGCATCATCGGCATCAATTGTTCAGTCCACAGCAGGGGATGTTCCACGGGCACCGGAAGAATGGCGAGGCGACAGCTCTCGGGCACCTCGACGCCGATCTTGGCCAGAATCGTGCGCGCCGTCTTTCCCACCCACTGACGGTTGATCACGGCTTTCTTTCTGGGCCCCCTGGTTTCCTCGAAGATCACCTTCTCCAGCCGCGCGATCTCCTCGCTGTTGAGAATCCGGTTGCCGCAGCGCTGAAGCTCCTTCAGCAGCGCGTCCTTCACCGACTTCACCACGATGATTTCTTTTTCACAGGTGCAGATGATGCCGTTGTCCAGCCCTCCGCCCAGGGTGATGTCACGCGCCGCCTTGGCGATGTCCGCGGTTTCGTCCACCACCGCGGGCGGATTCCCCGGTCCCCCCGTGATGCACTTCTTTCCCGAATCCAGGGCCGCGCGCACCACTCCGGGCCCGCCGGTGACCACGAGCAGACGCACCGCCTTGTGGTGCATCAGGGCTTGCGCGCTCTCCAGGGTGGGCTCCTTCACGCAACACAGCAGGTTCTTGGGCGCCCCCAGCTCCTGGGCCGCTTCGTTCATGATCGACATGGCGAGTCGGGAGACGTTCTTGGCGGAGGGGTGTGGATTGAAGACCACGGTATTCCCGGCCGCGAGCATGGCGATGCCGTTGTTGATGATGGTCTCGCTGGGATTGGTCACCGGCGTGATCGATCCGATCACTCCGTAGGGAGCCCATTCGGTGAGCATCAGGCCGTCATCGCCACTCACGCTCTCTGGCCGCAAAATTTCCGGCCCCGGCGTCTTGCGGATGACCAGGCTGTTCTTGATCTGCTTGTCCTCGGCCCGCCCCAGTCCGGTCTCGGCGACCGCCAATTCCGAAAGAAGCGGGACTCGCTCCTGCAGCCTCACGCGAATGCGCTCGATCATTTCCGCGCGACGACGCAGAGGGAACTCGCAGTACTGGAGAAAGGCGGCCTTCGCCGCTCGCGCCGCTTCATCCAGGGTCGTGAAGACCCCGTTCATCGCGGACTCGGCGGAAGCGCCGCCGCCGGGAATACCCTGCCCCAGACTCGAAGAGCGAAGCGGACGGGTGGTGGCCGGCGCAGCACCGGCTCCCGCGGCGGGAACCGCCGTAGAGGACTCGTTCCTCTGCGCCGCGGCGCGACCTTGCGCCGCACGCACCAACTCGGCCAGGCGATTGTCGTTGAGCGACATTCAGTCTCCGCGCGGATCTACTTCTGGTAGACGAACTTTCCCGCGATCTCCAGAGAATCGACGATTCCCATCACGATTGCGTCCACCGGGCGTTCCTTCGTGAGTTCGGTCATTCGGGACGAGGAGCCGGAGGCGTAGATGACGATTTCACCCACGCCCGCACCGACCGCGTCCACCGCAACCACGTAGCTTCCCACCGGCTCGCGGTTTACATCGACCGTCTTGAGCACGAGCAGCTTCACCCCTCGCAAGCTCTCCTCCTTGCGAGTGGCCACTACGGTGCCGATGACCTCGGCGAGTTGCATGGCTTACTTGCCGTCGGCCACGCCACCAATGGGCAAGGTGTCTTGCACATTCAAGTGGGGCCTGGGGATGACGTGGACGCAGATGAGCTCACCGATCTTGGAGGCGGCAGCTCCGCCCGCGTCGGTGGCCGCTTTCACGGCTGCAACGTCTCCTCGTACGATGGCGGTGCAGTACGCGCCCCCGATTTTCTCGTAACCCACCAAGCTGACGTTGGCAGCCTTCACCATGGCGTCCGCTGCCTCCACCATGGCGGCGAAGCCACGGGTTTCGATCATGCCCAGCGCTTCCTTCATGGCAGCTCGTGCTCCTTGCTCTAGAGAACTGTTGGGTCGACGGTCTACACCTAGATCCCGACCCGGAAGCGAAACCTAGCAGGGGGCTCAATTGGTGTCAATGAAGGGTAAAGACGCGAAGAGGCGCCGCTTCCAGCCGGAAACAGCGCCTTCTTCGCTCATCAACGGAGGTGGTTTATGCGCTGCCCACGTCTGCCGCGTGCCGGTACTTGCGAATACAAACCAGCGAAGGGTATGAGCAGCCCGGCAATCCCGTGCTTGGCAGGCAGCGCGTCTTTCTCTTGCATCAAGACGCGTGCCGCTCCGCCGGGTCTGCGCTTGGACTCCTCTATCTCGTTATTCTAGAATAGCTTAAAGGAATAGCCCGGGCTCGAGCCCCTCTAGTTTCCCGGCCTTCCGTGCGTCATTTCGCCCATGGCGTGCAGGCTGCGCAGCAACTCCTCGTACTCCGAAAGCCATTCGACCTGGCGCCGGGCGAGGACGATGCGCGCGGTGGCGAGGGCCTTCTCGAGTTCGTAGGCGCTGAGCCCGTCGCTCCCGCCCCAGCTGAAATTCGGCATGAAGCGCGGCGGAAAACCGGCGCCGAAGACGTTGCTGCAGACCCCCACGACGCTGCCCGTGTTGAACATGGTGTTGATCGCGCAGCGCACGTGGTCGCCCAGGATGGGACCCAAGAAACGCTCGTGGGTTTCCATTGCACCTTCGCCCAAATCGACGCGTACCGTGGAGTAGTTGTTCTTCAAATCACTCGCGTTGGTATCGGCACCCAGATTCACCCAACTGCCCAGGTAGCCATGACCCAAAAATCCGTCATGCTGCTTGTTGCTCAAGTCGAGCATGAGCGACTCTTCGATCTCCCCTCCCAGCTTGCAAAGTGCGCCGATCGAGACTCCCTCGCGCAAACGAGTCATCGGATGGACCACGCATCCGGGGCCGAGATAGGCCGGACCCTGAACGCTCACGTTCGAGTGAAGCACCGCACCGGCCCCGATCAGGATCGGACCGTGTTCGGCGTCCAGAACCACCCCGGGCTTGATCGTCGCGCCCGCTCCGAAGAGCACCTCACGATCGTTCAGGATGTGAACTCCGGGATAGAGAATGGCCGCGGAGCCATCCCCGAAAGCGCTCTCGCCAAGAGAGGCGCGCGCCGGCGCCGACTCCTGGAAGCAGACGCCGAAGATGCGCCGCGGTACGGCCCCGTGACGCGCAATGCTGGCGAAATCGCGCCGCAGATCCTCTTCGTTGGCCGCGAGGTAATCCCAGGGAAAAGTGAAGAGCGAATGCGCGACGGTTTTGCTCTTCACGCCGGCGAACTCGGGCTGCGCTTCATACTTTAGCGCGGACGCGGCCGCGCCGGAGAGCCAGGCCGCCACCCAATTCGCGCCGGAGGGGTTCTTGGCATCCTCCGCTGCCTGCTCACGAAGGACACAGTCGCTGCCGTCATCGGCGGCGGAGAGCGCGGCCAGATCCTCCACGGAAATTCGCAGGCGAGCGTTGAGGAGCAACACGCGCTCCTGGGGATCGATGCTCTCTGTGAGATCGGGAAGCGTCCGCCGGAGCAGTTCGCGCAGCTCGCCCCTCACGCGCGCCCGCACGCGGCCGGGCGCGACCAGCTCGGCGCGCTCGCGCAGATTCAACGCGCCGCTGCGCAACTCGAAGCTGGGACGCGTCAGGGCCAAGGGAGTCAGGCCCGCTTCGAGTCCATCTTCCAAAAGGAGAAGAGTCGGGTGCTTCGCCATGCCTTCCCCCAGTTCGAATCGGGGTCTCAGGAAGAAGTGAAGGGCGACCTCGCCTGAGACCGCCCTCTCCCCATTCAGTCCAGTAGATTGGTGGAGCCAAGGGGGATCGAACCCCTGACCTCATGACTGCCAGTCATGCGCTCTCCCAGCTGAGCTATGGCCCCGAAAACCTGAGCCGTGAATCTAGAGTGTAGGCGATTTCTGTCAAGAGTTCAGGCTTCAATCGAGCCAGAGTTGACAGGAGCCCCTCTCCTTCCTACGCTGCCGGGCGCAGCGCACCGTGCCGGAGTGGCGGAACTGGTAGACGCGCGGCACTCAAAATGCCGTGGACTCTTGTTCGTGTGGGTTCGAGTCCCACCTCCGGCACCATCGCCCCGCTAGCGGCCCTTGGGCGAGCCCTCGAACTCGTAGCGCCGATGCCCTCCCGGAAGGGGAAGATTCGCGGCGTCGAGGGCCTTCACCTCCAGAGTCAGAGAATCACAGCCCGCCAGGACCCTCTGCATGTTGGGGGTGAGCGCGAGCAGGGTGTCCCAGCTGTCCTCTGCGAAAAGGAGCCGATAGCCCGACCAGGCGCGCACCCGGTAGCTTCCCGCCCCTTCCACCGGGGGCCAGTGGAGCTCCTGCAGCGGCGCCGGTTTTGGCTGCTCCGCTCGGTGTCCGCAGGCGGCAAGGCAGGCCGCCGCCGCGAAACTCATGATGAGTAGAATGCGCCGGGCGCGGGAAAGCTTCATGCGGGAAAGCCTAGCCGCGCGGACCCCAGTCGACAAGCTCCACCCCCATCGATATCATGCGAAGGTCGAGCCTCGCCTCTCGCCGCCGATCCCCGAGCCACCCCTCAGTGTCCATGCGCCGTACTCTCTTCTTCCTACTGCCCATCCTCCTCATCCTCTCTTCAAGCGGTGCTCTGAGCTCCTGCGGCCACAGCTCGCAGAACGACGAGCGCGAGACCGGCCACCCGATTCTCTTGGTCCACGCCGACCGGGCCGGTAGCGACGAACTGCAGAACGACCGGCTGTGGCGCGAGTTGATCGACTCCACCCTCGGCGGTTGCGACCAGATGGGCACGGCGCGCTTTGCCGCCTCCCCGGCGCAGAAAACTCTGAACGATCGGATCCTGGTCGTCCTCACTCATGCCGCGATGGCGGAGCTGGACACGCTGAGCCTGGGCAAGCTGGGCGCCTTCGTGGAGCAAGGCGGGATCGCGATGCTGGACACGCCGGAGGGCCCGTGGGCCAAGACCGCGGGGCTGCGGATCCTCTTCAGCAAGGAGCACGACCAGCTGAGCTGGCCGGCGCAGCTCGGCTGGGAGACGGGCTCCTCGATCTCTTCGGCTTTCGATCCGGACGCTCCCGGCCAGAAGGCGATGCCGGCCTCTCTGCCGCCCCTGTCGATCCACTTCGTTCAGTCGGGTCTGCGCCCCGTGAGCTACGGGCTGAGGTCGGTGGGAAACCCCTTCGGGATGTCTTCGATCTGGTGGACGAGCCGCGGTCAGGGCGGCTATTTGAGTCAGGCCCTGTGCCTCCCACGGCTCCTGCGCGCGTTGGAGAAGAACTCCACCCTCGGCGAACAACGCAAGGCGCAGTGGCGCACCGCCATCATCGATGCCCTGCTCTCTCCGGACATCTTCCCGCTGCCCTTTCCGCGCCTCTGGCCCCAGCCCTGCGATAGCAGCCTGAGTTCGCTGAGCGAGCCCGAGTGGCGTCAATTCCGGCGCGAGATCCACTTCCTTCCCAGCTGGCAGGCCCCAAGGACCCTGCAGCTGAAGCTCGTGGTCCCGGGAGAGGACTTCCGCGCGGCCATTGCCCTGCCCCGGCGCTGGCGCGACCGGACTCTGAGCGACTGGAACAGCTCCTTTCCCCGGCCCAAGAGCCAGCGCGTGGAGGCCGGCGGAAGCGAGTGGCGCCTGGTCTGCTTGCCACCGGGCGAGTCGACTCTCACCCTGAGCTACCGACCCACCCACCGCTGAGGAAGAGCACTCTTGCCCGGCGCCGCGCGCATGCTCCAGGGTCGAGCCTGCCCCCTCAGGCAGCATCCGGGCCCTGCACGATTTCCAAGACAGAACCAACTCCTGCAGGGATCGGGCAAGCGACAAGTAGCTCACTCTCTGCTATTCTTTGGAGCGCTCAATCCCCCGCGATGAGATCCTGATTCCAAGGTGGCAGAGTGGCGGAATCCAACATCATCACCATCGAACGACACATTCAGGACGTGCAGGCCCAGCACCCCCATGCCCGCGGCGAATTCTCCGGCCTTCTGCGCGACATCGCCTTCGCGAGCAAAATCATCTCCCACCACGTCAACCGGGCCGGCCTCATCGACATTCTCGGCGGCACCGGAGAACGCAACGTCCAGGGCGAGAAAGTCCAGAAGCTCGACATCTATGCGCACGAAGTCATGGCCAGGATCGTGGGCCGGGGTGGACGCGTCTGTCTCATGGCGAGCGAGGAGAAGGAAGACCCCATCCCGGTCGAGAGCGAGCGCCTCACCGGCGATTATGTGCTGCTTTTCGATCCTCTGGACGGCTCGAGCAACATCGACGTCAACGTCTCCATCGGAACCATTTTCTCCGTCCTGCGCAGGGTGAGCCCCCAGGGCCCGGTTCGCTCGGAAGATCTGCTCCAGCCCGGTTTCAAGCAGTATGCCGCGGGTTACGTGATCTACGGAAGCAGCACCATGCTCGTGTATTCGGCGGGGCATGGAGTCCACGGTTTCACCCTCGATCCCACGGTTGGAGAATTTCTCCTGTCGCACGAGAACATCAAGACTCCCAAGCGCGCGACGACCTACTCCACCAACGAGGGCCACGCCGACCGCTGGGATGACACGATTCGTCAGACGGTGGAAGGGTACAAGCGGGGGAATTCAGAGCGACCCGCGCTCACCGCGCGTTACATCGGCAGCCTGGTATCCGATTTCCACCGCAACCTTCTGCGCGGTGGCATCTTTCTCTATCCGTCTCTTCTCGATCCGAAGGGCGGATCACCGCGCCCCAAGCTGCGACTGATGTACGAAGCAAATCCTCTGGCCTACGTCGCACAGGAAGCCGGAGGTTACGCAAGCAACGGAGAAGGGCCTATCTTGGAGCTGCAACCCGAGAGCCTGCACCAACGCGTGCCTCTCTTCTTGGGTTGCAAAGAAGATGTCTTGCAGATCGAAGCGGACTACAGGGCCAAGAGCCGCGCGCAATGAACGCACGCGGCGGAAGACCAGCCGTGGAACCGTCTGCTCGAGAGGATGCGCAATGCGTGGATCACGATCGGACTTGAGACTTTCCCCCTCTTCACTTGTCCTCTTGCTTCTGGCCGCGCTTCTCTGCGGCCGCGCCGTGGCTGCCCATGCGCAGGAGAAGGCGCCGCATCCGCGCGTCATCGTGCTCGGCTTCGACGGGGTCGATCCCGACCGCTGCCGCGAATACTTCGAAAAGAACGACCTTCCCCACCTCAGCAAGCTCGCGCAAGAGGGAAGCTTTTCGGACCTGGCCACGACCTATCCCGCCCAGTCCCCGGTGAGTTGGGCCTCCTTCGTCACCGGGCAGAATCCGGGCTACCACGGCATCTTCGATTTTCTCTACCGCATCCCCTACACCTACACCCCCGACATCGCGCTGGCCAAACGAACCGAAGAGCCCCTGATGCCCTCCAAGCTGCGTCGCGGGCTCTTGGCCTTCGCGCTGGGGGTCATCGCGCTGTTCTTCGTCTTCGGAGTGGCGCGCATCTTCCGCGCCCGCCCGCGCTTCGCGCTCGTCTTGGGACTGCTGCTCGCGTTGCCCGCCTGGGGCGCGGGCTACCTGGCCTTCTTCCGCTGGCTGCCCTACGAGCTTCCTCGTCCGGAAAATCGGCGTACCGGCACCCCCTTCTGGGAATACGCCGCGGCCGGCGGCCTGCGCTGCAAGCTCATCGACATTCCCATGACCTTCCCCGCCAAGCAGGTGGATGGAGTCCATCTCACCACCGGTTTGGGGACGCCCGACGCGCGCGCCACATGGGGACTCTTCGGACTCTATTCCACCCAGACCTTCCAGACCAAGGCCACCGAGACCGGCGGCGTGCTCACCACCGTGCACTGGGACGAGGACCATGCCTCAGCCGCCATCCTCGGCCCCACCCTGGTTCCCACCCAGGGAGATGCCAGCGTTCCCTTGAAGCTCACGCGCGAAGGGGACGACGCGGTGCAGCTGGAAGTCGGCGGGCAGAAGATTCTGCTTCACGTGGGTGAGTGGAGTGACTTCGTCATGCTCAGCTTCCAGGCCAATCCGCTCTTGAAGATGATGGCGAGTACGCGTTTCAAGCTGCTGGAGCTGCAGCCCGACCTGAAGCTGTATCAGGAGCCTCTCAACTTTCTGCCCTGTCACCTGCCCCCCACCGTCAACATCTCCGATCCGCGCGATTGGGCCTGTGATCTGGCCAAGGAATACGGCTTGCGCGAGACGGTGGGTTGGTCGATCGCGACGAACCCTCTGCGCGACAACGTCATCGACATTCCGACTTTCCTGGAAGACCTCGACTTCACCCTAGAGAACCGCAAAAAGGTGGTCATGGGAGAGCTCGCCAAGGAGGACTGGGACCTCTTCGCCGCGGTCTTTCTCTCCACCGACCGCATGCAACACATGATGTACCGCTTCATCGATCCCGGTCACCCCAACTACGATCCGGTGGCCGCGAAGCTCTACGGAGGGCAGATTCTCAAGATCTACCAGAAGATGGACGCGATCGTGGGCGAAGTGATGGACCGCTATCTCGACGACAACACGACCTTGATCATCGTGAGCGACCACGGCTTTCACTCCTTCCGCTACGGAGTGAATCTGAACACCTGGCTGGTGAAAAACGGCTTCATGACGCTCCGCGGAAAATCCAACACTTCAAGCGAGCACAAGAAGCTCGACGATCTCTTCGATCCGGAGGGAAGTTTTTTCAAGAACGTGGACTGGCCCAAGACCAAGGCCTATTCCATTGGACTGGGAAGCATCTACGTCAACCTCCAGCTGCGCGAACCCCAGGGCTCGGTGAGCGCGAGTGAATACGAAGACGTGCGTCAGGGGATCATCGACGGACTGAAACAACTGCAGGATCCGCGCTTCCCCGACACTCCGGTGGTTCTGGACGTGGTGCGGCGCGATTCGGTCTTCCACGGTCCCAGGTTCCTGGAGGCGCCGGACCTGCTGGTGTGTTTCAACGAGAACTACCGGGTCTCCTGGCAGACCGCTTTGGGGGGCATCCCGCCCGACATCATCGAAGACAACATGGACAACTGGAGCGGTGACCACTGCAGCTACGATCCCCGCATCACGGCCGGCATCTTCTTCTGTAGCCGCAAACTCCCCGACCGGCCGCGCTCCATTCAGGACATCGGACCCACGGTGCTGCGATACCTGGGGATTCCCCTACCGGGTGATTTCGACGGAAAGCCGCTGCAGTTGAGCGAGACGAAGTGAGATAGGATCTTCGGCCCCGCTGCTCAGGGTTGAGTGGGCAACTTGTACCAGCGCAAGTCGGTGCCGTTGGGAATGTGCGCGATGAGTCGCGCCATGCGCACCTCCGCCGGATCGGGAATCAAGGGAGAGGTCGAGTTCACTCCCGCCGACATCACGTGGTTGGTGTTGGGCGAATGCGTCATCCACAGCACGTGCCCCAGCTCGTGCACCAGAATTCGGTCCAACAGGCCCTCCGACTCCTGGCTGTAGATCGACACCCCCACTTGCTGGGGAATGCATTGGAAGAGACAGTGGTTGTCGGGCGGATCCACCATTCTCACCTCGCCCAGGATGCCGCCGCCGGACGTCGTGCTCACGTAGACGGTGAAGTTGGCTCCATAGGACGGCTTGCCCGTCACCGGCATCATGAGCTGCTCCCCGGCCTCCTGATTCCAGCTCGCGATTGCGCCCTCCATCGCGTCCGTCACGTTCTGGCCGGCGATGGTCTCGGCCGAATCCGCATCGACGCGCACTGGAATGGGATAGCTCTCCCAACGCTGCATGATCGGCGCATCGAGTCCCCCGGATCTCTTGGCCGCCATGATGTAGAGGAAGTCCAGGTTACTGATCGTCGAGTCAGTGGGAATGTTGATGAATACCGGTGGTGCGATCTTGAAGAGCAGGGCGTCGAAACTCTGATCGACCAACTGCAGGGTGTCCGACACCACCCAGTAGTACGAATAGGTTTCCAGAGGACGGCTGGGCTTCAGGACGAGCCTCTTGCGTGCGAGGTCGGGGATGTCGTCGATGACGTAACTCCCGTCGCTAGCACTGAGCGCCTTGTAGTCCCCCACTTCCGCCAGCACCTCGGGAAAGCCCTCCACTCCACCTCCGTCGGCAAGGCGGGTGACGCGCCCTTCCACCCGGTAATGGCCGGTGCTCAGGCTGCTGTTTTCCGCGCTGAGGGCGGCCGCGCGCCCCAACACGTCGATGAGCTGGACGCGCAAGTAGTACTGGGTTCTCTCCTGCAAGCCCGTCAGGAGTTTGCTCTGCACGATGATCGAGGAATCGTGGTCCACGGTGACGAAGTCCGTCGTGGCGAGGCCCTCCTGCGTGATGTGAGAGCTCGAGTAGTAGAGCAGGTAGTGATCGATGAGGTCCTTGCCGGCGCCCGGACGGCTCCAGCTCACCGCGATGCTCCCGGGAAGCGCCCCCCGGTTGGCCTGCACCAGCGCCACCGGAGCGGGCGGAGTGAGGTTGGCGTCGCTGACCGTCACCACCCAGTTCACCACGGTGGGTGAATCGGCAGGAGGAAGCACCAGCTTCACCGCGACCTCGCCCACTTTTTCGGCCGGCCAGCGCAGCAAGTCGCCGGCGGCGACCGAATCATCGTCCACGTAAAACACTCCGGAAACCGGTGCGCCGTCTTTCCGAGACACTTTGATTTTCAGGGTATCGAGGGCGTCGAGGCTCAGATTTCCCGGAGGCGGATCAAAGCTGTACACCTGGTCCACGCCGGGGTCGGTGGGCGAAGACGAGCTGGAACAGGAGGAAATGAGAAGCGCGGCCAACAGGCCCACGATGAGGCTTAGTGCGCCCGTGTATCGCATCTCACCGATAGACCCCGTCAAAAAAGTGGCAAAGGACTGGATTCCTACCCACACAACTTAGGAACGGCGCCTCCGGCGTGTCAACGGCGCCCGTGCAGGAGCGAAGGCACCAGCCACCACTTCTCGACGCCGTAGAAGGGCGAAAGATTGTTGGGCGTGCAGCCCTGGAAGGCACGCTGGATTCCCACCAGGGAGTCGTAGTAATAGAGCACCGTCCAGGGCTGTTCCTCGTCGCACAATTTCTGGAATTCGTACCAGATGGCCTGCGCCTTGTCGGTGTCCATGGTGGCGAGCCCCTCCTCCACCAAGGCGTCCATCTTGGGGTTGGAGTACCCTCCGTAATTGACCGCGCCCCCGGTGCACACCAGCATGGTGGGGTCGACCGACATGCGGCTCCCGAAATGTCCGTAGTAAATGTCGTACCTTCCCGCCCGCACCTCGGCCAGCGCGGCCGAGTACTCCATCAGGCGCAGCTTCACCTTGATGCCGATCTGCCGCAGATTCTCCTGCAGGATGAGGGCTCCGTTCTCGCGCACGGGGTCGCCGGTCCGCGTCGTGATCTCGAGTTCGAAGGGCTTGCCATCCTTCTCGACCACCCCGTCTCCGTCGCGATCCTCGAATCCGGCCTCGGCCAAAAGGCGGCGTGACAGTTCCGGGTCGAAGGCATCGGGAGCGAGGTTGGGATCGTGCGCCCAGGCCAGGGCCGGAGGGATGAGCGAGGCCGCCGGCTGGGCGCGGCCGAACATCAAGTTCTCGGTGAAGGCCTTGCGGTCGATACCGTGTGAAATCGCGCGCCGCACCCGTGCATCGCTCAGAAAGGGGCGCCGTACGTTGTAATTGAGGTAGCCGAAGAGTCTTCCCGAAATGGGATAGATTTTGATCCAGGGCGCGCTCTTCTGCAGACGGCCCTCGTCCTTGGGCGGAATGTTCTCCACCATGTCGACTTCGCCGGCCTCCAAGCGCAGAAGCCGCACCGCCTGCTCGGGAGTGAACTCGAACACGATCTCGTCCAGGTACGGCTTGGCGCCAAAGTAGTGCGGATTGCGCTCGAGTACGATGCGGCTCCCGGCTTCCCAACTCTTCAGTTGATAGGGGCCCAGGCCGACGGGATGGCGGTTGATCGGCCAGCTCTGCACCTGCTCGGGATCCAGTTTGTCCACGATGTGAGCCGGGAAGATGCTCAAGTTCGCGTTGAAGAGCTGGTCGCGGCTACGCCGCAAGAAGCGCACCTCGACCGTCTGACTGTCCAGCGCGGTGAAGGATTCGATGTCGTTGAAGTTGCTGCGGCGCGAGGACGAGATGCGGGGATCGACATACAGTTCGTAGCTTCGCTGCACGTCGTAAGCGCTGAAGTCCTCCCCATCGCTCCACTGCACGCCCTGGCGCAGATGGAAGGTCAGCACCAAGCCGTCCTGCGACCAGGTCCACGACTGCGCGAGGTCCGGTTCCCACTCCAGTCTCTCGTTCAAGCTCACCAGGCCGTCGTTCACCAGGGCCAGAATGCGGCTGCTGTAACCGGAGGTCGTGATCAGGCTGTTGAGCACGTCCGGTTCACTGCTCGCCGCGATGCGGAGAGTCCCCCCGTAGAGCGGCTCGGAGGGAATGGCGGGCTCGGCCGCTTCCTGCTTGTCCGCCTGGCAGGCGGACAAAAGCAGGAGCAAGCCCAGAAACAGGCGGGGCAGGGCGCGAGAGGAAGACATCACAGACCTTCGACAAAAAGACATCGTGGGCGGCAGCTCGCTGCCAACTCAGGGCCGAATGTACTCCGGCGGCGGCGCCTCCGTCCATCCCTCTGACGAACTCGCCGTTCCTACCCCCTCAGCGTGTCACGCTTCGCTGCCCGTTTTGAAACTCCGCGCCGGCGAGTTGATCGCCGTTGCGCTCCGGGTCGATGTTCTTCATGCGCACCAAGAGCGAGATGATGGCCACCGTCAGGCCGAAGAGACACACGATCGTCGCTCCCATCGGCCAATCCCTCGTGTACGAGAGTACCGAGCCCAGAATCGAGACCACGAAGGCCAGCGCCCATGCCCAGTAGAGCCGCGCCGGGCCCCTCTTGCCGAGCAGGGTGGAGCAGACCAGCGGCACGATGAGATAAGAGAACACGGCCAGCACTCCGGAGACCTTCACCGAGCTGGTGACCACCAGACCGAAAGCGGCGTAGAAGAGGAAATCCCACTTCTTCACCGAGAGCCCCATCTCACGCGCCTTCTTGTGGTCCTGCGAGCATGCGAAGAGCTGCCGGCGACTGAGATACAGAAACGCACCCACGATCGCGTAGAGCACCGCCATGATCACGATGTCCTTCCAGGTCACCCATCCCAGGGCTTCCCCGCTCAGGGCACCGCGCACGTGTTCGGCTCCGTGAGGCGCGTTGGATAGGAGCACCAGATTGGCCGCGGTGGCCAGCGCGAAGGAGATCCCGATGAACGCCTCCTGCAGCACGGAGTGGTTGCGGTCCCAGAGAAAGCTGAAGAGCGCTGCGCCGAGCAGGGTGAAGCCGAAGGACCAGAAGTACATGCTCGGATCGTGCGGATCCGCCCCCAACAGGAAGGCGACGCTGCCCCCCAGGGCCGCGATTTGCGCCAGCGCGAGGTCGACGAAGATCACTCCCCGGGCCAGCACGTGCTGGCCCAGGGAGGGGTGAATCAAGACCAGAAGAAGGCACGCCAGGATCGGCAGGGCCATGACTTGTACGAATTCCATGGTTCAGTTGCCTTCCTTCTCGGACAGAGCCCGGGCGATGGAGGAAACGAGGAGGTCGAACTTCGAAAAGACATCGTCCGTTCCGGGGAGACCGTCGCACTCGGTGGCGATCTCCAGTGCAGTAGCGTCTGCCCTCTTCGCGACTTCCTTGCACACTTTGGCGTTGTAGTAGGGCTGATACACGACCAGCTTGACCCCCGCCGACTTCATCGCTTCCACCAGATCGGCCACATGCCGGGGAGAGGGTGGAATACCGGGCTTGTTTTCGACCGTGTCGAAAATCTTCAAACCGAAGCGGGTGGCGAAGTAGATGAAGTTCTTGTGATAGGTCACGAGTTCGGCTCCCTCATGGGGCGCCATCTGCTTCTCCCACTTCGCGAGAGAGCTCTCCATCCTCTGTTTGAAGGCCTCGGCGTTGGCCTGGTAATCGCTCGCGTTGGCCGGGTCGAGCCGGGTGAAAACCTCCGCCAGATGATCCGCCACGATCTCGAGGTTCTTCGGGTCGGCGTAATAGTGTGGATTCCCCAGAGGATGAACGTCTCCCTCGCCGCGGCTCACCGTACCGCTCGGCTTCTCCAAGACCGGGATTCCATCGGAGGCATCCACGTAGCCTTTCCGTCCCGGTTGGATCTTGGGGTTGCGGCTGCCTGGAAGCACCAGGGGCAACCAGCCGATATCCAGTTCCAGTCCCGTCGAGACGTAGACGTCGGCGTGCTGGATGGCTTTCATCAGACTGGGTTTGGCGGGCACGTAGTGGGGATCCTGATAGCCCTTGCACAGGCTCTGAGCCTTCACGTGTTCGCCGCCCACGAAGCGCGCGACGGAGGCAAGGTCGGTCAGAGAGGTGGCCACCTGCAATTTGTGGTCGGCCCGCGCTGGCACGGCCATGAGCAAGCTCAGGCTCAGTAGGGTCAGGGTTCGAAACAGCGATTTCATGAGTTCCTCCAGAATGGGTTGCCGGTGAGGCCCGTTGCGTTCACGGTGCCCGTCCGTCTAGTAGGCGTGGGCCGGGTGGTAGCCGATGGTCGTGCTCATCTGCAGCAGAAGGCGGCGGTCCTGGGGCTTGAACCCGTTGCCGTCATCGGCCTGGGTGATGCTGTACTCGAGACGCAGAAAGGAGAACTCCGAGGGCGCCCAGGTGATGTCCGCCGCAGCCCGGCTGAGCTTTCCCGCAACGGGATCGCCGGCGGGATCGACCAGAACATCGGTGTAGCTGTCGCGAGCTTGCTCGCCGCGCACCCCGAGCCACCATCTCTGCGAGAGCCGGTACTTGAACGAGGCGTACCAGCCACGCTGCTCCTTCATGTATTTCCCTCCCACGTACGAGCCCTTCTGGATGTACTCACTCTGCAAAATCCAACCCCGACTGTTCGATTGACGCAGCGGTACGTTGCGGACGGTGAGGTCCGCTCCGAAGACGGCGTGCCGATGACCATCCGCTCCGCGCCCCGCCAGGTACGACTGTCCGAGCTCCAGGGTGGTGGATTCGTTGAGGTCGAACTGGTTCATGAAATGCGCGAGGTAGGGAATGTTCTCACGGCGCATCGAACCGAAATCCAGAGGGTTCTCCTCGTCCTCGTCGATGGCCTTGAAGAAGCCCGCTGTCAGCTCCGAATACCAGGACACCGGGGTCAGCCACGAGGCTTCCACTCCGGAGTCCTTGAAGCCCTCCTCGCCAATGGTGTTGCCCACGATCAAGGGAGCCTGGATGAAGGGAAAGGCATGCCGGTGCAGCAGCGCGTGCTTGCCGAACTTCGCGCGCAGCTTTCCCACCCGCAGCTGGAGATTGGGAATTCGGTCACATCGGGCCACGATCTCTTCTGGACCCACTTCATCGGGAGTGAAGGACAGGTTGGCCCAGAAGGTCCAGTAGGGATCCACCACCGAGATCATGCTGAGGTCGGCCCCTTGGAAGTCGAGGAGCGTGTAGGGGGCGTCGATGTCCGGGGCGACCTGACCGGAAAAGAGCGCGTTCATCCCGATGGACGGGTTGGTCAAATTGGAAAAAATCGAGCGCGTGGTCTGCGCGGAACTCGCCGAGGTAAAAAGTACCAAGGCAAAGACCGCACACACGCCCGTGCAAGCGCGTACGCACAGTTTCATGCGCAATGAACCTCCTAAACAGAGTCAAAACTCGTAACGAATGGATTTCGCGGGTTTTCAGACTCTGGGAGGTCCACGCACGCTCGGAGTACGAACGTGAAATCTCGAGGCGAGGATTTGCGCCGGGATCGCCACCACGGTGACGCTGATCGGTGGAGGAGCCAGCGCCAAAGGCGCCGAAGGGGGTGTTACGTGCGCGCAGGCGAATACGCAGATGGCGCAGCGGGGATTCTCGTGAAAGTCGGAGTGATGGTGATACTGCAGGAGGAAGGGAGTGCCTACCAGGACCGCGATGGCCAGACTGGCCAGAACTGCGGCCAGGCCCGTATAGCGACGGCTTTGAGCCATGCGTGACACCACGCGTTCCTTCCTCGGAGGATGTGCGTATACGGGGGATTACGCCTGGTAACTTTACAGTGAAGGACACGCGGCTGCAAGCCAGGCGTTGTTGGCTCGCCTCAGTCGAGAGTGAGCTGGGCGTCCTTCACCCCCACCTTGACCTCGCTGCCGTCCTCGATGGTGCCCGCGATCAGCGCGCGGCTCAAGCGCGTCTCCAGCTCTCGCTGCAGATAGCGCTTCAGCGGCCGCGCCCCGAAGACGGGATCAAAACCCTCGGCCGCGATGAGGCTCAGCGCCTCCGGGCTGAGGGTGAGCGTGATGTTGCGCTCTTTGAGCCTAATTTTGAGATCCTCGATCATGAGCTTCACGATCTGCTCGATCTCGTCGCGGTGAAGCGGCTTGAACAGGATGATCTCGTCGACGCGGTTGAGAAACTCGGGCCGGAAATGCGCGCGAAGTTGCCCCAACACCACTTGGCGCGCGGCCTCGGTGATCTCACCTTCCTCGTTCACCCCGCTCAGAAGCTCCTGGCTGCCCAGATTGGAGGTCATGATGATCACGGTGTTCTTGAAATCGACGGTGCGGCCCTTGCTGTCGGTGAGACGGCCGTCGTCCAGAATCTGCAACAGGACGTGGAAGACGTCGGCGTGCGCCTTCTCGATCTCGTCGAAGAGGACCACGGTGTAGGGCTTGCGGCGCACCGCTTCGGTGAGCTGTCCGCCCTCCTCGTAGCCGACATACCCCGGCGGCGCGCCGATGAGCCGCGCGACCGCGTGTTTCTCCATGTACTCGGACATGTCGATGCGCACCAGATTGTCGCGGCTGTCAAAGAGCGCTCCGGCCAGAGTCTTGGCCAACTCCGTCTTCCCGACCCCGGTGGGCCCCAAGAAAATGAAGCTGCCGATGGGACGGCGCGGGTCCTTGATTCCGCTGCGCGCGCGCAGGACGGCATCCGCCACCCTCTGCACCGCCTCGTCCTGTCCGATGACCCTTTCGTGGAGGATCGAATCCAGACGCAGAAGCTTCTCCCGCTCCCCTTCCATGAGGCGCGTGACGGGAATGCCCGTCCACTTGGCCACGATCTCCGCGATCTCTTCCTCGGTGACCTCCTCGCGCAAGAGGGCGTCTCCCTCCTGCCGCTCCTCCAGCTTGCGCTGAGCCTCCTCCAGCTGCGATTGCAACTTGGGAATCTGTCCGTGCTTGAGCGTGGCGGCCTTCTCCAGGTCGTAGGACCTCTCGGCTTCGACGACCTGCTGCCGCGCCAGCTCGATCGCTTCGCGCAGCGAACGCACGCCCTCGATGGCCTCCTTTTCGTTCTCCCACTGCATCCGCATTTCGCCCTCGCGCTCGCGCAAGGTGGAGAGCTCCTTGCCCAGGTCCTTCAAACGGCGGCGGCTGCCCTCGTCCTCTTCCTTCTTGAGAGCGGCTTCCTCGATCTCGAGCTGCATGATGCGCCGCGAAACTTCATCGAGTTCCTGCGGCATCGAATCGATTTCGGTGCGGATCAGGGCGCAGGCTTCGTCGACCAGATCGATCGCCTTGTCGGGCAGGAAGCGGTCGCTGATGTAGCGGTCGGATAGGGTTGCAGCCGCGACGAGCGCGTTGTCCTGGATGCGCACTCCGTGGTGCACCTGGTAGCGCTCCTTGAGTCCGCGCAAGATGGAGATGGTGTCCTCCACGCTGGGAGCGTCGACCTGGATGGGCTGAAAGCGCCTTTCCAGAGCGGCGTCCTTCTCCACGTGCTTGCGGTACTCGTCGAGAGTGGTCGCGCCGATACAGTGCAACTCTCCGCGCGCCAGCATGGGCTTGAGGAGATTTCCCGCGTCAGTGCTGCCTTCGGTCTGTCCCGCGCCCACGATGGTGTGCAGTTCGTCGATGAACAGGAGAATCCGCCCCTCGCTGCGCTTGATCTCGTTCAAGACCGCCTTGAGCCTCTCCTCGAATTCGCCGCGGTACTTCGCGCCGGCGAGCAGAGAACCGATGTCCAGGGAGAAGATGCTGCAGTCCTTCAACCAGGCCGGCAGATCGCCGCGCACGATGCGCTGGGCCAGGCCTTCCACGATCGCGGTCTTTCCCACTCCGGGTTCGCCGATGAGCACGGGGTTGTTCTTGGTCTTGCGCGAGAGCACGCGCGCCACCCTGCGAATCTCCGCATCGCGTCCGATCACCGGGTCCATCTTCCCCGAGCGCGCCAGCTCCACCAGGTCGCTGCCGAAGCGCTCCAGGACTTCGTAGGTCTCCTCGGGATTCTGGGAACTCACTTTCTGACCGCCGCGCACCTGCTGCAGCGCGCTCAGCAGCCGCTCGCGCGTCATGCCCGCCTGCTTCAGCAGCCGGCCCACCGGGTGGTCCTTGCCCAACTCGATCATGGCCAGAAGCAGATGCTCCACCGAGCTGTAATCGTCTCCCAGACGCTTGGCTTCCTCCGCCGCGTCATCCAGAACCTGTTGCAGGCGCGGCGCCGCGTAGAGCTGCCCCTCACTGCCCGGACCGGAGACCTTGGGCATCGCCCTCAATTCTTTTTCCAGGGGTTCTTCGAGCATGGCCATGGGAATGTCCATGCGCTTGAGCAGGCGCGGCAACAGGCCTTCCTCCTGGTGCAGGAGAGCCTTCAGCAGGTGCTGGACGTCCACGCTCTGGTGCCCCAGCTTGACCGCCCGGCCCTGCGCTTGCGCCAATGCCTCTTTGGATTTTTCCGTAAGCCGATTCATGTCCACGGAAACCACTCCTCCATTCGAGAAGCCAGCGCGACGCGAGGGAGATCGCTCGCAGATCGCAGCGAATCCCCTTACGCATCTTCAACGCGCGAGTTCCGCGCAACGAAAGCGCGGCAAGGGCAAAGTGTCAAATGGACTGCGCTCTCTCAGCGCGCGAGGACCATCTTCTGGCTCTGGGCCGTGAAGCCTTCGACGAGCAGGCGGGCGAAGTACACTCCAGAGGCCACGCTCCTTCCGCCGTCGTCGCGTCCATCCCAGCGAACTTCGTGCGGGCCCGCCGCGAGGGGAGCGCGCAGAAGCGCTCGCACCGCCCGCCCCGCCACGTCGTAGATCGTCACTTCGCAACGGCGGGCGCCGCCGCCGGGAAGCTCGAAGCGGACTGTGGTGGCGGGATTGAAGGGGTTGGGAGCATTCGGTGCGAGCCGTGGCTGCGTCACGCTCGAAGGATCGTCTCCGCCCGAGCGCGCGAAGTGAGGAGCCGGAGAGTAGACGCCGTCCCTGCGCGCGTTCTGGTGGAAGGTGGGCCAGGGCGCGAAGAACGAAGGATTGTAGGCGCCCCCCATGTCCCACACGTGGATGAGCCGGTCCCAGGTCGCCAGCACGATGTTGGCTTTGCCGTCTCCGTTGAAATCGCAGAGAGTCGGAGTGGCGCGGATGAAGCCCTCCAGGGGGAAAGGAAAGCCCTCGAAGACCGTGCCGTCCGCATGCCACACGTAGAGTAGGCTGGGCAGGTTGTCCGTGCCGCCGCCGATGCCGAACACGATGTCCGGCGATTGGTCGCCGTCGAGATCCGCCACCACCGGGCTACCTTCGGAGAGTCCGGGCACCACCTGCGGCCAGCCCGGAAGCACGTTTCCGAGATGGTCGAAGACGAAGACGCCGGCCTCCGAACGCGAGTCGATGGAGACGGCCACGATCTCCAGATACCCATCACCGTCGAAATCGGCCAGAGCCGGCGAGGGGGCCAAGCTATCCAAGTCGACCGAGCGCGCGTGCAGGTACACCGGGAAATTCCCGTATCGGCTGCCATCCGCTTCCCACACGTAGAGACTGTCGTTCTCACAGGGCGCCACGATCTCCATCTGCCCAAAGTTGTCCAGATCACCCACCGCGGGGCTCGCGAGGAACGACGCGCCCGGGCCCAGGTTCTTGGGCCAGCCCATCGCATTGCCGCTCCCGTCTGCCTTGAGCGCATAGAAGTACTCCGGAGCGCCATTCAAGAACTTCGAGCCGAAGAGAATCTCGAGCTTGCCGTCGCCATCCACGTCGTAGAGCGCCGGCGTGGTGCGGCCGTAACTCTCTCCATCGCGGCGCGGCGCGATGGGTCCCTTGGTGCCGGCATCCAGGTCTCCGTCGGCCACCTCGCTGCCGTCCATGTGGAAGGCGTAGGTGTATCCGCTGATGTCGTTGGTGACGATTTCCAGAGTCCCATCCTGGTCGAGATCGCCCAGTACCGCGGTAGTCCAGGCCTTGGAGTAGAGGGGCTGCGGCCAGCCGCTCTGCAGACTGCCGTCGGCGTTGTACACGTAGATCTCGTGGCTCGTCCAGTTCTCGCCCACGATCTGCAGGTCCGTTCCACTCTGATCCAGATTCCCCAGGGACATGCCGGAAGGCTGGAAGCCTCCATCGACAGCGGAGAGTGGTCCGAAAGTCTGCGCATTGTCGTCCCCGTCCACCTTCTCGCGGCACAGGCCGTCGATCAGGTAGATGTGGCCCGAGCCCACCGCCAGGTCGAGTACGCCGTCGCCGTCCACGTCCCCCACCGCCGAGGCTCCACTGGTCTCCTGATCGATGGGCAGGGGAAAGCAACCCACTTCAGGAGGAGGAGTGACCGCGGTGACGATCTGCGAGGCCGGACCGGCGAGTCCGGCGCGATCGACCGCGCGCACGCGGTACTCGAAGCTGGTGCGGTCGGGCAGTCCCTCGTCCAAGAACACCGAACCCGCTTGCAAAAGATCGGGGTTGGCCGAAACCCAGGCGCTCTCTCCCTTCACGCGTCTCTCCACCTGGTAGCCCAGAAGATCGGCCGCGCTCGAGGGATCCCAATGCAAGAGCACCGACCCCGCCTGTGCGAGACCGGGTGCGAGTCCGGTGAGCGCGGCGGGACGACGCAAATCGAACTCGAAGGAGCGCGTCGCGCCCGAGCTCTCGCTCAAAAGCAGTCGATAGAGATGGGGGCTCGCGGTATCGCTCTCCTGTACCGCGAAGGGATCCAGCGCGTTGTCCTGGCTGCTCAGGACGCCGTCGAAGAGTCCCCAGTGCGCGGTGGAGTCGATGACCGTCGCCGCCGGATCCAGCGAGCGCAGCACGCCGTTCACCGAATCGACTCTGGCCGTTCCGAAGTTCTTCAGGGTGAAATTCAAGAAGACCTGTTCGCCGGGATCCAGGATTCCGTCCTGGTTGCCCGAGCTGTCGTCCAGATCGAGAGAGACGATCTCGAGCTTTGCGCCCGAGAGAGTGAGATCGAATGAATCCTCGAAGTGCGCACCGCCATCCTCGTCGATGGCCACCAGGAAGTGCAGGCGAGTGGCGTCGGGGAGATCCGCGGCGAGCTGAACGCTGAATGCGCTATCGGCCGCGTGGGAACTCTCTCCCGTCACAGGCGAAAAGCTCGCCTGGTCCTGCACCAGAGTGACGCCGGGGTCCTCGCAGTTCAAGCTGAGTGTCCCCGCCGCCGACGGGCTCTGCCCGCCGTTGACCAGAGTGGGCAGAATGCTGACCAACTCTCCGGCCTCGGCGATGCCGTTGCCGTTGCCCTGCGTGTCGTCCAGGGTGAAGCCCGCAAGGGCGAGCTGCGCCTGCGTGGCCGAAGTGACCTCCACCGTCATGCTGTCGGGCATGACGTCGCGCCCGTTCACGTACAGGGTCCAGCTCCCCGCCTCCTTGGGCGCAAAGGGAAGGCTCAGCTGCCCGCTGGCGTCCGTCCATCCCGCCACCAGGCTCTCCCCCGCTTTGCGCAGCACCACCGCCACCGAATCCACTCCACCGCCCTGAGTCTCGTTCACCGTGACCGCAAGGGGCCCGCTGCCCACCTGCACCGTGCTGGGAGCGCTCACCGTGATGGCCTTGGGGCTGGCCGTCCACATGCGCATGGCGGGATCGCCCAGCAGCGTGTAGACGAGTTGAGTCCAGCGGTCGACCGAGTTGTAGAAAGTATCCACCGCGTATCCCAGACGGCTCTCCAAAATTGCATCGCCCAGTCGCTGACGGCGCGCGGCGAAGAGCGCCTTGTACAGCGCTTGTTGATAGCTGTTCGTGGTGTTGTCGAAAGCTGCGCGAGAAGATCCGATACAGGCCACCGCGCCGCCGTTGGGGTTGCGCAGGAAGCGTTCCAGGAGACAGTCGAAGTCGAATGCGGCCGAGTCGCAGTTGAGGGCAATGAGCACGAAGGTGGACGATCCGTTGCTCAAGGCGTCGGCGTCGCTCACGAGAATGTTCTTGTCTCCGACGCTCATGTTGTAATAGAAGCCGTGGCCGATGTGGTGAAACAGGCCATAGCTTCCCGCGTTGAGATCGGAGAGTATCCCGGCGCGCGTCTCCTCCACCGCTCCCGGATAGCTCGTGTAGTTCTGGTAGCGTCGGGTGAGAGTGTACTCGCCGGGCCGCGCCACCTGGATGCTGGCCACCAAGGTCTCGCTGAAGGACGCGCCGTCGCGAATGATGGGATCGCCGGGCTGCCATCCCTGCGGAAAGAGCACTTCGCTGCCAAAGAGCGCGCGCGCGAAACGATCGCCATTCGCCCCGCTCTCGTAGGCCAGCACCTTGTCCACGAAGACCGTGGCTTCCTCGACCGTATTGACCGGAGCCCTTCCCAGCGCGACTTCCGGCACGAAGTCGCAATAGTCGCCGGGATCGGCTCCGGTGACGAAAGGTTCTCCGAAGGTCGCGTCCCCATCCGCGTTCCAGTTTCCGTCGAGCCCCGCGTAGTAGAAATCCGCCGGAATTTGACTTTCACCCCCCGGAGGGTAGTAAGTCGAGCTGACGTAACGGGTGGGAATGAGCTCGGTGTCGCCGCCGAGCAGGACGTAATCGACCCCCCACTTCTCGTAGGCATCCTGCAGGTAGAGGCGAATGGTCTCGGCAAGATCCAATCCATGCCGCCCGTTGGCCTCGATCTCTTCCACGCTCACCACGATCGAGGGGAGGCCCTGTTCTTCTCTGAGCTCTGCGAGGCGCTGAAACTGCGGGACCAGTGCGTCGCGCGTGATCACGAGATAACGGTAGGGCCCGGTGAGGATGCTGGGAGTCTTGTTACTCGGCGCCAGCGCTGCCGTCTTCTGAGAGCTGGACTCTTCGAGCGGAGGTGCGGGACTGAAACGATCCAGATCCTGCGGATTGTCGATCGCGCGCAGTAGCTCTGCGCGGTCTCTGCCTTGAACCCCCTCATCCGCAAGCATGCGGTGGACGACGGTCTGCTGCGCTTGCGCACTCTGCAACTCGACGAGGACCCTGCCTCCCTCGCGCAGGTAGAGATCCCCGCTCTGTGGATCCACACGCAGAGGCTTTGCGCGCAGATAGATCAAGTGGCGCCCGTGCCACCACGCATCTCCGAGATACTCCACCGCGGATCCTTGCTCTTCGCTCTGAGGAGCCTGGATCCAGGAGAGGCCACTGGAGCGCAGCGTCCCGCCAGCGGCGACCAGGCGCTCCTTGCCACCTTCGAGAGCGACGGAGCGCACTTGGCTCGCCGCGGGAATGACGAGACAGTAGCCGAGGCTCGGAAGTCCTCCCCCGTCCTCCTGACGCGCGGCACGCGCGCCGCGGAGCACGATGGAGTCGGGCGCGGGCGTGCCCGAAAGCTGTAGATCGTCCAGTGAAGTTTTCAGAGGCAGGCTGAGCGTTTCCTGGGCCGACGCGGACCCAACCCCAACCAGGGTGAGCAGAAGCAGACTCGAGAAGAAGGAACGCATGCAGGACCTCGAATGTGGGTGAGGCCCATCCCGCTGCAAGCGGAATGGGCCCCCGCATCCCCCCACGATTCGCGCAACTTGGCTATTTTGCCAAGGTCATTTTCAATCCGCGGACCTCCGAGCCCACTTCCAGACGGGTGAAGTAGACTCCCGAAGCCACGCTTTTTCCGCTGGTATCCCTACCATCCCAGCGCACTTCGTGGTGACCCGCGGCCAGCGGCTGAGCGAGAAGTGTTCTCACCTTCCGGCCCGCGAGATCGTAGATGGTCACCCTGGCCAAGGCGTTGTTCAGCGCCGAAGGCACGTCGAAGCGGATGACGGTGGAGGGGTTGAACGGATTCGGTACGTTCGGGTAGAGCGCGAGTCGCGAGGCGGGAATACTCGCTCCATTCGGTTCGACCGCGGTCGCGGGAGAATCCTCGTACACTCCCGTGCGCCGGTAGTTGCCCTGGAATGTGGGCCAGGGTACGAGACTGCGATCGTAGGCCCCGGGCAGATCCCACACGTGGAGCAGGTTGTCGTAACCCGCCAGCAGGAGATCGACGTCGCCGTCGCCATCGAAATCGCAAATGACCGGGGTCCCCCACGGGCTTCCCGAGAGCGAAATGGGGAAGCCGGCCATTGTCGTTCCGTCGGCCTTGAAGGCGTAGAGATTGTCCGGAATGTCCTCTCCACCGGAGGCAAAGACGATGTCGGGAATCCCGTCGCCGTCCAGATCGCCGATGATGGGCGAGGAACGCGAGAAGGCGTCAACGCTCTGCGGCCAACCGCTCTTGACGCTACCATCGTGCTCGTACACGAAGATGTTGACGTTGGTGCGTGAGAACACCTGCACCGCCACCATCTCCAGCTGGGGATCGGCGTCGAGATTGCCCACCGCGATCGAAGGCGTCTTACCGTCCAGATCGCCGCTGTTGCAGCCGAGATAGTGAGGGAAGTCCATGTAGTTGCTTCCGTCAGGTTCCCAGATGTACAGCGAGTCGTTGTCGCAGGGGAAGATGAGCTCCACCGTTCCGTCGCGATCCAGATCGGCGATGGTGACGGTGGAGGAGTTGTAACCGCTGGGTCCCAGGTTCTTGGGCCAGCCCGGAGCTTCGCTTCCGTCGGACTTGAGCGCGTAGACCATGTTGTCGGTCCCGTTGCGCCAGTTGGTGCCGAAGATCATCTCGCGGCCACCGTCGTTGTCGAGGTCGTAGAGACTGATGGTCGAGCGGTTGTAGATTTCGCCGCTGCGCAGCTGGAAGACACCGTTGGTCGAAGGATTGGAGTCTCCGTCCAAGACTTCGGTGCCATCGGTATGCCAGGCGAAAGTCTTGCCCCCGACGTTGTTAGTCACGATCTCCGGGGTACCGTCTCCATCCAGGTCGCCCACCGAGAACGAGGCCCAGTTCTGCTGACCCATGTCCTGCGGCCACCCGGGCATGGGATCTCCATTGTTGTCCAGCACGTAGGCCTTGTGCCCGACCCAGTCCCCGGCCAGGATCTCCGGCCCGGGATTGCCATCGATGTCGGCCAGCGTGATCCCCGCGAAGGTGTAGTCTCCGTTGAACCCGTTCACCGGCCCCAGGGTCTGTGCGTTGCCGTCTCCATCCAGGAGCTCGTTGGCGTCGGAGTCCACCGCGTAGACCAGATTGCCTCCGAGAACCGCGAAGAGCGTCCCGTCGGCCCGCAGATCACCCACCGCCAGTGCGCCTTCCACCGTGGAGTTGGTGGGCAGCGGGAAAGCGTTGCCGATCTCCGGCGGCGCCGTGCTGGCCGAGACCACCGAAGTCACCGGCCCCTCGACTCCCGAGGAGTCGACGGAAGCGACCTCGTAGTAATAGCGGGTAAGAGTCGCGAGATTGTCGTCGCGGAAGAATCCTGAACGCAGGACCACATCCTGGGTGATTTCCGTGAAGGGCCCGCCCTGGAAGTTCGAACGGTAGACGCGATATCCCTTCAAGTGATTCGAAGTGGAACGCTGCCACTGCAGGGCGATGGTCGTGGGCCCCAAATTGGTGAACGGCACCACCCCGGTGGGCGCGTCCGGTTGGCGCAACTCGAGCCAGCGCGACCACGAATGCCCCTTGGCATCGGTCAGGATGAAGAGCATCCAGTTCTCCACGCTCGTGTCGCTCTCGGCCACCTGGAAGTAGCCGCTGCCGAAGCCGCTGGCCTTCACGCCGAGATCGGCCCAGCTCGCGTTGGCTTGAGTGATGCTGACGTTGGGGGAAGAACTGTTCAGCATCCCGTTGGCTCCTTCGAGCACTCCGGCGCCGTAGTTCTTCACCTCCACGTGCATCTCCACGATCTCGCCGGGTTGCTGGATCCCGTCCCCGTTTCCGGTCACCGAGTCGTCGGTGAAGACCCGCACCACCTCCGGCTCCGGAGCGATCACCTTCAGGTAAACTCGCTGCGTCCATTCGTCCCCGCCCGAGCTGCTCACCAGGTCGAAACTCAGGGTCGTTCCGTCCGCGATGGAGGGGCTCAAATCGATGCTCACCGGATCATTGGGATCGGCGTTCGCGCCGCCGGCGAGGTCCCCCACCGTGATCGTCGAGTCGGTGACGGTCGCGCCGGTGGCGTCCACCGGCCTGAGCACGGCGCTCACTCCGCTGGCCAAACTGCCGTCCCCGTTGTTCTCGAAGTGGAAGTACCAGTCCACGGACTCGCCGGAATCGGCCAGGCCGTTTCCTCCGATCCCGTCATCCACGCTCAACGGACTGCCCACGATGTTGGCCTGCGCCGCGGGCCCCACCGTGATCGTCGAAAATTGCGGCTGGAGGCTGGCTCCATCCACCACCACGTCGATGGTGCCCTGGCTCAGCGCCTGCAGATCGAGAGTAACTTGGCCGGTGAGGGTATCGGTCACGCCGGTGGCCCAGGCTTCGCCCGGCTTGTGCATGGTCACGCGCGCCGCCGGCACCGCGAGACCCGAACTGGTCACGCCCACCGTGATCTGGCTGGTGCCCAGAGGAACCGAAGCTGGCTTGGTCACCACGGGAGTGACCGGCGCCTTGCGCCACATCCGCAGGGCGGGATCGCCCAGCAGGGTGTAGCAGAAGTGCGTCCAGCGTTTGAACTCCTCGGAGTTGAGCGAGCTGGGAGTGTACTTGTCGCGGGCCGCATTCATCGCGTCGCCCAGGCGCGTGTTCCCCAACACGAAGATCTGTCGGAAGAATTCCTGTTGGTAATCGTTCGCGGTGGAGGGGAAAGCCTCGCGCGAGGCGCCCAAGCTCGCCACACTTCCTCCACCCGGATGCTGAATGTAGGTCTCCAGGAGACAGTCGAAGTCGAAGGCTCCCGAAGAACAGTTCAGAGCGTTGATCACGAAATAGTTGGGCGCGTTGGTGAGGCTCAGAGCGTCACCGGCGAAGATGTTCTTGTCCCCCACGCTCATGTTGTAGTAGAAGCCGTGGCCCACGTGATTCACCAGACCGAAGTGTCCGGTCGACATGGAATCGAGCGCGGCCTGTTGGGTCTCTTGCAGGGTGTAGGGATAGGCGGTGTAGTTCTCGTACAGCCGCTCGCTGTCGATGAGGTTGCCCGGGGTGATCAGCGAATTGAAAATGATGTTTTCGCTGTAGGTCGCTCCATCGAGGTTGATGGCGGAAACCCCATCCCAATCCGAGGGAAAGAGCACCTCACTCAAGAACAGAGCTTTCCCCAGATAGGAACTGCTGCTCGGCGTCTGGTACTCCAGACACTTGTCCACGAAGGTCGTGGCCTCCGCCACGTCGTTCACCGGCGCGCGCCCCACCACCACTTCGGCGACCATGTCCTGATAGTCCCCGGGATCGAGGAAGGACTGGTAGGCTTCCCCGAATATGCCGTTGCCGTTGGCGTTCCAGTTTCCGTCGAGCGCACCAAAGTACAGGTCGGCGGGAATGTCGGTGTGGCCTCCGGGAGGATAGAAGGTGCTGCGCACGTAACGCGGCGGCAAAATGGCCGCGTCGCCACCCAGGAGCACGTAGTGCAGGCCCCACTTCGCGTAGGCTTCCTTCAGGAAGTAACGAATCGTCTCCTGCAGATCCACCCCATGCCGATAGTTGTCCAGGATCCAGTCGGTGGTGACGACTTTCGCGCGTAGCCCGTGCGCGATGTGATCATCCGCCAATCTCTGAAACTCGGAGACCAGAGAGGGAATGGTGATGATGACGTAGTCCACGCGTCCACCTGCGAAGACTTCGTCCTGATCGAGCGGTGAGGGAGCTTTGTTCGAGAAAGATTTCAGAAGTTCGGGAGCAATCCCGGCCGGGGGCGCGCAGAAATCGACTTGCTCCGGATTGACCACGAGCTTGCGCACGCGTTGCGCTGCGCGCTCGGCCACACCGGGCCAGGCCACCTCTCGCTCCGCAACTTCATCCATGGCCTGATCGGCCAACACCAGATGAAGTTGTCCCCGCTTGAGAATCTCGACCGTTCCATCTTCGAGCACGCGCATCGGGAACACGTCGACGGTGGCCACGCGGTAGCCTTCCATGACGGCAAAGCCCTGACCCCGCGCCGCAGCCGAGGGAAAAGTACCGCCGTCCTGGAAATCCTCGCGAAGACCGCCCATGCTCACGCTGACCGAGTTGCCCTGATCGCTCATGAGCTTCGTCGCGCGCGCCAGTTGTCCACGATTGGTCAAACGCTTCCAGTGCGCATCCTGGACCTCGACCTCCATGAGAGTCTTGCCCTGGGGAAGCACCACCTTCCAGCTCGCATAGGGCAAGGCGGGAGCGCCGGTTGCTCTCAGGTTCTGCGTTCCGGGAAGAGAGTAGATCACGCCCTCGGGCGATTCGACGAGCTTCAGTTGCGCGGCGTCGAAGCGAACGGGGAGATCGATGGTAGCCGCCAGCGCATCGTTGAATGCGCCGATACAGCAGAGGACGACGAGGAAAGCGGAAAGGCCGAATGAAACCCGGTGGACTGGGTTCATGTTCTCCCTCCTGGGATGCAGCTCTTCGCGTTGAGGCGAGAGCGAAGAGGCAAGAGTCGCATGGAACAGAACGTATGAGCCCGGCTCGGAGGTCCGGTACTGCGCGAAGGAGCGAAACTCTCCCCCTGAGTCCACAGCATGTGCGAACTCGAGTCGGAGAACCGACTGAAGGGGAGATGACGAGGAGGAGCCAGAGTCTTCTTCACGAGTTGCGAACCCAACGAGATCGTGGTCAGATTCTACCCTAAGCCCGCGCGGCGGGTCAAGGGGCTACGATGCTAAGCTGTTATGAAACAACGATTAGCAATAGCTGTGGATCGCTCGGATGCCCTCGCTCAGCCGCCGGTGAAGATGTGGGTCCCCGGAGCGAGCGGCTGGCTCCGGGCGAGGGGGAAGTCGAGAAGGAGTGGTCGTTCCGTATAGTTGCGAACGATGGTCCAGGGTCCACGCTTGACGATCGACCAACCTTGGCGTCGTAGTTGCGCGATCTCGACATCGACACAATAACGGACTTGGCCGCGAGATTCAAGAGTGTCGAGGAAACGCCGCAGTTGCAACCGCCCCGCGCGCGAGACTTGGGGATCGAGATGGGAGAACTGGAGCCGATGGGCCTCGACGATGGCGGGTTCCCCCCTCTTCCATGCCCCCAGGGTCTGCCCTAGAGCCTGAGAGGATCCCGCCAGGCAATTCGCGTCGAAGTCGCCGTAGGGCTCGAGACGGACGTTGCGCTCCAAGTACACGAAGCGGCCCCTGCGCTGGTCGGCGAAGCGTTCGAGGACCTTGCGAAATCTCCGCAGGAAGGTGTTTCCGCCCCCCCGTATCAGGGCGGGATCGATCTGTTCCCGCTTGGCCTGCACCACCTGCAGTCCCTGCTCCGCCCACGCCTCTTCGTCCTCTTTTCCCCAGGTGTAATCGGGAGCAATCACGCTCAGCGGTTCTCGGCCGAAGCGTTCCTCAAAGAGACGGCAGGAGAGCTTGGCGAAGGAGCGAGCCTGCTGCAGATTGCCGCTGCCCAACTCGGTCCGCGTCAGCCAATGCGGGAACGCCACTGCACCGACCGACCGCGCGCGCACCGTCAAGCTCGAGGCCTCGGCCACCGCTTGTTCGTACGCGCCGAGATCGAAGTGCGTGAGTCCGTGCAGCTCGGCCCTCCACACGCCCTGGCTGCGCGCTGAATCCACCGCCTCGTTCAAGCCCTGACGGTAGTACGCGCCGCAGCTGCCCGGGGCGCGCAAGAGCACGGAATTGCCTTCCAACCGGAAGTCATCGTTGCCGCACGAATCCAGATCGATGGCGGCCATGATGGTGTTCGCCTGCAGGACCGCCGGCAATCCGTCGCTGTCGCGAAACTGTGCGAGAAGGGCGGCCAGCGAGTCGACGTCCGCCGCCGTCTCCAGAGAGGAAGAGGCGTAGAGTCCGAGCTTCGGGCCGAGCCGTGAACCCTGGTCCGCGAGCGCATGCGCGGCTTGCAGATCGGGCACCCACGCTTCCATTCCCCAGTCGTCGCTCTCGATGGCCACGATGCGCCAGCGTCCGAAGTCGATCGCCGAGGGAGCGGGCGCGGCAAAATGCGCCGCGGCGAATGCCAGGTAGATGACGATCAACAGGAGCGCGCTTCGCTTCATCTCATCCCACACTTGCTAGTCGATAGATCTGGCAGAAGTAGCGTCCGTACCGCATTCCGTGTTCCTGTACCGAGCGCGCCAGGGCTTCCACCTCGCGCGGCGAATGACCCGAGCGAAAGAGCCACTCCAGGGGCGCGCGCGGCGCGCGCACTTCCTCTTCATTCTCCGCGATCGCCTCGAATCGCGGTAGTCCGAAGCTGGCCTGAAAGAGCGAACGAATCTGCTCGGGCGTGACCGTGGCCGCGGCGCGATCGAGCTGCGCCTGGGCCAAGAGGCTCAAGGCCCAGCGGTAGTTCTTCTCCGCCTTGCTGCGGCCTTTGGGATGGTCCTCCAGCACGAGAACCTGTCCCCCATCGACCAGGCAGCGGCACAGCTCCCGGAGCGCTTTCTTGGCCTCGCGCACGCGCAGCTGGCGCAGAAGGTTTGCCATCACCACCGCCTGCAGGGATTTGTCTGTGAAGGGAAGCGCGGTCGCGTCGCCGGCCAGAGCGGAAAAACCCGCCGGAGAGGGCGGGTAGGCGCGGTCCAAGAGATGAAGAGTGAGGCCAAGCGAAGAGAGGCGCGTGCTGAAGCTCCCGTCTCCCGCGCCGATCTCGAGCAACGGCCCGCGCGCTTGCGCGAGCTGCAACTCCTCAGTGATTCTCCTCGCCAAGGGCCAGAACGACATCGTCGCGTGACCCTCCCCCTCTTTCGCTTCCGCCGCCAGCAGTTCGGCGGAGGCCAGCTTTTCGCTTTTCGCCTCGGCCGGACGCGGCCAGACCTGTTGCGCGTAGCGCGGCATCTCGATGATCTCGGCCAGTTGCCGGCGGCTGATCTCCGAGACCAGATACTCGCGCGCGCCCAGCAGATAGCCGATCGCCTCTTTGGCCGTGGGCCGTCCGGTGCGCGGTAGAGTATACGCCACTTGCACCGCCATCGCCGCCAAAGCCGCCAGAGCCAGAATCGAAGCGTTCGCCCGTCCGTCGACCACGATGGCCAAGGAGGCGAAGGCCACCGACGCGAACCACAGCGCGCTGGTAGCGCGGCGTGGGCTCATTCCCAAGCGCAGCAAGCGGTGGTGGAGGTGTTCATCGTCGGCCCGGAAGATACTCACTCCGCGCCGGCGTCGACGGAAGATCGTGGTCGCGGTGTCCAGGATGGGCACTGCCATCGCGATCACCGCGGTCAAGGGCAGGGTCGGGGTCGTCTTGCTCAGCCCGATGCTGAGTCCAGCCAGCCACAGCCCCAGGAGCATCGAACCCGCGTCACCGAGGAAGATGCGCGAGCGCGAGAGATTGGAGCGCAAGAACCCCAGCACTCCACCCAAGAGCGCGCCCACGAAGAGCATCCCCACCGGATCTCCGGGGAAGAGCGCCATGCTCATCCCGGCCAGCACGATGACTCCGATTCCGCTCGCGAGCCCGTCCAGACCGTCGATGAGATTCATGCTGTTGATGAAGCCGAGGTACCAGAAGAGGGTGATGGGTCCGCCCAGAAGGCCCAGTTCCACGCTTCCCAGCCCGGGAAGGGTGATCTGGTGCAGGGTCAATCCGGAAGCCATGGGGAGCATCACGACCGCGACCTGCCCCAAGAGCTTCTTCTCCGCATGGAGCCCCACCCGATCGTCCAGGACCCCCAGGACCAGGGTTCCCAGACCCGCCATCCCCAGGGCGGCGAAGGAATGGGGTGAAAATGGCAGGTCGACCAGGAGCGCGAGCGCCAGGGCAGTGAGCACGACTGACGCGTAGATTGCCAGTCCTCCGCTACAGGGCACCGCTTCCCTCTGGGAGCGGCGCCAGGACGGATGATCGACCAAGCCCAGGCTCTTTCCCAGACGTCGAACCAGGGGCATCAGAAGATGGGTGAGAAGGGCACAGGCGGCGATCAACGCCAGGAAGTGCGGGATCGAGATCATCAATGGCCTACCTGGTCTTCTCGAACCGGAAAGAGATCCGGCTCTCGAAGCGCCTCCAGAGTCTTCGCAGCCCCGTGCTCCCACGTGAATGAGCGGGCCCGATTCCTGCCCGCGGCCGCCAAACGGTCGCGCAGACTCGAATCGTCGACCAGACGACGCATAGCCCGTTCCAACTCCCCCGACTGGAGGGGATCGACGAGCAGAGCGGCATCCCCGGTCACTTCGGCAGTGGCGATCCCCTTCGAACTCAGCACGGGGCACCCCCTGGCCATCGCTTCCAAAGCCGGAAGGCCGAAGCCCTCATAGAGCGATGGAAACAGCAGCGCCAAGGCCCGGTCGTACTCCTTCAGGAGTTCTTCCGGACTGCAGTAACCCAAAATTTCGAGTCGGGAAGGATCGGGGTGGTCCAGAATGGTCCGGCGGATACCGGCATCCTCCCACCCGCGGCCCCCGACGACTCGAAGCGCGGGAAAATCAGGATCGAAACGGCATAGCGCGGCGTGCGCCATGAGCAACCGCTCCAGATTCTTCCGAGGCTCCAATGTGCCGACGAAGAGAAAATTCGAGCGTGGCGCGCTGAAACGCCGGCCCGATTCTGCTTTCTCTTCCTCGCCGTTAACCAGGTAGGCTGATGGAACTCCTCCGGGAGCGATCCTGATTTTTCCTTTGGCGCCCGGCTCGTACTCGACGAGTTCGCGCGCCATCGTCTCTGTCGTCACGAAGACGAGCTTCGATCGGCGGATGGATCGCCCTACCACGAAGCGGTAGTAGAGGCGTTTCACCCGCGGCATCGTCTGGGGGTAATGGTGAAAGGTGAGATCGTGCACCAGCACCGAGGTGGCGAAACGCCCCCACAACGGCGCGATGAAGTTCACTCCCATCACCAAATCCACACCCAGTTTCTCCGCGAGACGCGGGACCGTGGTGTGGGTCGCCATCATGCGTCCCCACGAGTTCTCACGCAAGAGTTGAATTGGCTCCACGGAGAAAGCTTCAATTCCGCGTAAAAACTCGAATTTCCCCGGATGAACCGCCGCGACGATGAACTCTTCGCCGTGAAGCGGCATCCGGCTCAGCGCGCGCACCAGTTCCAGCGTGTAAACACCGACTCCGGTTTGGCCGGGGCCCACTTGGAGGGCGGGAATGAGAATTCTTCTCATCTCAAGCCACACCATCCCAGCGCGCGAGCGCCGCCGCCACCCCTCCGCTCAGCCAGAGATGGGGCAAGTTCATCTGGCTAAACGTCAACATCTGCAAAAGTAGGGCCGCGAGGCAAGAGGCGAGCACGAAGGAAACACCGTTCACTTTGGCGTGACGGCCCGACAAGACGCCGCGCAGAGGAGAAAGGGGCCGCGCCAAGACGCTGGCCCACAGGAGCGCGCCCACCAATCCGGTCTCCGCCAGAACCCGCAGGGGAAAGCTGTTGGTGACGGGCCAGCCGAACACGGCCGCGCTGCCCGAGCCGTTCAGGACGCGGTAGAACCAAAAACCGAAGCCGCTCCACCCCACTCCGAAGAGTGGATGCTGCCAGAAGAGAATCGCCGCGGCGCGCCACGAACTCAAGCGCGTCAAATTCGAGAGGTCATGTTGGGCGAAGGACTGCTCCATGCGCGCCAGCAGAAGTCGCGGCAACGCGAGGATGCCTCCGCTGGTAAACAGCGCGCTGAGCGCGAGCGTGCCCAAGAGCAGTAACAAAGCGAGGGGTATCCCCGTCCGCTTGGAAGGCTTCGGCAAGATCCCGCGCGCCATTCCGATGGCGCTCAAGATCACAAGTAGGCTCAGCCCCAGGTACACGCCGCGGCTGAAAGTCAGGAGCAGACAGGCGAGGCCCAGAAGAAGGGTGAAGCCGCGCCACAGGCGCGCCCAACCCTTGGCGCGCGCCAGGGCCACCGCGGTCACCGGCAGCACGCACAGAAGATAGCTGCCGAAGTACAGCGGCTCCGCCGCCCCGCTGCGCACCCGGGGAATCCCCACGAAGCTGTGTCCGAGATAGAGTTCGTCGCTGCCCGAGGCGATGGAACGATTCGAGGAGAGGATGTCCAGGAGCCGGTGCCCGGCCGGCACCTCCACGAAGAAAGCCAGCGCGAGATAGAGACCCACCAGGGAGGCGAGCAGAAGACCCAGGCTCGCCGCCCGTTCCCAGCGAGCGAGGGTGCGCGACTTGTCCTCGCTGCGCGCGAGCAGCACGGTGGGAAGCAGCGCCAAGGCGAAAAAGTACACCAGCTGCACGCACTGCTTCAGGCCCTTCAGCCAGGGCATCTCTCCCTGCAGCCCCATGTCCTGAAGCTGCCACAGCGCGGCCGTGCCCAGAACGATCCACAGAAGCAAAGCCAGCCAGCGCTCCCCATCGCCGTCGAGCCCGCGCCAGCCCACGAAGGGCAGACAGAGAAGGGCCATCCCGCCGCTCAAGAGCGCCGGTTGCACTCCGGTGGAGAGAGAGCGCCCTAAAAGAATCTGGAAGAGCCCGACGCCGATCCAGGGTAAGAGAAAGAGAGTGAGTGTGAAGAGAGTGTCGGCCGAGGAGACTGCGCGGCGCCGCGCCATTTCATTCACCGGACCAGAAGGCCCCCGGCAGCGTGTCCCGTGCCCTGCAGCAGGCGCGCCGCGTCCTTCAAACTCGCGCGCCGCGTCCGTCCCCGACGGGCCACGAGCAGCACCAGGGTGGGCGAGAGATTCGAAGCGGCGAAGAAGTCCTCGAAGCTGCCGCCCGCCACTTGCAGTTCCGAACGCAGCGCGGCCAGGCGAGCGCTCACCTTGGCCTTTAGATCGGAGACGTCCTCTCCATCCACGCCCACGAGCCACAGCACGCCGGCTTGGCCCGCCAGGCGCTGTGCGGCAGCCAGCGCGGCCAGCTCGGGCGAGACACTGCCTCCCTCCGCCGCCGGACGGCTCAGTACCGCGAGTTCGCTGAGCCGCATCGCCTCGTCGGCGTCGCGCAGCGTGGGATCGACGCCCTCCACCACCATGCCCGCCACGCTTCCCAGGAGCACGGTGATGAACAGAGCGCCCACCATGGCCAAGAGCCTTCGCGGCGAGGAAGGACGCGAGGGAATCTCCGCGGGATGGATGGTCTGCAGGCGGCTGTCGTGCTTCTGCGCCAGCATCTCCGCCTCCACCATGCGCTGCTGCACCAGCTCGTAGGTCTCCTTGGCCATCTTGGCCTCACGCTCGTAGCGCGCTTCCGCCGCGGCCAGGGCGGGAATGACCACCATGCGCGCTTGCAGCGAATCCACCGCCGCGTCGAGTCGGTCGACCTGGGCTTGCCTTCCCAAAATGTCGGGCTCGAAATCGTGGATCGCGGTGAGCAGCTTCTCCGCCAGCTTGACCGGGTCGCCCTCCAAAGAAGGATCCTTGGGCAGCTTCTCCCCTTCCTCCTGCAGCACCTCCGCCGCGCGATCGATGCGTTGCCGCAGGCTCTGCACCTGCGAGGCATCCTGCACCGCTCCCGCCGCGAGCAGATACTGAAGGCGCGCGCGATCGCGTGAGAGCTGTTTGCGCAGCGCGTCGGCCACCGAAGCGGGATCGCTGCGCAAGCTGTCCTGCAAGCGCCCGTAGACATTGGCGAGTTGCTCTTCGCGTTCGCTGAGTCGTCCCTTTTGTCCGGAGAGTTCGGCGTCGTTCATCGACGCTTCGGCGCGCAGGCGGATGATCTCCCGCACCACCGCGCGTCCCTCTTCTACCAGGTCCATCACCTGCTGCTTGCTGCGAAATGTCTGCAGCTCTTCGTTTCTCTGCTCGAGGATTTGGTGCCACTTGGCTTCCTCGGCGCGCAGGTTTCCCAGCCATTCCACGGTCGAGCTGCGGTTGAGACTGTCCTGGACGGTGGCGTAGGTGTGCAGTGCCAGATTGGCCAGACGCGCGGCGGCGTCCGCGGTGGAGGCGGTCGCTTCCAGCCGCAGCACTCCGGTCTTGTCGCGCGAGCTCGCTCGCAAGCGCTCATCGAGAGCCATCAGCAGCGCCTCGTCTTCGTCCTTGCTGCGGCCCTTGGCGAGTTGACGCAGCTCCTGCAGAAGCTCGGGATCCTCACTCTTGATCGCCTGCAGGATGGCGCGGTGCACCGATCCGCTGCGCAAAACTTCCAAGTGATTGTTGACCACGAAGACGTACTGCACCGGGAAGGGACGTCCGTTGCCGAAACGAAGATCGGATTCGACTTCGCGGTAGGGCACGATGGTGCGCGCCGCGGCGCGGTAGAGCGTGGGTGTCGTGAGCAGATAGATCGCCGTTCCCAATAGGGAAACGAGCAGCGCCGCCAGGTAGGACCAACGGTGGCGCTTCACGAAGTTGAAGTAGGGAGCCAGTGGTGCCGCATTCATGGTTCTTCTTCCCGCATGGGCTCTTTACTAGCATGGAAGGCCCCTGCGGCCAAGCCTGAATCACGCCCAGAAAAGCTCCCTCTTGTCGGCGCCCTGCCGCGCCCGCGCGTCCGCCCGAGCCAGAGCGGCCTGAACGATCCCGCCCAGAGTGCAGCTGCGGCCCGTCTCCGCCGCTCCCTGAAGAAGATACAGGGCGAGCGGGCACTGCACCCCCGAGGCGGCCCGAATCGCCTTCTGTCCGGCTTCGAAGCGCGCTGCCGGCAGGCTGCCCGCTTCCAGCACGCAGCCCACGCTGCGCGGCGAAAGAGTCCACACGAAGGTCCCCAAGAGGTAGAAGGAGCGCGAGCTCGAGGCGGTTTTGGGGCTCATGCTCCATACCAGCAGGTCCGGCGCTTTCAATCCTTCCCCAGCCAGACCCACCAGCCGCTTCTCGTTCACCGCTCCCAAATCCTTCACCTCCACCCGTGCTCCGCCAGCGCCCGAGGTATCCAGCAAGTCCCCGAGTCCCTCGCGCACTTCACGCGCGATCCGCTGCACTCTTTGCTCGTCGTCCGCTCCACTCACCCCCACCAAGAAGCGCGGCGCGGGGGCCGGACGCAAAAAGCTGGAGGCCACTCGCTCCCAACGTTCCCCGGCGGCCGCGTGCAGCCGCTCCTGATTCATCGAGCCTCTCCGGAGGGAACCACCAACACCGAATTCACCTGTCCGTAGGTATTGCGCACCTGCTCGGGGTTCTCCGGATCCGCGGTCCACACCCCGTCCACGATGAACTTGTACTCGTAGCACCCGGGTGCGATGGGCAGCTGCGCTTCCCAGTGCCCCTCGCCGCGCCGCTCGAGCTGGACGCCTTCCACCGACCAATCGTTGAAGTCACCGGTGACGCACACGTGCTGCGCCTGGGGAAAGTAAGCGTGGAACAGCACGCCTTCGGATTTCGCGCGTGGACCGTGCAGCAGTTCCTCCCATTCCATCAACTCCTCGCTCTCGAGCAACCACTCGCTGGCCAGGAGCTCGGCGGAGAGCGCGGCAAAATCGGCGGTGGCGCGGCTCTGGCGATCGTAGCGATCGATGGGGCTGCCGGCCTGCGCCGCCTCGCGCAACCTCACGGTGGAGCGAATGACGGTGCGCGCCAAAGATCCCGGCTGCAGCGCCTGCAGATCCTCCAAGATGCGACGCGCGTGGCGGGTGCGCAGATCGAACCCGCTGGCCACGATGCGCAGCCGGGGGGCGTGTCCCCGCTCGGTCTTCAAACCGCGCAGGGTGGCCGAGAAGCGCTCCACCGCGTCCACCGAGAAGCGCCCCGCGTCCACCGGAAGCAGCACCTCCGAGCTGGCCAGAAGCGCGTTGAAGGTGAGAATCCCCACCTGCGGCGGATTGTCGATGAGCACGAAGTCATAGGGCATGTGGGAGGTCGCTAGACACTCCAGGAGCCGCCGCAACTTGCGCGGCGCTTCGGCGAGTTCCTGCTCCACCGTGCTCAAATCGATGTCCGCGGGAATCAAATACAGTTCGGGCGTCACGGTGATCCGCGCGTCCTGCACCTTGACCCCTTCGTTCAAGTAGAGTTCGCGCGTGCTCAGTGCGAATTGCGCGGGATTGAGTCCCAACGCCAGAGTTGCGTGCGCCTGGGGATCGTTGTCGATGAGGAGGACGGTGTTGCCGGAGCCGGCGAGCGCGGAGGCCAGGTTGACGGCGATCGTCGTCTTGCCCACTCCACCCTTCTGATTTGCGACGGAGAGAATACGCATCGGGAACTCCTCTGCGAGAGGCACAGAGCAAGTGAGCCCGATGAGTTCACAATGATGATGTCTGCGCAGGGGCTCGACGGATCATCGTCTTCCCGCGAGACGGGCGAGTGCGCAAGAAACCGCGCTGGGGCAGCGTCGCAGGAACCTTGCCTGCGCGCAGCTTCCTCCCTGAGGCCCTGGCGGTCAAGTCTGAAGCAGGGGTGTCTGAAGACTTTCTGAGAACGCGTCACTCCCTCAGGACGCCGCGATCCAGCCCCGTCCCAGAAGGAAGACCACCACTCCCACCACGACACCTCCGAACACTTCCTGCCAGCTGTGTCCCACCAGCTCCTTGAGCCGGCGGCGGTCCACTTGATGGGTCTCCTGGAGCTCGTCGACCATCTCGTTGAGCACCTGCGCCTGCCTTCCCACTTCCTGGCGCAATCCGGTGGCCTCGAAAATGAAGTACAGACTGAAGATCAAAGAGATACTGAAGAGGATGGAGCTGCCCCCCTCCACCGAGTAGATGCTCAGAGTGAGGGTGGTGACGAGGGCGCTGTGGCTGCTGGGCATGCCTCCGGTATCGAGGATGCGTCCGATCGCGCGGATCCCTTCGGCCTTCGCGTTCAAGAAAGGCTTCAAGAGCTGCGCCACGACCATGCTGCCCAAGGACAGCCAACCGATGCTACCGATCAACATGATGCGCTCAGGCTAGAGGAGGCGGCCGCATCCAGCAAGCACTCGCCGAAGCTATTCACGGAAGGGTTGCTGGCTGCTGAAGGCGGGCGCATCCACGTGAAAGAGCTGGATGTAGAGCCCGGGCAGAAGAACGCGCTGGTTCAGCCAGTCGTGCGCGATCAGGAATTCCTTACCCAAAGGAAGTTTGCGAATGAGGGGATCGAGCCAGTAGATGGGCTGCAGTTCGATGCCCATGCCGAAGCGGTTCTTCAAATTCTCGATCTGCAGGCTGGTGATCTCGTAGCTGAGAAAGACGGAGACCCAGGGGCGCTTGAGCGGTCCGATGTCATAGCCCAGTCCGAAGCGCCCGTTTGCGTGGTCGTGCCACACGCTGGCCAGGGTCGCATTGTCGGTCTTCGAGGGGCGAAACGCCCGCCCCCAATCCTTGTAACCGAACTGCAACGAGAAGCGGTCGATCCACTCGTGCTGCGCCGCGAGATCGCGTCCCTTGGTGGCCAGCATCGCGCCGGTGAAGTTGGCCACCGGATCGAGGGGATCGAAGCGCACGTTGTGCACCCAGCCGTTCAGGATCTCCATGTACATCTCGCTGCCGAACTCGGCCCACCACACTCCCTGGGTGCGGGCCTGCCCCTTCTCCACTCCCGCGAAGTGCTGCACCGCGGCAGCGATGCCCCCCACCTCTCGCACCAGGTAGGTGTGGCCCACGAAGTCGTAGACGTAGGCCTTCTCCAGGCGCACCACCTTGAAGTTGTCTTCCACACGCCGCCGGCTCCCCACGTGGGTGGCCACCCCGTAGAGAGTCAGGTAGGTGGAGGCGACCAGAAGCTGGCGGGGAAGGCTGAGCTGCGCGGGCCCGGCGGCGCTCTGCGCGCGCCAGTTCGCATCCAAGGCCTCCGCAGTGCTCGGCCCATCGGCTTGGGTTTGGGACGCGAGCTGCAGCGGGAACGCGGGCTGGGCTGCGGGCTCGCCCTGCGCTGGGGGTTCGGAGTCGATCCACTCCCTGGGGCTGATCGTCACGGTGCGCCGCCAAGGCGCGGACTTTCCCGCGGCGCGGGACGCGCTCGCGACAGATCGTCCCGGCCAACACCAAGAGAACCAAGAGGCTGCACTTCGCCCTGAGCGAGGAGAGCTTGGGCCAGTGAACTGCAATCGCGCGGATCATCGGCAGAGTTTTACCCCTGCCGGGGCGACTTGGGCAGGAAAATTCAGACCCCGCGCGCCATTTCGGTGAATTCCTCGGCCAGGGCGTCGAAGGGTGCGTTCTTGCGGCGGAAGGCCAAGAGCTCACGGTAGGCCAGAGGGGTCTTGAATACGCGCCGCAGCGAGCGCGACGCGCCCTCGGCGACTTTCTCGGGCAACACGCTGTAGCCCAAACCCAGGGAGACGAGTTGGCGCAGCACTTCCGGGCTGCCGCTCTCCAGGGTGATGCGCGGCGTGATTCCCTTCTCGCTCAGGGCCGCATCGATCACCGCGCGCGTCCGCGAATGGGGCGGATAGAGAATCCACTCGCAATCTTGCAGATTCCTGCCGCGACTTCCGGGCGGAGCGTAGATGAGCAAGGGCTCGCGGCGAATGCGCACCGCGCTGAAGCCGGGGTCGTTGCGCGGTCCCACCGCGATGGCCAGGTCGAGCTGGTAATGTCTGAGTGCGTGCAGCAGCTGCTCGCTCGGCGCCACGGTCAGGGCCAGATCAACCTCCGGGCGCTTGGCGCGAAAGGCCTGCATCGTGGCGGGCAGCACGTAGAGGCTGGCCGCGTCGATCATGCCCACCCGCAACACTCCACTGCGGCCCTGACGGCGGTCCTGCAGACGCCGCTCCACTTCCTCCGCCCTCTCCAGCACCTCCTGGGCGAAGCGCAGGAACTCCTCGCCCGCCGCGGTGAGATGACGCTTGCGCCCCTCGCGCTCGTAGAGCGCCACCCCCAGCCGTTTCTCCATCTCGCTCAGGGCCTGGGAGAGCGCGGGCTGGCTGACGCTCAAAGCGCGCGCCGCCTCGCTGATTCCGCCGCGGCGCTGCACTTCGCGAAAGTAGACCAGGTGCTGTAAATGCAGGTTCAACGGCAGTTTGGCCGGAAGGGTCTTGTTCACCGGGGAAGCTCCTTCTCGAGCTGGGGCTCGGGCGCGAGGGCCGCGACGCACAAATCATAAGATTTACTTATCGTTATCACAACTTTTATCCATTAGCACAATATTTCCTCCCGGTCTATCCTGCCGCCGGGAGGACCCTTCAGTCCTCCACCCACACGATCAGGCCACCTGGGAGGTAGCGCCGTGAGCAAGCCCATCGAGATCGCCCCCGCCAAAGGGAAACTCGGAATTCTGACCCCCGGCATGGGTGCCGTGGCGACCACCTTCTACGCCGGCGTTCTGAGTCTGCGCAAAGGTCTCTGCGATCCCATCGGATCCCTCACCCAGATGGGTCACATCCGACTGGGCAAGCGCACCGAGGACCGTCAGCCCCTCATCCGCGAGTTCGTGCCCCTCGCCCACCTGGACGACCTGGTGTTCGGCGGTTGGGATCCCATTTCGGAGAACGCCTACGAGGCCGCGATGACGGCCGGCGTGCTGCAGGAGAAGGACCTCCTGCCCATCAAGGACGAGATGAGCGAGATCGTCTCCATGCCCGCGGTCTTCGACAAGGAGTGGGTCAAGAAGCTGGACGGGAAGAACGTCAAGAGCGGCAAGACCAAGATGGATCTGGCCGAGCAGCTCATGGCGGACATGGGACGCGTTCAAGAAGAAGCACAACTGCGATCGTCTGGTGATCGTGTGGTGCGCCTCCACCGAAGTGTACGAGGAGCCGAGCGAGGTTCATCAGACGGTGCAGGCCTTCGAGGAGGGACTGCGCAACAACGACCCGCGCATCAGCCCCAGCCAGATCTACGGCTACGCCGCCATGAAGAAGAAGGTGCCCTTCGCCAACGGCGCGCCCAATCTCACCATGGACGTTCCGGCCATCATGGCGATGGCCATGGAGAATCGCGTACCCATCGGCGGCAAGGACTTCAAGACGGGCCAAACCCTGATGAAGACCATCCTCGCGCCCGGTTTCAAGGCGCGCATGCTGGGCCTGAACGGCTGGTTCTCCACCAACATCCTGGGCAACCGCGACGGTGAGGTCCTCGACGATCCCGGCAGCTTCAAGAGCAAGGAAGTGAGCAAGCTCAGCGTGCTCGACACCATCCTGCAGCCCGACAAGTACCCCGACGCTCTACAAGGACCTCTACCACAAGGTGCGGATCAACTACTATCCGCCGCGCGGGGACAACAAAGAGGGCTGGGACAACATCGACATCTTCGGCTGGATGGGTTACCCCATGCAGATCAAGATCGACTTCCTGTGCCGCGACAGCATCCTGGCCGCACCCATCGTGCTCGATCTGGCCCTGTTCATGGACCTGGCCCAGCGCGCGAACCAACGCGGCATTCAGGAGTGGCTCTCGTTCTACTTCAAGAGCCCGCAGGCCGCGCCCGGGTTGTATCCCGAGCACGATCTCTTCATCCAACAGACCAAGCTCAAGAACACCCTGCGCCACTGGATGGGCGAAGATCTCATTACGCACTTGGGGACCGAGTACTACCCAGAGTAGTCTCGTGGCTTGAGCACTGAAGTCGACACCCGGCGTCCTCGACTCCCGGCGGCGGTTTCGTACGGAGCGGCCTTCTACGGTTCGCTGTTCGTCAACCTCGCCCAGTCGATCCTGCTGTTCCGCATTCTCGGACCGGCCCGCACCGGGGTATGGCTGGTGCTCTTTCTGCTCTTCGACTACGGGCAGCACTTCCACTTCGGGGTCAACCCCTCGCTGAACCGCCAGCTCCCCTTGCGCATGGGCCAGGGGCGCGAGGAGGAAGTGCTGCACTACGCGCAGCGTTGCGCGGGCCTACTCGCGCTCTTGTGCTGCGCGTGGGTGGTGCTGGCCTCGGGGGTCTCGCTGGCCTTTTACCGCGAGCATCCCTTCGGAGCCGCGGCTTTCATCGTGGCGGTGATCCTCGAGCTCTGGTTGCAGTACCACCTCGGCCTGCTCAAGACCCACTCGCGCTTTGGCCGGGTGGGTCTCGTGCTGCTCTTTCGCTCGCTCCTCAATCTGGGCCTCTTGCCCATGGTGATGGCCTACGGGCTGCCCGGAGCCTTCGTGCGGCTGATCATCATGCAGCTCTTCGCCCTGCTGCTCGCGTTCCTGTGGTCACCGCTGCACCCGCGGCCGGTTCTAAAGGGCAGTCGCTCCGAGATTCTGCGCGACGGCTTTCCCCTGTTGGCGGTGGCTCTGGTCTTCAGCTTCCAGTTCACCATCAACAAGGCCCTCATCGCCGCCGGATTCGGCAAGGCGGTGGTGGGCAGCGAGTACGGTCTGGCCGCGGTGGGCTTGACCATCATGATGGTGGTGCCCGGCGCGCTGGGAACCACCTCCTACCCCAGCATGCTGAAGGTCTTCGGGGCCTACGGCAAAGCCAGCCTGCTCCGGGCGCGCGTGCTGCGTCACACTCTCTTCGTGGCGGTGCTCACCACCCTGGCCGCCGCGCTGGGCTGGATTCTCCTGCCACCGGTGGTCCATGCCCTTCTTCCGGCCTACCTGCCCAGTGTGCCGGCGGCGCGCTGGATTCTGCCGGGGGTCATCTTCTTCTCGGCCTCGGTGCCCTCCACCTACTTCCTGCAGACCATCCGCCACCAGGACCGTCACCTGGTGGTGAGCCTTTGTGCCCTGGCCCTGCAGATCGGCCTGGTGGAGACGGTCATCCACCGCGGCGGCACGGTGGTCGAGGTCTGCAAGCTCACCTCGCTCAGCTACGCCATTTACGGCGTGGTGCTGTTCTGCGTTTTTCTCTACGGCGCCCGCGAGCGCGCGAGTTGACAGGGCCCACTTCAGGCGGCTAGCCTGACGCGACGCTTCCGCCCCACGCGATCTGCCCCACCACTCGAAAGAGCTTCCATGGATCCCATTCCCTTCCACGTACCCTCCCTCGACGAGAGCGACATCCCGGGCGTGATCGAGGTCCTGCGCGAACGCTGGGTCACCACCGGACCCAAGTGCCGCGAATTCGAATCCGAGTTCGCCAGGTACCTCAGCGAGGACTCGGGCGAGACCCTGCACTGCATCGCCGTCAATTCGGGCACGGCCGCGTTGCATCTGGCCCTGGAAGCCCTCGGGGTGGGCCCGGGTCACCTGGTCCTCTGCCCCAGTTTCACCTTCACCGCCTCGGCCGAGGTGGCGCGCTATCTGGGCGCCGATCCCCTCCTGGTGGACAACGACCCCGACGAGCTGCACGTGAGCGCGAAGGCGTTTCAGAAGGCCTACGAGGCGCTGCCCGCCGATCAAAGGAAGCGAGTGAAGGCGGTGCTCGCCGTGCACTACGGCGGCGCTCCGGTGGAGATGGAAGAGCTGGAGAAGTTCTGTGAGAGCGAAGGGCTGGGTCTGGTCGACGATGCCGCGCACGCGCTGCCCACGCGCCGCAGGAAGAAACTCATCGGACGTTACGGAGACGTCACCGCGTTCTCCTTCTATGCCACCAAGACTCTCTGCACCGGAGAGGGCGGCATGGCGGTGACACGCAATGCGGAGCTGGCGACGCGCATGCGCACCATGCGCCTGCACGGCATCAGCCACGACGTCTTCGATCGCTACCGCAAGACGGACAGCTGGTACTACGAGGTGGTGGCGCCGGGGTACAAGTACAACATGAGCGACATCATGGCCGCGCTCGGTTTGAGTCAACTGAAGCGGATCGATGACTTCCGTCTGCGGCGCGCGGCCATCGCCGCCGCCTATTCGGAAAATTTCGCGAAGGTCGAGGGACTCATCGCCCCCATGGAGACCTACGACGGCGATCGAAACTCCTGGCACCTCTATCCGCTACGGGTCATGGGCGGACGCGCGGTTCGCGACGCTCTGATCACCGAGTTGGCCCGGCGCGGAATTGGAACCAGCGTTCACTTCATCCCGCTGCACCTCCAGCCCTATTACCGGGACACGTATCAGCTTTCACCCCAAAGCTTTCCCAACGCGCAGGCCCTCTTCGAGAGCGAAATCTCCCTCCCCGTTTACCCGTCGATGAATGCCGATCAGCTTCGGTGGGTCATCGACCAAGTCGTTGAGTCCGTGTCGCTTGGGTGAGTGTGGTAGCGCATTCGAGCTTGACACTTAGGGGCCCTCGACTAGTCTCGTGCCTGGTAGCTTGGGTCCGTCGTCCTGGAGAGGTACATGCCGCGGTTCGTCGATCTCATCTTCGCGGCTTTCGGATTGCTGCTCGGGGCTCCCTTGTGGCTGGCCATCGCGTTGGCGGTCAAGTTCTCCTCCCCCGGGCCCGTGCTCTTTTCGCAGGAGCGCATCGGCCGTCACGGTCACATCTTCCAGATTCTGAAATTTCGCACCATGCGACTCGATCCCACCGGTGAACTGTATCTGCGAACCTTGGGGGATCGCGATCCGCGCGTGACGAAAGTGGGACGATTCTTACGGCGCACGAAGCTCGACGAGATTCCCCAGCTCTTCAACGTGCTTCGCGGTGAAATGAGTTTGGTGGGACCGCGTCCGGAGGTGCCGAAGTTCGTGAGCTTGCAGGACGCGCTGCAGCTGGAAGTCTTGAGCGTGAGGCCCGGGCTGACCGATCCGGCCAGCATCGTGTTTCGCAATGAGAGTTCGCTGCTCGAGAAGGCGCTCGACCCCGAGCGCTACTATCGCGAGAAGATCCTGCCGCGCAAGCTCGCCCTCAGCCGCAGCTACATCAACCAGCGCTCACCGCGACGTGACGTGGGTGTGATCGCGAAGACTCTGCAGAAGGCCGTCTTTCGCGGTTAGCTTTCCGGGGGCGGCTTCCGCGCTTCCCAACCCTCGCTCCTGAGCAAACCCAAGTACACGAAGCCCGAGAGATAGGTCGCGCTCAGCGGATTGTCCGTGGTTGCGAAGATGGCGATGGCAATCATGAACGCGCTGAAGAAGGGCCGGTCGTTGGTGGCCAGGTGTCCGTGCATGCGCCAGGCCCACAGGCAGATCGCGAGCAGCAGGATGACCGCGCCCACCAGTCCTCCCTCCACCACGAAGCGCAGGTACTCGTTGTGGGGAAAGTTGGGATCGAAGACTCCCTCCTGCCCCGCTCCCAGACCGCGCCCGAACCAGATGCTCTTGCGAAACTTGTCCAGATACGAGGCCCAGATGATCCTTCGGCCGCTGAAGTTGAACTGATCGCCCCCCAGTCCGTACATGCGGTCGACCATGATCGGCGCATAGGCCACCATCGCCGCTCCCATGGCCGCCGCACCCAGGTAGGCCCAACCCTTCAGGCGCCACAGGGCATTGCGCGCTTCGGGCGCGCGAATGACGTACACGAGAGCTCCGACGAAGGCCGCAAAGACCCCATTCGGCCCCCACTGAAGACCAGCAGAATGGCATTGAGAAAGATGAGGGCGCCCATCGACCAACGGCGCGTGCGCACCCATTCGTGAAGGGCTACCAGCACCCCCGCGAAGGCCAGGGCCGCGAAGTAATCGCCCTTGGTCGCGCCCTGCAGGCGAATGACCCCTCCGAAATGACCCGAGTACAGGGTGTGCACGCCCACAAACTGCAGGACAATTCCCAACACCACGCTGATGAGCGGAAGCAGCGCGACGAGGAAGGCGATCCGCATTCTCGATCCGGGCTCGTACTTGGCCTCTAAGAAGAGCCAGGGAAGCGCGAGGGCGAGCACCGCCTGCAGGGTGTAAACCGGGGTGAGATGAGGAGCCAGGTGGTGGCTGAGCCAGCCCAAAAGGAGGGTCTGCACGAGAATCCAGCTCAGCGCGAAAAGCGGCCAGGGCTCGTGCTTTTTCCACAGGCCGAAGGCCGCGGCGTTGGCGCTCAGAGCCAAGAGGAACAGGAGTCGATGCGCCGGTTCCAGCCAGTGCGCGGCCGTGGACGAGATCTCTCCGTAGAAAACGTAGCGGAAGCCCACTGCCAAGAGCAGGGTCGAGAAGAAGAGCAAGACTGTGGCCGTGCGCTTGAACATCAGGCGCCTGCCACGTCCTTCCGCGTGCCGGGGATCACGCGGAGTTCGGGTACGGACTCTCCATCGAGCAGGTTGCCGCTATAGGCCGGGACCAGGGAATGCAGCAGCTGGATCAGCTCGTTGCGCTTGCCCGCTTCGGCGGCGCTGATCAGTCGGTCCACCTCGGCGCCGAGATTGGGATCGGAGTTCTCCTCGCGCAGCGCGCAGAGAATGCTGGGGTGCGCGGTGGACTGGGGATTCTCGCTCTCGGTCCACAGTTCTTCGAAGAGCTTCTCCCCTGGCCTCAGTCCCACGATCTCGATGGCGATGTCCTTCTCGGGCTCCAGGCCACAGAGGCGAATGAAGTGGCGCGCCATGTCCAGGATCCGCACCTGCTTGCCCATGTCCAGAATGTAGGTGCCGCCCACCTCGTCCATGGCCGCGGCGCACAGCACGAGAGACACCGCCTCGGGAATGCTCATGAAGTACCGCCGGATCTCTGGATGGGTAACTGTAACCGGACCGCCCTGGGCGATCTGCTTGCGGAAGAGCTGCACCACGCTGCCGTTGCTCCCGAGCACGTTGCCGAAGCGGATGACCGTGAAGCGCGTTTCGCTCTGCCGATCCAGATCTCCCACGATGCGCTCGGCCACGCGCTTGGTGGTGCCCATCACGCTGGTCGGGCGCACCGCCTTGTCGGTGGAGATGAACACGAAGTTCTTGCAGTGGAATCGATCGGCCAGACGCGCCACGTTGCGCGTGCCCTTCACGTTGTTGCGCACCGCCTCTTCGGGGAAGTGTTCGAGCACCGGCACGTGCTTGTAGGCGGCGGCGTGGAAGACGACCGAGGGACGATAGCGGACGAAGATGGACTCGAGCTTGGCCTCATCGCGCACCGAGGCCAGCACGGGGACGCAGCGCGACATGGGGTGACGCGCCGCGAGCTCGTGCTCGATTTCAAAGAGAGCGTTCTCGTTCTGGTCGAGGAGGATGAGTCGCTTGGGGTGCTGCTCCAGAATCTGCCGGCACAGCTCGCTTCCGATGGAACCCGCCGCCCCGGTGACCAGCACCGTCTCGTCCTTGAGCAGATCGGCCACGCTCTCGTGCTCGGTGAGGATGGGATCCCGGCTCAGCAGATCGTCCATGGAGAACTCTCGCCAATCGCCGATGGCGGCGCGGCCGTTGAGCAGCTCGTCCAGCGGCGGAATGCGCTTCACCGGGAGCTTCGTGGAGCGGGCCAGGGTCATGATCTCGCGCATGCGACTCGGGCCGATATCGCGGCAGATGGCCATCAGCACACTGTCCGCCTGGAGCCTCTCCACCACTGCCGGAAGCTCCTCGATGGTTCCCTCCACCGGCACCCCGTGCACATGCAGGCCCTGCTTCAGGGGATCGTCGTCGACGAAGGCCACCGGGCGCAGGTCGGCCAGGGGTTGGCGGGCGATGGCGCGGACGGCGGCCTCGCCCGCGTCGCCGGCCCCGATCACCACGGTGCGGCGCGAGGAGCGGGACTCCTGGAGCAACTCCTGCGAGACCCGAAGGCTCATGCGCGCACCCGAGAAGATCAGCAGCGAGATCAAGAGGTCGATGGCCAGGATGGTGAGCAGGAAGACGGGCAGTTGGAAGGCCAGGGTGAGGCCCATGAGCAGGGCGTTGGAGCTGAAGATGGCCAGGGCGGTCGAGATGAGGTCGCCCACGTCGGCGTAGCGCCACATGCCCCGATCGACCCGGAAGAAGACCAGCGCGAGGACCTTGATCGCCAGCACGAAGGGCAATCCGCGGACGAACCAGGGCTCCCAGCTCGAGAGGGGCAGCCCCAGCTTGAGGCTGAAGGCGCCAGCGTAGGCGGTCACGATGCAGGCCACCAGGATGGACCAGATCAGCCAGGCGCGGTAGCGGATGCGGGTGGCTTGTGGCGGCACTGGAGGGCCATCTCCTTGGGCGTGAACTAGATTTCTGAGGAGCTGCTAGGATAGGACCAACAGTCAGGTTACGTCTACTGTGCAAAGTGAATCGGTGAAGTACTTGTGTCTATGGAAATTGCCCCTGATGGAAGTGGCGCCCATTCGCGCAGATGAGAGTCGACAGGAGCGCAGTACTGTGGAAGATTTCCCCCTCTACGACGTTTTAACCCTCGATCGCTGGATCCTATGAAGATCGTTCCGTATCAACCTGTCCATGGTCGGGAGGTTGCTCGCCTTCACCGCCTAGCTCTGCCCTTGGGCTTCTTGTCGCACCTGGGAGATCGCTTTCTCGCAGAACTCTATCGTGCCATCGGTCAGGCCCCAGGTTCGGGGGTGTGGGTCGCCCTCGACGAGGAAGGGACCGTTATGGGATTCGTGAGCGGAACCGCAGATGTGAAGCGCTGCTACAAAGAGGTCATCTGGGGAGATTGGTTTCGCTTGGGGACTTTTCTTTTACCAAACCTCTGGTCACTCCGAACCTGGCGTCGTCTAGTGGAGACGCTGGTCTACCCCTTTCAATCCTCCGCTCAAGAAAAAACCACCGACGAGGCTCTAGGCCTTCGAGGAGAGCTACTAAGCATCGCCGTTTCGGAAGCGGCGAGAGGTCAGGGGATTGGGCGGAAATTGCTCAAGACCCTAGAAAGCGCCCTGAATCGCTGGGGCTACGAAGGTGAGTACCGCGTCGTCACGTATGCTGCCGATCCTAGGTCGAATTCATTCTATTTGGCCCTCGGATATCATCTGGCTGGAGAGTTCCAGCATCACGATCATATGATGGCAGTCTATTCCAAGCCCTTGGGCTCAGTCGAGTTCCGCGCTCCAGAGGTAGATGAGGCGTGACGGAGATTTCTCGAAGATCAGCACCTCCTGACTCAGTGGTTGGTGTTTGGACCGACCCGAACACGACCCTCCCCTTCTTCAAGGGACGGGTTGCGCTCTTTGGTATTTTGAGAGCGGCGGGAATCGGTGCCGGTGATGAGGTCGTCCTGCCTGGCTTCACCTGCGTGGTGGTCCCAGCGGCTATTCTCTACACCGGCGCACGTCCAGTCTTCTATGACATCAATCCACGGCAGTTGAACGGCGATCCAGAAGCCGCCGTCTCCAAAATTGGAGCGCGCACGCGGGCCGTTATCGTACAGCACACATTCGGTGTGCCTGCTGAGCTAGGATCGCTCCCAGATGTGTGTCGCAAACATGGCATCCTCCTAATCGAAGACTGCGCGCACGCCTTGGGGGCTTCTCTAGGCGGTCGCCAAGTAGGGACTTTGGGGGATGCCGCGTTTGCAAGTCTTCAGTGGTCCAAACCTGTCACTACCGGACTCGGTGGGCTTGCCAGAGTAAATTCGGATGAGCTTTGGAAAGGACTTCGTGAGTTCCACGATAAGGAATGCGTGTCCCCTACCTGGAGAGAAGAGATATTTTTATCGCTGGCGTCGATAGCTCACGCGAAGTTTTTCCGTCCATCTCTCTTTTGGAAAGCACAGGGCATTTACCGTCGACTTGGAAGGATGGGAATAGTGAAGGGAAGCTCTGAACGCAGTGAACTGGTTTCGCGGGAGAAGCCCGAGAACTATGCAAAGCGATTTGGGAGACGGCGTCAGGCTATGTTGGCTGCCACCCTGAAAAGTTTGCCCGAAGTAATTGAGCACCGTCGAACTCTAGCTAAAATCTATAACCGAGAACTGCGGACCTGGGATATACCTTTACAGGAAGAGCCTGTTGGTGCTCGTAGTGTTCCGCTTAGGATTCCCATCCGAGTCCTAGATAGAGAGAAGATACTAAACGACGCTCGGCATCAACATATTGAACTAGGGGATTGGTTCAATGCGCCCTTACATCCCGCAGACGCTCCATTGTCAACATTCGGCTATGAGCCCGGAACCTGCCGACTTGGTGAACGCGCAGCCTCGGAACTCATCAATTTGCCCACGCATTCCAGCGTGGGACCAGATACCGCAGCACGACTTCTTGAATTTCTCTGGGCTAATAAGCAACTCCTCGCACAGCATCCTATCGATAGTGAGGCTTAGCAATGAGACATGCCCGCGTTCTCATCACGTTCGGCACACGCCCGGAAGCCATCAAAATGGCGCCTCTTGTCCAGGTCCTAAGAGAGACGAACGAGTTTAAGCTAACGCTTTGCGTAACCGCTCAACACCGTGACATGCTCGACCAGGTATTGGATGTCTTTCAGCTTAGACCTGACCATGACCTTGATCTAATGGCCCCAAACCAGAATCTGACTGCGCTTACTGCGCGCGTCATCGAAGCAATGCACCCTATTCTCGTTAATGAACACCCCGACCTTGTCCTCGTGCAAGGGGACACTACAACTACGCTAGGGGCGGCACTAGCTTCTTATTACAACAAGATCCCGGTTGCGCACGTGGAGGCAGGTCTGCGAACTTATCATCGTTACGCTCCATTTCCCGAAGAAATGAATCGCAGAATTTGCACAAGTATCGCCGATTGGCATTTCCCCCCAACAGCACGAGCCGCTCGCGCGCTTCTAAATGAAGGAGTTCCCGACGATTCGATTCATGTTGTGGGCAATACAATCGTTGACGCTTTGCTATCGACGATTGCCAAGCTCCAAACCTACAATTCCGATACTACTACTCGGCTAGAAGCAAAGTTAGATAAGAATCGCGTCGTACTAATTACGGGACACCGGAGAGAGAACTTCGGGAATGGCTTCGAGAGCATCTGCCATGCAATACACAGACTCGCCTTACTGTGCCCGCAAGTGCAATTCGTATTCCCAGTGCATCTCAATCCGAATGTTCAAACTCCAGTGAAGAACATTCTTTCTGGGTTATCAAATGTGCATCTCATCGCGCCCATGAACTACCTGGATTTTGTCTGGCTTCTTGACAGAAGTCACTTGCTGCTGACTGACTCTGGTGGAATCCAAGAAGAAGCACCATCTCTAGGCAAACCTGTACTAGTTATGCGGGATACAACGGAACGTCCGGAAGGGGTCGAAGCGGGTGTTGCCCGCCTTGTTGGAACCACAGAAGAGCTTATAGTACGGTCTGTTCTCGAACTCCTTGATGACGACTCCGCCTACACCAAAATGAGCCAATCAAAAAATCCTTATGGCGATGGTACAGCTGCCCGGCAGATCGGCGATATTCTGGCGGCACATTGGCGCGCTAAGATGTCATTCCATAAACTCTCGATGCACCCTGAATCATGATCCGGATGCACCGGTTACTTCCCTCACTTGTGCCGTACCTAAACTCCCGTACCGGTCGAATCGGAATCATCCTATCCGCGTTGAATTACGGACAGGCGGTCGTTGGCTTCTTCATCAGCTTTTATTTGGCTAGGCAGCTTGGACCAGCCGGATTCGGCCTGTACAGCTACGGAATTGTCGTCGGTATAATAGTCTATACGCTTGTTAACTTTGGCGCGGAGCGAACTCTAGTACGAGATCTTGTCCAGTTGGAGGACAAATCACAGACTTTGGTTGCAAGTATTGCACTTCGCTCATTTTTGGGCTTAACGGTTCTTTTCATTCTCATAATTTCACTTCCGCTTTGGGTAGAGGGCAATTCTAAGAAGTCCATTGTTGCAATCTGTGCATTGGCGAGCACGTTTTGGGCAGTGTCACCCGCAGCTTGGTTCGATGCGCAGTATCGCATGCATTATCATGCACTCATCACCTTTTTCGAGAGGTTGATATATGCCCTACTTATCTACTTCCTAGTTACTACCAGCGGCGCCAGAGGGGCGGTGTCTGTCTCTCTATTGCTACTCTTCACCAGAGCAGGCTCAATGCTCTTTCAGACGTATTGTGTCAGAGAACATCTCCACGTTGACCTACGTACATTGAAGCCCACTGCTGCCTGGCTCTTTTCCAGCAACTTCTTGATTGTATTGGCTGCCATTTCAAATCTTTTCATTTCGCACTGGAATCAACTGGTCCTGGAGGACAAGTTAAGCTCAGAGCACCTAGGGTATTACGCTCTCGCGTTTCAGATGATAGCAGTAGTTACGCTCTTGCAGGGCCAAATCCTCAGAATATTTTTCCCGAAAATCGCGACGCTTACTGCACGACACGCCGACCCAAGAAGAGCTGGTCGCGCCATGCTTGGATATATGACTATTAGCTCTGGGCTTTCATTCGCTGTAGTACTTCCCCTCTACTTCAGTGCCCCACTACTCCTTAAGCACTACTTCCCACCCTCCTATTCAGCGTCGCTCGCCCCCCTGCGTCTTCTATGCCTTTGGGCGGTTTTTAATGGTGGCGCGAGAATTATCAACGCTTTCTTGATCAATCTCCGACTAGAGCGAGAGTTTTTCTGGAGCTCTCTGTTGGGGGGCCTAATCGCCGTTGGCCTCGGCATGCTGTTAATCCCGAAATTTGGCGAATCTGGTGTTGCCTTGGCTCTGCTCATCAGCCACCCTGTCTCCGTATCAGCTCAGGCTATTTTCGTGGCACGGGAAATTAGTCATCGAGGGAGAGGACTCCCCTCCCCGTCATGAGTAGGTCCAGACAACAGATCGACAGAGGTTAGCGGCATGCTTTGGGCTATCAGAGCACATATTTATAGATGGAGGCAGCGACTGAGTTTGATCAAGTCTATAAGCCCGGGCTCGCGGATCGAACCTACTGCGAAGTTCGAATACCACTCGCGTCTTATAATAGGTAGGGCCTGTCGAATCGGACCGAATTGTTTCATCAGCGCAGAAGGCGGCGTCACGATCGGAGATGGAACAATCTTGGGGCCGGATGTGGTGATATATAGCAGCACCCATGAATACGATCAGGGCTCTATGCTTCCTTATTCGGAGATCGATAAAGCCCGCCCTGTGACGATCGGCAGAGGTGTGTGGCTTGGACATCACGCAATGGTTGCGCCAGGTGCGATTATCGGAGATGGAGTAGTGGTTGCCATGGGAGCCGTAGTTTCCGGCAAGATCAGTCCCGGTAGCGTTGTAGCCGGTAACCCTGCAAGAGTGATTAAGTCTCGAAACAGGGATACCCTCAAGAAGTTGCTTGAAACTAAGTCGTATTACCTCGACAAGGTCAATCAAGAAAATCTTCGACGGCACCTTGAAAGTTAGAGCTTCGACAAGGACGGTAGTACCTTGCAAAACGAGTTCAATCATAAAGTTGAATCAGACGACCCAATCCTCGGATTCTTATACCTTCTAGCAAAACATCTGAAATTAATTTTCCTCGCTGCCGCGATCTGTGGGGTGTTGGCGGTCGCTCTTTCGTTCCTCATTCCACCACAATACCGCGCACATGTGACTATCCTTCCATCACTGGATACACAAGACCAAAGTCTACTTGCGAGATACGGCAGTCTTGTGAATGTCCCTATACAGGGCACCTTCACTATTGAGGATTTTTATCCGACTATTCTTAAATCGGATGCCCTTCTGGACCCTATTCTTGAGGCTGATCAAAGCATATTTGGCCCGGACCAATCCTTGTATGACATCCTAAATATTAGCCGTGACAATACGGACTCCACCCTAGCAGCACGGCGATTGAAGAAGGTCCTGAGAGAAAGTGTCCTAAGCCTCTTAGCGGATAAGAGTACCGGGGTGATGACTCTTTCTGCCCTTTTGCCTGGAGATCCCAAACTTTCTGCAGTGCTTGCCAACTCTCTCGCCGATACGCTTGGAAGCTTCATCGAAACCTTTAGCATTCTCAAAACGCGGGATCAACTTCAGTACGTGCAACGACGCGTCGATGAGGTAAGTAACGAACTCGAGATGGCTGAGGAGGACCTCGCCGCTTTCCGAGAAACAAACCGTGTCGTCAACACGTCTCCCCAGTTGCGTATGATCGACGCACGCAAGGAGCGTCATACGCAAGCCTTAAAGAGCGTTTGGATCGAACTCGTCAGACAGCTAGAAATCGCCAAAGTGGATGACCACCGAGAACGCTTTAGGCTCGATATTCTCGATCGCGCGATACCTCCCTTACATAAGGCTAAGCCCCAGAGGGCGATCATGGGTGTCATTGGTTCAATTTTAGGGGCTATGGCAATGTGCATTTTTATCGTTTTTAGGGAGTACTTCCTTACCCGGCCAGGGGAGTGAATCAGCCGTACCGCTCAGAGGTGCTTCTTGGAGACAACAATGAGTAGAAGGGGAACCTCGGTAACCTTGGTAGGGTATTATGGACATCACAACCTCGGTGATGACTTGATGCTCCAAAATGTTTTACAAGCGCTTCTCGCATACAAAGGCATATACAAGATTCGTGTTTGTACGGTTGGTCCACTGGCCTTCCAATCTGCAGATCGTACCACAGTCATACGAAGTGACTCCATTCTCGGACGAATGAAGAAGTTCATTGCCATTGCCGGTTCTGATATCGTGATATGGGGTGGAGGAACTTGCCTTTACGAGGATCGCCAAGGTGGCCTATCCGGAATGTCGAGGATCAGGCGCTTGATTCGCCTAACTCATCTGTTCGGAGGCAAGTTCATAATGTTGGGTATCGGCGTAGGATCCATATCCACACCAGGCGGATTTCGACTCTTCAAAACCATTGTTCATGAAGCTGATGAAATATATTGCAGAGATAATCGGTCAGCTTCTATGGTCGACGATGTATGCGGGGCAAAGAAAGCGAAGCACTGCGGTGATTTAGCGTGCCTCTCCTGGCAAGATATTCGAGAACCGAGACCAGAATTTACAACAAACATAAGGCACGTTGCTTTCTGCGGCACGTATTACCATGCAAAAGACACAGCGTTAATTTCTCTGTACTCCGAATGCATCAAATCATGGATTGAGGCCGGTGTTGATCGAATAAGCTTTATCCCCATGCACCAGGGCAAGAGAAATGACAATGACTTCCATAAAGAGCTCTCTCGTGGCTCAATTGAAGAACGTTCAGAATTTGTGAATTATTGTGGGCCATCAGAGGCCGCCATGCATTTATCGAAGGCAGATGTCGTCGTTGCTTTCCGCTTGCATGCGGCCGTCCTTTCTCAAGCCATTGGCGTTCCCTACATAGGGGTGAACTACAGCTCGAAAGTCAGCGCTTTCCTGATACAAGCTGGACCTGAACATCTTGTCAGGCTAAAGGAGTTGGGGGAACCTATAGGATATCAGGACCTTCAAGGTGCCGTTGCTCTCACGGCCACGCATTCACAGTCGCTGCAAGAAGTAATAGCTCTGAACGCAAAGCTATCTTCTGAGGCAATCTTTGAGTGCCTCTCTCAATATTGCAATGCATAGGAATACTCAAAACCATCTTTCATTCTCCGGGGCAGTGGCAATTTTGCTATCGCTCGGAGTGGTTTCTTTATCAATATTGCTCTATGACGCAACTTGGCCTGTTAGGGTCGGTGCAGGCCTAGTGACTCTATACTGCTTCTTTTCCCTACTGGCACACCCCAGATATCCTGTTCGCACCGACCCGTTTTCGCTCTTCGTTGTTTGCAAAGTCATAATGTTGGTCGGCTTGGTTTTTAGCTGTCTTTATGTGTCCACATCTACTCAGCTCCAGAACGAGAATCTCTTGCTTACCATTCTGGCACTAACTCTCTCCACATTACTGATTACTGATGCTCTCGTTTATTTGGTGCCCCATTTCGGATCCAACGCCTCCAACTATTACTCGTCTGTTTCAACCTTCCGAGTATTTCTTATTCTTTGGGGCACAGGATGGATGTGGCGGCTCTATGCCATTACCCATGGGCTATTGTACGGCACCTTTATAGGAACCAAACTCGCTGTCTCTTCAACCAGCAACCTTCTTGGGACATTGAATAATGTATCCGGACTTGCGCTTTGGGGTTGCGCTGTGTTTTCGCCACGGCCACTCAGAGTCCTACCCCTAGCAGCATTGGAAATACTCTGGTTTCTCGGAACTGGCTCGAAGGGTGCCATCATCTACATTTTGATTCCATTTCTGATGATTCTATACCAACGGCGGCTTATCCGAGTGGGCGCAAAGTTCTCTCTGCTGGCATTAACAATTATTCTCTTCTCTCTCCTCACTTTTGTCTATGTTCGGGGTTACAGAATAGCTGCCGTAACGCAAGTTTCGGTCTACGGGTACGATAGCTTTAACGCTTGGGATGCTGCTAAGGATGTGGATGTTTCAATAGATGATCTCAGGTTGCTTGGCAATGCAGTGGCTGAGCGCCTAAACTACGCTGATCGTATCAATTTACTTCTAGATCGGCAGGAAGAAGAGCCCTCACCTCTTTGGTATGGCAAAAGCTATCTGACGGCTTTAGTTTGGTTCGTCCCACGTGCTATATGGCCCGATAAACCAACTATGTCGCTGGGACGGTGGTTTGCCACTGAATATCTTGGTTGGAATGAAGAGAGCCGCTCTGAGACTGGGATCACGGTTTGGGGAGAAGCATATCTGAATTTTGGGATTGTGGGCGCCATGATCATACCTGGTATTTGGATTGCTCTCTTGCACTTGATCTACCGTCTTGCGATTAGCCGCGGTCCATGGGGACTCGTCTTTATTGCAAGCAGCTATCTGGCCCTGGCTAATTCACTCGCTGCAAACTTTGCTCCTACGCTTGCCAGCATTGGGCAGACAATCCTCCTAATTGTACTAGTACGGATGCTCATCGGAGTTCTTAGCATCCTAGGCTCTGCTGGCTATGAGCGATCTCATGATTAGCCTAGTTGTTACAACATATAACGAAGCCGCGTCGATTCAGGATTTACTCTCTGATGTTATCTCCCAATCGCTTCCACCGACGGAATTTCTCGTCCTAGATGCCGGCTCAACAGATGGTACGCTGGAACTCCTCAGATCCTCTCAGGACCGTCTCTTAGACAGCGGAATCAAGTTCACACTTCTAGTTGAACCTGGAGCCAATATCTCGCAAGGGCGCAACTTGGCTATCTCGAAGGCCTCCTGCAGGATTATTTGTGTTACCGACGCTGGTTGCAGACTCGACCAGAACTGGGTCAGCAATATCACACAACCCATACGGAGTGGCGCTGCGGACTTCGTTGGCGGATTTTTTAAACCTGTGGCTCATAATGCTTTTCAATCTACTTTGGCACGTCTGACGGTCGCCAATGTGCCGCCTAAGAACTTTCTTCCGTCGAGCCGCTCCATTTCATTCACTCGCGAGCTTTGGAGCCGTGTAGGCGGCTATCCAGAGTGGTTACCTTGGGGTGAAGATTCTCTTTTCAATGAACTCTGCCTCAAGGCCGGATGCATCTATGTTGTTGCGAAGAACGCCTTCGTATATTGGGAGGTTCGACGTAGCTATCGCGCAGTCTTCCTTCAGTTTTACAGATATTCTCTTGGTGACGGTCTTCGATTCCGGACCTCACTCTCTTACGCGCTGAACTGTGGAATACCCTATGTCGCCATTGCACTAACGGTTCTCGATTCTGCTCTCTGGCTCTTTCTGCTACCACTCTATGGTATCACCCTTCTCCTGGCTGCTTCAAAGAGGCTTGATCCACTTGAACTACCGCGCGCCCTTGTATTAACGATTGTGATACGTGGAGCTCGATTTATCGGTTGGCACTATGGTGCGCTCGTGGGGCTCTACTCCCGCCTAGCTGGAAGGAAGAGGCGTTGAAGATACTGGTTATCAGTGCGAGTTTCGCACCCAGAAGTGCTTCTCCAGCTGTACGTAGCGTGCATCTTGTTCGGTATCTCGCAGGCCTCGGGCACAAGATCACGGTGCTGACATACGACACTGAGATGCAGTTGCTGTTTTCTCCAAAGGACGAGTCCCTCTCCAGAAAGGTACCAGATACTGTAGAGGTAATTCGAATTCGTGCGGGAGTTTTCCACCGTTATATGGCCTCTAGAAAGCACCGTGGCTCCAATTCTTCTGCCACTCGCCGTGGTACCGCTATCAAGTTATTATCAAGCCTCATTCTCCCCGATCCCCACATTGCAGCAAAATCATCTTTCGAGAAGAAGGCTACCAAGATCATAGAGCGTTGGAGCCCAGATGTACTCCTAACCTTTTCTTATCCTTACACTATGGTGCTTGTCGGATCCCTGCTGAAGCGCAGATTTAAGCATCTAATTTGGGCTGCCGACTACGGTGACCCCTGGTCCGGCGCTCCACTTAGGGAACTAGGCCTACCGTGGTGGCGCAAACCCCTTGAGCATCGTATGGAGTGCAGGGCCTTGCAAAAGGTCGATCTGGTAACTCTAACAACACAACCAACAGCAGATCTTTACATGAGGCAATTTCCGGAACTTGGAGAGCGCATCCATGTAATCCCCATGGGGTATGATCCTGAAGACGTCGATACGGTTGCCCCAGCACCGCGGTCGCCGGATACACTTGGTCGCATTCTTATGATCCATACCGGACGCTTATATGAAGAAGCTCGTGATCTTGGCCCATTCGTGGCTGCGCTTGACAGACTTGCCAAAACGGATCCGCAAGCTGCAGGAAACCTGCGAATTCATTTGCTGGGATATGTATCTCCATATATTCGGTCACTGATCGCGTCGTCCTTCTCGCATCACATTTTCTCATTCTCCGAATGGGTCCCACTAGAAGACTGTATCGCAGCAATGAAGTCCGCAGATTGTCTCCTCTTATTTGGCAATAAGGGTGCCGTACAGATACCCGGAAAACTCTATCAGTACATCGGTACTGGGCGCCCGATTCTCGTAACTTCCGAGTCCGAAGACGATCCCGCTGCAAATGTATTAGGGAAATACGAAGGCGCTCGCATCGTACACAATTCTGTGCACTCTCTCCACACTGCCTTGAGTGATATTGCTCATGGCATACTTCCCGTTGGCTGCAACCCGTCGAGCCGGAAGGAGTACGCATGGTCGTCTCTGGCAGTATCTTTGTCGCAGAGGTTTGAAGAAATAATGTGCAGCCGGAGCCGAACATAATGAAAATTCTGATCGTAGCCAGTTACGATCGATCTCTTATCACTTTTCGTGGTGATCTTCTCAAGGCAATGGTCCAACTGGGTCACGATGTTGTTGCATGTGCACCGAACTTCACAGAATCGGTTCGTACTGAACTGCTATCCATGGGCGTAGACTCCCAATCAATTGCGATGGCAAGAACCGGATTAAATCCCATTATGGATTTGCGTACCGTTGTCTCTTTGGTTCGACTGTTCCTTAGGGAGCGGCCTGAGCGAATCCTCAGCTATACAATGAAGTCCGTACTGTACACAGCGCTTGCTGCACAAATAGCGGGCGTATCCGAAGTATATTCAATGATCACTGGGTTGGGATATGCCTTTAGCACTGGTGGTGGCTTGCGCCGCATCACTTCATCTTTTGTTATTCGAAACGCCTTTCGTATTGCAAGGGGAGGGACTAAGTGTTTTCTTTTTCAAAACCCGGATGATCTCGACGAATTCCAGAGTTTAGGGCTGATTGGCACTCACACCAAAACGCAATTAGTCAATGGCTCAGGGGTAAATACCAGGTGTTTCCCTATGACACCTCTCCCAGACGAACCACACTTCTTGCTGGCCGCGCGCTTGGTTACTGAAAAGGGTATATATCAATATGTGGAGGCGGCTCGTGCGGTACGCGCACACCATCCTCAAGCCAAATTCCGATTGGCGGGGTGGTTAGATTCTAATCCACATGCGATTTCGGAGTCACAGCTTGAGTCATGGGTGCTTGAAGGCGTCATTGAATACCTGGGTGTCTTAGAAGATGTACGCCCTGCGCTCACCCAATCAAGAGTTTTCGTACTGCCCTCTTACTACAGAGAAGGAACCCCCCGGACTATTTTAGAAGCCATGAGCATGGGCCGTCCGATAATCACCGCTGATGCTCCAGGCTGCCGTGAAGCAGTGAGGGACGGCGTCAATGGCTTACTGGTTCCGCCAAGGGATAGCACCGAGCTTGCAAGCGCCATGATGCGATTTCTTGAATCGCCGGAACTCGCTACTGAAATGGGCAGAGCTGGTCGTAGAATCGCCGAAGAGAAGTACGATGTACATAAGGTCAATCAGGTAATTCTCGATTGTATGGAGCTATATTGACTACATGGGCTCCGATAGCCACCTAGATGTTTCCAAACACTAATTCGAATT
>CAWDWO010000025.1:0-20254 GCA_963806035.1 Candidatus Krumholzibacteriota bacterium | reverse complement strand
GGGAATTTCCGACCAGTTCAGTTGGGACCTATCGCTTTCCCACACGCAGATGAACGTCAGCGCTGACGTTTTGACCGCTGCGCGTTATTCCTACACCTACAACTGGGATACGGTGCGGGCGACATTCTACGAGGCCGTACTCGCTTGGGATTGGAGCAAGCAAAAGAACACGCCTTACTTTCTGGCAGGTATCGGCCTCTCGAACGTGAAGTTCGATGAACGTGAGACTACTGGAGGCCAGTTGAAACAGGACGGAGTCAGCTACGTGCTTGGAGGGGGTTATCGGTGGGAATTTGTGCGCTTCGAGGCGCGCGATCACATCTTGCCTACCGATTTTTCGGACGAGGAAGCGCGACTCCCGTCCGACACCTTCAATGGCAAGAACCCGCTGCAGTTCTGGGAGATCAGCGTCGGCTTCTTCCTGGGGTTCTAGAGCGGAGATCTGCTTCGGCGCACGCGGCTACGCCTGCCGGCTCTGCTTCAACTGAATCTCGACGAGCCTGCGATAGATTCCGTTGGGGGTGGTCAGGAGTTCGTCGTGGCTTCCCTCTTCCACCAGCCGCCCATGATGTAAAACCAGAATCCGGTCGACCGAGCGCACGGTGGAGAGGCGGTGCGCGATGACCAGAGAAGTGCGGCCCTGCATCAGGACCTCGATCGCGGCCTGAATGCGGGCCTCGGTGGCGGCGTCCACGCTGGCGGTGGCTTCATCCAGGACCAGGATGGGCGGATCGTGGGCGAGGGCGCGCGCGAAACTCACGAGCTGCCGTTCGCCGGTCGAGAGACGTCCCCCGCCTTCTCCCAATTCGTGAGAGAGGCCGTCGGGAAGCTTGCGCAGGACTCTTTCCAGTCCAATGCGTCGTACCGCCTCGTCCAGACTCTTCTCGTCGAAGTCTTCGTGCCAGAGTCTGAGGTTGGAATCGAGAGTTCCCGAGAAAAGCCGCGGGTCCTGGAGGACCACACCGACCTGCCGGCGCAGTTGCCTGGGGTCCCACTCCCGCACGTCGATGCCGTCGATGGAAATGCTGCCCTTTTCGATTTCGTAAAAGCGGGTCAAAAGCGAGATGATCGTGGTTTTGCCCGCCCCGGTCGCACCCACCAGGGCGACACGTTCGCCGGGCCGTACGTGGAAGCTGAGATCATCGAGGACCTTATCCTGGCCGTCGTAGGAGAAGCTCACCCTGTCGAAACGAACTTCGCCCTTCACGCGCGGAACACCGCGGGGCCTCGCCGGGGTGAGGATCTCGGGGTGGGTGTCCAGGAGCAGAAAGACGCGTTCCCCGGCGGCCATTGCGCCCTGCATGATGTTGAACTTCTCGCTGAGATCGCTGATGGGTCGATAGAAACGCTGGGCGTACTGCACGAAGGCCACCAGAGTTCCCAGGCTCACGGTGGTGGCGGCAACCATCCCGCTTCCCGTCCACAGCAAGAGGACCACCGCCGCGGTGGAGAAGACCTCGACTGCGGGGAAGAACACGGCGAAGGCGGCGACGGTATCCAGGTGCGCCTCGGTGTGGTCCTGGTTCAGGGAGTCGAATCGATCCAGGCGGCGCGATTCCTGGCCGAAGGCCTGCACGATGGAGAGCCCGGAGAGGTGTTCTTGCAAGAAGCCGTTGATGCGCGCCACGCGAACGCGGATGCGCCGGAATGCGCGTCGGACGCGGGTGCGAAAGATCATCGAGAGAGCGAAGAGGGCAGGAATTACCGCGAAGGAGATCAACGCGAGTTTGAGGTCCATCACCAGCATGATGGTCATGATCGCGAGCAAGGTGAGGGCGTCCATCGCGATGGTGACCACTCCGGAGGTGAAGAGTTCGTTCAGGGCCTCCACGTCGGAGGTGAGCCGTGTCATGAGGCGCCCCACCGGCTCGCGGTCAAATAAGGACATGTCCTGCCGCATCACGTGCCGGAAAAGCTGGCGCCGCAGATCGTTCATCACCTTCTGGCCCACGGTTTGAAGCAAGAGGCTCTGGAGGAAGGACAGAAGTCCGGTGAGCAGCAGCACTCCGAGGTACAGTGCTCCCACCAGGCCGAGGATCTGCAGGCGCTGATCCACCGGTCCCGTGCCCTGCAGGGAGCGATCGATGGCGACTTTCACCAAGTAGGGACCGGCGATGCTGAGTGCCGACACCGCCACGATGAGCACGGCGGTCAGGGTGACTCGGCCCCGGTAGGGACGCAGGTAGGCGAGAAGGCGGCGTAGCTGCCCCCAGTCCAGATCGCGCGTGGCTTCGAACTCGCGCTCGGTGGCTTCCGCGATGCGGCTGGCGGCTTTCTCTGTGGGGACCCGACTCTCGCTGGAGGTCTTCTGCGAGACGGGGCGTGCGGTGGATTTCTTGGGGCCACTCATTGGATCGCGTCCAGTTCCGCCGCGGTGGCCTGTTGGTGAAAGAGCTTCGCGTACTCGCCCTTGCGCTCGAGGAGTTCCTCGTGACGGCCGATCTCCACGACCCTTCCCTCGTCGAGCACCACGATCTGATCGGCCTCCTTGACTCCCAGCAGGCGGTGTGTCACCAGGAGCACGGTGCGGCCCTGCCAGGCCTCTCTGAGCTGAGCGAGGAGCTCGGCTTCGGTCTCGTTGTCGACCGAGGAAAACACGTCGTCCAGAAGTAGGATGGTGGGATCGGGAGCCAGGGCTCGCGCGATGCTGACGCGTTGCTTCTGTCCGCCGGAGAGGGTAACACCGCGTTCTCCGACCAGGGTTTGCCAGCCTTCGGGAAACGCGGCGCGGTCCTTTTCCAGTCGGCTCACGCGCACCAGGCGTTCCACCTCTTCGTCGCTTCCTTTGGGGTGGGCGAAGAGGATGTTTTCGCGCAGGGTGTCGCTGAAGAGAAAACCATCTTGTGGCGCGTAGCCCACGCCGGCTCGCAGATCTTCCAGGCGCATCCTTCGCAGATCGATTCCATCGATGGTGATGGTTCCCCGGTAGCTGTCGTACTGCCGGTTCAACAATCGTACTAGGGTGGTCTTGCCCGAACCGGTCTCGCCAACCAGGGCGGTCCAGCTTCCGGCCGGCATTTCGAAACTCAAGTCCTCGATGGCGTTGCTCTTGGAGTTGGGGTAGGCGAAGCTGAGATGGCGGAACTCGATGCGACCCTGGCGGTCTTTCCAGGAAAGGGAGTCTTCTGTGTCGTGAATTTCGATGGGAGCGTCCAGGACTTCTCCGAGGCGATCGAGGCTCGCCAGTCCACGTTGCCAGATGTTGATGGTGAAGCCCAAGGCCATGGCGGGCCAGGTCAGCTGCGCGAGATAGGCCATGAATGCCACCAAGGTTCCCACGCTGATGGAATGTGCGAGCACCATGCGTCCGCCGAAGTACAGAGTGATCGCGGTGGCCGATCCCGCGATGAAGATCATCATGGGCCGCAGTACGGACTGGATGCGGACGAATGAGAGATTGCGGTCGAGGAGCTCGACACTTCTCTCGTCGAAACGCGCGGCAGCCAACTCCTCGCGCGAGTAGGCGCGAATGGGACGAATTCCCGAGAGCATCTCCTGTGCGTAGGCGGAGAGGCTTGCGAAACTTTCCTGCACCTGCGAGAAGCGGCTATGGATGCTGCGGCTGCCTCGCTGGACGGCCAGCCCCAGGATGGGCAGGGGAGCCAGGGAGATCAGGGTGAGATGCGGGGAGAGCTTGAGCATGAGCGCAATGGCCACCACCGCAGTGAAGATGGTCTGAACGAAGTACATGATGCCCGGCCCCAGGAGCATCCGTACTGCATTGATATCATTGGTGGCTAGAGCCATGACTTCGCCCACTTTATGAGTATCGTACCAGCGGGGGGAGAGCTGGAAGACGTGCGCGGTGAAGTCGTGGCGGAGCTGGCGCTCGATGAGACGGCTGGCGCCGATCATGGTGCGGCGCATCACGAAGCTGCCGATCCCGGCCACCACGGTGACGACGAGCATGAGGAGGGCGGCATGGCGGGCGGCCGCGATCTGGTTCGCCTCGAGGCGATCGATGGCCTGGCGCAGGAACCAGGGGCCCAGCATGCTGAAAATCTCCCCGATGACGATGGCCAAAATGCCGGTGATCATCGCGGAGCGATGTCGAAGGAGGTAGGGAAAGAGCCTGCGGATACGCATCTTAGGCGATTCAGGGTTGCCATTCAGGGCATTGGAGACTAGTCTAGGCTCCGCCGTGTCGCGCACGGGCGGCGCCAAATACGAATTTTCCGGCAGTATTCTCGCGCGGGCGCGAATACCCGGCCTCGATCCAACCCAGGTGAGCAGGGGATCCTAGCTATGAGCAACGTCATCGCCGTCGTCAATCAGAAGGGCGGCACCGGCAAAACGACCACGGCCCTCAATCTCGCGGCGGGTCTGCTCCGGTACAGCGACATCACCTCGTCCTGCCTCATCATCGACATGGATCCCAGCGGCTGTGCCTCGGCCACCATGCTGGGAACCGTGGACACCGGCGCTCCGCAGAGAAGCATCTTCGACGTGCTGCGTCGGGCCATCACCCCTCACGACGGGATCATGTCGACCGTTTTCACCGAGAACATCGACATCCTACCCTCGAGTCCGCATCTGGCCAGCATGGCCAAGACGCAAATCCTCGACCGGCTCAAGAAGGTAACCGAGGCGCTCGCCTCTAGCTACGGTTGGATCATCATCGATACGCCGCCCAACCTGGGTGTACTCACCACCAATGCCGTCGTCTGCGCCGATTACGTGCTGATTCCCTCCCCGATCAACGGTCTCTCGGTGGGGACGCTGAAGCAGCTGGCCGCGCACATCGAGCACGTGCGCAGCAACCAGAACGACCTGCTGCAGGTGCTGGGAATTCTGGTCACCATGAAGGACGCGAGGACCAAGCTGAACGACAAGCTGGTGAAAGAGGTGAAGGAAATCTTCGGGAAGGACGCTCTGTTCAAGACCGAGATCACCACCAACACCAAGCTCGAGGAAGCTCCGGGGGAGTTTCAGAGCATCTTCTCCTACGACTCTTCCTGCGTGGGAGCAGCGATGTATCGCGACTTCCTCAAGAAAGAGCTGCTCAAGAAGCTCAAGACGCTGGAGAAGCGCCGAGCCGGTCTGATCGAAGCCAAGTCGTGATTCGTTCTGGCTCGATTTGCTTCAGGCTCGTCCGGGGTTCGTTCTAGCTCGCCCTGAGTTCGTCCGAGAGGAGGCGCGTTGGACCTGTCGCGTCACTTCGCTGCCTCCAGTGAAGTGGGCCCTACGATGCTGGGCCCGGTGCTGGCCGCGGTCGGAGCGGCGGCTGTTCTTTCCTTCCTGGGTCCGGTTCATCTTCTGCCCCTGTTGTTTCTCTGCGGAGTTTCCCTGGCGCTGCTCTTGGGACTCTGGCGATTCGACCTTTGGTACAGCGCGTTTTTGACCTACCTGCTCTTCGAGACAGTCATCGCCGAATTCTTGCCCGGGCCGCTGGGCCTGCTTTCCAAGGACCTGTTCTATTTGGGAGTGGTGGGCCTGGGGCTGTTGACCCTGGCCGCTCGCGGCGCGCGCGAAGAAACTCGTCCTCCCGCAGGCGCCACCGGCGCGCTGCTTCTTTTCATGCTCTTCGAGTTCTTGCTCGTCTTGCGCGGGTCGAGCGTCTATCTGGGAGCTCTGAGCTTTCGCGGGACGGTGTTCTTCGGGCTCATCGCCGTACTGACGCCGCTGGCGCAGGCCGACGCAAGAGCGCGCCGCTCCACCTGGGTACTTCTCGCGTGCGGCCTCATCGTGGTCGCGCTGGTATCGTTCTGGGAAGCCTACGCGTGGCGTCAGGTGCGCGAAGTACTCCAGCTCACCGAACAGCGTTGGACGATGGGGACGTTGAAGGCGACCTCCACCGTGGGTTCCCCCGGAGCACTCGGCGCGGTGATGGCGGTGGGGCTGATCTTCGGCTTCGCGCGTATGATCGAAGGAAGGATGGGCTGGCGGAGCTGGTTGGGCCTCGGCGTAGCGTGTGGCTTGTGGTTCAGCGCTTTGGTGCTGTCCTTCAGTCGCGTCTCGCAGCTCTCGCTGGTGATCGTAAGTCTCATTCTCTTGCTGCGGCGGCCCAAGTTCGTGATCCCGGGAGTCCTCGTGCTCTTCTGCGCGGGCGCGGTCGCCGACGTGGTGACCTCGGGATTCTTGAGCGGGAACATCCTTGCGACCTTCGGGATCGGCGAGCACCTGGATGCGATCGCGAGCACACAGGATCGCGTGAGCATCATCAACGACGTGCTCACGAACTACTGGCCCCGGCATGCGTGGTTGGGTTACGGACTGGGAAGCGCTGGCGCGGTGACGCGAAGTCATCTGGTGAGTGCTCCTCTGGGATATCTGTTCTTGGACAACATCTATTTGAAGTCCTTGATCGAAGGGGGGGCCATCGGAGCCCTCTTGGAGCTTCTCTTCGTGGTGCTGCCCCTGGGGGCGGCGGTTCAGCTCGATCGTCGTCTGGCGGGCCGTCCGGTCGAGCCCTATCGGCGAGCAATGGTGCGCGGAGCGGGCGCGACGATTCTCTTCTACGCCCTGGTGGGCACCGCCAGCACGGTGCAGGAGATGCCGGTGGTGAACGTCACGCTGTGGTGGGCGATTGGGCTGCTCTTCGCCGAGGCGGCGCGGCAGCGCGCGGAGGCACGCTCGTGAGGAGAGTTGCTAGGAGGCGGCGATCGAGACCCGGGTTGATGCTCGGGTTAGCTCTCGTGCTGGCACTCGCGCTGAACGGGTGCGGAGGCGGAGGGAAGGACGAGGCGGCCTCGGATGCGTCAGGTGTGTTGTGTACGGAGGAGGCCAATCTCAGCTTCTCGCCCAGCGACAAGGTGGGCTCGAAGGACTTCACTCTGCTCTTCGATGGCAGTCGCTTTCACATTTTCCACATTCGCGAAAACGGAGCTTGGATGGGGCGCTCGGTGGAGCGACGCTTCGGCCACGAGGACTCGCCCGACCTGGTGCACTGGACACGACACGAGCCCGTGGATCTGCGCGGGAAAGAGGGCGCGTGGAACGATCGCCATCTGTGGTCTCCCTTCGTGCTGCGGCGCAACGACAAGTGGTGGATGTACTACACCGGCGTCAGCTACACCAACGATGCGCGGCTCAACCTGCAGCGCATCGGACTGGCGTTCTCGGACGATTTGGAACACTGGATGGCGCCGAGCTCGACCGTGGATGGGGTGGAGGGGCGCGGCTGCGTGTTGCAGGGTGACGCTCCCTGGTCGAGTTGGGGGCTCGGCACTCCGTGGACCGGAGACTGCCGCGATCCCTTCGTGGTGCGCGAGAACGAGGGCTGGCTCATGTTCCTATCCATGCGCATGCGCAACGGAGAACCGGTCATCGCGTGGGCTCGATCCGAGGAAGGTCTGCACTGGACGCTGGGAGGGCCGATCGAGGTGACGCAGGGGAACAAGGCCGAATCGCCAGCTGCCGTCTATCGCGACGGTTCGTGGCTCTTGCTCTGGAGCGGGCCGAAGGGCATTCGAGCCTCGCGGGCTGTGACCGTGGAGGGCCCCTGGAGCGAACCCACTTCCCTCAACCCAGGCTCCGCCTGCGAACTCTTGCCCCTGGACGAGCGCTGGGCCATCTACGGCTTCGTGGACGGGCGCTTTCGGGTGCGGTGGCGACGTCTCGATTTGAAGACCCTAGCGATCTCGCGGGTGGTTTCGCCACTATGTCCGCAAGTTGAGTTACCACATGGGCCTTTGCCGCTTGATTCATCTGGTTCCTGAAGTTTGATTCGGCTGCTTGCAGGCGGGCGTTTTCCTCTCCGCTGCGCCTACGAAGCACGCGCGCGGCCTCCAGCTCAGCTGCCCAAGAGCCAGGCCAGAGGCGGCGTGAAGAGCTGCAGATAGGCGCGCAGCTCCACCACGTCGAGATGCTGCGAGCTGTTGTTCACTCCGTCGATCGAGTGCCAGGCGAGTTGCAGGCTCGCGCGCGCCCGCTGAGCCAGCTCCCATTGCGCGCCCGCCTCCAGGATCCAACGCGTCTCGAGTGGAGGTCGGGGGTAGGGCTCGCCTGCGTGTCCTTCGCGCGATTCCTCGGTGGAGAGGCGATTGACGCCGCGTCTCCAGTGCTCGGTGGCAATCCACAGACGCGCATTTTTTGGGGCCGTGTAGGATAGTTGCAGGAAGTGGCGGTCGGTATCGGGTCCCTCCGGCGCGCCGAGCGGGCGCTCGAAGTGTTGCGCGTCGGTGCCGAGTCCGCGGTGCAAGTACGTCCACGAGCCGATGCGACGATATTCGTAGGACGCGAGGAATCGCCGGCCCAAAGCGCGGTCGATCCCTAGCGCCAGGGCGAGTTGGTGCGGCCACCTCTTGCGCGCGGAGGCGTCGATCTGCAGATCGTCTACCAAGAAAGAGCCGTAGGGATGCCATGACTTCCACCAGAATTCGCCGTCGATGGAATGGAAGATGTTCACGGTCTTCTGGTCGCTGCTGCCTTTCTCGGTTTGCGCGACGACGTAGAGGCTGACGGGGTTGAGGTACTTGAGGTCGAAGCCACCGGCGCGATCGGAGACCACCGCGAGTTCGCTCAAGCCCAAGCGCCCGAAGGAACCGAGACTGAAGTCGATGCGGTGGCCATAGAGGGAGCGATGGTAATTCGTGGAGTCGACGAGCTCGGTAGAGAGCTGTCCGGCAAAGGCCTGAAAGCGGTGCTTGCCCAGATCGATTTCGGCCTGGATGAGATCGGGGGCGGGAGCGGTGGAGGAGAGGATGAGCGAGCCGAGACGCTCGGGTCCCCATTGCAAGAAGCGCCTTCCCAAGGTGAAGGCGGCGCGGCCCGTTTCGTAGCGCAAGTAGGCTTCGTCGAGATTATTAGATGCTCCTAGCTGCGTGTAGTCCCGCGTGCGGTTGTGTGTGTCGTTCTTTCCCTCGCCGTCGAAAACGAATCGGAGGTGTGCGCTCAGTCCGCGGGCGAGGCCCGTGTCCAACCAGAAGCCCAGGCGGGCGCGCCACGCCGGGTCGACGGCATCCCCCTCTCGTACGTTCAAGAAGATCGGTTCGAGTTGTCGTGGAGGATTGGCACCGAAGGCGAGGATCTTAAGGTCGCTTTGGGCGGAGAAGCCCAGGGAAGTCGAATCGTTCGTAGCGAGGGTGGGAAAGCGGTATGCCGCTTCGGCATAGTCGCGCGGGGGAAGGAGGCTCGCGCCGCGGTCGAAGTTCCCGCGGCGCCAGGCCTCGTCGAGTCGTTCGCGTCCCAAGTAGTCAGGACTCAGAAGACGCGAGCCGATGAGGGAGCGGTCGTTCCAGCCAGCGGCGCGGACGGTTCTTGCGCCGGGTGTGAGCGAGCCGAGGAGTACGAGCAAACAAGAGAGGACCGGAAGCAGAAACGCCCTTTTGGCAAATGCTCGCACCCGGCCTGCGCACAGCTTATGAGAGTTTCCAAGGATCACGTCATGCTCCCCGCAGAAGACCGCGCGGAGTATCCCCCGATCGCACCAGGTAGGCAAGGTGACGTCCACAAATCCCCTGATCACGGCGGTAGGAATGATAGAAGTCAGCCTGGGCGTAGGTGCAGTCGGGACATACCGTGACGGATTCGGCGATGAGCCCCGCCTTCAGCAGCTGCTGCACCGCATAGGACTTCAAGTCGACATGCGGTTTGGGCCACTCGTTGCGGCGCTCAACGAAGCTCTTGGGAAACAGGCTCGCTACTTCTTCACCGACTTCGAAATGCTCGGCACAGATGGAAGGCCCGATCCAGGCGCGCAGGGAGGAGGGTGGAGTTCCCAGGCGCTGCAGTGCGTCCACAGTGGCGGGCAGGACTCCAGCCAAAAGCCCGCGCCACCCGGCGTGCGCGACGCCGAATGGCGCGGCAGACGGAGCCTCTGCGGCCGTCTGATCGCCTTGGGCTCGCGGATTCCACAGCAGGACAGGGATGCAGTCCGCGACGGAGATGAGCAGACCCAGGGATGGATCGCAACTCACCAGGGCATCGCCTTCACCCTGAAACCCGGCCGTCTTTGCTTCGACCACCTTGGCACCGTGCACCTGCTTGCACCAGGCGAAGTGCTCGGGGGCGGCTCTCAGGGCTGTGGCAAGGACTTCCCGGACGCGGGCGCGACCGTCCCTGGGGGAGGGAGCATCGCCCTTGGGAAAACCCAATCGGGTGGTGAGTCCGCCGCAGAAGTCTGGGCCGCACAGGCCGGGGGTAGTGCGGAGCACCGGATTGCGAGTTCGAGGGCTCAATTCGTCACGAGACTGCGCTCGGGTGACCAGTGCAACACTATCGAGAGCCCATGGTGATGAGAGCTCACGGCCGGGTCTGCAATGTAGACGAAGTGCGAGCCGTCTGGGCTGACATCATAGGTACGAGGCTCGGTGGCCCGCTGAGTATGTTCGAAGTGTAGAAGAATTCTCGGTGCGCCGACGGAGATATGAGTTGCATCGGAACGAATCGGTACCGACATGAGGAGATCGTTGCTGAGATAGAACAGTTCCTTGCCGTTGGGGGACCAGAGAGGAAATTTCCCGCCGCGATTGGAAACCTGCCGCTTGCCGGGTCCATTCATGGGCTGGATATACACTTCGTTGCGCCCAGATTCCGTGGAACTGTACGCAAGCCAATCGCCACTGGGAGAAACGGTCGCGCTCCATTGGGAAGACGAGGAGGAGATGAGTGTGCGCGGCTCTGCGTTTTCTTGGAGAGGGATGAGCTCCACTTCTACTTTGGTACCGACGAGGTGGTTGAAGAGGACTTCGCTGCCATCTGGTGTCATACCGGAGGGCGACATGGGTGCGCTCGAGCGGTAGATAGTGGCGGGCTGTGCACTGTCGAGAGGGTAGAGAGTGAGCTGGAAGCTGTCGGAGACCGTGGTGCAGAGAAAACCTTTGCTATCCGGGACCCAGATCCCCCCGCCGATGGAGTTCGCGAAGGTGAGGCGACGCAGGGTCTTCTGCTCGAGATCGTAGAGCCAGAAAGCTCCCTTCTGGCTTCCTACTATCCCGGTTCGCACCATGAGATTCTTGCCGTCGGGGGAGATTCGGGGAACTCCATACACGTTTTCTGGCAATTTCAACACTTGGAAGTTCTGATCGCGGTCCGCCCAGATGAGTTTGGTTGGATCGGGAGCGCTTCTCCCACGTGTGTAGGCCAGCGTGCCGTTGTCGGCTATGTCGAAGTGCACGGAGCCGCTCGATCGTTCTCCGGCCACCTCTTCGAGCACTGGCACGCTATTTCCGACTACCTGCGGCGGGTTCTGGGCGAGGCGGATCTGCTGCAGAATGCCGCCCCGCGCGTAGAGGAGCGTGTGGGGCGGGAAGAAGCGAGCCATCGAGGCGTGCTGAAGAAGGGTGATGCGCTTACCGCTCGAAAGCGAAATCGCGTCGATATGTGCGTCATCATAATCAGCTGGTGAGTTCATGTCGCCCACCGTAAACATCACCCAGTCGCTCCCTAGAGTCGCGGGCCAGCGATGGGTTCTTTCCTCATGCGTAGGATCGAGTTTCGTGAATGCGCTCGGGGTACCGCCGGAGGCCGGGATGCGCATGAGTGCGGTGGCGGCCCCGGGCGAGAAGATGATGGTGTCATTGGACAGCCAGGCACCGCCACGATCTACCTGAACCGCGCAGAGATCGACGGGGACTCCTCCCTTGGTCGAGACTTTGCGCAGGGTACCGCTGGAGAAGAACGCCAACCAGTTTCCATCCGGGGAAAAGAAAGGGTTGTGGGCGCCGTCGGTGTCAGAAATGGGGCGCGCTTCGGCTTCGTCCAATCGGCGGAGATAGAGTTGAGTAGAGCCCTCTTTGCGGCCCACGTAGGCGATGGTGCTCCCGTCCTTCGAGAGAGCCATGTACCGCTGCTCGACTCCTCCGTCCAGGGTCATGTCGTCGGGAAGTGGAACGCCCAACTGCAGGAGTTTCTCGGTATCGGGCCTTTGCTTTGCTCTCCAGGGGCCCAAGATGGCGATAAGGGCAATGAGTGCGGCGGCGAGCCAGGGCAAGCTGCGACGAAAGAGAGAGGGAGAGGCTGGGGAGCTGACTTTGCCTTCTTGCTCTTCTCGAGTGCCCGCTTCGTTCATACAGTCGTCGAGTGCGATGCGCAGATCGGAGGCGGAGTGCCAGCGCTGGTTGAGATCGCGCTGCAAGCAACGCTTGAGAATGCGGCGTAGGCTGGGTGGCGTGTTTGGGAGAAGCTGGTCCAGATCGAGTTGAGCCTTGAGAACGTTGGCCAGGGTCTCGCTACTGGTCCTGGCCTGGAACAGCGTTTTTCTGGTGAGAAGTTCGTAGAGGATGACACCAAAGGACCAGATATCGCAGCGCTGATCGACATCCTCTCCTCTCGCTTGCTCGGGGCTCATGTAAGCGGCGGTCCCCAGGATGGTGCCCGCCTGGGTCAGCGCGGCCGTGACGGTGGGTTCGTTGGCGATGCCGCTGTTCTCGTGGCCAGCTTTGTCGAATGCCCTGGCCAGGCCAAAGTCGAGGACTTTGACGTGGCCCTCGGGCGTGAGCATGAGGTTGGCTGGTTTGAGGTCGCGATGAACGATTCCTTTTGCGTGAGCGCTCTCGAGCGCGGCAACGATCTGGCGTCCGATGGCGACGGCTTTTGAGACCTCGAGCCGGCCGTGTCGGATGAGCTCCGTGAATTCCTTACCCTCGACGAGTTCCATCACCAGGAAATTCTTGCCCTTGTCCTCTTCGAAGCCATGGAGGTGGGCGATGTTGGGATGATTGAGGGAGGCTAGTACGCGGGCCTCGCGCCGGAAGCGGGCGATGCGATCGGGATCAGTGGCTAGATCGAGAGGCAGGAGCTTGAGGGCGACGTCGCGTCCCAGGTTCAGGTCATGGGCGCGCCACACCTCGCCCATGCCGCCCCGCCCGAGCTGCTCGAGGATACGAAAATGGCCAAGTTGCTTTTCGGCCAAGGGGACCAATCCTGTCCTTGGGGGAATTTGGCCTCGGGGAGGTCGGAATTGTATTCGATCGAATGATTCGGGGCAAATCCTCTCAGGATGCGGTCGTCTGTAGCCAGAAGAGAATTGCTGCGCGTGGGCTCAATTCGCCACGAGGGAACGCCCGGGAGACCAGTGCAGGATGATCGAGAGTTGACGACGATCCGCGTTGGCCGTTGGGGCCGATGTATATACGAAGCTCGAACCGTCCGGACTGACATCGTATTCGCGGGAGGCGATGAGCTTCGGACTATTCTCCAAGTTCAGGAGAATGTCGGGAGCGCCCAAGGAAAAGTGCGTTGCGTCGGAGTGAACCGGAACCGACATGAGGAAGCTGTGACTGATGTAGAATAGCTCCTTGCCATCGGGGGACCAAAGTGGATAGGTGCCACCATTGTTGGAGACCTGCCACTTGCCGGTTGCCTGCATGGCCTGGACGTACACCTCGTTGCGGCCCGATTCATCGGAGCAATAAGCGACCCAATGACTGTTGGGAGAAATGACGCCCGCCCACTGGGTGGATGTGGCGGAAACGAGCACCCGGGGCTTGGAGTTCTCACGGATGGGGATGATCTCGACATCCGAGTTGGCGGCGCCAAAGCGGCTGAAGAGCACTTCTTTGCCGTCCGGTGTCACTCCCGAAGGAGACAGAGGTGCACTGGTGTGGAAGATCACGGTCTGTTTCGCACTATCGAGAGGCTGGAGAGTGAGCTGGTTGCTGTCGGGAGTCGCGTTGTAAATGATGCCGCTGCCGTCCGGCAGCCAGGTCGCGCCCCCGATGCGATTCTCGAAGGTCACGCGCCGCAGGGTTTTCCGCTCGAGATCGAAGAGCCAAACGTCGCCCATTCCGCTACCGATTCCGACTCGCACCAAGAGGCTTTTCCCGTCGGGGGAGAAGCGGGGGTTGCCGTAGACGTTCGCCGGCATCTCGAGAGGGTGTGATTTTTGATCGCGCTCGGCCCAGATGATTTGCGTGGGATCGAGTCCCGAGCCGCCATGGACGTAGGCCAGAGTGCCATCGTTGGCGATGTCGAAGTGCACGGATCCGCTCGAGCGTTCGCCGGCGACTCCCTCGAGCACGGGCACGGCGCTTCCGGTGACGTGCGGCGGATTGGTCGTGATCTCGACCTGCTGCAGAACTCCGCCCCGCGAGTAGAGAAGAGTGCGCGGTGGAAAGAAGCGCGCAATCGAGGCGTGCCCGAGAAGGGTAATGCGTTTTCCCGTCGAGAGCGAGACTGCATCGATATGCGCGTCTTCGTAGTCACCGGGCGAGTTCATGTCGCCCACGGTGAACATGATCCAGTCGTTGCCCAGCGGAGCTGGCCAGCGGTGCGTTCTCTCCTTGTGCGTTGCGTCAATCCTGGTCAGGGCTTTTGCGGTGCCGCCCGCAGCGGAGATTCGCATGAGTGGGGTGGCAAAGCCGGGGGAGAAGACGATGGTGTCGTCGCTGAGCCAAGTGCCACCGCGGTTCACTTGCACCGGGCAGAGATCGACGGGTGCCCCTCCGCGGGTTGAGACCTTGCGCAGGTATCCGTTGGAGAAGAACGCCACCCAGTTGCCGTCCGGAGAGAAGAAGGGGTTGTTGGCACCATCGGTATCTGCGATTCCGCGGGCTTTGGTTTCGTTCAGGCGGCGGAGATAGAGCTGGGTGGATTCGTTCTCACGGCCGACGTAGGCGATGCTCTTGCCGTCCCGCGATAGGGCCATGTACCCCTGCTCGGGGCCACCCTCCAGGGTCATCCCATAGGGGAGGGGGACGCTCAGCTGAAGGAGCTGCGAATCCCCGGGGCCTCGGTTCGCTCTCCAGGGGCCGAAGATGGCGAGCAGGGAAACGAGCGCGGCCGCGATCCAGGGAAGAGACCGGCGCAGGATCATGCTGGAGGTGATGGCGGTGGCTTTCGTTTCGCGCGACGGCGCTTCGTCGAGACACTCGTCCAGCTCGATTCGTAGATCGGAGGCGGCGTGCAGGCGCCGATCGGGATCGCGTTGCAGGCATCGTCGTAGGATGCGGCGCAGCGCCGCCGGGGTGTCGGATGGAAGCTGACTCTGGTCCAGCTGGCTCTTTAGAACGTTGGCTACCGTGTCACTGACGGTATCGGCTCCAAAGAGGCGGGACCCTGTGAGCAACTCGTGCAGGATGACGCCGAAGGCCCAGATGTCGCTGCGCTGGTCGACTTTCTTACCCCGGGCCTGCTCGGGACTCATGTAGGCGGCGGTGCCGAGGATGGTGCCCGCTTGCGTCATGGCGGCAGTAATAGTGGGGGAGTTGGCGATGTCGGCTTCGGATTCGTCGTCGCCGGAGAAGGCGCGGGCAAGCCCGAAGTCGAGGATCTTGACGCGACCTTCGCTCGTGAGCATGACGTTCGCGGGCTTGAGATCGCGGTGCACGATTCCATTCTGGTGGGCGCTCTCCAGGGCGGCCGCGATCTGGCGCCCGATGGTGACCGCTTCGGGGATGGGGAGGGGCCCGCGGTCGATGAGCTTTTCGAGTTCCTCGCCCTCGACGAGCTCCATCACCAAGAAGCTCTGGCCCTTGTCCTCTTCGAAACCGTGAAGATGGGCAATGTTCGGATGGTTGAGGGAGGCCAATACGCGGGCCTCGCGCCGGAAGCGGGCAATGCGCTCCGGGTCGTTGGCCAGATCGAGAGGAAGGAGCTTGAGGGCGACGTCACGATCAAGATTCAGGTCGTGAGCACGCCACACCTCGCCCATGCCTCCCTGGCCGAGTTTCTCGAGGATCTGGTAGTGGCCAAGGTGCTTGTCAGCCAAGGGCTAAAATCCTGTCCTTGAGGGAGGCCGGATTGTATTCGATCGGGTGATTCGGGGCAAACTCTAGTCGCGATGACCTCGGTCCAAGCTCGGCAAGACCTCGCCATCCGGGGACATCTCCGTGTCCGGATTCGCCCGCCGTCTGCGTTACTCACTTAAGGCGACGTGCAGTGGAGTGACCCGCGGTCACACCGGTGCCAAGAGCGTGCCGTCGCGGTAGACCATGAGGGGGCGCCTGTACTCATCTAGGCCCATTTCCCAGGTGAGTCCCGTTCCGTCGGTCTCGAACTGCACCACGCACGCGCATCAGGCCCTGATGCTCGCCGATTTGGTGATGGAAAGCGCAGAGGGTGACGCGATTCGAGTCGCGATCGTCCCCACCCTGAGCGCGATATTGTAGATGATGGATCTGTAGGTTCCGCCGCTGGGTGCACTCCGGTGCCGCGCAACGCCAGCCGTCCCGATCGAGAATGCGGCGTTGCGCCGCCGGCAGCGCAATGTGGTGCTCTGCCCATACGCGGCGAGCTCGATGAAAGACTCGACACAGTGCAAGCCAGGCCGGGATCTTGCGCGGGGCCGGTGTTTCCGCCTGGGCCTGCACCTGATCCTGCTCAAAGGCCAGCTGTACGAGTAGCTCATCCCTGGTTTCCCGACTCAAACGAAAGCGCACGGTTCCTCGCGGAGCGTCGTTCCACTCCAGAAGCGCTTCGCTGATCGCATCGCCCGCGGGATTTTTGACCAACTTCTCCAGCGAGTGGTTCACGGTTCGGAGTTGGTCAGCTTGCGGAGGACGACAGCCGCCGAGAGACCACGGACGATAATCCGTGAGGAGTTGCCGTCGGGCCCAATCGATGGCGGCACGCAAAGCGCGCACGGTGTGGTGCACTGCGAATCGAATCCACCTTTCCAAATCGGACACCGGGACGTGACAGCGCCGGTGCAGACGCGCCAGAAGATCGGCCTGCACGATGGAGATCTCGTTGCGAGCGCGTGCGAGCGAGATCGGATGATTGCGTCTCCGTTCCCGCGCGCGACGCAGGCGATCGTTGCAGCTGGAGCGCGGTAGGTCGAGGATGTCCCTGGCAAAACTCTCGAAATTACGATAGCCACATCGTTCGTGCACCCCATCGAGCATCCACCGGTAGAGTTGATCTTCCTGCCGTGTGCGCAGGCGGGTGCGCCGCTCCATGAGACGCCGCAGGAGCGCATGCACTCGGAAGGCATAGCGGCGCTGAGCGTGCTCTGCCAGAGCCGGCAGCGTGGGATGCGGAAGCGCCCGGCCGCCGGAAAGGCAGCCAGATGCAACGCTTTTTGTTTCTGCACGGGTTGATTCGCTCTTGATGCCGAAACGACGTCGCGCCCGCGCGGCATCGAGCTGCGGGACGGCTCCGCGAATGGCTTCACTCCCGGCTTCCGCGAGGAGTGCAATGACGGCTTCCTCGTCGCCTTGGCTCTGTCCCACCATCGCGCGGGCCAGAACCATGGTGTCTTCCAAGTAGAGGATGGCCGGCGCCGGTGCGGAGAACGAAAGGTCCAGGAACTCGTCCGAAGCGATCCCGCGCGACGGTTCGCCCGCGCTCGCGGCGGCGACTTTCCCCGTGGTTCGCAGTTCGGAGTTGGTCCCCATGCGGTCTTCTTCTCGGCCCTCACGTCCATCAAGTGCGCGACGTGAGGCGGAATCATCGTGCGGACCGGAGCTTCGGTGCTCGTCGATACCCCGACGCGCGCGTTCGTCGAGGGCATGAAGCCTCAGCCGACCATCCCGAAAGGGGGTTCGGAGTTGCGGTCGCGCTATGAGCAGGCGGCCCACCCGCACCCATCTGAGGAAGGTGGAGTGGGGCACACCCAAAAGCGCGCTTGCGTAGTCGCGCTGGGACTGAGCGAGCCAGCGCGGGCCGCGAAGCGCGACGAAGTAGGCGCAAACCAGACAGAGGCGCAGCAAGAGCCGCGATTCGGCCGAGCGATAGGCCGCGTAGCTCTTGCGCAGATCGGCGATCGAGTGGGTTTCCAGCTCCGGCTGGCAACTGCTGGCGTCAGAACGGCTCCCGAGTACGAATAAAGAGCGTAAAGTCAATTCGCTCAGAGGAACATTCCGCGTTGCCGCATGACGATCGCGTTTGATCTCCTCGAGAGACGGTGTGTCTGGATAGTTACGGTACGACACGCGAAACTCCAAGACTGGGAGGCTATGGAGGTGGTGCGTAGTAGAAGAATAATACAAACAGATGAGTGTGTCAAGGGGCCCCAGCCAAAAACTCCGGCGTCGCATACCGGATGGGAAGGAAGGATGATGAGGCGCCGAGCTGGCGTTGTTCCACGCTGGGGTCTCTTGGACGGATCGCCGCACAAAAAGTCGAATCGCCGCACAGAAAGTCGTATCGCCGCACAAAGAAAAGGCGCCGGTGATCCGGCGCCCCTTCATCAGACGATTCGCTGGCAGAGAACTCGGCCTAGCGATACGCCGCCTTCATGGCGCTCCAACTTCTGTTCTCGACGGGAACCGAGCAATCGATCTGCACCGTGATGGTGATGACCGATCCCCAAGTTCCATATTGCTGTCCCGCGGATGCGGCCGCACAGCTACCGTCGAGAAAAATCGGATAGTCCGCAGGAATGGTGATCCCTGGATCGAGACTGGTAGTCTCCCCCGCACCATAGCCGTTCCCGATTCCGAAAACCAAGGCACAGCCATCGTCGAAGGTGCCGGTCGTGTTTCCGTTCACCACGGACGCTGTGGGCGTGCTCGTACCGTTGATCATCACGTACTGTACCGTCGTGATCAAGGTGGTTAGGCCCAGGGTTCCGCTACCGTCTCCCCAAGGCCAAGCCCCGGGGTAGAAGGTGAAAGTGCCACCGTTAAAATGTGAAGTATAGACGACGGTACCGTTACCGTTCACCCGGTTGTCTTCTACCGTGAACGCGGAATTCTCGGTCGGGCAACTGATTTCCCACTGCGTCCCGAGAGTGGTTCCGTCCCACGATTGGGCGTGCAAGACGTGGGGCAAACCGGAGTTGATGCCCGAACGCCAAGTGGAAGCACGGCCGGTATAGAGTAAACCACCGAGATCGGTGGAAGTGTATGTCCCGGTCACCGGGGCGGCCGAGGCAAGCGATGGGAGCACGATTAGGAGGATGGATAGGCATAGCAAACGTTTCATCAAGAATCCTCTCTCAGCAGGAACGAACCTGCCACGTGCGAGACAAACGAACCCCTCATACACCACCCGACATCGCCGGGAGTGTAGCAGCTCGACCGGAAGTACGCACGTTTGTTGTGGCAGGGGCGCCAGAGTTGCTTAAACGAGCCTGCCGTCGAGCTGCATGAAGTGCGGAGCCTGGTGAGTTAGCAGGCTGCGTTAGTCCTTATACGAACACCTTCAGAATGGTGAAGGCTCCCATCAGAATGGTGAGCCCGGCGATCAGTTCCTTCAATCGCCGCTCCTGCACCTGCTTCACGATTTGCACCGAGAAGGGCACCGAAAGGAGAGCCCCGGCGAGCACGGGCATCAACAAGTCCAAGTGAATGCTGCGCGAACGCGCGAGAAAGAGAACCACCCCGATGAGACAGGTGAAGCCCTCCGCGAAGGAGGTGATGGCCACCGAGGTCTTGCCCTTGATGCCGCCAAGGATCTGACCACTCGTCATGAGCGGTCCGTAGCCTCCGCCACTCAGCGCCTTGTTGAAGGAGGCGATGCTCGCCAGAAGGAACATCTTCCGCCGGGTGAACTGGAAGCTGTGCTCGAGTTGTATCCAGATGATCACTCCGGCAAAGAGGATAATGCAGCCGATGACGAGTTTGAGAAGTTTGGTGGGAATTTCGAGCGCCAAATTGACTCCAATTGCCACTCCGACCACGCTTCCCACCGCCAGGAGCAAGCCCACTTGCAGGTCCTTGGATCCACGTCGAAAGTCGACGTTACCGGAATCGTGGTGAAAGTAAGAGGCGGCGAAGCCGCTCAGGAATTCCGAGACGAGAATGGTGGGAACCAAATCCAGGGGATGGAATCCAAAGGCCAAGAGAACCGGAGTGAGCGTGGTCCCATAGCCCATCCCCAAGGAGCTGTCCATGAGTTCGCAGGCGAAGCAGAGTACGCACAGGCCGAGAATTCCCCAGCTGAAAGTCTGATGCCGAATCGCCATCGCAGCCAAGAATAGAACTACGATGAGCAACCACCACACCCGCCTTTTCCACTTTGACCCTCGAGGAAGGGAAGGAAGCGTCATGGCCGACCTCCACGCGCGAGATACCATAACGATAGCAATCGGAGCGCGGCAGTTGTATGGCTTTTCGGCTCCGAGCAGGTGGAGGGCGTTCCGGCTCCCCGGTAGTTCAGAGCGGGCCGGCCATTCTGCGTAGCCACTGAACTCCGCGGCGCAAACTAGACGGGAGCAGCACATGGAGTTTCCCATCGATGGAACCCTGGACCTTCACATCTTTCGCCCGGCGAGGTAAAGAGCCTCGTTCCGGATTATCTGCAGGAATGTCGCAGGCGCGGCATCCTCGAGGTTCGGATCATCCACGGAAAGGGAACCGGCGCCCTGCGCGAGACGGTCCACGCCATCCTGCAGAGGCTCCCTTACGTGCAGGGGTACCGATTGGGCGGTAGCGGGGAAGGCGAATGGGGCGCCACCTTGGTCAAGCTCAAGCCGAGCAATGCGGCATCA
>CAWDWO010000024.1:0-71972 GCA_963806035.1 Candidatus Krumholzibacteriota bacterium | reverse complement strand
CCGCGCGCGCTTCGGGAGCGAGTCCTCCCGCGTAGCGCAGCACATGCCGCAGCCCCTCGTCCTTGGTCAGTTCATAGCGTCGATTGCGCCGCACCGGACCGACCACCGCCACGATCTTGCCCGCCGTGGGCAAAAAGACGGTGTCGCCCTCCCTCAGCACCATATCGCCCTCGCGCTTGCCCTCCAGCAGGTAGCGGTAGAGATCGAGATGTGAGACGACCTGGTTGTTGCGGATGAGCTGCACGTCGCGCATCGAACCGATGGGGCTCGGCCCCCCGGCCGCATATAGAGCCTGCGTGATCGTTGCCACCGAGGACACCTTGTATCCGCCGGGACGGCGCGCCTCGCCGATCACGAAAACGCGAATGGAGCGCAGACGTCCCAGGCTGACGTCGACGTGCGTGCTCCCGTTGCCATCGGGCTTCACCCCGCTGTACACGGTGGCAAGACGGCGGGTGATGTTGCGCTTGGCCGATTCCAGAGTTTCCCCGGCCACGTTCACCTGACCCGCATCCTTCAAGAGGATCGAGCCACGCCGATCGACGTTGTAGAGATTGCGCGCGGAGACCTCTCCCCACAGTTCGACGATGAGTTCGTCCCCGGGACCGATCGCGTAGTCCGGAGGTACCGGTCCATAGGTCGTCGCCTCGAAGGTCTGCGGTGCCAGATCGAAGAGATCGCTGCCGAACAACGGCAACTTCGAAGGCGGGGTGCCGGCCGGCGGATTGGCGGGCGGATTCGTCGCCACTGCCTTGCCGCCTTCGGTTACCGGACTCCCGCCGAGGGTTTTCGGCGCGACCGTGTCGTCGATGTTGGTGGGCACCGGCTGGATGTTGTGCAGCGGTTTCCGGGTTGCGACGCGGCGTCGCTCGCCCCCAAGAGCTTCAGGATCTTGTCGCGGTCCGAGGAACTCAGGGTGCCCGCCTTCGCGCGGGCCGCTTCCAGTTCGGCCTCCGACAGATTCTGCGCCACCGCCACGCCGCGCATCAAAGAGGGTCAGCACGGCCAGAAGCAGAGCCCAGAGGAACGCGCTGCGATGAGTAGAGGAAGGCTGATTGGATCGGAGCATGGGGCTGAGGCCGTCGCGTTGCCGCGCGGCTGGGCACAAGGAACGGACACGGAGTTTCGTTGCGTCCGCAGACTCTACTTCAGGCCTCCAGATGTGCCAATAGGGGATTTTAGCCGCCAAAAGCGCGCCCGCGGGCCTCGAAAACGCCCTTTCGAGCCGGGTCGCGACCCTCTCTGGACGGGGCGTCCCCGGACCGCTAACCTGTTCGCAATGCGTTCACCTGGTCCCAACACTCCGGCCCCCCCGCAGACGACTCCCCTGGCCCTCCGCGCCCAGAGGGTCACCAAGCGGTATGGGGCCCACACGGCGCTTCTCTCGGCATCGTTGGAGGTGAGCCCGGGGGCCTGCGTGGCTCTCGTGGGTGAGAGCGGCGCCGGTAAGACCACCCTGCTGCGCTGCTTCAACCGCATGGTCGTGCCCGAGGAAGGCCGGATCACGGTCGGTGGACGCGACATCACCAGCGGCCCTCCCCACGCTCTGCGGCGGCGCCTCGGCTACGTCCCCCAGCACGGCGGTCTCATGCCGCACTGGAAAGTGCTGCGCAACGTCGCCCTCGTCCCTCGCCTCTTGGGCATGCCCGACGCCGAGGAGCGCGCCCTCTCCGCCCTTCGAGCGCACTGGCCTGGCTGCGGAGGACTTCGCCGACCGCTGGCCGCGTTCGCTCTCCGGAGGCCAGCGTCAGCGCGTGGCCCTCGCGCGCGCCCTGGCCGCCGATCCGGGGGTACTGCTGTTGGACGAGCCCTTCGGCGCGCTGGATGCGATCACCCGCGCCGAGCTTCAGGAGTCCTTCGCCTAAGCTGCGTACGGAACTGAAGGTGACCACCTTGCTCGTCACCCACGATCTGCGCGAAGCCTTCCTTTTCGCGGACATGGTGGTGGTTCTGCAGGGCGGCCGCATTCTGGTGTCCGACACACCCGGAGGTCTTGCGCGAAGATCCCCGCGAAGGCTACGTGCACGCTCTGCTGAAGCACGCGGGGGTGGTGCAAGGATGAAGAAGCTCTGGCTGCCCCTCTCCCTCGTCCTTCTTTTGGCCGCACCGCGGGCCTTCGCGGCTCCCGAACCGGCCAAGGAAGCGGCGCAGGTGATCCGGATCGGATCGAAGCCCTTCGCCGAAAATTATCTTCTGGCCGAGATCTTCGCGCAGCTCTTGGAGTCCGAGGGCTTCCCGGTGAGCCGTCGCCCCGGCCTGGGTTCCACCGAGATCATCTTCGGCGCGCTGCGTTCGGGCGACATCGACCTCTACCCCGAATACACCGGCACCGGACTGCTCGCCATTCTCAAGGAGCAGCCTCAGACCGACCCGCGCGAAGTCTTCCGTCACGTGAGCCAGGTCTTCGAGTCGCGCTGGCAGATCCACTGGCTGCCGCCCCTGGGATTTCAGAACACCTATGCGGTCGCGGTGAGCAAGGAGAAGGCGGAGCAACTGCATCTGGAGACGCTCAGCGACCTGGCGCACGTGGCCCCCAAGCTGGTGGCCGGACTCTCCCCCGATTTCATGGGCCGCCCCGATGGACTGCCCGGGCTGTCCGAGGCCTATGACCTGCACTTCGGCAAGACCCGTCCCCTTCTGCAGGCCCTCAAGTATCAGGCGCTGAATCAGGGCGAAGTGGATGTCATCGACGGCTACTCCACCGACGGTCGACTGGCTCAGGCTTCGGTGCGCATCCTGAAGGACGACAAGGACTTCTTTCCGCCCTACGAAGCGGCCCCTCTGGTGGGACCGCGACTTTGGAAGCGCTTTCCGCGCGCGGTGGCTGTCCTGTCGCAACTCGGCGGCCGTTTCGATGCCTCGCACATGCGGCGCTGGAACGAGCGCGTGGAGGTCGAGCGGGAGAGCGTGACCTCCGTCGCGGCCGATGCTCTGGCCGAACTCGGTCTCAGCTCGGCAGTGCACACCAAGGCCGAGGACTCGGAGAAAGCGCAGTCCAAGTCCTTTTTGGCCTATCTGTGGGCAAGAAAGGGTCTTCTGCTCAGGCTGAGCCTGCGGCATCTCTTCTTGGTGGGGGTCTCTCTACTTGCCGCTGTCCTGCTGGCGCTCCCCGCCGGTCTGGCGTTGGAGCGAGCGCCGAGCTTCGCCGAAGGCGTCATCCGTGGCGCGGGTGTGCTGCAGACCCTGCCCAGCATCGCCCTCCTGGCCTTCATGATTCCCCTGCTGGGGATTGGAGTGGTGCCCGCGCTGGCTGCGCTCTTCCTGTACTCGCTGTATCCGGTGCTGCGCAACACCTACACCGGCGTGCGCGATGCCGACGACGAAGCGGCGCGCGCCGCCACCGCGCTCGGGATGACTCCCTTGCAGGTGCTCCGGCAGGTGCGGTTGCCTCTGGCGGCTCCGGTGATCATGGCGGGGATCCGCACCGCGGCGGTGATCAACGTGGGCACCGCGACGCTGGCCGCGTTCATCGGCGCCGGCGGCCTGGGTGATCCCATCGTGAGCGGACTCACCCTCTCCGACACGCGCATGATCCTCTCGGGCGCGCTGCCGGCAGCGTTACTGGCGCTCATCGTCGATGGTCTCCTGGCGCTGGTGGAACGCACCGTGGCACCGCGGGGGCTGAGGGCGGGGTCCTGAGGGAGCCGCTCTACGAGCTCAGGAACCCCAAACGCCAATCCTTTACCACTGCATTCCCAAACTGACCGTGGGACCCGAGAAATTGAAATCGGGTCGCGCGACGGTGGTCAGAACATCTTCGGTGAATCCAGCATCCGCCATCGCTTGGGGAAGTTCACCGTTGTCGGAGTACGAATCTCCAGAGAAGAGATAGCTGAGTTCGAGCAATCCTTTGTATTTGCTGTTCGCGAAAAGACTCAAACCCAAAGTCACATGACTTTCGAAGGATGCCCTCAGGTTGGAATGATCCCACGAGGCCCCCATGCCTGAGTTTGCGGTGCTCTTCGAGACCTCCATCGAGAGCTTCTCCACTCCTCCGATTCCCCCAATCCCAACCCCGACGTACGGAACCGCGAATCCTGGATGGTCCGTTCCCGTCAATCGATACAGTGCCGAGAGGTAAAAGTGCAGGGCGGACAAAGAGAGTGCTGCCTTCTCGACCTGCCAATCAGACTCCTGTGGAATCGCCCTCCCCTTCGTATGAAAGAAGCCCATTCCTCCCTTGAAGCCCATGTGATCGAGGATACGCTTCTCAGATTGCCACCACTCGCCACCCTGCCCGTAGAAGATCATCTGATCTCCATAGACATCACTCATTCCAACTTTCGCCAGATTGAGATAAGCCACGGAGGTCACGTAGAACGGCTCCAGGTCTGGAGCTACGGACGCTGCGCTATCTGGCTCCTCTTGCGACCGTAGGCGCTGCTGGCATGCCGCTTTGCTGGGAAAGAGCGTGCCGATCAGTGCCACGCAGAGGACCACGATGAGCCAGGTCGGGCGCCCGAGTTCCGAGCTCGTATTCATCGTCTCGACTCCTTCCCATGCAGATGGATCGCCTCAGCGTCGTCGCAGCGGCTGAGGTCGAAGGTCGCGGCTGAATCCATCGACTCCGTCGCCATCGCAGTTGAAGTGGGAGATCCCTTTGCATCGATGACCGTGAACCAGCCCTGATAGGGACCGTTCTGGACATCATACTTCGAATAGCCCACGGCAAAGGCCTGCGTGCCCCGAACAATGACATCGTTGAATTCCGAGTGGTAATGTACGTCACCGAAGCTCAGCGTTGCTTCAGTGTTACCCGTATTCGGATCGATTCTGAGCAATAAAGCGTTACCGAATTCTTCCTTGCTGTTTGACTTCATGAAATTCGAGCATGAGCCTGCCACATAGAGGGTACCCTCGCTCAAGCAGCAATCGAAGAGCTGTTCTGAATACTGGCTGAGAACTATGGTACGCACCCAGTTTACCGAGCCGGCGGTGGAGAGTCGTGCAACGACACCTGCGTCCCAGAAGCCCCCACTGACAGGATCGACATCCTTGTCGAAATCGGTGTTGAGCGCGGTGTAGAGAAAATTACTCGAACACACTAGACCTTCACCGCTGAAGGACCACGCTTGCATCCCCTCCTGGCTTACGATGTCTTGATCCCAAGCCATGCCCATCTCCTCGGTCATGCGAAAAACGAATTGATTTCCATAACCGGCACCTTCGAAATATTCACCTCCACGCACGTAGCATGTGGCTGAGAGTCCTTCGCCATCGATCGCAAGCTCATTGAAGTACATGTCCGGGTGATCCATGAAGAGCTTATCTTCCATCTTTGACATGGTCCCGTCGTTTGCCACTGTGAAAACCGCCAGATACGGATAGTAGACCCCGGACACCAGGGCACCGCCCACTCCGACGAGTTCCACGAGCGTATCGGTTGCGCTCGAGATCTCGATCGCTCTCAACCGCACCTCAGCCGAATCCTTCTCAAAGACGAGTTCGTCAATCAACTCGCCTCCACTGGTGAACAGACTTACATACCCGATGTCATCTCTTTCATCGAGGTCCGAATCGAAGCTGCCCGTACTCAGCAGACTGTTATTCAGCTCACCAGATAAATCGGGCAAAGGAGCGATATCACTCGGCCTGTACTTGCTCCTGGCGACCCAAATCTCCTGACCGCTCGCGTCGAGCTTACCCACGGCATACTTGTTGTTGTAATAACCCCTGAAGAAAAACCCACCGTCACCCGAATCGATGATCGCCCAGATGGAAGTTCCCTTGTCGGAATCACCGATCAGCCTCTGCTGGGTGATGAGATGATTGGCGTTGGGTGAGTTGGGATTCAGGTTTTCCGTGTCTACCGTCACGTCCGCAGAGTCCTCCGTTGGCGTCTTGCAACCATCTCCCATCGAGAGAAACCCGAAAGCGGCCAGTATGGTGATCAGAATTCCTACTCTCTGGTTCATTGGCGCCTCATTTCCGTTTGCTCGCTCGCAAGGTTCGCTGGAGCTCAGAACTGAGCTCCACCCATGATCCGCAGCTCGACGAAACCGACCTCGTTGAAGAGATCGTTGTGCAGCCCTTCCCATGTGTTCTCGTGATACAGACGTACCCCTCCGATGATTTCACCGGAGAGAAACATCCACTTCGTTTGCAGGGGACTTACGCCGAATCCGACATACAGGGCATTCTCAACGAGTTTGTCGCTCTTGATGGTGTCGAGCGATCCGTCGCCATTTTCTACCGTTACTGGATTTGCGAATTTCCAGGACACGACCGCGATTTGCCACCCGCCGCACGGGTAAGCGCTCATCGTCGTCCAGGTTGGGGTGAGAAAATACTGCACCTGGATCTCACCTCGAAGTGCTGTGGCATCACGCAATCCCCTCCCGTTACTCCCCGTACTTGCTCCGAGCCAGAAACCACTCAAAGAGCCTCCCCACCTCTCACTCTTGCTGCGTCCTCCGATACGCAATCCTGCACCACTCATGGATGGCAGGACTGCGCCCCCGAGTCTCGAGCTCGTCCCAACGAATGCGATTCGATTGTATTGCGGTTCTTCGGTCATGTCGGGAACGGGAGGGTTCTTGCGCCCCAAGCCGCTCGGAATCGGACAATTGGCTTGCGGCCGCTACTGCTCCGAAATCAACTCCCTCGGAGAATCCGCTCGAATCGTCAGCTTCCTCGGATTCGACGACCTGCTGCTCACTCTTCGGTTTCTCCGCCTGAGCCGCCGCATCCTTGAGGCTCCCCCTGCGGCGCGGCTCCGTGCTCGCACACCCAAAGATCAGAGAACCAATCACCAGGAGCGCAATCAAGAGAAGTAACCGCGGAAGGAAGTGCACTACTCCATTCACTTGAACTTCGGAATGACTCAGAACCATTCCGCTTCCTACTCGTACCATGACTTGAGCACTCCCCACTTTAGAGACGGTGTTAAGACCTGATCGAGGCAGCCGGAATGGATTGAGCTGCCTTTGATAACTTGCCCGGTCTGTCCCAGGTCTCCGATTGTGATGTCGAAGGGCCAATCCCGCCATCCCGATGGATCGTCATCCCGCCAGCGAAAGACGACGTGGAGTGCTCCAGGGGGAAGTTCTTCAATCGTCGTCGAGAGTTCGTAGCAGCACATGCAGGCGCAGGGGTCTGTGAGAACCTCATGTTCAACCACGTAGAGCGTGCCGCCAGAAACTGACACGTCGTAGGTGAAGGAATCGGGACAGCAATTGTAGGTTGCCTTGTCGTGGTGAAAAGTGATGCTGCTTGCATCGGCTTCCAACCAAACCTCATCCATGAGACTGCACCAAGGATATGGTTGGGCGAAGGCGACACTGGCGAAGCAAAGGAACAGTGCGAGGAGCAACGAGCGTAACATCCCTCACCTCTCTTGAACGTGTCAGTACGCGAGTAGGGTCACGAGCACGCGGAACTCGAGCAAATCTACGTCATGTTTGAGCCACGAATATCCAAGGTTCAGCTCGACCGACCAATGCGGCTGCAGCTCGCGACCGATTGCCATATAGACGGCCGTCCCTTGGAAGATGCTGCCAAAGCCAAAGGCACCTAGATAGGCAGGTCCAACCCCAACGCCGTAGTACATCGAGGGTGACGCTTTCGAGGAATAGTAGGTAGCTTCCAGGCAAGGGGAGGCGATGGAGCCTAGAAAATAATTTCCCCCCAGCCACATCTGCTGTCCCCAGTAGTTCAGCATGATCTGATCGCTTGGGGCGTAGCCAAGTTTGAGAGTGCTGGTCAAACCGCTGAACACGGTGCTGGACCGGGTTTGCTTCAGAACGGTCACACCTCCCCCCAGTCCTCCACCGAGCACGAATCCCTTGCGGTGCCCATCGAAAGCGAAAGCGGTACTCACGTAAGTCGTGAGCAAGAGCACGGAGACCATGATCATTCGCGAAACAACTTTGACCATTTCGGCTCACATTCCTTTCAGGATGGTTCCTGCCTCGCCGACCAGGAATACGCTTCCTGACCCATCCCCCCACACTCCGTAGAGGGGCCACTGGGTACCGATGATTTTTCGTGTCCAGGATTTGCCGTCGTAGTGCACGACGACGCCCTGACCGAAATAGAAGTTCTGCTCGTACACATAGCCAACGACGAAGATGTCGTTCTCGCCGGATCCCCAGATGTCCACGTACATATCGTAGGGATTCATCTCCGCAATCTGAGCCCAGCTCTCTCCATCATAGTGAAGGAGAGTTCCACCGGATCCAGCGGCGTACACATTCGAGTTCGCGGTACCCCAGACATCGTAGAGGACACTGGAGCTACCGCTCTCCATCGAGGTCCAACCCGTTCCATCGCTGTGGAGAATCGTGCCCTGGTCCCCTACAGCGAAGACATCATCATCCGCAGAACCCCAGACACCTATGAGAGCGTTGCTAGTTGGCATTGTCTGTTTAACCCAATTGGCACCGTCGTACTGAAGCATCGTTCCGTTCACGCCAGTGACAGTGATGCCCCCCTCATCACTAGCCCATATGCCCACAAGCTCACCCTCGAAGGGGACGGATTCGGGTGTCCACGACGCTCCGTCGTAGTGCAATACTCTTCCACCTGAGCCGACCGCGTAGATATCATCACAGGAAGTGCCGCAGACCCGATTGAGGTTCTCCGTAGTTCCCGACGACTCTGTGAGCCAGGCATGGCCGTCATAGCGGAGAATGGTTCCGAGCGCACCCGTGGCCACGAGGTCCGTTTCACCGCAGCCCCAGATCCCGGACAACGGAATGCGAGTGCCTTCGGTAACCAGGGACCAGGACGATCCGTCAAAGTGCCGGATCACTCCGGCATACCCCACGCCGAACACATCGTTCGGTCCCACGCCGCAAACGGCGGTCAAGTCGCTCTTCGGCTCGAGCTGGGCCTCGCTCCACATCGTGCCGTCGTATTGGAGGAGAGTTTGATTCTGTCCCAACACATACACCTCTCCATCCTGGCTACCCCATATCTGCCCAAGACGTTCGGAAGTACCGCTCTGCTGTGTTGACCAGCTCATCCCGTCATAATGGAGAATGATGCCGGAGTCTCCCACCGCGAAGACGTTGTCCGCAGCATTGCCCCATATGGCGCGAAGAGCCTCCGAGGTGCCGCTCTCCTGGACGGTCCACTCAAAACCATCGTAGTGAACGATGTAGCCGTCTTTTCCAATCACGAAGACATCCGAACTTCCACTCCCCCAGATACTCGTGAGCTCGGGGTATTGAGAGCAGGAGGTGCATTCGGGTCCGGTGTCCTGGAGGGTCCATTCCGAGCCGTCGAAGTGAAGAATGGTACCTAGACATCCATAGGCATACAGATCGTCCGGTGCCGTTCCCCACATGCCCTGCATTCCATTACACAAGCAGGCGTACCGGGGATCAGTACAATTTCGAAACGGACACCCATGCTCGGTCCAAAGGGTTCCGTCGAAGTGATAGCTCTTTTCGAAGGTGAGCAGAACGATCTCGCCGGAATCGCCACACCAAATGCCTTTGGCCTGGGCAGTCAGCTGCGTGTGGAGCGACCAGCTCTCCCCATCGTAGTGATAGAGCAGATCGAGCCTATCGGTGAGAGCGTACGCGTCTGTGGGGCTCAATGCGACGACCTCAGCGAATCCCCTTTGCGTTCCTGACGGTTGGATCCTCCAGGTCACACCGTCATAGTGCACAACGGTGCCTGCCCCACCAACGGCAAAGAGTCCTCCCGCGCCGTCAGAGCACATATCACGTAGATCGTTGTTCGTCAGGTACGGGTTCTGCAGCTGCCAGCTGTAATCGCGCTGGGTGGAAGGCTGAAGGATCGAGTCGCTATTGTCGTTGCTGCAACTGGTGCAGAGTACGACGGCACTCATTGCCAACACTCGGATTGCATGCCGCAAGAGTCTTCCCTCGCTCATTCGTACCACTCCCCTGCTTATTGTCCGTAGTGAAGGACGGTGCCATACTGCCCGACAACGAAGATGTCGTCGGGTCCGCTTCCCCAGATTGCGTAGAGTTGGTTTTGGGTTGGACTGGGCTCAAAATCCCAACTCGAACCGTCGTAATGCAGGATGATCCCGTTGGCTCCAACCGCGTAGACGTCGTCCGCCGCGCTACCCCAAATGTCGTTGAGCCATTCCACCACTCCGCTCTCCATGACGTCCCAGCTCTGCCCGTCGTAATGGAGGATCATTCCACTCCCCCCGACAGCGAACACGTCAGAGGGGGAACTGCCCCAGATCCCGCTGATACTGGAAGAGACCCCGCTCTCCATCGAAGTCCAGCTCGTACCGTCGAAGTGCAGGATCAAGCCATCCGAGCCCCCTGCGTATACGTCGCTTTCCGAACTTCCCCACAGGCAGTTCACTCGCCCGTCAACATCACTGCTGTAACTCACACTCCACTCGCCATCGGCAAAGCGGAAAATCCTCGGATGATTGACCTGTACCATCGCGACTATGGGCCGAGTGGTTTGATAGAATTCCGCAGCTGCGCCCGCGATGAAGAGAGGGGATCCAGAGCTTCCCCAGATGTCCGCGAATGTCATGTCCCCAAACGATTGTTCTTCGGTCCAGAGCGCGCCGTCGAACTGGTAGATTCGCGCGATCGCCGAGACACTCAGGTTGCTCTCACCCCAGTCGCCACCCCCGCCAGGCCCTTCCGAGACATAAACGGTGAGCACCGTGTAAACCTGATTCTCGGAAGCCCCCCACACTGCGTCGCAACTTCCGCCACCAACCGAATTCCAATCCGAGCCGTCGTACTTGAAGACCTCCGACTTCCCGACCGCGTAGACACAATTTCCCGAAGCCCCCCAAAGGTCTTGATAAGAAGCCTGAGGAACCGGCGTGGGGAATGTCTCCAGATCCATCGCATGGGCAGTCACACCGTCAAAATGCACGATGGAGTCCTTCTGCAGCAGAAACATGTCCTGGAGTGAGCTTCCCCAGACCCCGATGAATCCCTGAGAGTCGTACTGGAAATCCCCTTCACTCAAGTCCAGAGAGTCCCATTCGCTGCCATTGGAAACCAGCAGGGTCCTGCCTCCAGCTACGATCAGCTGACCGTCTGCGGTTCCTCTCACCGCAACGAAATCCCGTAGAGTGCCGCTGCGCTCCGCCTTCCAGTTCGAACCGTCGTAACGGAGAATGGTACCCGCGTCTCCCACCGCACAGAGTCCACTCTGGAGGCACCCTCCGATGCTCAACAAATCGTTCGTGGTAATTTCAGCGACTTGGAATGCGCCGTTGTGCGTGAGCCGCAGAATCGTGCCTTCGTCACCGACTGCGAATACCACAATTCCATTCCCTACGACGCCGTGTAGCGTCACGTCGGTTCCGCTATCGATCGAGTTCCAGGTATCGCCATCGAAGTGAAGCACCACGCCGTCAGCCCCAACCGCGAAGACGTCTCTCGCCGACAATCCCCACACGGCTGATAAGTCCGCGGAGGTTCCGCTGTCCATGCTCGTCCAGTCGAATCCGTCGTAGTGCAGAATCCTCCCCTCGTTGCCCACCACGTACAGATTGCCAACCGCGTCGCCCCAGATCCCGTTCAAGTTGGCACTCGTGCTCCCCAGAGATCGCAGGCTTTCCCACTCTTGCCCGTCATAGTGCAAGACCATGTCTCTCCATCCGACCGCATACACGTCACCCTCACCATTTCCCCATATGGAGTTCAGATAGTAGGAAGGGGTAACCGGCTCGGAGGGATTCGACCAGGCCTCCCAGAACGAGGTTTCGACTTCCGTTGACACCGGATTGTCGCTGCACGAGATGAGAAAACTCAGCGCCAACGCGACCAGTGCGCCGGCACGCAATGCGGCTCGCAGGGACATGGTCGTCTCCTTGAGGTTTTTGATCAGAACACTGCGCGACTCTCGCGGCTGGTCACCAGAATGTGCCGCAGGAGACCCTTCAGGTTTGATGCAGTGAAATTGCACCGGCCCCGTGAGCCAGGAGCTTGGGCTCGAGCGTGAGGGAGCCGGCGGAGAGTTCAGCCGATGCAATCTGCAGTGAAGTAGACCGAGGATATCCCTCAAGTGGTAGCACGAGGGGTAGGCGTGGAAAACCAGCAGGCATCAGCGGGCGTAGACAGGACCTCATCGATCCCCCGTTTCCTGGAAATCGGTAACGATGGGAGCGTAGTCCATTAGCAGATATTCAACTCGTGATGTCAAGTTTTGCGGGGAAATACTCGAGAACGGACGTTTGCAAGAATACTCACTCGACGCGTTCGAGTTGATGAGTTCGCTGCACATCGCGGGGACTTTATCTCCGCACAAAATCCTCCGTGTAGGATTCTCCGAATCCCGTGCCGGGATCCCCCACACACAAACCCACCACAAAACCCAGCCGGACAATTTGTCGCTTCCGCAACTTACGGAATTCATTGCGTTTCCGTTTGCGTAGCAGCTTTTCAGGCCTGCGGTACGCGCTGTGCGCAATGCGCAGGCGGAGGCGCGAATTCCCGGCCTCCATCAAGCTTTTGCTGGGAGGCTAGTCATGTTGTTCGATCGAAGTGATCCCGCCGCCTTTTGGCTGGACATCACCAACGCGTTCCTGGGCCTGCTCGTGGTCGTGCCGTTGCTGTACGTCGTCTACCAGATGGCTTGGGAGCTGCCCTCGTACCTGCGCGAACGCCGTCAGCGCCGGCTGGCGGGAAGTCCGCACTCCCTTTCCACCCCCGACCTCGGCATGACCATGGCCGACGGTGGAACGCCCTGTGACGAACAGAAAAAGAAGAAGCCGAGTTCCGACTCGAAAGAGTGAGGGCTGGATCATGCAGTGCCCCTTCCTCAAACAAACCAAAGTTCGCTACTGCGAACTCTCTCCAATTCGCAAGATGCTTGCCGATACGGACGGCTTCGAGCAGTACGAGCGTTGCTCAACCGCGCAATACCGCGAGTGCCCGCTGCTGCAGAACGCCGATCCCTATCCGCACGATTTGGGGAATGAGGATCACTGTCCGCGGCTTCGCAGCGCAATGGTGCAATACTGCGACACGGCCGGCGTGCGAAAACTCGTTCCCTATCACGACTGTCTGCTGTCGAGGTGTCAGACCGACGCGCATCTCTACTGTCCGGTCTATCGGCAGCGGGTACATCCCAAGGAACGCGTGGGCGTCGAACCACCCAATGCCAATGGCGAAGTTCACATGCCCGCGCACATCAGCTACTGGCCCAATCACATGTGGATGCACGAGGCCGAGTATGGCGTTTGTCACATCGGAGTCGATGCCTTCGTGGCTTGCGTACTGGGCTCCATCGATGAGGTGAAGCTGATTTCTCCGCGTACTCTCACCCAACCCACCGCAGTGCTCAGCGTGCACGGCCACGAATTTCGCTTCGTGTTTCCTGAAAGAATTGAAATCACGGGCAGCAACGTGCACCTGCTCACCCATCCCGAGGAGATCGTCAAGGATCCTTACGGTGGTGGTTGGCTCTACGAGGGACGAGTGAGACAGGCCGAGTCACGGACTCCGGTCGAACGTGGCGCGATCGATGACATGGAGAACCGCGACTGGATGCGTCATGAAGTGGATCGCCTCGATCGCTTCGTCCGCGACACGGTGCATGCTTCGAAAGGCTCCAGTGTCGAACTGGCGACCGACGGGGGTCTCCCCGTCTCCGGCCTGGTGCGGCATCTCGGACGAGACGAGGGCCTGGAGCTGATCCGTGAATTCTTTACGCTTTCTCCGCAGGAGGCAAAGTGATGCGTTCGCTGCCACGCATTCCTCTCTTCGCGGTGGGGGCTGCGGTTGCGCTGTTGTTGGGGTGGCTGGTCTTTCCGTCGTTCCTCTATGAGAGGATCGATCAGCCACTCCACTTCAGTCACGCACTCCACACCTCCGACTCCGTGGGCTTGAGCTGCTCGGATTGCCACGGCTTCGATGAGGAAGGGCGCTTCGCGGGAATTCCCGTCACGCGTGTTTGTGCCGACTGTCACGAAGAAATGGTCACCGATAGCGAATTCGAGCGGCAGCTTGTGGAAGACTATGTGACCGCGGACCGTGAGATCGTCTGGAAGATCTACGCCCGCCAGCCCGAGAACGTGTATTTCCCGCACGCCAGCCACGTGGTGCTGGCCGAAATCGATTGCGCTCGTTGCCACGGCGATCACGGCGCGAGCGAAGCGCTGCGCCCTTTGGAGCGCAATCGACTCAGTGGCTACAGCCGCGACATCTGGGGCACCAGTGTCTCCCGCTTCGCGGCCTCGGATTCACCGCGCATGAAGATGGGCGATTGCTGCGCCTGCCACAGGCAATCGAAGGTGACGACGGGCTGTTTGGATTGTCACCGCTGAGGGAGGAATCATGAGTACGCGTGTCAGTCGACGCGATGTCTTGAAGCTGATGAGTGGAGTCGCAGTGGGAACTCTGTTCACTCCGGTTCCCTGGAAACTGCTCGACGACCTCGCGATCCGTACCCAGAACGAGGGGTGGATTGCGCACCCCCGGCGCGGTAAGCTCGGCTTCGTTCCGACCCATTGTTCGCTGTGTCCCGCCGGTTGCGCGCTGAACTTGCGCTGCGTGGGCAATGTTCCGGTATCGCCGAGCGCGATTCCCACGCACCCCATGGGCGCGGGCAAACCCTGTCCCTACGGGCTCGTCCTGCACCACTTTGCCGGACATCCGGATCGCCTGCACGAAGCGCAGGTCTTCGACGCTGCGCGCGGACGTTACCAGCCTGAACCCCAGTGGGAAAAGCAACTGCAGCGGTGGCTGAAGGATGCCCTGGCGCGCGGTGGCGCGCGGAGCGTCGCCGTACTCGATCCCAATCCCAATCGCGCCCTCTCCTCTTGCTACCGCGCGTTCCTGGGAAGTCTCGGTGGTGGTCGCTACCTGGTGCCTCCTTCGCAGGAATCGCTCCTGCGCGAGCTTCCGCGCGCCGCGGGGCTCCCTGAAGGTACGCAGCTCGCCTATGAACTTTCGAATTGTCGCACGCTTCTGAGTTTCTCCGCTCCCATTCTCGAGAGCTGGGGGACCCCGGGCCGGGTTCTGCCGCGCCTGCGTGGCGTCGAACTTCACGGTGCTTCCGAGCGCGCCCGCCTCATCCAGGCCTCCCCCATTCCCAACGTCAGCGCGCGCCTGGCCGATCACTGGTATCGCATCCGGCCGGGCAGCGAAGCAGCCTTCGCCCTCGGCCTGGCCCGCGTGCTTCTCGACCGTGGCTGGTACGACTCTTCGCCCGCCTCGCGGGAAATCCTCGCGCGTGAGACCGAACTGCTCTCGCTGATCTCCGAGACTTCCCAGGATGCGGTGTCGCTCGCCACCGGCGTGAGCCAGGAGGAGTTGGAGCGAAGCGCGTGGCAACTGTCCCACGAGGGTCCCTCCCTGGTGGTGCAGGGTGATCCGTCCAGCGGGGTTGCGGCCGACGCGAGTGTCTCGCGAATGGTCTTCCTCTTGAACGTCCTGCTCGGCGCGACCCGCTCTCAGGGCACCCTCAAGACGAAAGCGTCGCTGCCTCTTCCCCACTGCCTGCGCTCTCACGAGGCGGTGGCGGCAACGAGTTTGGAGAGCATCCCGGACGCCTCGCTCCAGCTGCTCTTGATCGACGGCTCGCGTCTTTCGAGTGCCCTGCCCATGCCACAGATCCGGCGCAAGATGGAGCCGCAGGGCCGTATCGTCGTCTTGACTCCCTACGTGGGTAAACTGGCGCGCGCCTGCGACCTGGCCCTCCCCACCAGTGCGCCTCTGGAAGGCTGGGACGAAGTGGAGGCCGCCTGCGATCTGGCCTTGCCGCGTTTCGCATTGGCGCGTCCCGTCTTTGATACCAAGGCCGAATTCCTCGACCCCGTGCAGTTGCTGCAGCGGCTCTCCCCCGATCCGAACTTCCTCTCCGCGCTCGGTCCGAACCCCAGCTACGAGAAGCTCCTACGCGATCAGTCCGACGCTCTTTACGAGCTGAATGGGGGTAGCGTGATCGAACCATGGATCGAAGACGGCAAGACGAGCCGAGCGACTTCGTCCTCCGCGCAGTGGGAAGCGCTGCTCCGCGGCGCAGAGTGGTACGGCGAGGGAATGAGCTGGAAGTCAATGAAGGGTCCCGCGCTCATCGGTGCGGATGCCGCGCAGTCGCTGCGGCGATCTCTCGAGCGAGCGCGGACGCGAGCTCTCGTTCCCACGCGTTTCGAGCAGCTCTGCGTCCTGCCCCTCGGCAGTGGAGTCGGGAGCACGGGTGAGCCCGTGCCTCCCCTTCTCGCCAAGCTCTGCCGCGAGTCCACGCTCCTGCCGCGCGCGGGCACCATTTACCTGAACCCGCAGACCGCGCGCGTCTTGGGACTGCGCAGCGATCAACGCGTGCAATTCGAAGCACCCTGGGGAACTGAGACCGCCCGGGTTCAGCTGAGCGAAAGAGTCGAAGCTTCGAGTCTGGTGGCCGCCACAAGTCTGGCTTCGGGTGTTTTTGGCGACGAGGTGAGCTCATGAAGCAATCGAATGAAGCAACCCATCGTTACGCGATGGCGATCGACCTCGACCGTTGCACCGGCTGCGGGGCCTGCATGATGGCCTGCGCGGTCGAGAACAACCTCAGCGTGTGCCCGCCCGAGGCCGGCGTCCGCAAGGGCATCACTTGGATCCGCGTGTACCGGGTCGAGGGGCCGTCGAAAGACGAGCCCGACACGGTCTTCATCCCACTGCTCTGCCAGCAATGCGGGCATCACGCTCCCTGCGCCCAGGTCTGTCCGCAAAACGCGGTCGAGATCGATGCCAAGACCGGGATCGTGTTCCAGATGCCCGAGCGCTGCCTTGGTTGCCGGTACTGCATGGCGGCCTGCCCCTACCACGCGCGCTATTTCAACTGGTGGACGCCGGCCTGGCCGCCCGAGATTGAGCGCTGTCTCAATCCCGACGTTGCCCCGCGCATGCGCGGCGTGGTCGAGAAATGCAACTTCTGTCACGGGCGTTTGCACGAAGCTCGCGCGCGCGCGGCCGCGGAGGGACGACACGAACTCAAAGAGCACGAATACCAGCCGGCGTGCCGCGAGGCGTGTCCGGTCAACGCCATCACCTTCGGCGACTTGAACGATCCCGAAAGTGAGATCTCGAAACTGGTCAAAAGCCCGCGCGCCTTCCGCTTGCTGGAGGGGCTGGGAACCGAGCCCAAGGTCTTCTATCTGTCCTCGCGGAAGTGGGTCCACAAGATCGATCGCGTCCTCGATGCCAGCGATCGGGAGGTCGCACTCAATGTTTGACCGCATGCAATCCCCCTCGATCCGTGGACGTCACGCGAACCGAAGCCGCTTCCTCTTGTGGCTCTTGCCCTGGGCGCTGCTTTTGGCAGTGGGTGTCTTTGCGATTGGCCAGTGCCTCGTCCAGGGTCTGCACCACACCAACATGGACAACCGATACGCCTTCGGACTGTGGATTTTTCTCGACCTCACCGTGATCGCTTTCGGGGCGGGCGCGTTCTTCACCGGGCTTTTGGTCTACGTCTTCAAGCGCCGGGAATTCCGGTCCGTGATCAACAGCGCGGTGGTGTTGGGCTTCATCTGTTACAGCGGAGCGATCGGCATTCTGCTGGTCGACGTCGGCCAGCCCCTACGCGCGTGGTTCACCTTCTGGCACCCCAACGTGCACTCGATGTTGGCGGAAGTCACCTTCTGCCTCAGCTGCTATCTCATGGTGCTTTCGGTCGAGTACATTCCGCTGGTACTGAAGAATCGGCGCCTGCATCGCAAGGGTGAAGCGGTGGTCTTCGAGTTCGAGCTGCACCATCTCATGGTCGTATTCGCGATCGTGGGCGCGTTTCTCTCGTTCTTCCACCAGGGTTCGCTGGGAGGGCTCTTCGGCGTGATGCAGGGGCGTCCCTTCGCCTTCCGCCAGGGCTTTCTCGTCTGGCCGACCACCTTCTTCCTCTTCATTCTCTCCGCCGTCGCGGTTGGTCCGAGCTTCCTTCTGGTGCTGACGCGTCTGGCGCGGAAGATCACGCGACGCACTCTGGTTCCCACCGCCGCGCTCACCCTGCTCGCGCGGCTCTCGGGACGGATTCTGCTGGTCTATCTGGTTCTGAAGGGCATCGACACCCTGTACTGGCTCAACCGGACGGTTCCCGAGGCCGGGTTCCACGGCTACTGGTTCTACCGCAGCGAGGCTTTCGGAACCTGGATTCTCTTGCTCGAACTTTTCGTTTGCGGACTCCTGCCCGCCCTCATTCTCGCCCGGCAGAACGCGCTCTCCAACCCGCGTTGGCAAACCTGGGCTGCGGTCCTCGCGTGTCTGGGCGTTGCTCTCAATCGCTACGCGATGACCATTCAGACCCTCGCCTTGCCGACCCTACCTTTCGAGTCGAGCTGGACCTACCTGCCCAGCTGGCAAGAGCTCGCGGCCTTCGCGGCCGTGGTGGCCTACGGCGTGATTCTCTTTTCGCTCTCGTATCGTTACCTGCCCCTGTATCCCAAAGAGCGAGAGCTCGCTCGTGGCTGATGGAGGTGTGAGATGTTCCCCGGCATTTACGAATTTCACTGGGACCTGGGTCACGTGGTGTTCCTCGGCGGCTTCTTCCTGGTGCTTCTGACGATCGCCACCACCGTCTTCATCGCGGGTCTGCGCGCGCGCCGCGATCGTCTGCAGGGCGCGGAGAGCGAGATCCGTTGGCGCGGCGATTTCCAGAGCTTGCCCGCGGAGCGTCGTCAGTGCCGTCACGCCCTCAATGGAGAGTGCGCGGCCAGGGTCTGTGAGAATGCCTTCGAATGCGAGCACTGCGAGTTCCACCGCGCGCTTGGAGCTGAGATCGCGCCAGTGGATGGGCCGTCGATGGCAAGTGCCTACGGCATCGAACTGCCGGTCAAATCGCTACTTCCACCGCGGGCACACCTGGCTCGAGGAACAGGAGGACGGATCGGTGCTTCTGGGCATGGACGGATTCGCCAAGAGGCTCCTCGCCAAGACCGACGCCCTCGAGCTGCCGGCCCACGGGAAGCGTCTGCGCGCCAACGACGAGCTGGGCCGGGTGCATTGCGGGGGACACTGGATCCGCATCCTCTCCCCCGTGAGTGGCGAGGTGCTCGAGTCCTTCGGGGACGGCCCCGAGTGGCGGCTGCGGGTTTATCCCGAGCCAAAGCCCGCGGCCGCGGCGGCCCTGCTGCGCGGGAGCGAGGCCCGAGCCTGGATGCAGCGCGAAGTGGAGTCCTTGCAAAGTCGCGTCGCTTTGGGCGGCCCTCTGGCCGCCCTGGCAGACGGTGGCGAGATCGTGAACGATCTGCCCGCAGTCGCCCCCGACTTCGATTGGGAGTCGATCTGGGAGGACTATTTTTTGGAGGCCTGAGAGAGCAGTTCTCGTCTCTGCAGGACTCATCGCGGCTGGATGCGGTCGGTCGCTCGATCCCGTAGCGCGAGATCTTATCGTACAGCGTCGAGCGATCGATCCCCAACAGGGCCGCCGTCTCCTTGATGTTTCCCTGAGTGCGGCGCAGGGTGATCTCGATCGCCTTCTGCTCGATCTCGCGCAGGCTCACGTCGCTGGGAATCGACCACTCGACGGAACCGTTCTCTCTCGCCCGCAAAAACGCGAAATCCGAGGCGGTGAGAACCTGTCCCTGGGAGGAGACGATCGCCCTCTCGATGACGTTTTCCAGTTCGCGCACGTTGCCCGGCCACTCGTGCGCGAGAAGCAGACGCATTCCCTCCTGCGAGACTTCGTGCACATCCTTGCCCAGCTCCAGCGCGATTCGCGGCAGGAAGTGGGAGACCAAGCAGCGGGATGTCCTCGCGCCGCTCCCTGAGCGGTGGAATGCGAATGTTGATCACGTTGAGACGGTAGTAGAGATCCTCGCGGAACTTCCCCTCCGCGATGGCGCTCTCCAGGTTGACGTTGGTGGCCGCGATGGTGCGCGCGTGAACCGCGATTTCTTGCGAGCCGCCCACGCGATAGAAGCTGTGCTGCTGAAGCACCCGCAACAGGTCGACCTGGAGCTTGGGCGAGATGTCGCCAATCTCGTCCAGGAAGAGGGTGCCGTCCTGCGCGAGCTCGAACTTGCCCTGGCGGCGTTGGCTGGCGCCGGTGAAAGCGCCTCTCTCGTGACCGAAGAGCTCGGACTCGAGTAGACTCTCCGCCAGCGCGGCGCAGGACACCGCCACGAAGGGCTTGCCGGCGCGTGCGCCCGACTCGTGGATGGCCCGCGCCACCACCTCCTTGCCAGTTCCGCTCTCACCCTGGATCAGCACCGTGCTCGGCAAATCGGCGATGTCCCGGACGAGATCGCAGATGCGCAGCATCGTGGAGTTCTTGCTGATGATGTCGCAGAAGTGGTGGCTCTTCTCCAGCCGCTCCCTAAGAAGCGTGTTTTCCCGCTCGAGATTCTTCAGTCTGATGATCCGTTGCACCAGCATGGAGATTTCCTGCGGATTGCAGGGCTTCACGATGTACTCGACCGCGCCCTCCTTCATGGCGGAAATCGCCGTATCCACCGTGGCGTAGGCGGTGATGATGATCACCGAGGAGTCGGGCGAGATCTTGTGTACTTCGGTCATCGTCTCGATGCCGTCGATGCCCGGTGGCATCTTCAAGTCGATGAAGAGGATGGCATAGTCCTTCTCGCGCACGGCCTGGATGGCTTCCTTGCCCGAAGAGGCCCGGTCCACTTCGTATCCGTCCTGGCGCAACCAGACCGCCATCGATTCACTCTGTACCGGTTCGTCGTCCACGACCAGGATCGACCATGGGTTCTTCATGATGGAACCTCCTCAGTTCCTCTCGCGACGGTATCGGAGCGATCCTTTGCCAGAAGCTCCCTCAACAGGCTTCGGCAACCGCCGCAGAAATCGGCTTCTTTGGCGTCGACCTGCTCGATGGCGGTCGACAGAGCCATGCAACACTGCGCGTTCGCGCAGTGCCTCATTCCGAATGCGTGCCCCAATTCGTGCGCCGCCTCTTTCATCAAGCGCTCGAGCAAGAGCGGCGGATCGGGACTCAGTCCGTAGAATTCCTGTCGCAGCCTGGCCAAGGAGACCAGGGCCACCGTTCCCCCGAGTTGCGCGTGCCCGAAGAGAAAGCTGAGCATGGGAACGTACAGATCCGCCTCGGTGATGACCCAGTACGTGGCCTCGAAATCCGACGTGCTCTCGCGATAGCAGACGCAGAATTCCCGTCGATTCGTACTGAGCGCGAGAAGGGTCGAGGAGCTCGCTCAAGTCGGTGGGGTGCGCGCTCAGCTCGGTATCCAGACCGAAGGTGAAGGTGAGGAAACGGCGCAGTGCTTCGCCCATGTCCTCCGAGATGGAGTCGAGACAGTAGATGCGCAGCGTGCTCACCTCTCTCCTCCATTTCTCTTCAGCATCCGGCGCGAGGGACGGAGTGCGGAGCCTCGTTGCCGGGGCGCCGCGCCGCAGCCCGTCGTGCCGGCTGGAGCCGTCGCCGGCGCAGCAGCGCGCGGCGTCTGCAGACTCTCGTGATGGATGGGCAGGATCACCCGGAAGGTGGTCCCCTCTCCGGCCTTGCTGTGGACGTCGATAGTGCCGCCATGAGCCTCCACGATCCCGTACACCACCGAGAGCCCCAACCCAACTCCCTTGCCCTCCTCCTTGGTGCTGAAGAACGGATCGAAGATTCGGCTGAGGTTTTCCGGAGCGATCCCCTGCCCGTTGTCCTCCAATTCGAGAATCGCATTGTTTCCATCCTCGCTCAGACGCGTCCGAACATGAATCTCGCCTCCCCCGGAGCAGGCCTCGGCGGCATTCATGAGCAAGTTGATCAGCACCTGTTGAATCTGCGACGAGTCGCCGCTCAGCTGGGGAAGCGTTGGAGCGAGTTCCGTGATCACCGCGACCTGTTCGAGTTCCAAACGGTGGCTCAGAAGAGTGAGCACGTGCCCCACCAGCTCGTTCAGATCCATCAACGCGCCCTGCGGAGATGGCGTGCGCGAGAAGGCCAAGAGATCGGAGACGATCCTCCCCACCCGCATCGTCTCCTCGCTGATCAGGCGCAGGTAGCGGCGGAAGTTTTCGATCTCCCCCGGCGGGATCTCGCCGCTCTCGATCATCCGCTGCAGCACCATGCTGAAATTGAGCACGCCGGACACCGGGTTGTTGATCTCGTGAGCTACACTCGCCGCCAGTTGTCCCAGGGAGGCCAGACGGTCGCTGCGTATCAACTTCTCCTGCGTGGCGCGCAGTTCCTGCGTTCGCTCCACCACCTGGCTCTCGAGGCTCTGGGTGAGCGCCTGCAATTCCTCCAGCGTGTCCTTGAGATGCACCCGCATGGTGTTGAAGGATTTCGCGAGGTCGCCCAGCTCGTCGGGAAATCCCACAGGGATATCCCGCTCGAGTTTCAGGGCCGCGATTTCGCGCGTACCGGCGTTCAAACGGCGCACGGGGAGTCCCACGAAGCGGCGCGTGAAGTAGAGGATGAAGATGCTGATTAGCAGAATCTCGAGCACGGTGATCTCTCGCGCCCGCTTGTTCATGGCTGCGAGATCGTGGTCCACATTCGCCAGGCTCAAGCGTACGTCGAGCACACCGAGGACGCTTTGCTTGGCGTCGTGGGAATGGCAGCTCGCGTCGCTGCAGGCCTTCTCGTTCAGGATTGGAGTGACCATTTCGAGCGAACGTCCGCGCTTCGGGTCGCGCACGATCCTGGTGCGGCTCTTCAGGTCCGGATGGATCAGAGTTTGTCCCTGGCCATGGCAGGTCTCGCAGATGCCATGCGACACATCGACTCGTGTGGCCGCGTCATTCGCCGTCGAGTAGGCGATCAGTCCTTCTTTGTTGAAGAGGTGGATGTTCTCCACCCCATGCTCTTGGGCAATCGTGGCCATGATCTCGTAGGCGCTCGAGCGATTGTCCGCGAGCATGGCGTGCCAGGTGGCGGCGGTGATGGAACGCGAAAGTTCGTCCGCGGCCGTGATCTTCTCGCCGATCACGATCCGCTCGCGGTTTTTGATTTCGAGGTAACCGAAAATGCCGCGGCTGATCGCGACCAGGACGGTCAGCGCCAAGACCAATCGGAGAGCCAGCCGAGAGAGCACTGTACGCATGACAGACGCTCAACTTTTGCGAGTGCGGTCCGACCGAGTGGAACTCGATCGTCTGCCTGATCAATGCAAAATATAGTCCTCGTGTTGGAATTTCCTCCTTGTATTTGCAATGGGTTGGCAAAGGAAATTGGGGCTCGTCGGGGATTCGGACTTGTAGGGAAGTCGAACTTGTGGGGAAGTCGGAGTTGTCGGGGAGTCGAACTTGTCACCATTCGAAAAAACTCGGGGGTTCGGAACGAACGGTCGTCTTTGTCGTCGACGTTACTGTGCCGTGTCACGGGGCGAGAGCCTGACCAGGGTTGCCCCCCACTCGCCTGCGCCGCTTCCACCCAAACGGTAGCCGACTACATAGGGTAGCCGTTTCAGTATGGCGTGGACCGTTTCGCGCAGGGCGCCCGTTCCCTTCCCGTGGATGATCCGAACCTCGAGAATGCCTCGTGCGCGGCATTCCTGCAGATAGTCCGGAACGAGTGTCTTCACTTCAGCCGGTTGAAAGATGTGAAGGTCGAGGGTTCCGTCGATGGGAAATTCCATGACTCGCTCCCCTTCTGCCCGTTGCTGTCGGGCTCCTTGTCGTCTAACCCGCGGCGAGGACTTTCCCGCTCGCGCCGAGAAAACCATGCACCTTGCGCCCCCAGATTGCTATCGTTGTGACATCTCGCGCGTGGAGGTCGGCCATGGCGTTCCCCTCGCTTCCCCCCGGGTCGCAGTGGAAGAAGCGCGTGTGGTGGTTGCTCATCCTGGTCCTCTTTTTGGCCGCGATGTCCATTCGACATCAGAGCTTCAGCTGGGGAATTCTCGGCCTCGTCGTACTCTGCTTTAGCTGCGAACTCATGGACAGCTCCCTGGGGATGGGCTACGGCACCACGCTCACTCCAGTGCTCCTCGCCTTCGGTTTCCATCCACTGGATTTGGTCCCCACCATCTTGGTGTCGGAGTTCCTGAGCGGTTTCGCCGCCTCGTACTTTCATCACGATTCCGGAAACGTCGATTTCCGCCGTGGGTCGAAGGACTTGAGAGTGGGACTCATGCTGGCCTTGGGCAGCGTCATCGGCGTCGCCGTGGGAGTCAACCTCGCGCTCGAGATCCCCACCAAACTTCTCAAGCTCGTCATCGGCTGCATCATCCTTCTTGCCGGAGTGTTCATCTGGATTCAACTCGAGCACACTTTCAAGTTCACCCGGTGGAAGATGTTTCTGCTGGCGACCGTCGCTTCGTTCAACAAGGCGCTGAGCGGCGGAGGATACGGACCGATCATGACGAGCGGTCAGATCCTCGGCGGCATCAGGGGGAAGGCCTCGGTTGCCATCACTTCCTTCGCCGAGGCATTCACCTGCCTCATCGGCGTGATCCTCTTCCTAGTCCGCTCGCGGAGTATTCAGTTGGACTTGCTGGTGCCCGTGCTCGCCGGCGCCCTCCTGTCGGTGCCCTTCTCGGTGGAAATCGTGAAGCAGGTGCGAGAGCGGCGATTGAAGGAGCTTATCGCGGCCCTGACGGTGCTCATGGGAGCCTTCACCATCCTCAAGGTCTTCGTTTAGCAATCCAGTCACAACAAACGTGCGTTCGTCCGGCAACGATGGTACACTGGCCGCGATGTTGGGTGGTGGATGAGGGGTTCGTTTGTCTCGCACGTAGCAGGAATCTTCCTGCAGAGAGAGGATTATTGATGAAACGTTTGCTATGTCTATCCATCCTCCTACTCGTGCTCCCATCGCTTGCCTCGGCCGCTCCGGTGACCGGGACTTACACTTCCACCGACCTCAACGGTGGTTCACTCTATACCGGTCGTGCTTCCACCTGGCGTTCGGGCATCAATTCCGGCCTGCCCCATGTGCTGCACGCCCAATCGTGGGACGGAACCACTCTGGGGACGCAGTGGGAAATCAGCTGCCCCACCGAGAATGCCGCGTTCACGGTTCAGGATAACCGCGTGGGTGGCGTAGGTACCATCCAGTATACCTCGCACTTCACCGGTGGCACTTTCACCTTCTATCCCGGGGCATGGCCCTGGGGCGACGGAAGTGGAACGCTAGGCTCGACTACTCTGATCACCACCGTGCAGTACGCGCTGGTCAGTGGTACGAGCACGCCCGTGGCATCCGTGGTGAACGGAAATACGAGCGGCACCTTTGACGATGGCTGTGCCCTGGTTTTCGGAATCGGCAATGGATATGGTGCCGGAGAGACCACCAGTCTCGATCCCGGGATCACCATTCCCGCCGACTATCCGATTTTCCTCGACGGAAGCTGTGCGGCTGCCTCCGCAGGTCAGCAGTACGGAACTTGGGGGTCGGTCATCACCATCACGGTGCAGATCGATTGCTCGGTTCCCATCGAGAATAGAAGTTGGAGCGCAATGAAGGCGGCCTTTCGCTAGGCTGCCGAGTCGCGATCTGCCGGCGAACGCTTTCGCCTCCGGACTGGCGGTATCCATTCCTGACGATGCCGCTTCCCACGAGGCAGAATCATCCGCCCATGAATCGCTTCGAGAAAGGGCGCCGGATCACCGGCGCCTTTTCTTTGTGCGCTGATGCGCAGTCGGTCGATCCGCAGCGATGCCGGTCGTCGATCCGCAGCGATGCCCGTCGCTCAAGATTTTGTCAGCGCGCTCCTTGACACACGCATTTGTTTGTATTATCTTCTTTCCACGCTCCCTCTCCACCGCCTCCCAGCCCTGGAGCTCAGCGTGTCGCTTCATCGCCAAACACATAGGGATTCCATCGGAGTCGTCGAACGCGACCGCCGGGCCACCGATTGCAGCAGCGCCGTTCGCGGTCCCTCTGCGAGTGAGATCGAATTGCGCTCTATTTTCGCTGAGCTTGAGCGGCGATCCGAGTCCGCGGAGCATTCTCGCGTGGCAGCGCGTGCCCAGGGACGGCACCGCGAAAGCTTCGCGGCCTATCGCTCCGCTGAATCGCGTCTGCTTCTGCGCCTCTGTCTCGCCTGTGCGTATTTCGTCGCGCTCCGCGGTCCGCGCTGGCTCGCCCAATCGCAACGCGACTATGCGAGCGCCCTCTTGGGAGTCCCCCACTCCAGCTTTCTGAGATGGGTACGGGTAGGACGCCTGCTCGCCGCGCAACCGAAACTTCGTGCGCCCTTTCGCAAGGGTGAGCTCTCGCTGCGTACCCTCGACGATCGCGCGCGCCACGGCGAGTTCGAGCACGGTGCGCACAGCGCGCACAGTCGCGGACAGCGCCAACGAACAAGACCGCCTCGGGACCAACTCCGAACTGCGAACCACTGCCGGGGAGGAGAATTCTAAACCGCGAAGCTCTGCTGAAGTGCAAGAATCACATCGAGATTGCGCGGGCGAGTCCACGAGGAACGATTCCCCGAGAGGCGAGTCCGTCGGAAGCGAGTTGAGAGGGAGCGAGTTGAGGGGGAGCGAGTTCGTCGATATCGCCTTCGCCGCGCCGGTGCCGGCCGTCCTTTACTTGGAAGACTCCATGGTTCTGGCCCGAGCGATGGTGGGACGAAGCCACGGCGATGAAGAGGCCCTCGCCGCTTTGCTCGCCGAAGCTGGCAGCGAAGCGTCCATCGATGCCACAAGTGAAACCGCCAGTGAAGCCACCCCGCGACTCGATGTTGCACGGGCGCGACGCCGCTTTGGAATCAGGAACGAAACCAAGCAGAGCGCCGCATCCACCCCCTCGCTCGACCACGGGACCTGCGGGCGCGCACTACCGCACCCCAAGCTGCCCCCGCTGGGCGAGCAAGCTCAACGGCGGTATGCCTTCCGCATCCATGCCGTGCTTCGTCGTCTCATGGCGCGCCGCGATCGGCTTCGCGTGCAACAGGAGGATCAGCTCTATGAGTGGATGCTCGACGGGACCCACGAGCGCAGCGGTTTTCCCAATTTCGAGCGTTTCGCCGCCGAGATCCTCCATCTGCCGCGCTCGAGCTGCAATGACCGGCTGCGCCGCGCGCGTGAGCGGCGCCGCAACCATCCCCTCGCACTGGCACGCGCCCGGGGAGAGATCACTACCGTGCAAGCCGATCTCCTGGCGCGCCTGCACCGTCGCTGTCATGTCCCGGTTTCCGATTTGGGAAGTTGGATTCGCTTTGCGATTCACCACACCGTGCGTGCTCTGCGCTCGGCCCTCGCGTGGGCCCGGCGACAGTTGCTCACCGACTACCGGCACTGGTCTCTCGGAGGCTGTCGTCCTCCGCAAGCGGACCAACTCCGAACCGTGAACCACTCCCTGGAAACCTTGGTGAGCAATCCCGGGGGACAGACTCCCCATGACACCCTCCACGAAGCGTTGCTCGAATGGAACGACGCTCCGCGCGGAACCATGCGCTTCCGCGTGAGTCGAGAAACTCGCGACGAACTGCTGGTGCAACTGGCATCTGAGCAGGATTCCGTGCAGGCGCGGGCCGAAATCCCGGCCCCGCGGAAGATCCCGGCCTGGCTAGCGCTGTGCCGCATCTTCCATCGAGTACGCTGTGTGTGGGCGGAACATCATGTCGCGCTACCGGCAGCGCAACGCCGTATCCTCGATCGCGATGGCTGGCGCTGCGCCGCACCGGAGTGTACCCAACGCCGAAACCTGCAAATCCATCATCTGCACTATCGCGCGCGGGGTGGGGACGACCGCGATTCCAATCGCGTCACCCTCTGCGCCTTCCACCACCAGATCGGCGAGCACCAGGGCCTGATGCGAGTGCGCGGCGAAATTCAGACCGATGGGACGGGACTCACCTGGGAAATGGGCCTCGATGAGTACGGGCGCCCCCACATGGTCTACCGCGACGACACGCTCCTGGTGCCGGCGTGAGCCTGGTGCCGGCGTGAGCCGTGCCAGCACGGACCATGGGCCCACGCGGCGTCACAACCCATCAAACGCAGAGGGCGGGGAAATCCGGACATCAAATTTCTCTGTGATTCGAGAGAGTTTGCCCCGGATCACCCGATCGAATACAATCCGGCCTCCCCCAAGGACAGGAATCAACCCCTTGCCCGAAAAAAGCCTCGGCCACTATCAGATCCTCGAAAAGCTCGGCCAGGGTGGCATGGGAGAGGTATGGCGTGCCCACGACCAGAATCTGGATCGTGACGTCGCCCTCAAGCTCCTGCCCCTCGACCTGGCCAACGATCCCGAGCGCATCGCGCGATTCCGGCGCGAGGCCCGCGTGCTGGCCTCCCTCAACCATCCCAACATCGCCCATCTCCACGGATTCGAAGAGGACAAGGGCCAGAGCTTCCTGGTGATGGAGCTCGTCGAGGGAGAGGAACTCGCGCAGCTCATCGAACGCGGCCCCCTTCCGATTCCCGAGGCCGTCACCATCGGACGCCAGATCGCGGCCGCGCTGGAGAGCGCGCACCGGGCGGGAATCGTTCACCGCGACCTCAAGCCCGCGAACGTCATGCTCACCGCCGAAGGCCGTGTCAAAATCCTCGACTTCGGTCTCGCGCGTGCCTTCAGCGGGGACGACGAATCCGAAGGCGACATCGCCAACTCTCCCACCATCACCGCCGCGATGACCCAAGCGGGTACCATCCTCGGCACCGCAGCCTACATGAGTCCCGAACAGGCCCGGGGAAAGAGAGTCGATCAACGCAGCGACATCTGGGCCTTCGGCGTCATCCTGCACGAGCTGCTGACAGGTTCCCGCCTCTTCGCGGCCGACACCGTCAGTGACACGGTGGCCAACGTTCTCAAGAGTCAGCTGGACCAAAGCCAACTCCCAGCCAATACCCCTCCCGCATTGCGGCGAGTCCTTCGTCGCTGCCTGCAACGCGATCCCGACCGACGCTGGCACGCCGCGTCCGACCTGCGGATCGAGCTCGAGGAGTGCCTCGACGAGAGCGCAAGCGGAGAGGGGGAAACCGCCCAGCGCGTCTCCTCCCCACTTTGGCGCCGCGCCCTACCCTGGGTCGCAGCCGCGGTCATCTCACTGCTCGCGGTCTTCGGTCCCTGGAGAACGAATCGCAGCCCCGCTGATTCACAGATCCTCCAGTTGAGTGTTCCCCTCCCCTACGGCATGACCCTGGACGGCGGCCCCGAGCAGATGTACATGGCAATCTCGCGGGACGGCAAGACCGTCGCCTACGTGGGCCGTGAAGAAGAAGCAACCAAACTTTATCTCCGCCGCCTGAATGAAACCGAGGCGCGCGGAATCTCCGACACCGACGGTGCCAACAACCCCTTCTTTTCTCCGGACGGCGATTGGCTGGGCTTCTTCTCCAATGGATATCTGCGCAAAGTCTCGACCCGCGGAGGAGGACCCGTCGATCTATGCCCAGTCCAGGTGAACCGCGGAGGCACTTGGCTCCCCGACGACACCATCGTTTTCTCCCCCGGCTTTGCCACCCCACTCGTGAAAATCGACGCTGCGGGCGGTACCCCAGAGCCCTTGACCGAGATCGACACGGCAAGCAACGAGAGAACGCACCGTTGGCCTGCACAACTCAGTGACGATTGGATCATGTTCACCGTGGGCGACATGAACTCGCCCGGCGATTACGAAGACGCCCACATCGACGCGATCTCGATGAAGTCCGGGAAGCGCATCACCCTGATCGAGCACGCGTCGATGGCTCGTTTTCTTCCACCGCACACCCTTCTCTACGCACGGGGCGGAGTATTACAGCAAGTCAGGGTCACGATGAATCCACCCCATGTCTCGGGAAACGCGGTGCCGGTGCTCGAAGGAGTGGCTGGAGAACGATCGAGCGGCTCCGTGCACTTCGACGTCGCCGACGATGGAACCCTGGCCTACGTCCGGGGTGGCTCTGGCCTCGATCCCACACAGATCATCTGGGCCGACCGCAACCAAAACATCCATCCACTCGATTTGCCACCCAACGTCTACGGGAATCCCCGCTTCTCCCCCGACGGCAAGAGCCTCTTGGTGCGAGTCGGCATCGGTAGCGGAATGGGCGACGTCTGGCTCTTCGATTTCGAGCGGGAAACCCTGCGTCGCATGACCTTCGAGAACCGCATCGGGGGCGCGTCTTGGCTGCCCGACGGCAGCGGCATCGTTTACAACGCGACTCCAGACAGCAACCAGCTCACTCTCCAACCTCTGGACAGCGCCAAACAGACCGTGATCTATCACACGAGCGCACCCTTGTCTCCTTCGGGAGTGACTCCCGACGGCAAACAAGTGCTCTTCAGCCGCTTCGGCGCCGCCAACTCGGATGTCGAGATCATCCCCATCCGGCAGAACGCGGAGCCACGGGTGCTCGTTTCCGCCGCGTCCACCCAGTGGGCGGGAGTCATCTCTCCCAATGGTCACTGGGTCGCCTACTGTTCCGATGAATCGGGCCACAACGAGGTGTACGTCCAGGCCATGCAAGCAACCGGAAAATGGCAGGTCTCCAACAACGGCGGCACCTATCCGCTCTGGTCCCCCGATGGCAAGGAGCTGTACTACGTCAGTCACAGCTTCCTCATGTCGGTCCCGGTTCAATCCGACGCGACACACTTTTCTCTGGGGGCTGCCGACATTCTTCTGAACATGGAGAATACGCCCAAGCTCATCGCTTCCCGCGAATACGACATCAGTCCGGACGGTTCTGCCTTCGTCTATACCTCGGCCCCGTTGGCCAACGCCGACCGCCGTCAGCTCTCGATCATCTTGAACTGGTCGCCGAAGAAAGCTCTCGTAGCGAATTGAGAACTGGCGCACACAGCAAAGTCCTCCGTACCACCCCGAGCCTGTGTGGACCCGCGCTCTTGGGCGGACTCACCACACGCCTGGGCTTCCCTGCGGGCGATGCACCGGCGGCCGCGGAGGGCCGTGCCCGGGTGCGCGAAGTCCTGGCCAGGGCCCTGCAAACCACACCCGAAACCTTCGCCTGGTGCAAGCAGGTGCACGGCGGCACCGTGGTCGAAGCCAAGGCGGCGGGATTTCAGGGCGAAGGCGATGCGCTGGTGAGCCGCAACCCTGCTCTGGGCCTGCTCATCTCCGTCGCGGACTGCATTCCCGTCCTGCTCTGGGATTCGAGGACTCCGACAGCTCAGCCGGCCGTGGAAACACACTCAGCTGCGAAAAACCACTCGACCGCGAAACACCACTCGACCGCAAAACACCACTCAGCCCCAGCATTCGGCGCCGCGCACGCCGGCTGGCGCGGGCTCGTAGCGGGGGTCCTGCCCGCCACCGTGCAGGCGCTGCAACGACTGGGCGCTGCGCCGCCCGACTTGCACGCCTGGATCGGCCCTTCGATCTGCGCGGAACACTTCGAGGTCGGCGAAGAAGTGGCCGAGCAATTTCCCGAGCGCTTCGTCCAGCGCCGCGACGAGTGGCCCAAACCCCACCTCGACTTGAAGTCCTACGCGGTGCACCAGCTACAGGAGGCCGGGCTCGTCGACAAATCCATTTCGGTGTGTCCCGACTGCACCTACGCCCAGGCTGAGCTCTATCATTCCTATCGCCGGGATCAGGGAATCTGCGGACGTCACCTTGCCTACCTGATGCGATCGGGGGATACTGGCCGCGTTCTTTTCCGGGGAGCGTGACGTGGCCGCCAGAGTCCCTCACAAGCTGCACTCAAGCCGGGAGCGAGCCCTCGCCTCGCGAGCGTTCCCCGTTCCGGGGCTTCCGCGCACTCTCGTTCTCTTGCGCCGACGCGGGTTCTTGTTCCCACTCGTTCTCTTGTACCCGCTCGTTCTCTTCTGCGCGCTCGCACTCCACCCCGGAACCACCCATGCGGCCCAGTGGAATGACCGCTCCCTCATCGGCTCGCGCATCCTGAGCCCCGATTTCCTGGGAAACGAAAAGCTCGACGAAGCCTGGCGCCGCGGAGACTTTGACCGCAGCACGAGCCTGCTTCCGCCGCGCGATTACGCCGAAGCCACCCGCCGCTTCCCCACGCTGGCGCAAGTTCTGGGCTCGGCAACCGCCCCGGCCCGAACCGCGAAGGACTCGATCCCTCTCGGCTTCTCCGCCCAGAGCGACCTGAAGATCCTCGCCTTCGGCGCCAATCCGCCGCGGCAGCTCGAGCCCATCTTTCTGAACGTGCGCGAGGGAGAGGCCGTCGACCCGGCCTGGCGCGCGCGCCTCGGCTTCTGGTTGGACTCCGGACTCGCCAAAGGGCTCAGCGCGCACCTGCGTTTCGTCTTCGACGGCGAGGGCAAGAACGACACCCACAACCGCACGCGGGACTACACACAGCTGGGCGCGTCCAACAACCTCGACGAAGCCTACCTGCGCTACAAAACGGGGCGCGCCGCCTTCACCCTGGGAAGGCGCTTCTTGCAGTGGGGACCCGAACGACTCGGCTCGATCGTCCTCTCCTCCACCGCTCCCGCCCCCGATCTCGTCCAGGCCGAAATCGATCTGGGCAAGCACCGCCTTCAGGCTTTTGCCGGACAGCTCTCCACCGAGCTCGTCGACTCCACCAACTACCATCGTTCGCTCTACGGCCACCGCATCGACTTCAGTCTCGGCTCCTTCGGCCGCCTGGGCCTGAGCGAGCTCGCAGTCGTGTCCGATCGCGCCGGGGGCTTCGACCTGAAGTACCTCAATCCCGTCAGCCTCTACGTCGTCGCGCAAACCGAAAAGGGAAGCAGTGACCAGAAGACGGTAAACATCTTCCACTCCATCGATGGCGAATTCTGGTGGAAGTCCTGGCATCCCTACGGCGCATTCCTGGTCGATGACTTGCAGATCGACGCCTCCGCGCGCAAGAAATGGCCGCATCAACTCGCCCTGGCCATCGGAGTCGACCGCGCGCTGGGACCCCGCTTCCTCGCGTCCTACGAGTATCGCCGTATCGGCTCCTGGACCTACCTGCACCGCGGACTCGGCACCGACGCACAACATTTCGAGCGCCCACTTGGCGCACCCGAAGGACCCGACACCGACCGTCACTTCCTGCAACTCAGTTACACCGCCACGAAGAACACGCGCCTGTGGATCGCCGGCGAACACTGGCGGCGCGGCGTGAACCGCCTCTCCACCGAGGAATCGCGCGAAGGCCACGCGGGCGAACCCTATCCTCGCCCCCCCCTCGAAACGCGCTGGGTTCTCGAGGCGGGCGCGCAGTGGGAGCTGGCCCAACGCGCACGCGCGCGCCTGCAACTCGCCTGGCACTCGATCGACGGGGTGAACAACACGACGCAGAATCTCGAGGTGGTGGAGCTGCGCGCCTACCTGCAGCTCTTCACGCCGCCTCTGGCCTGGCTCCTGGGCGGCTGAGACGGGGCCTTAGAAATCAGTTGAGACACTCGGCAGAGGACCTTGTGGCATAGTAACTTGCGGACACAGTGGAGAGACCACCCGCGAGATCGCGAGAGTTTTCAAGTCGAGACGGCGCCAGCGCACCCGAAAGCGCCCGTCCACGAAGCCGTAGATGGCCCAGTTCTCATCCAGGGGCAAGAGTTCGCACGCGAAGCCGGCATTGAGCGAGCTGGGTTCGCTCCAGGGACCCTCCACGCTCTTCGCGCGCGATGCGCGGATGTCCTTCGGTCCGCTCCACAGCAAGAGCCACGAACCATCACGAAACACGGCGGCCGGCGATTCGGCCTTGGTTCCCTGCGTGACCTCGATGGGTCCGCCCAGGCTCCAGTGCAGTCCCTCCTTGGATCGTGCCCACGCGATGACCGGATCTCCGTTGCGCATGCGCATCGCCACGAACATGAGCCAACCCTCCCCGTCGCGCACCACGAAGGGATCGCGGCAGTCGCCGGTCCACGGCGTGCCCAGCCCCCAACTCGACCAGGGAGCCTCGCCCTGCAGCACGCAACCGCGGCCTTTCACTCCTTCCACCGTCGAACTCGGCGCCATCCAGTGCTCGAGATCGTCGGAGAACGCGAGTCCGATGCGCTGCAGATTCAAGCGCGCATCGTTGGTGTAGCTGACCCCGGTGTAATACATCCACCACTTGTCGTTGCGCCGCAGAACGAAGGGCGACCAGAGATGTCGATCGTTCCACGAGCCCTCTTCCCCGCGTAGATCCACCGGCTCGCGTCGCGTCCAGTGCACCAGATCGGGACTGTCCTCGTGTCCGAAGCGACGTTCCACCGAGCGTCCCATCCACGCGCCGTTTTCACGGATGTGGAAGATGTGGAAGCGACTGCCGTCGAAAAGCAAACTGAAGTCCTTCGAACCCGCCTTGTCCCCTGGCGTGAAGCTGAGGTTCGCCTGCTCCGTGCACAGCACACCCGAAGTATCCGATTTCGCCTCGTCTCGCCCTCCGCCGCCGCACGCACTCAGCGCGAGAGCCAACGCGAGCGTCAGCGCGCTCATCCTCACGAGCCGCGGCGCGAGGGCCAATGGGAGCGTCAGCGCGCTCACCCTCACGACCCCGCCTCCGCGCGCTGCCGCGCCGCCTCGGCAAACAGCAGTCCGATCGCCCACCACAAAGTCACGTTCACCACCGGCATCTCCTGCACCGTGCTGGCGGTTCCCACCAGGGCATAAAAGAGAATCGTCGCGCCCGCTCCGCGCACCATCGCGCGCCGGTAGGGCTCAACATCGCGCCCTGCGAGACGCCGGTCCAGCCGTACCGCCGCACCCAGGGGAACCACCACGAAGAGCACTTCCAGGAGCGCCCCGATGGCCCCGCCCTCGATCAAGGATTTCAGATAGATGTTGTCCAGAAACAGATATCCCAGAGGGGCATCCACCAGATGGCTTCGCGTCACCGCACCCGCGCTCCCCAGCCCGTAGCCCAACCACGCATGCTTGGGCCAGTAGTTCGTGAGCACGTCGTTGATGATACCCACTCGGTCCTGCGTGCTCGCGATCGCATCCAGGTGTTCTCCGATGCCGAAGGTCGCCAGGATGTTCCCGCTCAGAAAGCCCGAGGTCACCACGTCCGCGACCGCGCCGGCGCAGAAGAGCACGATGATCCCCGGGATCACGAACTTGGGCCGCCGCATGAGCAGAATGAGACTCACGATGACCAGTGAGAGTTGCGAGACCCGACTGAAGGACAAGACCAAACCGCTGAACCAAAAAGCGCAGGCCACCGACAGTGCCAACCATACGCGCCAGCTCATCTTCCCTTCGATCATGCGCGCGAATCCGAAAATCAATCCCACCGCCATCACCGCGCCCAGCGCTCCGGGGGAACCCACGGTGGAGGTCGCCTTGAGAGTTCCCATCGTCCAGCGTTGTTCGGCGAGCTGCAGTACTTCGCGCACCTGGCGCCAGGCGTATGCCTCCCAGAACGAAATCAACGCCACCACGATCAAACCACCCGCGAGGAGCATCCAGCTGAAGCGCCGCGCCCGCGCGTCGGCCTGCGCCAGCGGCGTGAGCACGGCAACGAGTCCGAAGAACACCGTCCCGCGAAAACTCAAAACGCCCAGGTAGAGACTCGACCCGCGCAGTACGAGCAAGAATTCGAAGAGCATGAACAGGAGCAGCGCACCGGTGGCACCGGCGGGGGGACGCATCTCCTCCCGCGCACCGCGGGCGGCCAGGGTCAAGAACCCCAAACCGACCACTCCCAGATAGAACAAGTCCTTGGAGAGCAGACCCAAAGAGCCGGGCAAGAATTCGGCGACGACCGTCTCGAAGAGCAGGTAGGTCAAAAATGCACTGTACCAGAGATCAAAGCGCCAGAGTCCCAGAAGCAGCGCCAGGGAAACTCCGCAGAGAAACAACAGCGGGAGGAGATGAACCGGACCCAGGAAGGAGAGAACCGCCGCGGCTCCCACCGCAGCCAGCACCGGGCCCACCATCGTCGGGCCCACTTCACTGGAGGCCGCGAAGTGACGCGATAGGTCCAACGCGCCTCCTCTCTGACGAAGCTAGGACAATCTACGACTTGGCCTCGATCAGACCCGCCCGCCGCTTCTCCAGCGACTTGAGCTTCTTGAGCAGCTCCTTCTTGAGGAAGTCGCGGTACATCGCCGCGCCCACACAGGAAGAGTCGTAGGAGAAAATGCTCTGGAACTCTCCCGGGGCCTCCTCGAGCTTGGTGTTGGTGGTGATCTCGGTCTTGAACAGGGCGTCCTTCCCGAAGATCTCCTTCACCTCTTTCACGAGCTTCTCGTTCGAGCTTGGTCCGGGCGTCCTTCATGGTGACCAGAATTCCCAGCACCTGGAGCAGGTCGTTCTGGTTGCTGCGCACGTGCTCGATGTGCGCGGCAAGCTGCTTCAGCGTCCCCACCGAGAGGCCGTTGATCGGCGACGGAATCAGCACGTAATCGGCGCACACGATGGCATTGGTGGTGAGCACGCCCAGATTGGGCGGGGTATCGATGATGATCCAACCGTAGCTAGAGGCGAGCGCCTCGGTTACCTTCTTGAGCCGGTCGAGGATTTGCGTCTTGGCCATGCTGGCCAGATGCGGACTCGAGGGCAGGATGTCGATGTTCTCGGTGAAAACCGTCGACATGATCCCGTCGTGAGGAGTGATGGCCCGGCGCAGCACGTCGAAGATGCTTCGTTGCGGCGCGCCGGTATCGACGGTCCCCAGCATGGTGGCCGAGGCGCAACCGCTGGGATCCATGTCGATGATGAGGCAGGACGAGGTGATGTCGCTGTACCGGAGCAGACCCGCCGCGAGATTGAGGGCTGTGGTCGTTTTGCCGGTGCCGCCCTTCTGATTGACGACGGCGATGACGTTGCTCATAGCTAGGATCCCCTGCTCACCTGGGTTGGATCGAGGTCAGTTGCGTGCGGACACACGCGAAAACTGCCGGAAAATTCGTATTTGGCGTCGCCCGTGCCGGGCACGGCGGTGCTTAGACTAGTCTCCAATGCCCTGAATGGCAACCCTGAATCGTCTAAGATGCGTATCCGCAGGCTCTTTCCCTACCTCCTTCGACATCGCTCCGCGATGATCGCGGGCATTCTGGCCATCGTGGTCGGAGAGATCTTCAGCATGTTGGGGCCCTGGTTCCTGCGCCAGGCCATCGATCGCCTGGAGGCCAACCAAATCGCCGCCGCGCGTCACGCGGCGCTGCTCATGCTCGCCGTCACCGTTCTGGCCGGCATCGGCAGCTTCCTCATGCGCCGCACCATGATCGGAGCCAGCCGCCTCATCGAGCGCCAGCTGCGCCACGACTTCACCGCCCACGTCTTCCAGCTCTCCCCGCGCTGGTACGACACTCATAAAGTGGGTGAAGTCATGGCTCTAGCTACCAATGATATCAATGCAATACGGATGCTTCTTGGCCCGGGGATCATGTACTTCATCCAGACCATCATCACCGCGGTGGTCGCCATCGCGCTCATGCTCAAACTCTCCCCGCATCTCACTCTGATCTCGCTGGCCCCCTTGCCCATCCTGGGCCTGGCCGTCCAGCGCGGCAGCCGCAGCATCCACAGCCGCTTCGCGCAGGTGCAGGAGAGCTTCGCCAACCTCTCCGCCTACGCGCAGGAGATGCTCTCGGGGATCCGCCCCATCCGCGCCTATTCGCGCGAGGATTTGGCCGCGGCTCGCTTCGACGAACGAAGCGTCGATCTCCTCGACCGCAACCTCTCCTTCGTACGCATCCAGAGTGTGCTGCGGCCCATGATGATTTTCATCGCGGGCTCGGCCACCGCGATCACCCTCTACTTCGGCGGACGCATGGTGATCGCGCAGTCCATCAGCGTGGGAACCCTGGTGGCGTTCATGGCCTACCTCGCGCAGCTCACCTGGCCCGCCATGGCCCTGGGCTTCACCATCAACATCTGGCAGCGTGGACTGGCCAGTCTCGATCGCCTCGGAGAAGTTCTGGACGCGCCCATCGAAATCCAGGACACGCAAGAAGCCGTCCCCTGGAAAGACCGCCGCGGTGACGTCGCGTTCCGCAATCTCAGCTTCGCCTACCCGAACACCAAGTCCGACGCCATCAAAGACCTCAGCTTCGAGATGCCGGCCGGGAGCTGGACGGCTCTGGTCGGCGAGACCGGTTCGGGCAAGACGACTCTGGTGCGCCTCTTGAACCGCCAGTACGACAGCTATCGGGGTTCCATCACCATCGATGGAATCGACCTGCGCAGCATGCGCCTGGACGATCTGCGGGCCGGCGTGGGCTACGCGCCGCAAGATGGCTTTCTCTTCAGCGACACCCTGCGCGAGAACATCCTCTTCGCCCACCCCGAGGGGACCGACGAAGACGTGGAACGCCTGGCGCGCGTGAGCCGCCTCGAAAAGGACCGCGCCGCTTTTCCCGAGGGCTGGCAAACTCTGGTGGGTGAGCGCGGAGTCACCCTCTCCGGCGGACAGAAGCAGCGCGTCAGTATCGCGCGCGCTCTGGCTCCCGACCCCACCATTCTGCTTCTGGACGACGTCTTCTCCTCGGTCGACAACGAGACCGAAGCCGAGTTACTGGCGCAGCTTCGAGCCGCCTGGCAGGGCCGCACCGTGCTCCTGGTCACCCACCGTCTGCTGGGAGTGAAGGAGGCCGACCAGATCGTCGTGCTGGACGAGGGAAAAGTGGTCGAGATCGGCCGTCACGAGGAACTCCTGCAGCGCGAGGGCGAGTACGCCGCGCTCTTTCACCAGCAGGCCACCGCGGCGGAACTGGACGCGATCCAATGAGCGGCTCGAAGCGATCCTCCACCCGCCGGGGCGCCGCGGAGCAGTCCGCCAAACGGGACGCCGCGGGGCAGTCCACCAACCGGGGCGCCGCGGGCAGTCCGCCAAACGAGTCCCGACCGAGAAAGCCGCCAGCCGCATCGCGGAAGCCACCGAGCGCGAGTTCGAGGCCACGCGCGACATGGACTGGGGACAGCTGCGCCGCCTTCTCACCTACATGCGTCCCTACCGGGGCCGGGTCAGCCTGACCGCCGTGCTCATCGTGGCGGTGTCGGCGCTCAGCATCGTCGGTCCCTACCTGGTGAAAGTCGCCATCGACCGCTCTCTGCAGGGCGAAGGACCGGTGGATCAGCGCCTGCACATTCTCGCCGTGGTGGGAGCGCTCTACATCGGAGTGTTGCTGGTCACCGGACTTCTGTCCTTCCTCCAGAGTCTCTTGCTCCAGACGGTGGGCCAGAAGGTGATGAACGATCTGCGGCGGCAGCTCTTCCGCCACGTGATGCGGCAGGACATGTCCTTGTTCGATCGCGAGCCGGTGGGCCGCCTCATGACCCGGCTCACTTCTGACGTGGAGGCTCTGAACGAACTCTTCACCTCCGGGGTGGTCACCATCGCGATGGACGCCCTCACCCTGCTCGCGATCATGACCATCATGCTGGTGATGGACTTGAAGCTCGCGCTGATTTCCTTCGCGGTCATCCCCGCCCTCTTCGCTCTCTCGATGATCTTCCGCACCCGCGTGCGCCGCGCCTTCCGGCGCATTCGCGTGCGCGTGTCGCGCATCAACGGCTTCCTGCAGGAGCATCTCTCCGGGCTCTCCATCGTGCAGGCCTTCGGCCAGGAATCGCGCCGCCTCCATCGCTTCGACTCCCTGAACCAGGACCACACCGAGGCGCACCTGGACACCGTCGCCGCCTTCGCCGTGTTCTTTCCCGCGGTCGAGGTCTTCTCCACCGCGGCGGTGGTTCTCTTGCTGTGGACGGGAAGCGGCATGGTCGCGGCCACCACCGTGAGCCTGGGAACCCTGGTGGCCTTCGTGCAGTACGCGCAGCGCTTCTACCGCCCCATCAGCGATCTCAGCGAGAAGTTCAACATCATGCAGGGCGCGATGGCCGCCGGCGAACGCGTCTTCGTGCTCCTGGATACGCACCCCGAGATTCTCACTCCCGCCGAGCCTCGCGGAGTGCCTCGCGTGAAGGGCGAGGTCCGCTTCGACAGAGTGAGCTTTTCCTACGACGGCCAGGAGAGAGTCCTCGACGAGCTGAGCTTCCACGTGAAGCCCGGAGAACGCGTCGCCCTGGTGGGCGCCACCGGAGCGGGCAAGACCACCATCATCTCGCTCCTGACCCGTTTCTACGAAATCAAAGAGGGCAGCATCTCCATCGACGGAATCGACGTGCGCGAGTGGGACCCCAGGCAACTGCGCCGCCAAGTGGGTGTGGTGCTGCAGGACCCGCGGCTGTTCTCGGGCAGTCTCGACTCCAACCTCAGACTCTGGCACGAGGACTTCGACCAGAAGAGCCTGGACGAGGCGGTGCGACGCATCGGACTGGAGAGGGTCCTCCGCAAACTCCCCGACGGTCTGCAGCATGAATTGGGGGAAGGCGGAGGCCGTCTCTCCACCGGCGAACGGCAGCTCGTGAGTTTCGCGCGCGCCCTGGCCCACGACCCACCCATCCTGGTGCTGGATGAAGCCACCGCCAGCGTGGACGCCGCCACCGAGGCGCGCATTCAGGCCGCGATCGAAGTCCTCATGGAGGGCCGCACCTCACTGGTCATCGCGCACCGTCTCTCCACGGTGCGTTCGGTCGACCGCATTCTGGTACTGCATCACGGACGGCTGGTCGAAGAGGGAAGCCACGACGAACTCCTGGCCACCCCCAACGGGATCTACCGCAGACTCGTCGAAATCCAGTTGAAGCAGAGCCGCCAGGCCTAGCCGCGCGACGAAAACAAATCAAACCGCGCGCTAGAACTCCATGACGAGCCCGACGCTGATCTCCCAGATTTGCAGAAGGTCCTTCCCATCGAATGTCTCGGCCTGAAGTCTCTTTCCCTCGTCGGAAAAATCGGTCGGAAGCAGGTGGTCGCGCACTTCGAAACGCACGAACTCCCAGCGATAGCCGCCGCCCAGCACGTAACTGAGCCCGCTCTGCTTCAGATTGTCCCCGTTGTCTTTTCGCTCCTCAAAACTCAGCTTCGAGCTTCCGATTCCCGCCAGAAAGTAGGGTGTGTTCTTCTGCTTGATCCAATCCCAAACCAGCGCGGCCTCGAAGAAGGTCCCATGCGCGGTGTCCCAGTTGTAGGAATCGGAATTGCGCGCGGCCGTCAGGACATCCGCGCTCACGTTCATCTTGGTGCGCGCGACCGAGAGGTTCCAACTCAGCCGGTCGACGATCCCGGCCCCGAAGCGCAGACCGAAGAAGACGTTCTCGTTCAGGGTGGCCTTGAGCCTTTCGCCCCCGAATTGTGCGCCGTCGGGGGAAACCCAGAGGAAGCCGTCCTGGGTGTTGGTCGCGCTGTAGATGCCGCCGCCGGCCGATGCTCCGCCGAAGACGGTGATGCCGAAAGGCAGCTTTTCCGCGCGCGCGCGTCCCGGCAGGACCAGGAGAGACACCATGCTCAGAGCCATCCATATCGTCGCCTTCCAATTCACGAACCACCTCCACGGCTCACGAAAGGAGCCTTTGATCAGGACTCAGCCGAGCTTCTCTTCCTGAACGCCTCCAGCAGATCGATGGGCAAAGGGAACAGAGTCGTGCTGTTGTTCTCCGCCGCCACTTCGGTCAGCGCCTGCAGATAGCGCAGCTGCAGAGCCACCGGATGCGGCTCGATCTTGATTGCCGCCTCGGCCAGACGCTGGCTGGCTTCGAACTCCCCCTGGGCGTGGATGACCTTGGCCCGCCGCTCGCGTTCCGCTTCGGCCTGCTTGGCCATCGCGCGCTTCATCTCCACCGGCAGGTCGACGTCCTTGACCTCCACCATGCTGACCTTGATGCCCCAGGGATCGGTCGCCTCGTCCAGGATGGTCTGGATCATCGCATTGAGCTTGTCGCGCTCGGAGAGCAGATGGTCGAGCTCATACTGGCCCACCACCGATCGCACTGTGGTCTGGGCGAGTTGGCTGGTGGCGAAGAGATAGTCCTCAACCTCGATCACGGCCTGAAAGGGTTCGATGATCCGGAAGTAGAGAACCGCGTTCACTTTCACCGAGACGTTGTCCAGGGTGATGACGTCCTGGGGCGGCACGTCCATGGCCACGGTGCGCAAGCTGGTCTTGACCATGCGCTCGATGAAGGGAACGAGAATGATGAGTCCGGGTCCCCGCGTGCCCGTGTAGCGTCCCAGGCGGAACACCACGGCCCGCTCGTACTCGCGCAACACGCGAATCGAGTTGCCCAGCACGAAAAGAGCGAGAAGGATGAAGATTCCACCGGAATAGGCGAACGGCATTTGATTCCTCCTGGAAAGCCGCATCCCCTTCAGAATGCGGAACTGTGGTCCGGCCGCGCAAGGGTCCTCGCCGGCTCAGATCCTCGCCGCCGGCTTGACGCGCGCCACGCGGCCCTCGATTCCCACCACTTCGACCTGGCCCTGCTCGGCTACGGCAACCTCGCAGATCGCGTCCCAGATCTCTCCGTGAAACACCACTTTCCCCGGCGCGCTGCCACCGGGAATCGCATCGACCACCCGCCCCCTCTCCCCAACCAGCGCCTCTTTACTCTGAACCGCGGGACGGCGGTGGCTGCGCACCACCAGTGCCACGCAGAGCATGAAGAAACCAGCGAAGACGGTCAGGGCGGGAATCATCACCTTGAGACTCACGCGGGCCCACGACTGCTGCGAATCGAAGAGCATTAGCGATCCCAACACCATGGAAGCCAGACCTCCAATGGTCAACGCGCCGTAGCTCGTGACCTTCACTTCCAATATGAGAAGAACCATGCCCAAGAGCAGTAAGGCGATCCCCGCGTAGTTGATGGGCAGATTCTGGAACGCGAACAGTGCCAACAAGAGACAGATGCCGCCGAGAATTCCCGGCGCGAGACTCCCCGGATTGCTCAACTCGAAAAAGAGTCCGTAGATCCCCAGCAGCATGAGAATGTAGGCCACGCTCGGATCAACCAGCGCCCGGAGAAAACGTTGGCGGCCGCTCATGGGCAGTTCCCGCACCTCCGCGCCCGCGGTGTGCAGAGTATCGTCCACCCCCTGGATCGTCACGACCTTGCCGTCCATTTTCTCCAGGAGCTCATCCAGCGAACTCGCCATGAAGTCGATCACGTTTTCCTGAAGGGCCTCTTTGGCCGGCAGGTTGTCCGCAGTCTCCACGAAGCGCTTCGCAAGATCCTGATTGCGTCCCCTCTGCGCGGCAATGGAGACCAGGTAGGCCACCGCGTCGTGAGTGACCTTCTTGCTCATGGTGCTGTCCATGCCCCCACCACCCAGGTTCACCGGGCTGGCCGAACCGATGTTGGTGCCGGGAGCCATCGCGGCCACGTTTGCCGCCATGGTGATGAAGACGCCCGCGCTGGCCGCGCGACTGCCCGAGGGCGCCACGTAGACCACCACGGGAATCTTGGCCGCCAGCTCGGCTTTCACGATCTGGCGCATCGAGCTATCCAGCCCGCCCGGTGTGTCCAGTTGAATGACGACAGCTTCGGCGCCGGCGAACTCCGCCCGGTGAATCCCCTCGACCAGATACTCCGAGGCGATGGGAGTGATGGCGCCATCGTAGGGCAATAGATCGACCGTGCGCGCCACCGAGTCGGCGCGAGTTCCGCCGAACCAGAGACACGAGCACAGTGCGAGGATGAGAGCGAGAACGCCCGCGCCCGGGTGTCGGAGGGAGCGAAGGGACCATGGAGATATGTTGGAAGCTGGAGACATGCCGCGCACTCCTTTCAGGTGGACCTCAATCCACCGCTGCTTCGGACTTCGCGGACTCTTCGGTTCAGGAAAAAGCCGAAGCGTAGAGTTGGCCCTCTCCCACCACTACGGCCGGGCCACCCACCCGTACCGATTCGATCAGCCCACTGCGGGTGTCCACTTCCACCAGCACGTGCCCGGGACGGTGGATCTCGATCCCCTGCTCGGTGACGATTCTCGTGGTGGGAGTGACGTGAACCGCCCGGTGCTTCACGAGGTAGGCCCCCAGACTTCCGCTGGCGCTACCGCTGGCGGGATCCTCGGGGATTCCGAAAGAGGGCGCGAACATCCGGCAGTGCACTGTCGACTCTTCGCTCTCCGTCTCGAAGGTGAAGACGAAGAGGTCGCTGAAACCGAGCGATTTCTGGATCTCGGCCAGCTTCTCCGGGTGCAGGCTGATGTGCCGTACCGCATCCAGACTGCCCACCGGCACGATGTGAACCGGCAGCCCGGTGCTCACGACCTCGCAGGGAAGGCCGGTGATGGCAAGGTCCGCCGCGCGGAGTCCCAGCGCTTCGGCCACACACTCCTGCCGGTGGTATTGGCCCAGAAACACGGGGCGCTGCTGGGTCATCACTGCTTTGCGCAGTACGCCCTCGCTCCCCTCACGCACCAGCCGAACTGGGACCGGTCCGGACTCGAGTTCGAGCACCACCTCGTCCCGTCCACCCTCGAGCCGACCCTCGGCTTCGAGCGCGAAAATGGCCCCCACGATGGGATGCCCCGCGAAGGGAATCTCCGCCTCGGGTGTGAAAATGCGCAAACTGTGGTCCGAGCCCGCGTGCTCAGGGGGCAGTACGAATGTGGTCTCGGGGAAGTTCAATTCGCGCGCAATCTTCTGCATCTGCCCCGCGGCGATACCCTCGGCATCGGGAAAAACAGCCAGTTGGTTTCCGCCAAAGGGCTTCTCGGTGAAGACGTCCACCAAGATGTATCGCATGGCCATGCACGGCTCCCTGACAAGAGCAAAGCGGGGACGGGATTACCATACCCATGCCCCGCCTTTGCGTCCAGTCCCAGGCGCCGTTGGTCCGCCCCGGTATCGGGGCCTTTGGTCGACTCCCCTAGAAAGTGGCCAGGTAGCGCTCGTGCTCCCAACCATGGACGTGGCTGATGAAATCGTGCCACTCCTCTTCCTTGGCGCTCAAATACTGCTCGAAGATGTGCTCGCCGAGGGCCTCGCGGACCTCTTTGTCCTTCCGCAAGAAGCCGAGCGCCTCGTGCAGATCGGCCGGAAGTTGGTCGATCTTGAGACGCCGCTTCTCCCGCTGGCTCATGGTGAAGATGTTGCGATTCACCGGCTCGCCCGGATCGATCTTGTTGGCCAGTCCGTCCAGGCCCGCGGCCAGCATCACCGCGAAGGCCAGATAGGGATTACAGCTGGGATCGGGCATCCTCAGCTCCACCCGCGTCCCCACGCCGCGCCGGGCCGGTACCCGACACAGGGGCGAGCGGTTGCGCTCGGACCACGCCACGTTCACCGGCGCTTCGTAGCCCGGCACCAGGCGCTTGTAGGAGTTCACCAAGGGATTGGTGATCGAACAGATCGCGCGCGCGTGACGCAGCAGCCCTCCGATGTAGTTGAGAGCCACGTCACTCAGCTGGTACTCCTTACGGGCGCCGAAGAAAGAGTTCTTTCCGCCCTTGAACAGGCTCTGATGGACGTGCATTCCGTTGCCGTTGTGTCCGTAGATGGGCTTGGGCATGAAGGTGGCGTGCAGATCGTGGTCGTTCGCGACTTTCTTCACCACCAAGCGGAAGAGCATGGCGCGGTCGGCCGTGCTCACCGCGTCCGCGTATTTGAAGTCGATCTCGTGCTGCCCCGGCGCCACTTCGTGGTGCGCCGCCTCCACCTCGATCCCCATGCTCTCCAGGGCGTTCACGATGTCGCGGCGCGCGCCTTCACCGCGGTCCACCGGGGCCAGATCGAAGTAGCCACCGCTATCGTGAGTGGTGATGCTGGGTTTGCCGTCGTCGTTGCGCTCGAAGAGGAAGAACTCGAGTTCGGGCCCACACATCATCTCGTAGCCCTGCTTCTGCGCCAGGGCGACGTTGCGCTTCAGGGCCAGGCGCGGGCAGCCGTTAAACGGAGTCTCGTCCGGATTGTAGACGTCGCAGATCATCCCCGCGCGTTTCCCGCGTTCGTCGCTCCAGGGAAAGAGCACGAAGGATGAAAAGTCGGGCTTGAGCAGCATGTCGCTCTCCTCGATGCGGCTGAAACCCTGGATCGAGGAACCGTCGAAGCAGATCTCGCCATCGACCGCCTTGTCGAACTGGCTACGCGGCACCTCGACGTTTTTGATGGAACCCATGATGTCCGTGAACATGAGACGCATGAATCGGACATCGTGCTTCTTGAGTAGGGCGTGGATCTCTCGCTTCGTCATGCCGGGCTCCTAGGGAGTGGGAAAGGCGGGTTCATTTTCGAACCGGGCCGGGGAGTCACGCTGGCTCCACGACCCATGATTCAGTGAGTGTAGCAATACTCGTGCAGAATCTGCAATCTCAGAGTTACACTTTGTGGAAAAACTTCCATTTTTTGCCAGCGTGAACAATATATAACCACACCTGTGCAGACTTTTACTAGCATCTTACGAAGCCCGAATCTGCCTGAGAATGCCGCGCCGCGGTGCGCACATTCCCCTTGTGCCCCATCCCTCCTCGACTTAGCTTCAGCTCATGCCGCTCAGGCACAGCCCCACTACTGAGCTCCAAGAGACACCATGCCCAAGACTTACGTGCTCGACACCAACGTTCTTCTCCACGACGAGCAAGCCCTGGAGTCCTTCGGCGCGAACGATGTCGTGATCGCCCTGGACGTCCTGGAGGAACTCGATCATTTCAAGACCCACCGCGACGAATTGGGCCGGGTGGCGCGCTACGTGGCGCGCCGGCTGGACCTCCTGCGCAAACGGGGCAACCTGAACAGCGGAGTCCCTCTGGATAGTGGCGGGACCCTCATGGTCCGCTTCGGCGAGACGGGCGATAACCTGCCCCCCGCCATGGACCGCGCGATTCCGGACAACCGCATCCTGGCCACCGCGCTGCGCCTGCGCGACGAGGAAAGCCGGGACGTGGTCTTCGTCTCCAAGGACATCAACGCTCGTCTCAAGAGCGACGCCCTGGGGCTTTCCACCGAGGACTACGACCGCGAGCGCGTCGAGTTCGACGAGCTCTGGGACGGATATCGCACGATCTCTCTGTCCGCGCAGCAAATCGACGATTTCTATCGCGGCACCGCTCTCGCCTCACCCCAGGACATGCTCCCCAACGAGCTGGCCCTCTTGCAGGACAGCGGCAACCCCAAACACACCGCGCTCGCGCGCCACGATTGGGCCGAAAAGAGACTGGTGCCGCTGCTCTACGAGAATCGGGCCCCCTGGAAATTGCGTGCCTTGAATCTGCAGCAGCACTTCGCGATCGAGCTCTTGATGGACCCGCAGATCAAGCTGGTCACCCTCATCGGCAAGGCGGGCACGGGGAAGACCCTGCTCGCCCTGGCGGCCGGACTGGAGCAGGTCGCCGAGCAGCAAGTCTACCGGCGCATCTTGGTGAGCCGCCCCATCATGCCCCTCGGCAAGGACATCGGCTACCTGCCGGGCAGCAAAGAAGAGAAGCTCGAGAGCTGGATGGAACCGATCTTCGACAACTTGAAGTTTCTGGTGGACCCCATGCTGGAGGGAACCGAGGGCAAGATCGACTACCTCTTCGAGAAGGAGTGGATCGAGGTCGAGGCGGTCACCTACATCCGCGGCCGGTCTCTGCCCAAGCTCTTCATCATCGTGGACGAGGCGCAGAATCTTTCCCCACACGAGGTGAAGACCATCGTGAGCCGGGCCGGACACGACACCAAGGTCGTACTCACCGGCGATCCCTACCAGATCGACAACCCCTACCTCGACGCCAGCTCGAACGGCCTGACGACCCTGGTCGAGCGTTTCAAGGACCAGGCCCTCTTCGGACACATCACCCTCACCACCAGCGAGCGCAGCGAATTGGCCAGCCTTGCGGCGGAGCTGCTCTAGGAGCGAGTCCTCCATGTACCCGGTGCTCTTTCAAATCGGTCCCCTCAAGCTGTACAGTTTCGGGCTCATGGTGGTGCTGGCGTTCCTGAGCGGCGCATGGGTCACCGTCAAAGAACTGCGCCGCAAGCAACTGAAGCCCGACAACATGGATACCTACCCCCTCCTGGCCCTCCTGGGAGGGATCCTGGGAGCGCGGGTCTACTACCTCATCGCCCACTACCGGGAGTTGCTGCGCGACCCCCTGCACGCGCTGATCTCGGGCTCCGGCCTCACCTGGTACGGGGGCGCGCTGGGCGGCGTCATCGCCACTCTGGGCTGGGCCAAACACAAGGGTCAGAATCTCTGGGCGATGTGCGACGCCTTCGCTCCCGGACTCGCGGTGGCCTACGCGGTGGGGCGCATCGGCTGCCATCTCTCCGGCGACGGCGACTACGGCAAGCCCACCACCCTGCCCTGGGGCTATTCCTACGCCAAGGGAATCGTCCCCAGCCCCCCGGGAGTGCTCTGCCATCCCACCCCCATCTACGAGACCATCGCCATGCTGCTGGTCTTCTGGATCCTGTGGAAACTGCGCACGCGGCTGAGGGGAAACGGCCAGCTCTTCGGCATCTATCTCATCCTGGCCGGCATCGAACGCTTCTGGATCGAGTTCTTGCGCCTCAACCCGCCGGTCGCGCTCAATCTCACCGTCGCCCAGTGGACCAGTTTGGGTGCCATGGTCCTGGGAGCGATCCTCTATCTCTGGCGGCGGCCCAAGCCGGCCCGCGCGGCCCACTAGTCGTGGACTCGCAGGACTACTCTCTTCTGGACAGCGGCGACGGAGCCAAACTGGAACGCTTCGGCGAGATCGTTCTGCAGCGCCCGGCTCCGCAGTGTCTGTGGGCGCGTCGCGACCCCCAGGCCTGGCAAAGCGCCCGCGCCTGCTACCTGCGTTCCAGCGAAGGGGGCGGCGAGTGGCAGGAGAGCGCTCCCCTGCCGCAGGAGTGGTGGATCGACTGCGCGGGCCTGCGTCTGCGGCTTTCGGCCACTGGCTTTGGTCACATCGGCGTCTTTCCCGAGCAGTTCCCCTTCTGGGACTACCTGCGAGCCGAGTGCGGGTCGGGCGAGCCCGGGCCCCGCGTCCTGAACCTCTTCGCCTATACCGGCGGCGCATCCATCGCCGCCGCCCAGGGCGGTGCGCTGGTGACTCACTGCGACGGGAGCAAGGGCATCGTGCAGTGGGCCAGTCAGAATGCCGCTGCGAACGGTTATGCCGACAGAGAGACGGCTTCGGCCAGCGGTGGCCGCATCCGCTGGATCATCGACGACGCGGGTCGTTTCGTGGCGCGCGAGCTGCGCCGCAAGCGAGAGTACGAGGGCATCATTCTGGATCCCCCCAGTTTCGGGCGTGGGCCCAAGGGCCAGGTCTGGAAGCTCGAACGCGATCTCCAGGCCCACCTCACCCAGCTGGTCCGGCTCCTCAGTGAAACTCCACGCTTTCTCTTGGTCAGCGCGCACACCCCCGGGGTCGATCCTCTGAGCCTGCAAAATCTCCTGGAGGCCTCCTTCGTCGCGGCAGCTCGCGCGCCCTCCCTCGAGCGAGGACACCTCGCCTGTGGCAGCATGACCATCCGCGAGACGGAGGGTGGCCGCCAACTCCCCAGCGGAACCTGGGCAATCTGGTCGCGCAGCGGCGCGCTGCCGAAGGCCCCCAGCCTGAGGGAACCCGCATGAGCCTTCGACCCGAGATCATTACCAGCGCCCAGAATCCGCGCATCAAGGAGCTGGTCAAACTTCTCGATCGCCGAACGCGCAAGCAGACCGGTCTCACCCGCATCGACGGAGCGCGCGAGTTGCTGCGCGCCCTGGACGGCGCAGTGCTGCCAAGGGTTCTCTACGTCTGCGAAGAGCTCGTCCGTTCAGAGGAAGGCCGCGAGGCGCTGCGCCGCTGTCGCGAGGCCGATGTCCCCCTGCAGGCGCTGAGCGCGCAGCTCAGCGAGCACATCGCCTTCGGGGACCGGCGCGAGGGTCTGTGCGCGCTCATCGCGTGGCAGCCGCTCGCCCTGCGCGAACTCACGCTTCCTGAGCTCCCTCTGGTGCTGGTGGTTCAGGGAATCGAGAAGCCGGGGAACCTGGGGGCTCTCTTGCGCACCGCCGATGCGGCGGGCGTGGACGCAGTCCTCCTCTGCGACGGCGTGACCGACGCCACCAATCCCAACACGATCCGCGCCAGCATGGGCACTCTCTTCACCCTTCCCGTGGCCGAATCGAGCTCCGCCGAGGCGGAACGCTTCCTGCGCGAGCATGGCCTTCAGGTCTATACCGCGCGGCCCGAGTCCTCGCGGCCCTACTGGCAAGGAGGGTTCGCTGAACCCTGCGCGATCGTGGTGGGCTCGGAGCACTCCGGGCTGCAAGACTCCTGGTCCGGCGCCGGCCTGACCGCCCTCTCCATTCCCATGCGAGGGAAGGCCGATTCGCTCAACGTGAACGTCTCGGCCGCCATTCTGCTCTTCGAAGCGGTGCGCCAGCGCGGCTGAATCGACGGGCCCTCTCAGCTGATCACGGTCTCGATGCGGGCAATTCCACTGCGAGTGAGAACGATGCGGTAGCGTTTGAGCGAGGGATTTCCCCCGTGCACCATGCGCGCGACCATGTTGAGATGGTACACCCGCGTGCCGTGAATCCGCTGGTAGCCCTCGTCGTCCATGATGAAGAGTTCCTTCTTGGGATCGTCCATCTTGCGCAGGAACTCCTGGATGTTCAGGCGCATGATGTCGTTCACCCCCGAGACTTGATGGTCCGAGAAGATCTCCCGTACCGAGCTCGGTTCGAGCTGCACGCGCTTGCGATACAGGAGGGTCTGTTCGCCCCCCAAACCATTCTCGATCTCGGTGATGTGGTCACGGTCTCGCAGGGCGTGAATTTCATCCGGGATCTTCCGCTCCGGAATGAACTCACAGCTCTCCTTGCAGTACCCCACGAATCCCCCCGAGGCGCTCTGGATCTTGGTCTTGTGATCGAAGAGGGAGCGCGTGACGCGCCTCGAGAAGTAGAGGCGAAGCGAATCCTTGATACGGTCCTTGAAGATGTAGCTGATCACCAGCGCCAGAAAGAAAGGTGTGGTGAGCGTCCCGTACACCGATTGCGAGATGAAGGCGGCCCCGGTGGCGAAAACCATCGCCACTCCGGCCGCGATTCCGAAAAGAGTCTGCTCGAGCAGCACCCCGCTGCGGCGGGTCTTCGTGTCCAGAAAGAGAATACTGGCCATGTACTTCTTCAGCACGCTGCGACGGAAGACCAGCGTCTCGTTGTCGCGCTCCTCCTCGGGGATCGAAGGATAGCCGCGGCTCTCGCGGTACTGGACTTCGTTCTCGCTCACCATCAAGAGCTGGTGTTTCAGCTCCTTGCCGATGGGTTCCTTGGAGGCATTCAGTCCTTCCAGCAGATGAAAAGTATAGTCCTCGACCAAAAGGCTGATGTACTCGTCGCCGTAGGAATACAGCTCGAGGGCGCGTTCATGGATGCCCGGCATCTGCACGAACTTGCGCAGCTTGCGATATTCCGCGGTCAAGTCCGAGAGCGCCGTCACGTACTCCTCGACCAAACGCTCTTTGTCCTCGCGCCCCGGCGTGTTCAGGATGTATTTCACGAAGTCCCGCGTCGCGCTCTTCAAGATGCAGCAGAAGATCTTGATCTCGTTCTCGTAGGAATTGGCGCGTGTCTCCGGATGCGCCTGCTGTACCGCTTCGACCGCGCTCTTCAGGAGCCCCAAAGGGCTCTTTGGTCCCTGTCCGATCAAAAGCAGCGGCACCAGCGGGGTCTTCAGACGAATGTAGGTCTGCAGATCGGAATAGAATTGCTGCTTCGAATAGGTCTCGGGATTGATGCCCAGACTCCGGGGAGCGTAAAGATACAAATCGAGCTCGTAGGAGGTGGAGCGCACCTCCTCGGGCAGGGTATAGCCCATTTTCAGTTCGACCTGATAGCGGTCGTGGATGCCGATCGAAGCTTCCAGCACGGTTCGCTCACTCCATTCCACTTGGCCCGCAGAAAAAGAAACGCGCCCCACCCTCGCGAAAGAGTGGGGCGCCCGGTCTTCCGCGAGCGAGATTACTTCTTGCGGTGGTAGGTCATTTTCATGTTGGTCATCCAGGTCTTACCCTGATCCGGGGACAGCGACATCTCCCAGTACACCTCGTCCTCACCCTTTTTCTCGCCCCAGGCCTTGGTCAACACATGCTGACCCATCTGCATGTCCTCGCCGCTCATCGTGAGCTTTCCGTCCTTGAAATCGCCGGCCATCATGGACATGTGCGCGGACATCGTGTCGATCCAGTACGACTCGTACTGACCCGTCTCGCGATTGAAGGTATCCAGGCCGATACCCTTGAAGGGCATGCCCATGAATTCGCTCGTGAAGTCCATCCTCTGCATACAGCCATCGAGGGTGGGCGCCACCGTCGCCTCGCCCTTGTAGGACTGCCAGTCTGCGGATGGATCCATCTTCACCTGCATGTCCACCGTCCACTCTCCCTGCATGAAGGCGATTTCCTTCATCTGCGCGGGCGGACCCATGGGGGGCATCTCTCCCTGGCCGGCCTCGTCCTGGGCCAGGACTGGCACGGAGGACAAGCTCAAGATCGTGAGGGTAACGACCGCGAAGATTCGAATCCACGCGGGGCGCGATTCGCGCGCGAAGGTTCGTAGTCGCATCGAAAGTACTCCATTCGACTGGGGGAAACTCAGCCCGCTGAACGAGATAGCTTAGCGCAGCTCAGTTTACATTTCATCTCATACTTTGGCGCGGGTCGCAACTAGGCATTGAAGTAGCGGGCGGCCGGGTGATGAAACACCAGGGCCGAAACACTGGCTTCGGGGCTCATCATGCAGCCCTCGCTCAGTTCCACGCCGATCTCTTCGGGACGAAGCAAGCGGAACAATTCGCTCTGACCCTCGAGCTCCGGACAGGCGGGATATCCGAAACTATAGCGCTTGCCGCGATACTTGGCCTGCAGGCGCTGCGCCATGCTCAGTTGATCCGGGTCGGGGAAACCCCAAGAAGCTCTGAGCTTCTCGTGCAGCCACTCGGCCGCCGCTTCCGCCGTCTCCAGGGCCAGCGCGGCCAGGACGTGACTACGCAGGTATTCCCCCTCCTCTTTGAGAACGGCGCTGCGCTCCAAGATTCCCGCGCCCGCCGTCACCACGAAGAGCGCCAGATGATCGCGGCGACCTTCTTGCGGGTCTACCACGTAGTCAGCCAGACAAAGAGCTTCTTTCGAGTTCTGTCGCGGGAATTCCCAAGCTGCCAGGACCTCGCCCTCTCCGGCTTTCGGGCTCGCGAAGAGTTGGATCTCGTTCTCGCGCGATTGGGCGGGAAAGAACTGCCACACCGCCTGCACCTGCATCTTGCCTCCACGACACTCCGCCTTCACCTCCTCCACCACTTCTTTCAGCTTGAGGGCCTTGGGATCGTTCGCCGCCAACTTGCGCGAGAAATTGCCTTTGAAGCCGAGGTGCTTGCCGTAGAGCATCTGCGGATTGAGATAGGCCCAGATCTCGTCCAGCTCTTTCACCGTCTCCAGGTGACGCTCGCGGTCGGGCGGCTCTGGAATAAAATCCAGGGAGAGATCCTGCTTCTTGGCCACTCGAGATTTCGTTTGCGACGCGCGGGCTGACGCATCCTCGCTTCCCGCGCGGGCCGCGAGCGATCTCTTGGTGCGTTCCACCTGCTCGGCCATCACCGCTTCGGGTCCATCCTTGCCCAGGACCCGCTGGAAGAGATCGAGTCCGCCCATGGCGTCTTTGGCGTAGAGCGTCGGCCCCCCGTAGGCCGGGGCGATTCGCTCGTGGGTGAAACGCGAGCTGAGCGCGGCTCCTCCCACGAAGAGCGGCAGCGAGATTTCCGCCGCCTTCAAGTCCTCCGCGGTCACCACCATCTGTTGGGCACTCTTCACCAGGAGCCCGGAGAGTCCGATCGCCGCCGGCTGCTCCTCCTTCACCGCCTTCACCAGGGTTTCCGGGGCAACCTTGATCCCCAGATTCACCACCTCGAAACCGTTGTTGCTCAGAATGATGTCCACCAGGTTCTTGCCGATGTCGTGCACGTCGCCCTTCACCGTGGCCAGGATCACTTTGCCCCGGCTCGAACTGCTCGACTTCTCCATAAACTGCTCGAGATGCGTGACCGCCGCCTTCATCGCCTCCGCGCTCTGCAGCACCTCGGCCACGATGAGTTGATTGTCGTTGAAGAGCCGTCCCACCTCGGCCATGCCCTCCATCAAAGGGCCGTTGATGATGTCCAGGGGATCGCTCTCCTTGCGCTTTTGCTCCAGATCATCGATGAGACCGTCCTTGCTGCCGTCGATGATGTAGCGCTGCAGTCGCTGGTCGAGTGGCAACTCCGCCGCGGGAGTGTGGGACTTGCTCTTGGCGCCCCGGAAGTGGGCGGCGAAGGCGGCCACCGGATCCTTGCTGCGATTGAAGAGCAAGTCCTCGGCGAGCTTCAGTTCCTCCTCGGGGATCGAAGCGTATCTCTCCAGGCGCTGGCTGTTGACGATGGCCAGGTCGAGACCCGCCTTGGTGCAGTGGTACAGAAAGACCGCGTTCAGGACCTCGCGCCCCGCCGTGGGCAAGCCGAAGCTCACGTTGGAAACGCCCAGGATCGTGCGGCAGTCGGGGAATTCTTTCTTGATGAGACGCAGGCCCTCGATCGTCTCGCGCGCGCTGCCCACGTAGGCCTGATCCCCGGTTCCACAGGGGAAAGTCAGGGGATCGAAGATGATGTCCTCGTCGCGCAAACCGTACTTTTCGATGAGAAGCTGGTGGCTTCTCCGGGCGATCTCCAGCTTTCTCTGACGCGTCACCGCCATGCCCTGCTGGGGATCCTCGTCGATGCACCCCACCACCACCGCGGCTCCGTAGCGTCGTGCCAGCGGCAAAACCTGTTCGAAGCGACTTTCCCCATCTTCCAGGTTGATCGAGTTCAGAATGGATTTGCCCTGACAGTAGGGCAGCGCGATCTCGAAGACCTCCCGATCGGTGGTGTCGATCATGAGGGGAAGCTTCACCTTCTTGATCACTTCCTCCAGAAAGGCGCTCATGTTGTGGCGCTCGTCGGCGTCGGGATCCGCCAGACACACATCGAGAATCTGCGCCCCCGCCCTGGCCTGAGCGCGCGCGATCTCACTCGCCTCCTCGAATTTTCCTTCGGCGATGAGCTGCTTGAAGCGCCGGCTTCCGATGACGTTGGTTCTTTCCCCCACCAAGAGGGGCCGGTTGTCGGGCGTGGACTCCACCAATTCGATTCCCGAATACAGCGCGCGGGAATGCTCGGGAATTTTTCGCGGCGCCTTGCCCGAGACCATCTTCGCGATGGCCGCGATGTGCTCGGGGGTCGTCCCACAGCATCCGCCCACCAGGTTGAGCCAGCCCTCGTTTACGAAGCGCTCCAGCTCCTTGGCCATCTGTGCCGGCGACTCGGGATAATTGCCGTCGGTGTCGGGCAAACCCGCGTTGGGATGCACGCTCACGCGCGTTCGCGCGATCTCGCTCATCGAACGCAGCGAATCGGCCATGAAGGCCGGGCCGGTCGCGCAGTTGAGTCCGATGGCGAGGAGATCGAAATGAGCCATGGAGGCCACGAAGGCCTCCGCGCTCTGCCCGGCCAGCATGGTGCCGCTGGCTTCGATGGTGCCCGAGAGCACGATCGGCAGCTTGATTCCGCTCTCGTCGAAGGCGCGCTGGCAGCCCAGAACCGCGGCTTTGGCGTTGCGCGAGTCCTGTTGGGTTTCCACCAAGAGCAGATCGGCACCGCCCTCGATGAGTCCCATCGCTTGCTCGAAGAAATGATCCAGGAGCTCAGAGAAGGTCACGCCGCCGGTGACGCTGATGGCCTTGGTGGTGGGACCCATGCTGCCCGCGACAAAACGCGGCCCCGCCCCCGAAAATTCCTCGCAGGCCTTGCGCGCGAGCTGCGCGGCCTTGCGATTGAGTTCGCGGCAGCGATCGGCCAGGCCGTATTCGGCCAGCACCAGGGGAGTCCCACCGAAGGTGTCGGTCTCGATGATGTCGGCGCCGGCTCGCAGATAACCGCGATGGATTTCGAGAATGAGATCGGGACGGGTATCGACGAGAATCTCGGGGCAGCCCTCCTGGGCCTCTCCGCCGTAATCTTCCGCGCTGAGCTCGGCATCTTGGATCGCGGTGCCCATGGCACCGTCGAGAACGAGGATACGCTCGTCGAGCAGTTGTCTCAGGAGTGAGGAGGAATCACGGAACTTCACCACAACCTTCCGGGCGAGAATCTTTCATGGCTCAAAGCGAGTCGACGGGGGCCGGCTCCATCTGCGAGTCAGCCGGCGCCTCTTGCATCTGCGAGTCGGGCTGCGCCGGCTCCATCTGCGAATCGTTAGTCTTCACCGAGCTGGTTTCCGAAAGCAAGAACTGATAGAGCTGCCCCACCGCGCACGCATTCGCTCGTTTCAGGGCCGCCGGCAAAAAGCGCTCCGCCAGCTTCTTGTCTTCCCGCGCCGAAATGGAAATCGCGACCTTCTGCTTCTCCGAACCGGTACAGGTCGTGTTCCACACCACCTCGTTCGTCTCCCGGTCGCGCAGCTCGAGGCGCAGCTCGACCACTCCCTCGGTCTCCGTCGGCAAGGGGATGAAGGTTCCCAGCAGCATTCCCACCAGCCCCACCTTGATCCCGTGACTCAGGTCGGCCCCCGCGCCGGCGGCAAAGCCCACGCCCAGACCGGCGAGCACCGGCACCGCGAACTGCTTTCCGCTTCGCTTGAGCTTCGTCGTCATGCTCAAGACCTGCGTGTGCAGCAGATAGTCCGCGTTTTCCGGGTTCTGCACCAGACGGGCCACGCGGGTGTTCAAGATATCTTGCATCAGCGCGCGCCGCACCACGCTGGCGACGGGAACGTCGAGCTTGTCGTCGGCCGGAAAGCGCAGGCTGACGAATGCGCCCTTGCCCTCGCGCTCCTTTTGCGAACGCAGATCGGCCGGCTGCGCCACGTAGAGCGAGGTCGCCGGCCGCTCGGTGAAGATGTTCGCGGACTCCTTGGGATAGCGCAGTACGACGGTGTAATGCGAGCAGGCCGCCAGACCTACCACGGCGAGAACGAGGCCGAGCGAAGCTACGGTGGACTTCCAATTCAACGGAATCATCCCTTCGAAGGAGCGAATCGAAGTTGCCGTGCTTCTCTCAGAGCTCCAGATCGAGACCATCCGAGCCCATGACGACGTCACCGTCGTAGTGATTCCGCACTTCTTGTTCGACGACTCCTGGATCCGTTCGTGGGTACAGGTGCGTGATGACGAGCCGCTCCACCTCTGCCGCGCGAGCGATTTGTCCGAGACGACTGGGCGCCATGTGGGCCGCCTGCGCCTGCGCGTCGGTGAACGAGCATTCGGAAATCAAGATATTGGCTCCCTTGGCCAGATTCAAGAGGCCCTCCCCGCGCTCGGTATCGCCGGTATAGACCACGCTCTTGCCCTCCGCGTCCACGCGGTAGCCCAAATTGGCCATGCTGCCGTGGTCCAAGAAGGCCGTCTTGATCTTCGCGCCCCCCTCCTCGAACTCACATTCTTCCGCTTCCCTCAGGTGCAAGGGGTAGGGAGGCTCCAGCCATTTCCACCCGCGCCGCAGGTTCTCCAGCAGATTGCCCAGGCCCTCCGGCGCAGTGATGTGTAGGGGCTCGGTGCGCGCCGGCTCCGGTGCATAGCGCAACGCGAAGAGCAGAGGAACGATGTCGCAACAATGATCGGGATGCAGATGCGTCAGATGCAAATACTTCAGCTTGAGAGGATCCAGTCCCGCCTCCGCGTAGCGATTGAGCACACCTCTTCCCATGTCGAAGCCCAGGAGTTCTCCGCCGGTCTCGACCACCAGGCCCGCCGAGGCCTGTCCGGCCACCGGGTGCAAAGTTCCGCTGCCAAGGATGCTTATCTTCACCTCGAGGTTCCTTCCGTTTACGCGGAGCGAATTTCGATCTCCGCTCCTACTTGAATTCCCACGGCCTCAGCCGCGCTAGCGTCCCGCGCCGCCAGCTCCAGGGTTCCACTGCTTCCGATGTAGAGCAAACACTCCCCGCGGGCGACTTCGTGAAAGCTGTCACGCAGGCCGGTCAGCGTTCGATTCGCCAGGCGCACCTGCGGCGTGGGAGCGAATTCCCGCAGGACCTCGGACGGCACTCCCGTGATCAGATTGCCGAAGGTGTCGACCCAGAGAACGCGCGCGAGGATCGCATCCGGAGTGCGCCGCCACCAGGGCTCTCCGCCCTTCAGCTCCTGGATGGGATTCCCCAGCGCCGAGAGCTTGTCGCCCGTAGCGAGTCGAGCCGCCGCCACCGCGAAGATGTCCCGGCCATGAAAGGTACTGCTGGGATTTTCCACTGCCAGCTTTTCCACGTCCAGCTCGACCGCGCTGAGGTCCTTTTCGGCAAGGAAAGGCGCGAAGACCCCATTGTCCGGGCCCACCCAGAACTGGCCGTGTGCGCGCAAGGCCAGCGCGCGGCGCGTCGAACCCACACCCGGGTCCACCACCACCAGCTGGACGGTATCGGGAGGAAAGAGGCCAAGGTTGACCGCGAGCACGAAGGCGGCGCTGCCGATCGCGCCGGGCGGGACTCCGTGACAAAGATCCAGCACCGGTACTCGTGGCGCGCGCTCGGCCAAGACGGCCTTGACCGCGCCGACGTACCAGTCCCTGCTACCGAAGTCGCTCGTGAATACGATCACTTCCGCTCACCTACCGGTCGGCCCACGAATCGCACGAGCAGAACCACCGCCAAGAGCGCCACCGGGAGGGAAATCCAGGGACTGATGCTGTAACCGGCGGGAAGAGTACCCAAAAGAATGGTGAGTGCGCCCGCGCTGAGGGCATAGGGAATCTGTGTGCGCACATGATCGATGTGATCGCTGCCCGACGCCATCGAGGACATGATCGTGGTGTCGCTGATGGGTGAACAGTGGTCCCCCCAGACCGATCCGCTCAGCACCGCTGCGATGCTCGCCACGAGAATCCCCTGTGCGTGCGGCGCCGAAAGATGCGCGAGTTCGGGCAGACGGTGCCCCAGAGGAATGACGATGGGCATCAGGATGGCCATGGAAGCCCACGAAGTGCCGGTGGAAAAGGCGATGAACGCGGCCACCGCGAAAGTGACGCTCGGCAGCAGGTGTGGCGGAAGGTTTCCCGTGGTCCAGTCCACCACCACCGGTCCGGTGCCCAGTTCGGAGCAGACGTCCTTGATGGACCAGGCCAGGACCAGAATGATGAGAGCGGCCATCATGGCCTTACAGCCTCCCACCCAGGCTTCCACCGCGCGGTTCAGGCTGAGGCTGCGTCCGGCCAGGGCCAGGCCGATGGCGGTGAGAGAGCCCGCGATCGCGGCCCAGAACAGGGCGCGCGCCGGATCGGCGTGGGAGAAGAACTCGCGCATCGGCAGTCCGCTCAAACCGGCCGGACCCAACTGCGCCAGCAGCTGTTGCCGTCCGTCCCAGTAGAGTCCCACGATGGAGGCCACGAGCAGGACCACCACCGGCACTACCGCCCGGTGGGCGCGCGCATCGGGGGCGTCGTTGCCGCTGAGTTGTTCGGCAACTTCGTCCATCAGCGGGCTCGCGCCTTCGCGCACCACGTGGCCGGCATGCCGCGCGCGCCGCTCCGCTTTGAGCATGGGGCCGAAGTCCCGATCAAAAATCGCGACCATGAACACGAACGCGATGGCCAACCAGGAGTAGGTCGCGTAGGGAATGCTCTGAATGAAAATGGCGTAAGCCGAGCCGCCGTCGCTTCCGATCTCCTGCAGTCCTTCACGAATGAGACTCACCTGGTAGCCGACCCAGGTGGAGATCAGTGCCACCGTCGTCACCGGCGCGGCGGTCGAATCCACGATGTAGGAGAGTTTCTCGCGACTGATGCGCATGCGGTCGGTGATGGGGCGCATGGTGTTGCCCACCACCAGGGTGTTCGTGTAGTCGTCGAAGAAGATGAGCAGCCCCAAGAGCCAGGTCATGACTTGAGCGCTCTTCACCCCGCGGATGAGACGACCCACCATGTCGACCACGCCCTGGGTCCCGCCGCTGCGGGCCATCACTCCGACCATCCCGCCCATGCTCGCGGTGAACATGACGATGGTGGCTTGGAAGGGATCCGCGAGCGCGCCCACGATGTAGGTATCCAGGGTATGCAGGAGTCCCATGAAGGGATCACCCACACTGATCCACGCCCCCACCCAGATCCCCGCGGCCAGAGCCAGGACCACTTGCCGGAAGATGAGCGCCAACACGATGGCCAAAATCGGAGGCACGATCGCCATCCACTGGGGGACCGCCCGCAGGCTGCCCTCGACTTCTTCCCCATCGCTCAGACGGAGGGTGAAGCCCCCACGGCCCTCCTCCACCAGGACCTCGTCGAGTACCACGACTCCCTTTTCGTCGCTGTGAAGAGTCCAGTTCGAATCGGCTTCATCGCCGGTCCAATTGCCGTGCGGAATGATCGTAACGCGCCGGTCGGCGAGAGCCTGCGCGTGATCGTCGAAGAGCTCGAGTTTCGCCGTGCCCGAACGCCCGTGCAAAATCTTCTTCTCGCTCGAAACCTTCAGGTGCACTCCCGCCCGGTTCGAGTCGCTTTGCGCGCGCGATGAGTCGGCCGGCGCCTGCGCCGCGCGGGCCGTGCTGACGGCGAGACAGAGGATGAGTGCGCACCACGCGCCAGGGCGCGAGCCGTAAAGCCAAGAGACGAGCTGCTGCTTCGGCACGTCGGTTTGAGTCTCCGGCACAGGTGATGGGACTCGGCCTGAGGGAAGCGCTCCAAGTCCTTGGAAATTCGAAAGCTGCCTGATCAATGCGGAAGTGTAACGGAGGAGCGGAAGGGGTCAAGCCTCAGCTTGGTGCAGGGGAACCGGCCCCGAGAACGGCTCGCCCAGAGGCCAGCGTTCCGGCTGCTGGTGCGCCTCGCGCAAGAGGCCCAAGAGCTGCGGGTGCAGCTCGGGACCGGCCGCCGCGATGCGTCCCCCCCACAAAAAATCGTCCTCTCCCCGATAGTCGCTGACCCGCGCTCCCGCCTCCCGGGCGATCAGGGCGCCCGCCGCCACGTCCCAGGGCTTGAGCGTGGCTTCCCAAAAGCCGTCGAGTCGCCCTGCTGCCAGGTAGCACAGATCGAGGGCCGCGCTGCCGCCACGCCGTATCCCCTGCGCTTTAGCCAGGGCCTCGGCCACGCAACGGAGGTTCATGCGGCAGGTGGCATCGCGCTGATAGGGAAAACCGGTGGCGAGCAGAGATTCCTTCAAGTTGGCAGGGGCGCAGCTTCAGCGGGCGGGGCTTGCGGCGGCCACGCGGGTTTTCCAGGCTCGCCCCCTCACCCCGCGTCGCCAGGAACAGTTCGTCCATCGCCGGAGCGTAGACCACCCCGGCCACCGGAACACCTTTGCGCCAGCCGCCGATGGAGATCGCGTGAAAGGGATGGCCATGGACGAAATTGGTGGTGCCGTCGAGAGGATCCACGTACCAGCAGTCCTTTCCCTCCACCTCATCGCGCGCACTCCCCTCTTCGCTGAAAACCGACCACGAGGGAAAGCGCTGGCGCAGTCCCTTCACCAAAATCTCTTCGATGCGCAGGTCGACTTCGGTGACCAGATCCACCGGACCCTTGCTGGTCACTTTCAGGTTCTTGCGCGCACGTGTGACCTCGCGTCCCGCGATAAGAACGAGCTCTCTCAAGGATGAGCGGAATTCCGCGCCACTGCCCATCGCTTTCTCAACCCCCATTCTCTTCTTCTTCGCACAGAGCCAGCAGAGCTCCCTTGGCCAACTGGGCCTCGAAGGCCTCGAGCCTGCAGTCCGCGCGCTCATAGGCTCGCGGCGGCAATCCGGCCTTCCGCGTCAGAGCATGCAAGAAACCCTCGCGATCCAGACCGTGTTCGCTCGCGACTTGCGGCAGAAGCAGTCCGCGACGGCCGCCGCAACTGAGAATCAAGCCGTGCCGTCCCAGCTCGATCTCTTCGGGCGCAATCTGTTGGCTCTCACTGAGAACGGAGAGCTCGATTTCGAGTTCTGATAGAGCATGAGCCGGCGTTCTCTCGAAACGCGAATCCTCGAGCGCGGCGGCCCGCGCCGCCTCGGCCACCGTCACCACAGAAGGGGAGAATCGAGATAGCCGATGCAGCCGGCGAGCGCGCCCTTGCGCGTGAGCGTGACGAAGGCGCCGCCCTTCGCTTCGAGTTGCGCATCGGGACAGTTCTCTTGGCGCACTTCTTCACCGCGCAGACACGCCACACAAACGCGCGCCGCCCGCCGCAAGAGAACTCGTAACTGATGCTCACTCAAGTTCACTTCAGCCGCCACAGTTCGAGACGTTTCCCGCGCCAGAGGGGAGTGCCCCATCCCTCCAGCGAGCCCGTCATCCCGCGCGCCACCACGACTTCCTTCACTCCGTCGCGCTTCAGATCGGCCACGCAGTACTCGTTCATCCCCCGGCAACAGGAGCGTCGCAGCCGACGAACTTCCATGGGAACGAAGCCGCTGCTGCCACCGGCCACCGGGCGTCCGCTCAGGGCCGACCAGAGCATGCACCTCGCGTCCAGCGCCGTCTCCCCCTCTTCGTTGCAGGGAGTGGGCAGCGCGATCCACGCTCCTTTGTCCGTATCACTGGAGAGAGCGGAGAGCAAGGCCTGCTCTTCACCATCGGGTTGTGCCCGCACTCGCTGTAGGGAACCGGGCATGAGATCGAAGAGCGCGAGAAGCAAGAAGGCCATCAACGAGAGACGCGCCGGGCGGGGCATGCCCGAGCTGCGCCACTGCATGGCCGCGTAGCTGCCCGCGAGAGCCAGAAAGAGGCTTCCCGGCAAAAAGAGACGGGTGGGGGCTCGCAGAGATTGCAGGGCCCAGAAGCGGTCCTGGAGCCAGGCCAGGGGCAGCGGAAGCTCACCCAGTCCGGGCAAGGGCATGCTGCGGCCGAAGGCGAGCAGCAATCCGCAGAAGCTCGCCGCCGCCAGGGCCCACCACATCGAGCGCGAAGGGGATTTCGTCTTCGCGCCGCGCAGGGCTCTCACAAAGCCCCACAGCGCCACCAGGGGCCACAAGAGCCCCGCGTAGAGCACCGGCCGGCCCGGCAGCGCCTCGGGCCAGGGCAAGAGATGGACGGCCGGGGGATGCAAGAGGTCGAAAGGACGGCCCGCGAAAGGCCCCACCGATTCCGGTCCGCGCACGAAGCCGGCCACCGCATCGGCCGCGTGCTCGTAGGGAACGCCGCTGTACCGAGCCCACAGAAGTCCGCCCGCCAAAAGAAACACCAGCACCAAAGCTGCCCTGCCGCGCAGAGTGGGCAGCAAGAAGAGAACGGCGAGGAGCACGCTCATCCACAGCGAAGCCAGATTGTAAAAGCCCCAAAGGGGTTGCATGGCCACCGCGAGCGCGAACACCAGCAGTCCGTCCCAACGGCCGCGAGAGACGCGCAAAAGACCATAGAGCGCGGCGGGCAGCCAGGGGCTGGGCAGCTGATTGAGATGGTGATAGTGGCCGGCCGCTTGAGGACCCACGGTAAAGACGAAGGCGGCCAGGAGCGCTGCCGCGCGGTCCAGGGCCAATTCCCGGGCCAAACGAACCGCGGCCAGAAAAGCCAGGAACAGGGTGCCGCACAGACAGAGATTGTAGGCGAGCGCCGGTAACACTTTCATTCCCGGCAGAAGTCGAATCAGAAGCGACTGTCCGAAGAGCGTGTCCATGTAGGCCAGGCTCCAGGGCGCCGGCCAGAAGAACGGGGCCTGCCAGGCGCTCTCGTGCAGGGGAGCGTGCCGCAGCACCCACTGCAGAATGCCGCACTGCAAGAGGGGATCGAGGCCGCCCGCCAGCGAGGGCAAATCGCGCAGAGGATCAGAGCGAGAGAGAAGGAGCGGCAGCACCGCCACCAGGATTGCCCCGGCAAGCTGCAGCAGAAGCCATGTCCGATCGTTTCGTCTCATGCTCGAGTTACCGGGTTCTAGTTGACGTAGCCCAAGGAGCGCAGGCGCGCGCGCAGCGCGGGATCGTGGATGATCTCGTGGGGAATCTTGCCGGCCTCATATCTCCAGTGATCCAGGGCATCCAGCAGGGCGCGCTCCCGCGGGTCCAGATCGGTGGCCGATAGAGTCGAGTCCACCTCGGCCTGACTACCGCACGCGTCGATGCGCGAGTACTCCAAGGACTCGTCATCGCGCAGCAGTCCCCTTCCCCCCGCGAAGATGAAACGGCTGCGCGCCGGACCATAGAGGAGATCTTCCGCCAAGAGCGGTGGCGGCGCGCACTCGCTCGTTGCGGGGTCTTCGCTCTGTGCCGCGGGCTCGGCTCCGCGCAAGATCTGACTGCGGTTTTGTCCGAAGACGTAGGGAGCGAGTGTCGAGTCCACTGCCTCGATCGCCATTCCGTGCAGGGGCATCGGCGGAAGCTTGCAGAGCGAAAGCACCGTGGGACCGACATCCGAGAGTTTCATGCCGCCCGCGCTGGCGTGTTCGGGCAGATCGAGCCCCCCGAAGGCCAAAGGAACCCGCAGAAGTTCCCCGTAGAGAGTGTGCCCGTGTTCGAAGCCTCCGTGTTCGAAGAACTCCTCGCCGTGATCGCTGGCCAGCACCCACAGCAGGGGGCGGTCGATCGAAGCGGCCTGGGCGGCCTCCAAGAGCGACGTCACCTGGCGATCCAAGAACTTGACCTCGCGCCCGTAGAGTTCGTGCAGGGCCGACTTCTGCGCGTCGCTCAGGGTGTCGATGGCGCTACGAACATCAGCGAGTTCTCGCACCGCGCCGTGCGAGAGGAAAGGCTTCAGGGGCGTCAACCAGGGCCCGGGATGCGCATCGCGCAGCTGGCCCTCTGGTCCGCGCAGATGATACGGCAGGTGCGGGTCGATCACGTGGACCCACAGCAACCACGGTCCCTGCTGGGACTCCGGCTGTCTTAGCCACTTCACGGCCTTGGCGATGATCCGGTCCCCCCGTTCCAGTCTCTCCTGCAGGTGCCGGTGCAGGGTGCGAATCCAGATCATCTGTTCCACCGACTCCAGGCGTTCCAGATGCCCGGCGTGATCGAAGAAGTCGAAGCCGCGCGCGAAACCCAATCCCGCCTCCAGGTGCGGGTTGCTCACGTAGGCGCGCGTGTGCCAGCCGCGTTGCTCCAGGACCTCCGGCCACCACGAGACCTCGGGAGAGACCCCGCGTTCGCGATTGGCTCCATGCCCGGTGGGAGCGACGGCCGAGAACAGGGAGGCGAAGCTGGGCCTGGTCCATGGCGCGCAGCTGAAACCTTCACAGCGCACCCCTTGAGAAATCCAGGCGTCGAAACCGGGAGTCGAGGGACCTCCGTAAGCTCCCAGCGCATCCTCCCGCAGGGTATCCACGGTGAAGAGCAGCAGATTCGGGGCATCCTCAGGTGCCGAAGCGCTGCTGTGTTTCGTGGCGGGAGCACGCAGGGAAAACAGAGCGGCGCCGATGAGCACGACGAGCCCCACCGGCAGCGCTCGGATCCATACCAGCTCCCTTAGCCGTGCCCCGGTCCAGCGCAGCCAGAACCGGCTGAGTGAAGCAGCGGGGAAGGAAACGGCCAAAGCGACGACCAGCGCCAGGAGAAAGCACTCCCAAGCGAAGAGAGTCGGGTGGTGATAGCTCAGGACTGGCCAGTGGGAAAAGCGAGCCAGGTAGTCGAGGTCGACCCACAGGGTGGGCAAGAGCGCGATCAACCAGAGCGCATACAATGCGCCGCGCCCCGCCCCCGTCGCACCGTGCCCTGCTGCCCCGCGAAGCGCTTTTCGCGCGAATACGAACAGCACCGCGGGCAACAGGAACAAGAGTGCCTGCAGGCCCATGATGCCCAGCCAGGATGCACCGTCTTCTCGCAGATGGCCGATGGGAGGCGGACCGCTGTGATGATAGAAGCACTCGGCCGCGCCGAGCAGCACGCCGCACAGTCCGATCAGAGGAAGCACCCGGAGAAGCGAGACGACTCCGCCACGATCGGAAGAAAGACGCAAAGTGTTTGCCCCTTGAAAAGTCCGCGCCAGCGCCGTCAGTCGACCCTCAGAAAGTCCGCGCCCACACCTTCGGCCAATCCTCAGAAAGTCCGCGCCAGCGCCGCGGCTCCGAGGCGGGCCAGGTCGGCCACCGACGAGGGGAACAATCCGATCCAGAGCAGCAGCACCGCCGCGACACCCATCGCGGCTGCGGCCTGCACATCATCCCCGATGTAGGCCTCGTCCTCGGGAGACTTCATGTACAGATAGACGACGACGCGCAGGTAGTAGTAAGCCGCCACCGCGCTATTCAAGAGCGCCACGATGGCCAGGCCGATCATCCCCTTGGAAATGACCGCCCCGAAAACGTAGAACTTGCCCCAGAATCCGGCGGTGGGAGGAACTCCGGCCAGACTCAGCATGCAGATGGTCAAGTACAGACTCACCCAGGGATGGCGCTTGGCCAAGCCGGCGAAGCCGTGCAGCTGCATGCGCTCGCCCCGGCTTCGGCTCACGAAAGTGATGGCGCCGAAGGCTCCGATGTTCATCAAGGCATAGACCGCGAGGTAGAAGAGAATCCCGCTGGTGGCCGCGTCATGCGTCTCCGGGCCCACCGCCAGAACGCCCAAGAGCAGATAGCCGGCGTGGGCGATGGCGCTGTAGGCCAGCATTCGTTTGAGATTGCTCTGAGCCAAAGCGACGATGTTTCCGAAAGTCATGGTGAGAATGGAGAAGGCGATGAGCAAGGGACCCAGCTTCTCGCTCACCACCGGCAAGCCGGTCCACACCACGCGCAACAGCACCGCGAAAGCGGCTGCCTTGACTCCAGCCGCCATGTAACCCGACACCGGCGCCGGCGCGCCGGCGTAAACGTCCGGTGTCCACTGGTGGAAGGGCACCATGGCGATCTTGAATCCCAGCCCCACGACCAGCAAACCCCAACCCGCCCAGAACACGGGGTTGGAGCGCAGCGCGAGGTTGCCGCCCATGCGCGCGCCGAGCACTTCCAGCTGCGTGGTCCCGGTGGTCCCGTAGATCAAGCCGATGCCGTAGAGCAGAAAGGCCGAGGCGAAGGCCCCCAGGATGAGGTACTTGAATCCCGCTTCCTGACTGTGGATGGAGTCGCGCTGCAGGGCAGCCAAGACGTAGACCCCGATCGACATCAACTCGAGCGAGAGGAAGATCGAAACGAGATCGGTCGAGGAGGCCAGCAACATCATGCCCGCGGTCGCGAACAGGATGAGGGGATAGAACTCGGGCATGGGGCGCATCTGACGGCGCAAGTACACCGCGCCCAGGCTCACCGTGAGCAGGCCGGTCAGAACGAAGACGAGGTCGAAGAAAGAAGAGTAGGCATCGGCGCGAATGACCCCGTGAAAGAGATTGCTTCCCGGGTGCACGATCGAGGAGTTCGCGGCGAGCCCGGCGAGCACCAGAAACACCGCCGACAAAATCGAGAGATGGTCGCTCTCGCGCCGGGGCCAAAATGCCTCGACCATGAGGACGACCACGCCACCGACGACCAGCCACAAAATGGGAGTGATCTGCATCAGCTCGGACCAGCTCATCGTCCCACCTCCTGCCCTGCCACGGATCCCGGGGCCCGCTCGTTCAGCTCGGCCCACTTCAGCTGTCCCTTTGCGTCCGCCCGCGCCACCTCACGCTGCTGATACTGGATGACCGCGCGCAGGTCGGGCTCCATCTTCTTCAGCCAGGGAGCGGGCTGCACGCCCATCCACAGAATGAAGAAGAACAGGGGAACCATCACGAGGACCTCGCGCCAGCTGAGGTCCTTCAGGCCCTGGTTCTTGGAGTTGGTGCATTCACCAAAGAACACGCGCTGATACATCCACAGCATGTAGAGAGCCCCGAGAATGACCCCCAGGGCGGCGATCACCGCGAAGCCCATGGCCCAATTCAGGCTCAGACTCTTGAAGGCGCCCACCAGGACCAAGAACTCCCCCACGAAACCCGAGAGTCCGGGAAGTCCCACGCTGGCCAAGGTCGCGATCATGAAAGCCGTGGCGTACAGGGGCATCACGCGCGCGATCCCTCCGAACTCGGTGATTTCGCGCGTGTGTCGTCGTTCATAGATGAAACCCACGAGCAAGAAGAGGCTGCCCGTGGCCAGTCCGTGGCTCAACATCACGAAGACCGCGCCGGACATCGACTCGACGGTCAGAGCGAAGAGTCCCAGCACCACGAAGCCGAGATGACTCACCGACGAATACGCCACCAGACGCTTGACGTCCTTCTGCACCATGGCTACCAGGGCGCCGTAGACGATCCCGATGACGGCCAGAACACAGAGGAGCGGAGCGAAGTGGGCGACGGCCAGCGGGAAGAAGGGAATGGCGAAGCGCACCAGTCCATAGGTTCCCATCTTCAGCAGCACTCCGGCAAGCACCACCGAACCCACGGTGGGCGCCTCGACGTGTGCGTCGGGCAGCCAGGTATGCAGCGGAAAGACGGGCACCTTGATGGCGAAGGCCACGGTGAACGCGCCGAAGAGCCAGGCCTGCTGCGTCGCGCTCAGGGGCAAGTTCCGAAATGCGAACCAGGAGAACGAACCGGCGCCCGCCTTGTACATGTACAGAATGGCGGCGAGCATCAACACGCTGCCCGCGAAAGTGTACAGGAAGAACTTCACCGAGGCGTAGATGCGTCGCTTGCCGCCCCAGATGCCGATGATCAGTGCCATCGGGATGAGCATGGCCTCCCAGAACACGTAGAAGAGCACCATGTCGGTGGCGCAGAAAGTGCCGAGCATCGCGGTCTGAAGCAGCAGCAGAAATACCATGAACTCGCGCACTCGCTCCTGCACCGCATTCCAGGTGGAGACGACCAGGATCGGTCCCAGAAAAGTGGTGAGCAGGATCAGCCAGAGGCTGATGCCGTCCAGACCCAGCGCGTAGTGGATCCCCAGGCGCGGAATCCAGTTGTAGTTTTCCACGAAGCGGAATCCAACCCCGGGTTCGAAACCGCTCAGAAGCTTCAAACTCAAAAGGAAATCCAGGAGCAAAACGAGGGCGGCAACCAGCTTGGCGCTCTTGTCGCAGCCGCGCGGCAGAACGAGGAGTGGAATGACTCCGAGCAAGGGCAGGAAGATCACCCAACTGAGGAGATGATTTGCAATCGCTTCCATCTTCCCTTCCTAGAGGTGACGAATCAGGTAGAAGAGGATCACCAACGCACCGAAGGTGAACGAGTAGGCGTACCAGCGCAGCATCCCGTTTTGCAGAAGCCGAAGCACCGAACCCATGATGCCGAGTAAGCGCGCTGGACCGTTGACCAGCACCCCGTCGATCAAAGTGGCATCCGTGATTTTGTAGAAGACTCTGTCACTGATCCAATATCCCGGCTTGACGATGAGCGTCTCGTAGATCTCGTCCACGAAGTACTTACCGTTCAGCAGCCAGTACAGCCGGCCGGCGGCGAAGTTCTTGGCCGTCTGCGCCAGATCGAGTCGCCGGGTGTAGATGAGCTGGCCGACCACGATTCCCAGCACCGCCAGCGCCAAAGAGGCCAGGGCCAGCGTCCATTCCGTCGCCGCCGACGCGTGGGAGACCACCGCATGCGTCGCTTCCATTCCGCCCGCTGCGGCCGCATGTCCGAGATTCTCCACGTGTGCCGCTTCGTCTCCCCCGATTCCCCGCGCAAAGACGGGCTCGAGCCAGCCTTCGAATCGATTGCCGCCGCCCAAGAAGTGCGGCCAGCCGATCCAGCCGCCCACCAGGCTTCCCAGGCCGAGCACCATCAAGGGAATGGTCATCACCGCGGGACTCTCGTGCACGTGGTGCGCGTGCTCCTCGTCCACCCGGCTCTTCCCGAAGAAGGTGAGGGCCATGAGCCGCATCATGTAGAAGGCAGTCAAACCGGCCACCGCGAAGCCGATGAACCAGAGCACTTTCGAATCCAGGAAAGTCTTGTAGAGGATCTCGTCCTTGGAGAAGAAGCCGGCGAAGGGAAACACTCCGGCAATGGCCAGGGTCGCAGCGCCCATGGTGACGAAAGTGATCGGCATCTTCCCCTTCAGGCCGCCCATGTGGCGCATGTCCTGTTGGTGGTGGAGCGCGTTGATCACCGAGCCGGCGCCGAGGAAGAGCAGGGCCTTGAAGAAGGCGTGGGTCATCACGTGGAAAATCCCCGCCGCGAACGCCCCCACCCCGCAGGCCAAAAACATGTAACCCAGTTGGGACACGGTGGAATACGCCAACACCTTCTTGATGTCGTTCTGGGTGAGGGCAATCGTCGCCGCCACCAGCGCGGTCAAGGCGCCGATGACCGCGACCACTCCCATCGCCACCGAGGACAGCGTGAACAGGAAGTTGAGTCGCGCCACCATGTACACACCGGCCGTGACCATGGTGGCCGCGTGGATCAGCGCGGAGACGGGTGTGGGACCGGCCATCGCGTCAGGCAGCCACACGAAGAGGGGGATTTGCGCGCTCTTGCCGGTGGCGCCCATGAAGAGCAGCAGACATACCGCGGTGGCCACCGGCGCCAACAGCGCGGTGTGCTGCGCCAGAACGGTGAACGAGAAGAGGTTGGCGCCACCGACGTGTCCACCCAGAGTGCGCGCGATGAGGAGCATCCCCAGCAAAAATCCGAAATCGCCCACGCGGTTCACGAGAAAGGCTTTCTTTCCCGCCGCGCTGTTCATGAGATCCTCGAACCAGAATCCGATGAGGAGATACGAGCAGAGCCCCACGCCTTCCCAACCCACGAAGAGCAGCGGCAGATTGTCGGCCAGAACCAGAATCAGCATCATCCCCACGAAGAGATTCAGGTAGGAGAAGTAACGCTGAACGCCGCGATCCCCTTTCATGTAGCCGATGCTGTAGATGTGAATGAGAAAAGCCACTCCGGTGACGAAGAGGATCATGACCGCGGTGAGTTCATCCACCATGAAGGAAACGTCGATCCGCAGGTCGCCCACCGGGATCCACGCGTACACGAAGTCGCTCAGGAGCCTCTGCCCCACCGGAAGGGCTCTGAGATCGAGGAAGGCCTTGAGCGAGAGCAGAAACGAAGCCAGTACGGTCAGAGAGGCAATGCTGCCCGCGAAGATCCGGGGCAAGCGCCGGTTCAAGACACCGTTGATCGCCGCACCCGCCAGGGGCAGGAGCACGATGAAGCGCAAATACTCGGCCATGGTGGCGTGCATGCTCTACTCCATCAGTTGGCGGAAGTGATCGACATCCACCGTGTCACGTTTGCGGAAGATCTCGACGAGAATCGCCAGCCCCACCGCTGCTTCAGCCGCCGCGACGGCCAGAACGAAGAGCACCAGAACGTGGCCGGTATGGTCACCCAGATAACGGCTGAAAGCCAGAATGCTGACGTTGGCCCCGGTGAGCATCAGCTCGATCGACAGGAACATCACCAGAGCGTTGCGCCGGAAGATCACCCCGGCCACGCCGATCGCGAACAGCAGTGCGGAGAGGATGAGGTAGTGGTTCAGACCGATGCTCATCTCAGGACTCCCCTCCCTCTCTCGAACCGTCTTCCAGCTGCGGAATGGGCCGCTTGCGCGCGATGTAGACCGCGCCGATGACTGCAACCAGCAGGAGCAGGCCTGCGACCTCGAAGAGGAACAGATAGTCGACGAGCAGCTTCTGGCTGACCGCATTCACCGTGCCGTAGCTGGCCGCGACCGGGCCCATCTGCCGCGGGTCGCTCCCCACCAGCTTGCCGAGAAGCGCGGTGAAAGCGAGCACCGTGACCACGGCCAGGATCGGCACCAGGCGGCCGCGCGAAACCTTGATGCGACTGGAGTCACCCAGGAACATGGTGACGAAGAGGAAGAACACCATGATCGCCCCGGCGTAGATCAGAACCTGGAGCACCGCCAGGAAGTGCGCAGTGAGGGTGGCGAAGATCCCGGCCACGTTCAAAAAACACGCGATGAGCCAAAACACCGAGGTGACGGCATCGCGCCGGGTGACCATGGCCAGGGCGCAGATCACCGAGAGCGTGGCGAAAATGTAGAACATGACGGCATGCATCAGGACTTCACCCCATCAGTGGTGTTGTTGAGCAGGAAGTCCAAATCGACCACGAACTTCTCGCGCGAGTCCGCGGCGATCTCGAAGATTCCGGTGTCCATTCGAATCGCGTCGCATGGACAGGCCTCCACGCACATGGCGCAGTAGACGCAGCGAAGGAGATCGATGTCGAAGGACTTGGGACGCTTCTCCACGTCGTTGCGGTCGTCGGCCATGGCCACGATGTCGATACAGTCGGCCGGGCACACGGTAGAGCACATCTGACAGGCCACGCAACGCGGCAAACCGTCTTCCCTCTTCATCAGGCGGTGCCGGCTACGCAGCCACGGGCCATAGTTGGGTTTCTCTTCGGGATACTGCAGGGTCGGCATCTCGCTCATGTGAAAGATGTTCGTCACGAGATGGCGTGCGGTGATGTACATCCCTTTCAGGATCTCTTTCAGATACCAGATTTCCGCGCCGCGCATCTTCGCGCCGCGCCCTCCGGTCTTGGCTTCTGGTCCGTGGATCGAGTACGGCATACGGTCGGCCTCCTACGAGTGGGCCAGCAGCACGACGGCCGCGGTCACGAAGAAGTTCAAGAGGCCCAGAGGAAGCATGATCTTCCAGCCGAGTTTCATGAGTTGATCGTAGCGGAAGCGGGGAAGCGTCCAACGAACCCAGATGAAGAGCCAGGAGAAGAAGATGGTCTTGAGAATGAAACTCCCCACCTGAACCACGGTCG